>NZ_BIMD01000010.1 GCF_004000905.1 Paenibacillus humicus NBRC 102415
AGAGAAGAGAAGAGAAGAGAAGAGAAGAGAAGAGAAGAGAAGAGAAGAGAAGAGAAGAGAAGAGAAGAGAAGAGAAGAGAAGAGAGAAGGGTTGACAATTCGCGCGCCTCGCGAGGTTTCAAGGACTCTGGGGCCGAATTTGCTATGGAATGGGCGCAATGACATGAACTTGCACGTACTGGCGAGTATGTGCGTTAATGCCGTGAAATAACGCCGATGTGGCAATGGATGGAGGGGAGATAAGAGGGATCGCTGGTTTCGGCAACTTTCAACCTTGATAATGCTCATGCTCAAGCAACCTCATTTTCCTTCGGACATAGGATCCCTTATTTCCGAGGATTTCGTTCATTGACGCATTTATCGGACATAGGATCCGCTATTTCTATAGTTTATATTGCTATATAGCTAATTGTTCACAAATAACGGATCGTATGTCCGATCCGCATAGGAATGTGATGATTTTCGGCCAAATAACGGATCGTATGTCCGATCCGCAAAGGCAAGTGAGGTTTTCAAGCAGACTTCCGTCCAGCGTCAGCTATGCCAGCCTCGAGCGGGTGGCGGAGGAGCTGGAGCATGCCCGCAGCCTATTCCGCCGGCTCGGCTGCCTCGTCGTCGACGTGACGGACCGGGCCATCGAGGAGACGGCCGGCATCATTCTCGATGCGCGCAAGCATCGGATCCAGCCTTAAGTCATGTCGACAAGCCTGATGATCGGATCCGATTGTAGACGGGTTTGAGATTTCTGCTTATATCGCAGTAAAGCCTCCGCAGTAATTTCGGGGGCTTACTCTGGCTGAATGAGACGGCGGAATCTGCAAGCATAAGCTCTTTTAGCAGATGTGACTCAACAACAGAGCGAGATTGCGATAGGGATTTTATTATTTAGGAGCAGGAGCAGGAGCAGGAGCAGGAGCAGGAACAGGAACCAGAGCCAGGGTCAGAGTCTCGAGTTGATCGGACATGAGATCCGTTATTTTAATAAATATCTAGGTTATGCCTTGGTATCGGACATAGGATCCGTTATTTATATGAATTCTATTGATATACAGATGAAAAATCTGGAATAGCGGAACGTATGTCCGATAGAGCTGGAAAAAGGGACAAATCTCTCAGATAACGGAACGTATGTCGCATAGAGTTCAAATCTGGCCTTTCCTAAAAGCCGCCGCCTTCCTGCCATGCGGTTCCGCTTCAAGCATAGACCTGGAAATGGGCAAACAGCCCTTTCATGAGGCGCGGTCGGCAAGAAGCCTTGAAGCGAGTCCTGGCTCCGTAAAATTGGCTCCGCCAAGGCTCGGCTCGACGTGTTCCTATGCCAAGCGGGTCGTGCGTGCCTCAGCCGACTGGGAAGAGGATGGCAGTGTGCGAGCTCGGCTCGGAATGGACCTGTTCGCCGTTCATCGCGATTTCAAAGCAATCAACGCCGCAGTAACGCAATAAATTTCTCGTTTTTCATGGACTCGAAGACTTCTTCTCCTACCGTTCCTTGATGGAATCATTTTCACTCCATTTTGAAATAGAAAGCTGCGAGAGCCGCCATTCATCTTCGGTGTTTCCAAATCATTTCCAACAGCAGAAGCATGAGGCGATAGAGCAGGGCCGAAGCGGCAAAGGTCCAGTAGACTTCATATGCCCGCTCCCCGACGGCGATGGCCGGAAGCAGCCCGGCCGCAGGATACAGAAGGAGCAGTTCCGAGATGAGCCGTATGGAGGAGGGGAGAATTCCGGCGCTCAGGCTGCCGATGGCCCAGGAAGCGGGAATGCCGTAGAAGAGATGGAACGGCAGGGCATAGATGAAGACCAGGACAGCTCCAATAAGCCGCATCATCCAGGCTCCTTGGATAGGGGATTCTTCTGCCCAAAGGCTCGCCATGACAATGCCCGTCGCTGCAGCGGATAGAAATGCCGCGCCCAAGCGGAGGAGAAAACCTCTCATCGCGCCGCTCCCCGCTTTGCTCTCTCCATCCATTCCGGCAGCCGCAGCATAAGCAGGACATGCTGATAAATCCAGGCGGCGGCAGCTCCGAGAATGAGGAAGACGAAGTCATATACGTTCGGCTCTCTGGCTTCCAAGATCGTCGTATATAGGGACCAAGCAAAGAGGATGCCGAATGCCAGCGCGGACAGGGGGGCTGCAGCAAGGCGAGGCAGGAAGTCTTTCATGGAATCATCTCCTCGTTCAGGAATGGGATGAGTCCAGTTTGCCGCATCCGTCGCCGCTGCGTCAGGCCCTTCTTTTATAGAACCCCTCCTCAAGCCTGGGCGTAAAAAGACATCAAAGCCGAAAAGGCCGCTGCAATCGCAGCGGCCTTGCTTGTCTAACCTCAAGAAAGCTCAGATCAGAAGATCGAACAGCACCGGATCCTTGTTGAGTTCCATGAACTGGTAGCCTCTGGCGTTCATCCGGCTGACCAGGCTGCCATAGTCCTCGCGGTTCTTCAGCTCGATGCCGACGAGGGCGGGGCCGTTCTCCTTGTTATGCGTCTTGGTGTACTCGAATCTCACGATGTCGTCGTCCGGCCCGAGCACCTCGTCGAGGAATTCGCGCAGGGCGCCGGCACGCTGCGGAAAGTTGACGGTGAAGTAATGCTTGAGCCCCTCGTACATAAGGGAGCGCTCCTTCATCTCCTGCATCCGGTCGACGTCGTTGTTGCCGCCGCTGATGATGCAGACGACCGTCTTGCCCTCGAGCTCGTCCCGGTACATGTCCAGCGCGGCGACAGGCAGCGCGCCGGCCGGCTCGGCGACGATGGCGTTTTCGTTGTACAGGCTCAGCAGAGTCGTGCAGGCCTTGCCTTCCGGCACGAGCACGACATCGTCGAGCAGGTCGCGGCAGATCGCAAAGGTGAGGTCGCCGATCCGCTTGACGGCGGCTCCGTCGACGAACTTGTCGATGGAGTCGAGCGGCGTGACCTGCCCGCTGCGCAGCGAGGCATCAAGGGAAGGCGCGCCCTTGGGCTCGACGCCGATGATGCGCGTGCGCGGCGAGACCGCCTTGATGTAGGAGGCGACTCCGGCCGCAAGCCCGCCGCCTCCGACGGTGACGAAGATGTAGTCCGGCATCGCCTCGGCCGCATCCATGATTTCCTTGCCGACCGTGCCGTTGCCCGCGATGATGGCCCGGTCGTCGAACGGATGGATGAAGGCGGCTCCGGTGCGGGCGCATTCCTTCATCGCTTCGTCATAGGCGTCGTCGTAGGTGTCGCCGGTCAGCATGATCTCGACCTGATCACCGCCGAAAAACTGGACCTGCGTCACCTTCTGGCGGGGAGTCGTGCTGGGCATGTAAATCTTTCCGCGGATGCCGAGCGTCTGACAGGAGTAAGCGACGCCTTGGGCGTGATTGCCCGCGCTGGCGCAGACGACGCCCTTCTCCAGGTCCTGCGGCGGCAGCGTGCGGATGCGGTAGTAGGCCCCGCGGATTTTGAACGAGCGCACGACCTGCAGATCCTCCCGCTTGAGCAGCACGTTGCAGTTGTAACGGCTGGAGAGGACGCGGTTCGGCTGCAGCGGGGTCCGGGTAATGACTTCATTCAGCGTCAGCTGGGCATGCATGATCTCCTCGAGAGGGATGCGTACCGCTTCCTCCTTGGCTTTGCCCGCTTCGGGCAGCTGACCGGGGGACTGGGGCGTGCTGGAATTCATACGCGTTCTCTTCCTTTCCGTTTGGCAAGATGATGGGGGAGGGCTAAAATAAGAAAAAACGTCCCGGTGCGGGACGTGCGTCCTGATCACGTTCGTACGGCTGCCTGTCCATCCCGGGCCGCGTCTTGGAGACGCGGCCCTTCAAGAGAGTGCCGGCCGGGAGCGGAGACTCTGCCGCCGCTTGCAGCGTCGGCGCGGCTTGGCGGCATCCGATAGGTAGTTTTGTTATACTCCCCGCACGTTCCTTTGTCAATGGAAGCCAGACAGCTGGCAGGACAGGCCGCAGAAGGCCTGCGCAGGATAAAACGGTTACGGCCGAATGGAGGTGCGTCTGAGATGCGCAAAATCATAGGGGGATTCATTGTTTCGCTGCTGGTCGTGGCGCTGCTGGCGGGAGGAGCGGCGGTCTGGTACGTCAGGCCGGCGGAGAAGCTGACGCTGGACCACACTCCTCTGGATTTCAGAAGCAAAGCCGCCGAAATGATCCAATCCGGCAAAGCCGAGGTGTTTCTCTCCCAGGAGGATATCACCAATCTGGTCCGCGCCCAGCTCGCGGAAAACCCGCAGGTCAGGCCGGAGCTGAGAATCGAGGGCGTGCGGATTCAACTGGACGGAGAACGCATGGCTGCGGATATAAGTGCCAAGTACAAAAACCTGCTGACGGTAGGCGCCAAAGCGGGCTACAAGCTGGAATGGAGAAGTCCCGATCTGATTCTCACTCCTCAGTCGCTTTCCATCCGCTCTCTGGAGCTGCCGGAGACGATGCTGGATGAGATCGTCATCCCGGTAGGGAGCCAGCTGCCGCCTCTTGTCGGCATTCGCTCCGTAACGTTCCGGGATCATGGCGCCGCTGTCGGGCTGAAGCTTCGGCTCTAAGCCGTTGCCTGATTCGATTTTTGCTCGTAAAAGAGTTCCTCCCTGTTCATCGGGAAGGACTTGTCCAGCTCTCTTGCAGCCATGCCGCCATTACTGGCGGCATGGCTTTTTTGAGCCGAAGAGAGAGGATTCAAGTTGAAATTGACATCATAATTGAGAATGGTTATCATACTTATAGTGATATTGAGAATCATTATCAAACAATGAGATGCTTTTGCATTCGACTGACGCAGATCAGATCCATACTTCCGCGCTTAACGGAGGGCAAGCCGCGCGAGGCTTGCTTGGATCGGCCGCAAAATGAAGCGGGAAGAAGAGGCTTGAAGGAGGAAAACATGGAAAACCGAACCGGAACTCAGAGCGGGCCGCTGTCCTGCTCATCGGTGCTCGCAGGAAGCCGATGCCTGTACGCCGCGGCGATGGGCGGAGCCATCTACGGAAAGCATGGGCAAGGGGAATGGGAGAGGATCAGCGCGCCGGATGAGCCGCATGCCGTCGTGAACCGCATGGTCATGGCAGGAGAGACTCTGTATGCCTGCACAAGCCGCGGGCTGATGGTCTATGACGGAGCCGAGTGGGACCAGGAAGAGCTGGAGCTGCCCTGCTACCAGTTCCGGGCGTCCGCAGGCTGCCTGTATGCCTGCACCTCCCAGGGTTTGTGGTGCTCCCACGGCGCTTCCTGGGGGGCGGCCGCCAAGAACGACCGCAAGGTTTACGATCTGCTCAACGTTCCGCAATACCTCATTCTGGGCTGCGAGAGCGGAATCGCGCTGTATGACCGGATGAGCGCTGAATGGATGGAATTCGATCTCGGCACCGGCGTGACCAGCCTGGCCGTCTACTACGGACAGCTTGTGGGAGCCAGCGAGAATGGGGAGCTGGTCGTCGGCAACCGCAAGGGCGGATTCGACCGTTACCGCTACGGAGGCTTGTTCCTCTTTTCGGTTGTCGTAAAGGGCGGGCGGCTGCTGGCTTGCACCGATCGGGGACTGTATCGGATCAGCTGGCTTGGAGGCTGCCTCACGATGATGGCGGTCAGCTCCAGAGTCCCGGTCACCGATGTGGACATCAGGGACGGCATAATCTATCTGGCTACGCTGTATGACGGCATCCAACAAGTAGAAGAGCTGCCGGGAGGGAAAGCATGAACAAGGTGATCGTGATCTGCTGCAGCATGACGGGCAATACGGAGGAGATGGCGGAAGAGATCGTCGCCGGCATCCGGCATGCGGGGGTCGAGCCGGCCGTCCGGGATATCATGGACGCCAAGGCATCCGAGCTGGAGGAGTACGATGTCATTCTGATCGGAGCGTATACTTGGGGAGACGGCGAGCTGCCCGATGAATTCCTGGATTTCTATGAAGAGCTTGATGGTGTAAAGCTGCAGGGCAAGCTCGCGGCGGTGTTCGGCTCCGGGGACAGCTCTTATCCGATCTATTGCGGAGCGGTGGACCTGATCGAGGAGAAGCTGAAGGAGCGGGGCGCGCAGATCGCAGCTCCCGGCCTCAAGGTCGAGTTCAATCCTTCGGACGAGGAGAAGGAGCAATGCCGGGACATTGGGCGGAAAATGGCTGCTGCGACCTGATCCAGATAAAAGAAACCCCCTCGCGGCCGCGGCCATGAGGGGGATTTTTGGTCTTTAACGAACAGAATGGTTCGGGACGTTAGTCCTTCACTTCATGAATCCATACAAGCCGTAGATCATGACGGCCGCCTGGGCGCGAGTGGCGGAGCTTGACGGAGCGAAGCGTCCGTCCTGCATGCCTTGCACGATGCCGGCTTGCCGGAGGGCGGCGACCGCTTCGGCCGCATAACCCGCGATCGAGGAGCTGTCGAGGAACGCTCCAGTGCCGGCGGCGCCCTTCAGCTCGATGCCTGCCTTGCCGGCGGCACGGTAAAGCATCGCGGCCATTTCCTGGCGGCTGATCCGCTCGTTCACGCCGAAGGTGCCGTCCGGCCTTCCGGAGACGATGCCGAGCTGCTGCGCCGAAGCGAGCGCTCCGGCGTACCAGGCGCCGGCCTCGGCGTCGGCGAAGCTGCTGGATCCGTCGGCGCGGCCGCTCAGGCTGAGCGCATTCATCAGCATCTGGATGAATTCCGCTCTCGTTACGCCGGCGCCGGGAGCGAACGTTTCCGGCTTCATGCCGCTTACGATTCCCCTGGCTTCCAGAGCGCCGATGGCATCCTGAGCCCACGGCACGCGGTCGAGATCGCCGAAGCGGGAGGCGTAAAGAGCGGCCGCGTAGGTGCCGAAGCTCTGCGGCTTGAAGACGACCCCTTCTGCGGCAGCCGAATACCTGGAGCTGGCTGCCGGTGCCAGCGAGCCGTTGTCCATCGCCTGGAAAGCAACGGCTTGGAAAGGCTTGCTTCCCGCCTTCAGCGCAAACGGGACGGTGATGGCCGCAAGACCCTTCGTATCCGTAACGGCAGCGCCGTTCAGGCTGAGGCCGATGCGGACCAGCGGCTGTCCGGCGAGGAGGATCCGGGCGCCTTCGGTCAGCGAGCCGGAGTCCGCCAAGGCGACGGCAAGCTCCAGCGAGCCGGATGCGGATGCCAGCATCGAGGCATCCAGAGCTGCGGAAGCAAGGCCGGCATCCAGCACGAGAGAGCGCACGCGCCCTGCCGCATCCTGCAGCGGTCCGACAGGCAGCTGGATGACGATTTTCTTGAGGCCGGAGCCGGACTCGGCTTTGACCGTCACGACGGAGCCTTCAGCCGAGCCGGCGGCTTTGGCCAGATCGGCCGCCGATACCGACAGGAAGGCGGTTCCGCTTGCATCCGGTATCGCCTTGAGCGTGATGACGCTTCCCTTCACGGCTGGAGACGGAGTCGGCGAAGGAAGGACAGTCGGAATCCATGCCGGATCAGGTGTCCTGTCCGGCGACGGAGACGGGCCTGGAGTCGCCGACGGCTCCGGAGAAGCGCTCGGGCTCGCCGAAGGATCCGGCGAAGTCGGCGGACTCGGCTGCGGAGAAGGACTTGGTTCGCCGCCTTCATCCGAAGCGCCGAGCACAAGCACGCCATACTTCGATGTGTTCTGGTAGGACAGGCCGCTCGGGTCGCTCCAGTTCACGACGCTTGCGCGGGTGCCGAGACCGGCCTGGTCGTCGTTCACCTGAAGATCGAAGCCGATGAGGTCTCCGGCCTTCGCCTGGATCGAATCGAGGGAGATCGCCGCTTCCACGACGTAGCCGTCGTCCACGATGCGGGTGGCCGTTTTGAAGTTGTCCGGCGAAGCAGCGCCGTTATAGCTGCGCTCGTTGTCGAAATTCACCCTGTACTGGCCGTCGTCGGCTTCGTAGATCGGCGTCTTGCCGTTGTTCGGATCGACGAAGATCTCGACTGAATCCTGCTGGTACGCATCCGCGCTCTTCTTGCTCAGCAGCGGGTCCTTCACATGGGCATAGACGTACAGGTGGCCATCATCCCACATCGTGCGGAAGCGGGCCGTCGCTCCGGAGGTTCCTTGCACCCAGACGCCGGTCTCCAGCTCCTCGGCATCGGCCCAGGCGGCATCCTCGTCTCCGTCGACGACAGGCGTGCCGCGGAGGGATCCTGCTACCTTGAGTTCCCCAGCCAGCGTAAGGATGCCGAATTTGGACGTATCGGAATCCTGGCTGTGCGAGGCGTCGTTCCAGGACAGAGCCTGGCCGGAATCGGCATCCGTGAACCGGATATCGAAGCCGAGCCTTCTCCCCGCAGCCGCGGCATCCAGAGGCACGGCCGCTTCGACGGCATACCCGCTGCCGTCCTTCTTCTCCACGACCCGGTAGTCGACGCCTGCCGCCGCAGACTGGCCGCGGGTCAGCGTGTAGTGCTTGTCGTCCGGCTGATAAGCCGGCGTCTTGCCATTGTTGCCGTCGATGTACAGCTCGAGCTTATCCACCGGATTCACCGATGCATCCCGGACTTCTCCATACAGATACAGATGGCTGTCATCCCAGAGGGTGCGGAAGGAGGCTCCCCACGAAGCATCCCCGGCTTCGACCGGAGTCGGACCGACCGCGCGCCACAGCGTTTCGGCGCTGCCGTCTATGACCGGAGTGCCTTTGGACACATCCTTGGTCTGAATCAGAGCCGGGAGCCTGGAAGGATCCACGATGCCCCAGTAGGCGGGCTTCGCCTGCAGCTGCGCATCGAACAGCAGCGGGAAGTCGGCGCGCTCGGGCTTGCTCAGCCACGTATGGTCGTCGCCGATGCCCCAGAGCGTGACGTTGGTCAGGCGTCCCTCCGTCTTTTCCTTCCTGAAGGCATCGAAAATCTCCTTGAACTGATGCCCTTGCTTGTCGAGAGCGCTTTGCGGCGGAGTCGTGTACTTGTCGGAGCTGTTCGCGTAGATGCTCATGTCGAGCTCCGTCACCTGGTTGTCCACGCCGAGATCGGCGAACATTTTCATCGTCTGCTCGATGATTGCGCCGGACGGGCCGGTGACGTTGATGTGCATCTGATGGCCGACGCCGTCGACCGGAATGCCGCGCTGCTTCAGATCGGCGACCAGATTGTACAGGTGCTTGCGCTTGGTCGCTTCGGTCGTGCTGTAGTCGTTGATGTACAGCTTGGTTCCGGCCGGAGCGTACTTGCGGGCGTACTCGAACGCCTTGTCGATGTATTCCCGGCCAAGAATCTGGAACCACTTGCTGCGGCGGAAGCCATCCGGCTGCGACTCGTCGATGACTTCGTTGACGACATCGTAGACGTAGATCTTGTCGCCGAAATGCTCCACGACGTTTTTGATGTGGTTTTCCAGCCTTTGCAGCAGAAGAGCCTTGTTCGCCGGAGTCGGCGTCATGTCGGCCCCGTCGGCGTCCTTGAACACCCAGTCCGGAACCTGCTGGTGCCAGAGCAGCGTATGGCCGCGGACCCGCATGCCGTTCGCCTGCGCAAAGTCCACGATTTTGTCCGCCTGCTCGAACGTGAAGCTGCCCTCCGTCGGCTCGACTGCGTCCCATTTCATCGCGTTTTCCGCGACGATGCTGTTGAAATGCTTTTTCAGCAAGTCCGCGTGCAGCCCTGCCGTCTGCGAAGGCTCGATGGCGGCGCCGACCGGGAAGTAATCGGCCAGAACCTCATGCAGCGACGGGATATCCGTCTGGATCGGCAGCTGCGGCGGGGCGGTCGTCGATGCCAGCGAGAAATCGTCGATGTAGAAGGAGGACGTGCCCGCATTGGTCTCCACATACAGAACGAGGGAATCGAACGGTTCGCTGAGCGTATATTCGCCCGCGAGCCGAACCCACGTGCCGTGCGTCACATCCGTATTGCCGACGAGAGTACGGTAGTTCGTCGCGCTTCCGGACTTCACTGCCAGACTGACTCTGGCCTGGGCGGCAGGCTCGCCGGATGCCAGCTTCATCCATACCGAGACGTTGTACTTGGATCCGGTCTTCATATGGCCCGTCACGTCGATGGCGGGACCGCTGTAGGTCGCCGTTCGTCCGGCCGTCAGCAGGCTGGAGCTTCCGCCATGCTTCTCCGTGGATACGACCGTCAGCGTCTCGGTGCCCATCCGTCCTTGCCAGCCTTGGGCCGTACCGTCTTCGAAGCCCGCAGACAGCGCCGGAGGCTCGCCGGCTGGAGGATTGCCGCCGCCTGCGGAAGGAGCGGGCAGCAGCATGTCGACGGAGACGTCGTCCACATAATAGGAGGCGTTCGCCGAATCGCTCTCGATATAGAACATCAGGGCGGGATCGACCGGCTTGTAGACGCCGGACAGCAGGACCCAGTCCGTATCGCCGACGATCGCAGCGGACCCGATTCCTTCATACCCGGCGCTGCCGCCGGCAGGGGTATGCTTCATGGACATCTTCAGGCTGGAGCTTCCTGACTTCTGCTTGACCCAGGCGCTGATGCGGTAGGTCGCCCCGGCCTCCAGGTAGGACATGTCGGCGCTCGGACCGTTCCATGCCGCTGTCCGGCCGTCCGACAGGAGGGAGTAGGAGCCTCCATGGGCGGCTTCGGCGACGCTCGAGGCCGTTCCGCTGCCGCTAGGCGTCCATCCCTGCGCGGATCCGTTCTCGAAATCGTACGTCTGTAGAGTCGTGTGCTTGAACACCGTGAAGTCGTCCAGGTAGACGTCGCTGCCGGCAGGGGCTCCCTCTACGTACAGCGTAAGCCCGGATGCTCCGGCCGGCGGCGAATAGTCGCCCTGCAGCGTGGTCCAGCCGGCATCCGATGCCGGCACCGGCTCCAGCACCTGCGTATAGCTGTCCGTGCTGCCGCTTTCCTTCATGGTGAATTTCATGCTTCCCGCGCCGCTGCCGAGCTTGACCTTGGCCGAGATCGTATACGTCTGTCCCGCCTCCATCAGGCTGGCGGCACCGATGGCGGGGCTGCAGCCTGCCGTATCCCGCCCGGTCAGGCGCAGGGAGTGGGTGCCGGAGCTGTATTCGGCATCGCTGAGTGAAACCTGGGCGGCAGCGCCGCAGTTGAACGTCGTCCACCCTCCTGCGGTTCCTTGCTCGAAATCCTGGAACAAGCCGGTCGACGCATTGGCGTACGCGCGGCTGCCCGCAGCGCCTGTCGATGTCAGGGCGCCGAAGGCGAGCAGCATGGACAAGATGGCTGACAGAGATTTTCTCACTGGAATCCTCCTTTAAAATAAATGAAAACGCTTACCAACTTTAGGATACCGAGGCCAGCCTCCGGGCGGCACCCATCAAACTATAGAATGTACTGCAATAACTATAGGGGGTAAGGAGGATCCGGTCCTGCGTAACGGCCAAGGGAGAAGGGGGGAGCGAAACTTTTGTCGAATTAGGTGACGCAAGAAGACGATACCGGTGCTGTCCGTTCAAGGAGGTTGAAGCGATGCTGCCTTATCCGGCTGCGACTTCAAGAGAAGACAAATGGAACTTTATCCATCAGGTGAAAGAAGAGGTCCTGGAGCGGGACGGCGGGAGCATTCTGGCCATCGGCGTGTATGGCTCGCTGGGCCGGGAGACGGACGGACCCTACTCGGATATGGAGATTCGGATCTTGACGCCGGACGGCATCGATCTTCCCGGGCAGGAGGAGATCATCCCTCCCTTCAAGCTGGAGATCGGAGCGGTACAGAGGTCGGTTTGGCTGAAGAGA
This sequence comes from Paenibacillus humicus NBRC 102415, assembly GCF_004000905.1. Lineage (GTDB taxonomy): Bacteria > Bacillota > Bacilli > Paenibacillales > Paenibacillaceae > Paenibacillus_O > Paenibacillus_O humicus. Next base: position 11,599 of record NZ_BIMD01000010.1, read on the forward strand.
GCTTCATCCGTCGACGACAGCTGGGCCGTCAAGGCGGGCTCTTACGCCGATGTGGTCGCCCTTCACGATCCGGGCCGTCTCTTTGAGAAAGCCAGGCGCATCGTGACAAGCGCTCCCGAATCCGCCTTCCGCGAGGTCATGAGAGAGTTCATGGTCTGGGAGCCCTATGAGACGATGGGGAAAATCCGCAACGCCGCCTACGCCGGGGACGGGGCATACGCGCGCCGCGCGGCATACGATCTCTCCTGGCAGGCGGCCAAGCTGATCGGGCTGGCCAACCGCCGCTACTTCACGACGAGGGCCAGCAGCTTCGAGGAAGCTTCGGCGATGCCTTCGCGCCCGGACGGCTTCCTGGAGCTGGCGGCTATGGTCATGGACGGAGACCTGCGGGATGTTCAGGAGGTCCATGCCCGCTGCGAGCGGTTATGGACCGGCTTGAACGAATGGTTCCAGGCGATGGGCATCGAGTACCAATCGGAGACGTTCCGGTGGAAGGGGGAGAGCGGCTCATGATCATGAAGCCGATCGAAGAGCGGCATTTGCGGCAGGCGCTTCACACTTACAATCATTATGTCTTGAATACGACGATCTCTTTCCATACCGAGGCGCTGAGCCTGGAAGAAATGCGCGCCAACGTCATGGGAGGAGATCCACGCTACCGGACCTATATAATCGAAGAAGAAGGGGCCTATGTCGGCTACGCCCTGCTGACTCGGCACAAAAACAAGCAGGCCTACGATACGACGGCCGAAATCACGATCTATTTGGACCCGAATCACCGGGGCAAAGGAACGGGCAGCCGGGCCGTAGCTTCTCTGGAGGAGAAGGCGGCCGGACTCGGCTTCCATATGCTGGTCGCGACCGTCTGCACGGAGAACGAGCGCAGCATCGCCCTGTTCGAGCGGCTCGGGTACGAGAAATGCGCGCATTTCAGGCAGGTAGGCCGCAAGTTCGGCCGCTGGCTCGATATCGCGAGCTATCAGAAGATCGTCGGATCCTCCGTCTCAAGCCAGCCGAAGCGGCAATAATTTTAAGCCCGGACGGGTTCTCCTCCGCCTTCGCAGCAGATATAATGAGGAAGTCTGTTTTTGTCGGAACATGACGCGCCAGCGATGATTCCGTGCATATATGCAGGACATCCATTTCGTATGGGCAGCTGTTGGGCTCATGCATCGACTGTAATCAAGGGGGATATAAGCAACGATGAAACGCGCACCGTATATAGCCGTCGAAGGCCCGATCGGAGCCGGCAAGACGACACTCGCCACGATGCTGGCCGAGGAATGGCAGCTTCCGCTGGTCAAGGAAATCGTGGAGGAGAATCCGTTCCTGGACAAGTTCTATCAGGATATGGACGATTGGAGCTTCCAGCTCGAGATGTTCTTCCTCTGCAACCGCTACAAGCAGCTGGAGGATGCCGTCATTCCCCGCCTGAACGAAGGGCTGCCGGTCATCGCGGATTACCATATCTACAAGAACCTGATCTTCAGCGAGCGCACGTTGAAAGGAGTCAAAAGGGACAAGTACCGCCACATCTACCATGTGCTGACGGACGATCTGCCCAAGCCGGACGTCATTCTGTACATCCGGGCCGACCTGGACGTGCTGCTGGCGAGAATCGCCAAGCGGGGCCGTTCGTTCGAGGAGGAGATGTCCTCCGATTATCTGCAGCAGCTGATCCTGGATTACGATACGGCCATGGCTTCCCTGGCCGAGCGCGAGCCGGATACAGCCATCATCCCGATCGACGGCAATACGGTCGACTTTGTCGCCGACCGCGGGCAATTCGACGAGATCGTCGCCCGTTTAAAGGAGCACTTATAAAATGAATCCATTCGGCATTCCCGAGAACGCTGTTATTACTGTTGCCGGCACCGTGGGGGTCGGCAAATCGACGCTGACCTCCGCCCTGGCGAGAAGCCTCGGCTTCCGCACCTCGCTGGAGCAGGTCGATTTCAACCCTTATCTGGACAAGTTCTACCATGACTTCGAGAGATGGAGCTTCCATCTGCAGATCTACTTCCTGGCCGAGCGCTTCAAGGAGCAGAAGAAGATGTTCGAGATGGGCGGCGGCTTCGTGCAGGACCGCTCCATCTACGAGGACACCGGCATTTTCGCCAAGATGCACGCCGATCAAGGCACGATGTCCCCGATCGATTATCAGACTTATACGAGCCTTTACGAGGCGATGGTGATGACGCCGTACTTCCCTCATCCGGATGTGCTGATCTATATCGAAGGCAGCCTTCCGTCCATTCTGGCGCGGATTGCGGAGAGGGGCCGGGAAATGGAGATCCAGACCGACGTCTCGTACTGGGAGCATATGCATGCCCGCTACGCCAAGTGGATCGGCGAATTCACCGCCTGTCCCGTGCTTCGGCTGAACATCGACGAATACGACGTGAACGACGAGGCTTCCACGAAGGAGATTCTGACACGGGTGGCGCGGATCATCGGCTGACAGCTGGCTGCAGCAAGGCCGTGACAGTCATTACGAGGGTTGAACCCATCCAAGGCTGTGGATGGAGCAAGCTGGCGAAACAAAGCTTGAAAAAGTGCATGACATTGCCGAGAAAGGGCCTGAAGTGCAAGAAAATGCATGACAGTGGCATGACGTGCAAGAAAGTGCAAGAAAGCGCAAGTGCATTTGACAGCGCATGAAGTGCATGACAGTGCATGACAGCGCACGAAGTGCATGACAGCGCATGCATGACGAAAAAGCTGTTCCGAAAGCCGAAGTCCGGCCGAGGAACAGCTTTTTTGGCTTCATGCCGATCTGAAGCGGACCATCCGAAGCCGGTCTCATCGCCAGAGGCCGGGAATGGAGAGCTGGCCGGCAAGCCTTCCAGCTCAATGCCTGTTCAAGGCTCTGCTCAGGGTCCTACCCAAAGCCCTGCCCAGAGCCCTGCTCAAATTGCTCAGAGCCCTGCGTTCAGCTCGATCAAATTGCCGGCCGGATCGCGGAGGTAAGCGACCCGATGTCCCCATTCAGGGGTGTCATGCGGCTCTTTGACAAACGGGATCTTCTTGTCCCGCAGCTCTTTGTATGCCGCGTCCACATCGTCCACCTTGATGATGACGGCCATCCGGTCGCTCGCGCAAAATTCATGTCTGCGGTCCATCGCCGCCAGCCCGTCGCCGGTGAGCGGCGGTTCCAGCTCGAGCCGGATGTCCCCCGTGAGGAACTCGGCATAAGGGGTCTCTTCGGTGCCGTGGAGCACCTGCAGACCCAGAATGTCCCGGTAGAACAAAAAGCTGTCCCGGACACTGGGCACAAACAGGCGTATAGGGGATATTTTCAATGACATTCCCTCCGCGTGCTATTAATCCTGCCTGCATCTGCCTCCGGCTTCAGCTGAGCCAGGCTCCCAGGGGCGGCAAGTACGATCAGAATATCACGACTTCGACGGGGCCGTTTCTTACGGATCGCTATGCCGTTCAGGCGAAAGGCAGTACTCAGCGTCAGGGGTGTTCCTATAGCGAAAAGCAGTACGCATCGGTTGCCCCGCTCGGCGTCCGGTCAATCCCAATCGCTGGTCGCCTTCTTGGCGTTGCGTCGCTCCTGCTTGTTGCGCAGCCGGTTCTCGGCGGGCGTTATCGTCTTGCGCGCGGCGGACTGCTCCTTGCGGGCGACACGGGCGAGCTCGCGTCCGGTTTTCAAATAGTTTTCATACCGTCCGGCATCCAGCGTGCCGTCGGCAAGCGCCGACTTCACCGCGCAGCCCTGCTCGCGCTTGCTATGGGTGCAGTCGGTGTAGCGGCAGCGGGAGGCGAGCTCCTCGATATCGGAGAAGGCGCCAGCATGGCCGTCGGGGGAGCCTTCGCTGTCCCACAGCTGCAGCTCGCGCATGCCGGGGGTATCCATCAGCAGCGCGCCGCCGGGGAGCCGGAACAGCTCGCGGTGAGTCGTCGTATGCCGTCCCCTGTCGTCCCCGCCTCTAACGCCCTGCACGCGCTGCTCCTCGCTGCCGGCCAGCCAGTTGAGCAGCGTGGACTTGCCGACGCCGGAGGAGCCGGCAACCGCGATGGTCGCCCCTGGCCGCATGTACGGCCGGAGCTGCTCCAGGCCTTGATTCTCCTGCGCGCTGACGGCGTGGACCGGCACGCCGGGAGCGGCGTCCTCGACCTGCCGCACCAGATCATCCGGGTCGTCGGCGAGATCGGCCTTGGTGAGCAGGACGACCGGCGTCGAGCCGCTTTCCCAGGCCGCCACCAGGTACCGCTCGATGCGGCGCAGATTGAAGTCGTGGTTCATCGCCGTCGTGAGGAACAGATAGTCCATGTTGGCTGCGACGACCTGTCCGTCCTGCACTTGCCCGGCTTCCTTGCGGATCAGCGCGGAGCTTCGCTCGAGCAGGGCGTGGATGCTGGCGCGGGAGCTGTCGCCGGGCTTCGGCACGGAGGCCAGCACCCAGTCGCCGACCGCAGGGTAATCGGTCTTGCGTAAAGCGTCAAACGAATAGCGCCCGGTCACTTCAGCCAGATGCTCGCCGGATTCGGCAGCCAGCCGGTATAGGTGGGAGAACTGGGCGACGATGCGGGCGGGCTCCAACCCGGAGATGCCTGTTTGCTTTCGAGTCGTCTCCAGCCTTTCTTGCCAGGAGTCGTTCCAGCCGTAGCTGCGGAGCCCACGGCCTTCTTCGGATGCAGGAGATCCTTCCTGAGGGGCTTCTGGTGCAGGAGAGATATTCCCTGGATGGGTTTCCTTCCTGTCCGCGGGTAACTTCCTATCGGCTGACCCCTTCTTGCTGGCTGGCTCATTCGTTTGGGGAAAGACATGGCTATTGATCGGATCATTCGTTTCGGTTGCTTCATTCCACTCATTTGGATTCAGGTTCAAGTCGGATTCCTCTTTTCGCAGGGTATAGTCCGTTTCTGTCCAGGTTTTAGTCCGGTTGTTCATCTCGTTAGGCTCGTTTGTATTTAAGGTCAAGGCGGGTTCCTCTTTTCGTGGGTTGGATGGAAAAAGCAAAAAGCCCGCAGCGAACATGCGGGCTTGCCTTGTCAGGCATGGCACCGCGGGCCAAGATGGCATGCGGGCCTCTAACAGGCCCGCGATCTCTGTGGATCCCGCGGGCATAAAAAAACCGCAGGAGACCATTGGTCTCCTGCGGCGCCGACGATCAGCGCCCGCCTCTGCCATCATGGCAGAGGCGGGCTGCGGATCAGAGTCGGCTTGCTCCGTCAGGGACCGGCGTCGGGACAATCAGCTTGTAAGTCGCGTATGCAGTCGTCATTTGACATCGGCCTCCTCTGTTGAAAATAAGTGGCTTTAGCATAGCCTTTTTGGGTCATTTTTATCAAGGGGGAGAACAAGTAAAGGCGAATTGTACCTGCAGCCCGACTAAAGCTCGCGCGGCGTCAGCCGTTGTATGGCGGACAGAGGCATTCGGAGAGCCGATCCGCTCAGTTCCAGCCGACCCTCCTTGGAACGGATTGCCGCATTCCATTCTCTACCTGTTTTCTACCCGCCATTGTGGCCGGAACCCGGTTAGAATGAAGCCAATACGGAAGGGCGTGAATCCATTGGTATGACTCATTGATTTTCCTGACTCTCTATAAAAAACAAAATAATTAATGGGAGGAATCATCATGAGTCGACATGATCGCGCCATGGAGCGCCTGGACGCCTTGCTGGCCGGCTTCGCGGCGCAGGAGCCGCTGCCCGGACTTGCGGTGGGCATCGTTGCCCCAGATGGAGTTTTTGCCCGCGGATACGGAATCCGCGACGCCGGGACGGGCGAGCCCGTGGACGAGCACACTCTTTTTCACCTGGCATCGGTATCCAAGCCTCTGGTAGCTACGGCCGTCATGCAGCTGGCGGAGCAAGGCCGACTGAATCTGGACGCTCCTGCGAGCGACTGCGTCCCTTACTTCAAGCTCGCCGACGGCCGGGAACGCGAGGTGACGATCCGCGACCTGCTCAGCCATACTTCCGGCATGCCCGACGAGGAGGACTTCCAGTGGGACTCGCCGGAGGATGACGAGGGCAGTCTGGAGCGGTATGTACGCGCCCTCGCCGCACGCAGCCTGGACCGGAATCCCGGCGAGGAGCATGCCTACAGCAATATCGGTTTCGAGCTGCTGGGAGACGTCATCGCCAAGGTCAGCGGAATGTCCTTCGAGGCGTACATGCGGGAGCATGTGCTGCGGCCTGCCGGGATGGAAGAGAGCACCTTCCTGTTGGCGGAGGTGCCGGCGTCACAGCTGGCGGCCCCGCATATTCTCGGAGCTCCCGAAGGACGCTACGGACCGCAGAAAAGCCTCGTTTTTCCTTATCACCGGGCGCATGGACCGAGCTCGACGTTGTATATGAACGCGGTAGACAGCTGCCGGCTCATGCTGGCTTACTTGAAGCCGGAGCAGGCGGCAGAGGGGAAGGGGCTGCTTGAGGAAGGCAGCCAAGGGGAGATGTGGAGCACCCGGGTCGGCCTGGGCTATGGAGATTGGCTGGATGGAATCGCCCTCGGCTGGTTCACGGGCGCTTACCAAGGACGCAGAGCTGTATCCCATACCGGGCAAGATACCGGCTTCCGCAGTTATTTGGTGCTCTTGCCGGAGGCAGGCTTAGGCGTTACCCTCATGATGAACGACGACTATGTCGGTCTCAAGGTGCTGATGAAAGGCATTCTGGACCTGCTGCTCGGGGAAGGAACTGGCGAAGTCCAGCGCAATCTGGCCCATTATTTGACCGGCATCGCCTTGTCCGGCGGGATCGATGCGGCTTGGGACGAGTACCGGCAGATCCTCCATGACGGAGTGGAGCGGTATGCCGTCTCGGCCGACGATTTCAGCTATATCGCCTATCCGCTGGAGGAGAACGGGTATGCCGGCGAAGCGCTGCAGGTTCTGGAGCTCGGGCTCCGCCTGTTCCCGGAGTCGGAGCATCTGCGCGAGAGGCTTCGTGATTCCGTGCAGAAGATGAACCCTTAAGCTCCGAACATTGAGGCCGCCTTTTCCTGGCGGTCTTTTCGTTATCCATATCGGGTTGATGTCGCCCGCATCGGTTCTTCTCTCTTGTTAGGGAACGGGTACCGGCTATGCCATTGGGCCGGCGGCGGGAGAGTGATGGGGTCGAATGGGCCAAACGAAGCGGGCGGCGACGGGAGCGCTGATCAGAGAGGAGATCAGACAGCTTAGACAGCAGATCGGAGCCGTGATTAGACAGCAGACCGGGCAGCAGAACGAAAAGCGGGTCGGAACACTGATCAGACAGCAGACCGGACAGCAGATCGGAGCCATGATTAGACAGCGGATCGGAGCAGCAATTACGGGCATATCGGACATAGGATCCGTTATTCGGGGAAAATTCGCATTTGGACATCTGTATCGGACATACGATCCCTTATTTCTCCGATTCCTACTGCAATGGCAATATAAAATCAGGAATAGCGGATTGTATGTCCGATAAAAATTGAAACGGGATCAAAATCAGCGGAATAGCGGATCGTATGTCCGATAGCAGATAAAGGGATGGTTAGGATACGTTCGCATGATCCATAAAACCCGATACCGTCTGCCGGGTTGCTGTCCATCGAGAAGCTGGCAGAGGAGCAAAGGGCGCAGATTGGCGAAAGCTTTCATCTCTAAATCAAGCATGAAAACGCCATCAATTTGCGGGGTACCGGCAGCGTCTGTTCCCCCTTATGCTAGTCTCAGTCCTCTTTTGTCCGGGAAGGGCAGAGAGAAATCGAGACGAGACAAAGGAGCTGCCGACCATGAGCACCGGAACGTACGCGTACCCCTTTCTTAACCCCGGCCTGCCGCTGAAGGAGCGGGCCGAGAACCTCGTAGCCCTGCTGACGCTGGAGGAGAAGATCTCGCTGATGAGCCAGTATCAGGAAGAGATTCCGCGCCTCGGCATCGCCAAATACAAGCATGGAACCGAGGGGGCGCACGGAATCGCCTGGCTCGGGGAAGCGACGGTGTTCCCGCAGCCGATCGGGCTTGCCGCCACTTGGAATGACGGGCTCATGAAAGAGATCGGAGAGGTTATTTCCGAGGAGGCGAGAGTGTATTACGGCCGCGATCCGGAGCGCAACGGCCTGACGATCTGGGCTCCCACGGTCGATATGGAGCGGGATCCGCGCTGGGGACGCACGGAGGAAGCCTACGGAGAGGATCCTTATTTGACGGGCAAGCTGACCGCGGCGCTGGTGCGGGGCATGCAGGGAGACGATCCGTTCTACCTGCGGGCGGCGGCGACGCTGAAGCATTTCTATGCCAACAACAATGAGAAGGGGCGCGGCTTCTTCTCGGCGAGCATCGATCCCCGGGGCAAGCGGGAGTATTACCTCAAGGCATTCGAGCCGGCGTTCCGCGAGGGCGGTGCGGTATCCATGATGACGGCTTATAATAGCGTGAACGGAATACCGTGCAATCTGCTCGAGGACGTGAACGGCATCGTCCGGGACGAGTGGGGCATGGACGGCTTTGTCGTCAGCGATGCGGGAGATGTGCTCGGCACCGTGAACGACCACGGCTTCCTGCCTTCGTATGCCGAGGCGGTGGCGCAGTCCATCCGTAGCGGCATCGACAGCATCACCGATGACTCCGAGACGGTGCACCGGGCGGTGCGCGACGCGCTGGAGCGGGGGCTGCTGGAGGAGTGCGACCTCGATCGCGCGCTCGTCCATACGTTCTCGGTGCGGATTCGGCTGGGCGAATGGGATGCTGAAAATCCGTATGCGGACGTGCCGGAATCGAGGCTGTGCGCCCCGGAGCACGCGGCGCTGGCGCGACGCGCGGCCAGCGAGTCGGTCGTGCTGCTGCGCAACGAGGCTCCGGGCGGGACCCCGGAATCGCTGCGCAACGAGGCTTCGAGCAGGACTCCCTTGCTGCCGCTTCCGGCGAAGGGGTCCATCGCGGTCATCGGGCCGCTGGCGGACGAGGCTTTCGTGGATTGGTACAGCGGTACTCCGCCTTACCGGGTAACACCGCTCGCGGGCATCCGGGACCGGCTGGGCTCCGATGGGGAGGCGGTGTTCCATACGGGCTGCGACATCGTCCGGCTGCGCAGCCTGTCGAGCGGCCTATATGTCGGCCAAGCCCGGATATTGGCGGCTGACGAAGAGAACAGCGAGTCGGCCGAACGCTTTGAGCTGACGGATTGGGGATACGGCAATATCACCCTCCGCGCCCTTTCCAGCAGCCTCCTCGTCACGGAAGGCGAGGAAGGGCTGGAGTCCGCAGCGCAGGAAGCCCGCGGCTGGTTCGTGAAGGAGGTATTTTCCATCCTTGAGGGGGAGGAAGGCGTTCTGCTGCTGACCTGGAACGGCACCCCGGTCGGCATGACTCCTGAAGGCAGGCTGATGCCCGTCTCGCAAGAGGGCCCAGAGGCATTCGACGCTGCCGACGCCGCCAATCCCGGTGCCGCCGAGGAGGCGGCAAGGGCCGAGCGCATGAGGCTGCGGCAGAAGCCGTCCGACTCGGAGCGGTTCGCGATCGAGATTGTCAGCCGCGGTCTGGAGACGGCGGCAGCGGCAGCGGCGTCTGCATCGGCTGCCGTCGTCGTCGTCGGCAACCAGCCGTTCATCGGAGGCAAGGAGGACGCCGATCGTCCCGGCCTGGCGCTGGCGGAGTCCCAGCAAGCTCTTATCCGGGCGGTCGCGGCCGCCAATCCGCGGACGGCCGTCGTGCTCGTGAGCAGCTATCCGTTCGCGCTGCAAGGGACGGAGGAAGCCGTTCCTTCCCTTCTTCAGGTGTGCCATGCGGGACAGGAGCTCGGAAGCGCGGTGGCGGGAGCGCTGTTCGGGGATTACAGTCCGGCGGGCCGCCTGCCGATGACCTGGTACCTCTCGGAGGAAGGTCTGCCGTCGCTGTTCGACTACGATGTGATCCGGCAAGGCCGCACGTATCAATATTGGCCGGGCGAGGTGCTGTATCCGTTCGGGCACGGACTGTCCTATTCCGAGTTCCGCTACGGCGAGCTGACCGCCGACCGCGAAGCCGTCGCGGCCGGAGAGAGCGTTATCGTCTCGCTTGAGGTCGCCAACGCAGGCCAAACGGCAGCGGACGAGGTCGTTCAGCTGTATGTCCGGGTAGAAGGCTCCCGCGTCAAGCGGCCGCTTCGCAAGCTGGCCGGATTCAAGCGGGTGACGCTGCAGCCGGGAGAGACGGCGACGGTTCCGTTCGAGCTCGACAGCCGGGAGCTGGAGGTGTGGGATGTGACCCGCAGCCGCTTCTCGCTGGAGCGCGGCAGCTGCACGCTGATGGCAGGAGCGAGCTCGGCGGATATCCGCTGCACGGCGGAGCTGGAGATCGCAGGGGAGGAGATTCCGCCTCGCTGCCTGGAGACCTGGATTCCGGCCGTCAGCTACGATGATTGCGGCTCGATCCGCATCGATGCGTGCACGGACGGCGGGGACAGCGCGGCTCCTGCCGGCGGAAGCGGCTGGCTGCTGTACCGCGACTGCCTGCTGCCGGAAGGCGGAGCGGGTTTCGAGGCGTATGCCGCCGGCGCGGAAGCGGGCATGATCGAGCTGCGGCTGGACGGCCCGGAAGGGCTGCTCGTCGGCTTCTACCCGGTGCCGCGCACCGGAGGCCCGCAGGCCTGGACTCGCCTCACAGGGAAAGTGGAGCTGCCGGCGCTGCCGGAGCGAATGATCAGCAGGCCGCTTGCCATCGTGCTGCGCGGCGATGTCCGCTTATCGCGATTCCGGCTTCAATAAAGCTTGCCAAAAGGCTTGGAAAATAAGGGCTGTACCCGGGAAAGGCGCGACGCTCCGGATACAGCCCCTATTTGGTTTGCCGTCACGCCGCAATTGGAAAAAAAAGCCGCCTGCCAGCGGGAGGGCTGACAAGCGGCGTCCTGCCCCTTGCGTCGGAACAGGCAGCCTACGGATTTTTGCGGATGCGCGAGTCGAGCACGAACGTGCCGAAAGGGATGAAGGCGGCTGCGACGGCGCCGGCCACGCGCGCCAGCTTCCAGCGGGCGACGATGACGGCATGCAGAAGGGCGAACATATACAGGACGAACAGGGCTCCGTGCGCGCCTCCTACGATCGTGACTCCCGCATGCCAGTCTCCCCAATATTTCAGAGGCATGGCGATGAAGAGCAGGATCAGAAAGGACGAGCCTTCGAGCAGGCTGATGAGACGGAAGCGGCCGACGGCATTGGTAAGCATAGAGAGCCTCCTAGACGGTTTCTTGGACATAAGGCGTCCCTAGGTAACACGCTCGGAGGGGGGCGCGGTTTCGCTCTAATCGGCAGCAAATGTGACAACTGTGGGTCGGAAGGCATCGCCAGCGCGGCTTACCGCTCCGGTTCCCGCCGGCGGCGGAAATCCGATGGCGAGCTTTTCATAACCGCTTGGAAGCTGCGGATGAAGTAGCTGACGTTGTCGAAGCCGGTCTCCAGCGCGATGTCGGCGATCCGGCGGTCCGTCTCCCGCAGCAGCAGCGCGGCCTGCCTGATCCGGTACGCCTTGATGTACCCGATCGGGGTCTGGCCGGTCATACCGCGAAAAAAGCGGATGAACTGCCCTTCGCTGAGCGGGATGAGGGCGGCAAGCTCCGCGATTCGGATCGGCTGGCCGCAATGGACCCGGATATGCTCGATGACCCGCTTGAGCCGCTCGACCTTGAGCGCGTCGCCTTCGGGGGAGCGGGCCGCTTCGTGATGGATCCGCCGGTCCGCCGCTTCCCCGCCCGCATGCAGGACGGCCAGCATCATCAGCAGCCGGCCCTTCACCTCGGCCTCGTATCCGGGCTTCTGCTCCCGGCAAGCCCTGCGGATGGCCGCGAGCTCCTTCAGCAGGCTGCTTCCGAGCCCGGCATCGGGCATCGCGCGGCGGGGGAACGTCGCGGAGCGGTCCCGCAGCGGCTGGATCAGCTTCTCTTCTACAGCATCGTAGACGGCTCCGGACAGCAGCGCGGGATCGAATACGAGCGCATAGAAGCTGCATCCATGGGAACCGCTGGCATGCCCGGCATGCAGCTCACCGGCGTCCACAAACGCAGCCTCGCCGGCCTGGAGCACGAGCGTGTCCACCCCGACCTGGAACCGCACCTCGCCCTCCGCCACATAGAACCATTCCATCTCGTTGTGCCAGTGCGCGTCGACGACATGCTCGCCGGGACCGTACCGGTATTCATAGCTTCCGAACAGCCTCCCGGCTCCGTTCCGGACGTTCTCTTCCTTGAATAAGCTCCGGTCGAGCTCTTCCATGTTCCCCGCTCCTTTGAAGGGTATGGGCAAGACATCAGAATTGTGCAATAAAACGCGCGATTATATGCAAGATTCATCCTGATTGCCGCCGTATACTGTTATTATAACGCTTACAATTCACGGGATAAAGGATGGATGCGAAGTGAAATTCACGGACGGAAATTGGCTGATCCGGGAGGGCTACTCCGTAGAAAGCGCCATGCAGGTTCACGATTGCCGTGCCGAAGACGGCGTGCTGACGGCATACGCCTCCACGACGCCGCTGGCGGGACGGGGCAGCATGATCAATACCCAGCTGCTGACGATCCGCTTCCACTCCCCGCTGCCGGGAGTAATCGGGGTCAAGCTGACGCATTTCGAGGGTGCCGTCGACCGCGGGCCGCATTTCGAGCTTCATGGCGGACATATAGCCGGAGCCGGACATGAAGCCGGAGCCGACACGACAACAGGAGCCGACACGACAACAGGAGCCGACACGACAACAGGAGCCGCTGCCGGGCATGCCTCGATCACAGAGACGGACGCGTATGCGGAGCTGAGTAGCGGCGGCCTGAGCGTGCGGATCGACAAGGGCGCGCAGTGCTCGGTATCGTTCTTCCGCAGCGGCGAGCGCCTGACCGGCAGCGGCTTCAAGTCGATGGCCCATGTGACGGGTCCGGCCGGAGAAGCCTATATGCGCGAGGAGCTGGACCTGTCGGTCGGGGAGCTCGTATACGGGCTCGGCGAGCGCTTCACCGCCTTCGTGAAGAACGGCCAGGCCGTCGACATCTGGAACAAGGATGGAGGCACGAGCTCGGAGCAGGCGTACAAGAACATTCCTTTTTACCTGACCAGCAAAGGCTACGGTGTGTTCATCAACGATCCGGGCGCGGTCTCGCTGGAGGTCGCCTCGGAAAAGGTGAAGAAGGTGCAGTTCAGCATTCCCGGCGAATCGCTGGAATACTTCGTCATCGACGGACCGACGCCCAAGGAGGTGCTCGGCCGCTACACGCACCTGACGGGCAAGCCGGCGCTGCCGCCTGCCTGGACGTTCGGGCTGTGGCTGTCGACCTCGTTCACGACGGAGTATGACGAGGCGACGGTGAACGCCTTCGTGGACGGCATGGCGGAGCGGGACCTGCCGTTGTCGGTCTTCCATTTCGACTGCTTCTGGATGAAGGAATTCCACTGGACGGACTTCAAATGGGACGAGAGGGTATTCCCGGATCCGGCCGGCATGCTGGCGCGCCTCAAGGAGAAGGGACTGAAGATCTGCGTCTGGATCAATCCGTACATCGGACAGCGGTCGCGGCTGTTCGAGGAAGGGCGGCGCAGCGGCTACCTGGTGCGCAAGCCGAACGGCGACGTCTGGCAGACCAATCTGTGGCAGCCGGGCATGGGGCTGGTCGACTTCACGAATCCGGATGCCTGCGCCTGGTACGCCGGGTACCTCGACGAGCTGATGGACATGGGCGTGGACAGCTTCAAGACGGACTTCGGCGAGCGCATCCCGACGGATGTCGCCTACCATGACGGCTCCGATCCCGAGGGCATGCACAACTACTACACCTTCCTCTACAACAAGGTCGTATTCGAGGCGCTGGAGCGCAAGCTCGGCCGCGGCGGGGCCGCTGTGTTCGCCCGTTCGGCGACGGCGGGCGGCCAGCAGTTCCCGGTCCACTGGGGCGGAGACTGCTACGCGGATTACGAGTCGATGGCGGAGAGCCTGCGGGGCGGGCTGTCGCTCGGCCTGAGCGGCTTCGGCTTCTGGAGCCACGACATCGGCGGCTTCGAGAACACCGCCCCGGCGCATGTGTTCAAGCGCTGGCTGCAGTTCGGCCTGCTCTCCACGCATAGCCGCCTGCACGGCAGCACGTCGTACCGGGTGCCTTGGGCTTATGACGAGGAATCCGTCGAAGTGACGCGGACGTTCACCAAGCTGAAAATGAAGCTGATGCCTTATCTCTACAGCGTTGCCGTCGAGGCGCAGGAGCTGGGCGTGCCCGGCATGCGCGCCATGCTGCTGGAGTTCCCGTACGATCCGGCTGCGGAAACGCTGGACCGGCAGTACATGCTGGGCGGCTCGCTGCTGGTCGCGCCGGTATTCTCGGAGTCCGGCGACGTCAGCTATTACGTGCCTGAAGGCCGCTGGACCTCGCTGCTCACCGGCGAAGCCGTCGAGGGCGGACGCTGGCGCAAGGAGCGCCACGGCTACCTCAGCCTGCCGCTGCTCGTGCGGCCGAACACGCTGCTCGCGCTCGGCGCGGTCGACAGCCGTCCGGACTACGACTACGCCGACGGAGTGGAGCTGGCGCTGTACGCGCTGGAGGACGGCGCGAGCGCGGACGCGGTCATATGCGACACATCCGGAGCGGTGCAGCTGAAGGCGCAGGTCAGCCGCTCGGGCGGCCGCCTCGAGCTGCGCGCGAGCGGTGCCGGCAAGCCGCTGCGCCTCACTTTGCACGGAGGAACCGGCGAGATCGCAGAGGTTGCCGGAGAAGGGGCGCGGCTTGATGATGGAGCCGTCGTCCTGGACGGCTTCGCTGGAGAAGCGTCAGCCGTCATCATCTTGCGCTAACCATTCCATCGTGACCGGAAGAACTTTTCAGCTCCCCACGATCAGGAGTCGGAAGCCTGAGTTCATCTGACCTGTCTCCGAATGGGAAAAAGGCCCTTTAAGCGCAGAAGCACACTTAAAGGGCCTTTCGTTTATTCCGCGAACAGCTTTGCGGCGTCGTCCAGCGCCATTTTATGGCCGAGCGAGGAGTAGTCGAGCCATTTTTGCCCGTCGAGCACATAGACATGCTTGTTCTGAACGGCCTTCAGGCTCTTCCAGAGCGGATTGCTCTCGAGCAGCCCATAGTTTTTCTTGGCTTCGCTGCCTTTGCTGACGATGACCAGAATCGCGTCCGCATCGAAGTCGGGAAGCACTTCCTGGGAGATGACCTCGTAGGCTTTGTCGATCTTCTCGACGCCGTCAGCGGGCTGCAAGCCGAGATCGTCATAGAGCAGCGGGCCGACAGGACGTTTCATGCCCATTACGCGCAGCTCCTTGGCGGTCATCCGTACAGCCATGACCTTGGCATCGGCGCCGAGCCTGCTCTTGATCAGCGCGCCGACTTCGTCCTTCTGTTTGTCGTAATCAAGGATGAAGTCTTCCGCCTGCTGCTGGCGGCCGACATGGCCGGCAAGCTCCCTCAAATGATCCTTCCAGGTTCCTTTATCGGGATTGATGCTTACCGTGGGAGCGATCTGCTCGAACTTGGCGAGATCCGGACCGGAGTAGGTCTCGTCGATGAAGATCGAATCCGGCTTCAGCGCCAGCACGGCTTCCATATCGGGCTCGGTCACGACGCCGAGCTTCTGCACGCCTTCGAGCCGGTCCTTCACATGGGGCAGGAAGTCCTTGACGTCTCCGCCGACGACGGAGCCGGCCGGAGTGAGTCCGAGCGCGAGTAGATTGTTGGTGATGTGGATGGACATCGAGGCTATGCGGCCGGCTGCCGCCGGAGAAGCGGATGGAGATGGAGAGGATGCAGGCTCGTTTGCAGCATTTTGTCCGCAAGCGGTCAGCAGGATGAAGGCAAGCAGCAGAGAGAGAAAGGGAACGGCTTTTTTGAGCATGGTCGTTGTCAAACCTCCGAAAGTCACTTTTTGGGACGGAACAAAAGATAAAGGAAATAGGGGCCGCCGAGAGCGGCGGCGACGACTCCTGCCGGCACGGGGCTGGGCTGGAACAGCGAACGGCCGATCGTGTCCGCGCAGACCAGAATCACCAGGCCGACAAGGGCGGTCAGCGGCAGGAAATGCCGGTGCCGCGGCCCCGCCAGCTGCCTGGCGATATGGGGGGCGGCAAGGCCGATGAAGCCGATGCCGCCGGCCATCGCGGCGCTGGCGCAGGAGAGGGCTACCGCCGCAGCGAGCAGCAGCAGCCGGCTGCGGCCTACCCGGCTGCCGAGCCCCTTGGCCAGATCGTCCCCGAACGAGAAGGAATCGAGCGTCCGGGAGGCCATATAGATGCAGGGCACGAGCACGGCGATCCAAGGGAGCAGCGTCCAGACGTGGATCCAGTCCCTTCCCCAGACGCTTCCCGCGAGCCAGCGCGCCGTGAACGCGTAGGTGTCGGGGTCCAGGCGGAGCGAGAGGAACAGCGTCATCGCGCTCAGTCCGGCTTCAATGGAGATGCCGGTGAGAATGAGCTGGATCGGCAGCAGTCCGCGGCCGCGCTCATAGGACAGCAGGAAGACGAGGACGGCTGCGGCGGTGCCCCCGATGAAGGCGAATGCCGGGATCAGGAGCGAGACCGGCCCGTCCATCGTCCGGAAAAAAGAAACGAAGACGATCAGTCCGAGCGCGGCTCCGGCATTGATGCCGAGCAGGCCCGGATCGGCGAGCGAGTTGCGCGACGCTCCCTGGAACACGGCGCCGGCGACGCCAAGGCCGATGCCGGCCAGCATCGTGACGAGAATCCGGGGCAGCCGGTACTGGAACAGGATCAGCGATTCCTCCGCGGTCCCGCCGCCGGCGAGCGTTCTCCATACGGCTGCGGGACTCAGCGATATCGTTCCTGTGTTGAGGCTGACGGCAACGGCGACGGCCGCCAGAGCCAGCAGGCCGAGGCCTGACAGCAGCGCCCGCCGGGAGCGGCGGTCCGCAGGAAGCCCCATTTACAGCTCCCTCCTTTCCTTGCGGGACAGATAGAGGAAGAAGGGGACGCCGACCATCGCGACCATCGCCCCGATGGCGAATTCCCGCGGAGGCTGCACCATGCGGGAGGCGAAGTCGGCCCATGTCAGCAGAATCGCGCCCAGCAAGGCGGAGAAGGGCAGAATGAGCCGGTAGTCGACGCCGATGAGGCGCCGGGCGATATGCGGAACGACAAGGCCGACAAAGCTGATGGAGCCTGCCGCCGATACGGAAGAGCCGGCCAGCAGAACGACTGCCGCCATGGCCAGCACGCGGATTCTTCCGGTCCGCAAGCCCAGATTGACGGCCGCTTCCTCGCCAAGGGACATGAAGGTGATTCCCCGTCCAAGCGTGAAGCTCCAGACGAGAGCGGCGAGAATGACAGGGGCGAGCCACTGCAGCTGTTCCCAGCGGATGCCCGCCACCCCGCCGGCGTACCAGAAGGCCAGATCCTGGCTGAGCTGATAATGGATCGCCATCCCGGTGCTCAGGCTGTGGATCATGGCGGACAGGACCGCCCCGGCCACGGTCAGCTGCAGCGAGGCCATGCCTTTGCGCGCCAGCGATGCCAGCATCACGATGATGAAGGTCGCCGCCGCCGCGCCGGCGAAGGACAGGCCCATCAGCGTGCTGTAGCTCAGCATGGGCCGCCAGGCGAAGCTGAGTACGACGGCCAGCGAGGCTCCCGCATTGATGCCCAGGATGCCGGTGTCGGCGAGCGGATTGCGGGTGACGCCCTGCATGAGCGCGCCGGCGGCAGCCAGCGCGCTGCCGACGAGCATGGCGCCGAGAACGCGGGGCAGCCGCAGGCCGTGAATGATCTGATGGGAGGTCGAGGACGGATCGTACCGGAAGACGGCATCGATCGCGACCCCGGCCGTGATCGACTTGGCGCCGTAGGACACGGCCGCGATCGCCGTAACGAGCAGTCCGGCTGCGGCAGCCGCGAACCATAGGACCACGGTCAGCTTGCGTCGGAATTTCATGGGAGCGGGGAGCAAAGCCTCCTTCAGATGCAATTGATATCGAGAATCATTATCATCGATGGACTATGCCCAGTATACCAATTCCGGGAGCGGTGTACATGACACAAATTCAGGCATAAAATGGACTTTTTTTAGAAATGGGTTTTGCAGGAGCCGAGCCGCGGCAGCAGCGAGGCTAATTCCTCCAGCTGCCGGACAATCATGGAGGGGGCATACAGAATCCACATGCCCCAGTCCAAAAAAGCAAAACGGCCGGAGCGGATGGCGGGATGGGATACCCAGAACGGATTGGCGGCGATATGCTCCTCGAGCTCGATCCGGTCCTGAGGCGATTCGGTGAATAGAAACAGGAAATCGGCTTCGTAGCGGCGGATTTCGTCGGGTGTGATCGAAGTCCAGTTGTGGCCGGTACCCGGCGGATGAAGCCGCAGCTGTTCCTGGACCCGGTCCGGCGCGGCCAGCTCCAGCGAGCGGTAGAAGGCATGCCCGATATTGCGGGAGCCGTATATACGCAGCTCATGACGCCGGGCCGCGCACAGCGCTGTCGTCCCGCTGCCGATGATCTCCCTGGCTGCCCTGCGGGCCGCTTGCGCCGCCGCGTCATGGGCGTCGTGCCAGGCTTGCGCCGCCGGCTCCCGGCCGACGAGCGCCGAGATGTCCTGCAGGTGGCGGTAGATGTCGCGGCTGGCCCAGGGGATGCAGGCGATCGGGGCGATGTCGCCCAGATGCTCCCTCGCCTTCGGAAGCACGTTGTCCTTGCAGAGGATGAGATCCGGATCCAGGCGCAGGAAATCCTCCCGTTCAGCCTCCCACGGGTCGACGGCATGATCCGGCAGCCGGAGCGGCGCGATCCCCCGGGGCATGTGCCGGTGCAGCTGCCCGGCGCACGGAACGACGCCAAGCGTATATAGATGGTCGGTATACGGAGCGGACAACGAGACGATCCGCTCCGCCTTGCGGCGGGCGAACGCCTTGGGCGGACTGCCGGCCGTCGCCTTGAAGCGGCGGCTGAAGTAGAACTCGTCGGCATAGCCGATGTCGGCCGCGATTTCCCTGACCGACATTTCGCCTTCCATTATAAGCTCCTTCGCTTTGTTCATCCGCAGATGGGTCAGATAGGCGACAGGGGTCTTGCCCATCAGCTGCTTGAACACCTGCGAGTAGTAGGCGGGATGGAGGCCGGCCATGCCGGCCAGATCCTCCATGCGGACCGTCTCGCGGTAGCTGGCCCGCATATAGTCCGCCGTCTGGAGCAGGCGGGCTTCGAGGGCGTTCCGGGCCGCCGGCTTGGCGCCTTCGAGCAGAATGGCCAGCAGATCGTGCATGTGCTGCTGCGCCGCGTACCGTTCCCGTCCGCGCGCCTGTGCCCCCTTGGCCGCCAGCAGGAGCATGAGCCGGCGGATGCGGGCGGGAGCGAGCTGCAGCGGACCTTGCAGAGGGAAGCCGGTCTGGCGGACGAAGGAACGGCTGTCGCCGTTTTTGCCGCTCAGGAGGAACAGGTCGAAGGCGATCCATACCATCTCAGGCGGGGGATCGGCCTGCAGCCGCAGCTTCAACACCGTGCCGGGGGCGTACAGGAACAGCGAGTCGTCGCGCAGGGCGGTTGTGACGCCTGCCGCCTGCAGCTCTCCCTCGCCCTTGCGCACGTACAGGAGGATGAAATGCGACACCGGCCTGATTCCATCCGCCCAGTCGGGCGGGACCGGGGAGGCGCACGCCTCCTCGATTTCAAACAAAGCCCCCTTGAGGAAGCTTTTGCTCAGGGCTGCGAACATGTCGGACCGGCTCCTTTCCATGCGCGTGGATGCTTGTTGATGCTTGCGGATGCTTATGGGTGCTTGTTGATGCATGTTGATGCATGCGGATGGTTGTTGATGCTTGTTAATGCTTGTTGGGGCGTATGGATGCTTGTTGATACAGGCGGATTCTTGTTGATGCTTGCGGATGCTGCGAGGGCCATGCATCAGCCGGTAGCCGCCATAAATGCCTACAGCTTATCACATGTCCCGGGAGCGAGCCAAAGGAAGAAGGCTGGGAAGAGCGGGAATGCGCTTTCAGAAATCTCTAATTTTGACCTGATTTTCGCTCCGATCCCTCCGGTAGGAAGGCCCGGGTGAATGCGTTACCATGAATGGCATAGGGAAACAAGCAAGCGCGGAGATGCCCGGGAGCAGCTGCCGGAACGCCGCGGAAGGAAAGGAAGGATGGAGCTTGTGAAAGCGCTGACAGAAAAACATCCGGCCGCCGGTCCGGATGGAGCCGCATTAGCCGCAAGCTCGGGCCCGGCCCGGTTCTGGAAAGTAATGAAGTCCCAGAAGTACTTGTATTTCATGTCGATGCCGTTCGTGATCTGGGTGTTCGTGTTCAGCTACATGCCCCTCTGGGGTTGGACGATGGCGTTCCAGGATTTCAAGGCCGGCAAGACGTTCGGCGAGCAGAAATGGGTCGGCTTCAAGCATTTCCAGGAGCTGTTCACCGACGAGCGGTTCTATCTCGTGCTGCGCAACACCTTGGCGATGAGCCTCATGGGCCTGATCGTAGGCTTCGTCGTCCCGATTCTGTTCGCGGTGCTGCTGAACGAGGTGAAGGGCCGGCTGTTCAAGCGGACGGTGCAGACGATCTCGTATCTGCCCCACTTCGTCTCCTGGGTCGTCGTAGCCGGCATCGTGACCAAAATGCTGTCGACCGACAGCGGAGCCGTCAACAACCTGCTCATGTGGCTTCATATCACGGACGAGCCGATCCAGTTCATGGCCAAAGGCAACTGGTTCTGGAGCATCGTGACCGCCTCCGACCTGTGGAAGGAGCTCGGCTGGAGCGCGATCATCTACCTTGCGGCCATCGCGGGCATCGATCCGGAGCTGTATGAAGCTTCGAGAGTGGACGGAGCGAACCGGCTGCGGCAGATGTGGCATATTACGCTGCCGGGCATCCGCACGACGATCTCGGTGCTGCTGATCATGAGCATCGGGCATCTCATCAGCATCGGGTTCGAGAAGCAGTTCCTGCTCGGCAACAATCTGGTCAAGGATTACTCGGAGGTGCTGGACCTGTACGCCCTCAATTACGGGCTCAGCCTGGCAAGGTTCTCCTTCGGCACCGCGATCGGCATCTTCAACTCCGTCGTGAGCATCTTCCTCCTGTTCCTGGCGAACGGCGTGCTGAAGAAGGTCACGAAGGAAAGCATCATGTAAAGGGGGGACCAACGATGAACAAGGCTTTCAACGCCACCCGCGGCGAACGGGCATTCGACGTCGTCAATATTCTCATCATGCTGCTGCTCGTCGTCGTCACGCTCTATCCCTTCCTGAACGTGCTGGCGATCTCGCTGAACAACTCGCAGGATACGGTCCGAGGCGGCATCGGCCTCTGGCCCCGGCAGTTCACGCTGGAGAACTACAAGGTGATCTTTGCCTACGAGGGGCTCCTGCAAGGATTCAAGGTTTCCATCTTGAGAACGGTCGTCGGCACCGTGCTGGGCCTGCTGAGCGCCTCGATGCTGGCCTTCACGCTCAGCCGCGCCGACTTCCAGGCGCGCCGCTTCGTCTCGGTGTTCCTGGCGCTGACGATGTACTTCTCCGGCGGCCTGATTCCGGTCTACATCCTGATGCGCGACCTTCATCTGATCGGCACGTTCTGGGTGTACGTCCTGCCCGGAATGGTAGGGGCGTTCAACGTCTTCGTCATCCGCTCGTTCATCGACGGCCTGCCGTTCGCGCTGCAGGAATCGGCCAAGCTGGACGGGGCGAACGACTTCACGATCTACTGGCGCATCATTCTGCCGCTCGCCAAGCCGGCGCTCGCGACGATCGCGCTCTTCCTGGCGGTCGGGCAGTGGAACGCCTTTCTCGACACCTATCTGTACAACGGCTCCAGCGAGACTTGGACGACGCTGCAGTACGAGCTGATGAAGGTGCTTCAGAGCACGCAGCAGGGCGGCGCCAACATGCGGACCAGCAACGAGGACATGACGAAGCTGATGAACCAGGTATCGCCGGAATCGATCAAGATGGCGATCACGATCGTGGTGACGGTGCCGATCCTGGCGGTGTACCCGTTCCTGCAGCGGTATTTTGTCGGCGGCATGACGCTTGGAGCCGTCAAGGCCTAAGGCTTCGCCGGGCCTTCCGCGAAAGGCGGGCCGGCCGTTCCGGAGACACCGAAGAATGGCCGGCCGCACAGCGCTTATCGTCTTTCGGGGAGCCCGTTCTTCATAGAGCAAGATGAATGCGTTTACTTTCCATCGTTTTCAGACGGCTTTTTCAGACCACTAGGGAGGTTATGAGCTTGAAGATGTTAAAGATGAGACAAACGAGAGCGACGGCCGTGCTGGTGCTCGCCGGCGTGCTCGCCGTGACGGCAGGCTGCTCGGGCAGCAACAACAATGGCGCAGGCAATTCCAACGTCGCGGCGACATCCAATACCCAGGGCGAAGCGGCGAACGCGGATGCCGGCAAGCAGGATCTCAAGCCGGTGACGTTCAGCTTCTTCGGAGCCGATGCGAGCCCGAACTGGAACAAAATGCAGGATGAAGTCGGCAAGGTCATCACCGAGAAGACGGGTGTCACCATCAAGGCCGAGTATGCGGTATCCGGCGGAGCCACGGACAAAATCTCCTTGATGGCGGCGAGCGGCCAGTACCCGGATATGGTGTTCGCCAAGGGCGACGTCGACAAGCTGGTCGACGCCGGAGCTCTGATCGACCTGACCGATCTGATCGACAAATACGCTCCGAACCTGAAAAAGGTATACGGCAAATACATGCAGCGCCTCAAGTACAGCAAGGAAGACACGTCCATCTACGTGCTCCCGAGCAACGATTCCATCGACCAGACCTACTTCGACGCCGGCGGCGGCTTCGAGCTGCAGCAGCGAGTGCTGAAGGAGCTCGGCTATCCGCAGATCAGGACGCTCGAGGACTACGAGAACGCCCTCAAAACCTACTATGCCAAGCATCCGACGACAGACGGCAAGCCGACCATTCCGCTCACGCTGGACACGGATGACTGGCGCATCATGATTACCGGCACCAACCCGGCCTTCCTGGCTACGGGCCTGCCCGACGACGGCGAATACTACATCAATCCGGACACCTACGAGGCTTCCTTCCATATCCGCCGTCCGGAAGAGAAGGAATACTTCCGCTGGCTGAACAAGATGTTCAACGAAGGGCTGCTGGACAAGGAAGCGTTCGTGCAGAAGAGCGACCAGTACAAGTCCAAAATCGCCAGCGGACGCGTGCTCGGCCTGATCGACCAGGAATGGGGCTATGGAGACGCCGAGAACGCAATCAAGAGCAAGGATGAGGGAGCCTATACGTACGGCCACTTCCCGGTCACGATCTCCGCGGACGTCAAAGACCACAGCTTCGCTCCGACGGGCTTCATGGCGGGTTACGGCATCGCCATCACGAAGGATTGCAAGGATCCCGTCCGCGCGATCCAATTCCTCGACTGGATGGCTTCCGACGAAGGCCAAGTGCTGCGCAACTGGGGCATCGAAGGCAAGCAGTACAACGTGGAGAACGGCATCCGCGTCATTCCGGCCGATATCCAGAAGCAGAAAATCGAGGACAACACGAACTTCACCAAAAATACGGGCATCGGGCTGTACTTCGTCTTCGGGCCTCACTACGGCGACGGCGTGAAGGATCCGAGCGGCAGCTACTACACGACGAACTTCCCGGATCAGATCGTGGCGGGCTACACGAATGCCGAGAAGGAAACGCTCAAGGCATACGGCGCCACGACATGGAAGGACCTGTTCCCGAAAGAGACCGAGTTCAAGGAGCGTCCATACGGCGCGGCCTGGAACATTCCGGCTCCTTCCGATTCGGACTACAACGTCATCTTCAAGAAGGCGGAGGACATCATCTGGAAGAAGATTCCGGAAGCGGTGCTCGCCAAGCCGGCCGACTTCGACAAGGTGTATGATTCCATGCTGAAGCAGCTGGACGACGTCAACCTCGGCAAGATCGAGAAGATTTATACCCAAGCGGTCAAAGACCGAGTGGAGCAGTGGTCGGCCAAGTAATTCCGGCCGCGTCCGAGGCAGCCGTCCCGATTCGGGGAGGGCTGCCTTCGGGTCTTTTTATCCCGGGAGAGAGAGAAAGGCATGGCCCGCTGTCAGGTGAAAGCGGATCTTCGCCAGGCACGGAGAGGGCAGGCTGAGCCGCTGGCGGCGGCGGAATTTTCCGTTTACCTTTGTAAGCGGTTGCCTTACGATACGGTCTAAGACTATCTTTTTCATGGATCGAAAGAGAGGCATCCGCAAGTGAGACAAGTCATCCGGCGGATCGGATTCCGCTTCAACAACCTTCGGCTCAAGAGCCAGCTGTTCATCGCCTTCCTGATCGTCGTGCTGATTCCGGTGCTGATCGTGGGCATTTTCCTGACGGCCCAGTACCGGAACAACGTGCTGGAGCAGGCGACGCGGCAGACGACGAACAACGTGGACAAGATCGTCACGCAGACATCGGACATCCTGCGCATCCCGATGGAGCTCTCGGACGATTATATGGTCAGCACGGACTTGAGCAGCCTGGTCAATACCCGGTACGCGACCGTGTTCGACTCCACGCACGCGCTGTGGGAGTTCAACGATTTCCGCAGCGCCGTGAAGCTGTACCGCGAGGTGGACTATATCCGGCTGTACGCGGACAACGATACGCTGCTGGAGAATTGGGAGTTCCTTCACCTGACGGACGCCGTCCGCGGGACGGACTGGTACCGGGCCGCCAACGCCAAGGACGGCATCCACTGGATCTACACGTCCAACGAGACAAGGAAAGGAGCGAAGTCGCTCAGCCTCGTGCGCCGGATCCCCTTTCCGACTTACAAGACAAGCGGCGTTCTCGTCATCGACGTCAACCCGGAGCTGTTCGACACGATGTTGCGCCAGGAGCCTTACGACACGATGATCGTCGACGCATCGGATACGGTCGCCGCGGCGAAGAACCGCTCCTGGATCGGCAAGAGCCTGTCCCAGCTGGAGTTCCCGGGCCTCGCCGGCAAAAGCGAGGGAACGTACAACATGACCTTCGGCGGCGAGGAGTACCGGGTCGTCATCGAGAAGCTGAACCCGGCCTCAAGCGTCAACGGCCTGCGCATCGTGTCGGTGTTCGCGGTGGAGAGCATCGTCGGGGAAGCGAACCGCGTCGCCCGTCTCGGCATGGGCGTGCTGGCCGTGAGCATGGCGATCGCGCTGGTGCTCATCTATATCGTCGCCTCGGTGCTGACCAAGCGCACGCTCGTGCTGTACCGCAACCTGAGCCGGGTCGGCAAGGGCGATCTGCAGGTGTATTCGGACATCCAGGGCAATGACGAGATCGGCCTGTTGTCCCGGCAGTTCAACAACATGGTGGCGAGCATCCGCGAGCTGATGGCGGAGGTGGAGGATTCTCACCGGCAGCGGACCGAGCTGGAGGTGAGGCAGCGGGACATCAAGCTCAAGATGATGGCCAGCCAGATCAACCCGCATTTCCTGTTCAACGCGCTGGAATCGATCCGGATGAGGATTCATATGAAAGGCGAGAAGGAAATCGCTTCGGTCGTGCGCATGCTCGGGAGGCTGATCCGCAACAACATCGAGATCGGGCAGCGCCATATTCCTCTCGGCGAGGAGCTGGAGATCGTCCGCTACTACTTGGAGATCCAGAAATTCCGGTACGGGGAGGACCGTCTGGAATTCGTCATCGATGTGGAGGAGGAGATGTCGCTCACGCTCATCCCGCCGCTTATTTTGCAGCCGCTGGTCGAAAATGCCGTCGTGCACGGCCTGGAGGGCATCGGGGAAGGCGGGCGGATATCGATTACGGGAAGAAGATGGCAGGACGGCGGCTTGCAGCTGACCGTCGCCGACAACGGCGTCGGCATGACGCCGGAGCGGCTGCGGGACAATCGGGATGCGCTGGACGATCCCAGCGAGGACAAGGGGCATCGGATCGGGCTGCGCAACGTCCACCAAAGGCTGGTGCTGAATTACGGCTCCGGCAGCGGCCTCAGGCTCGAGAGCGCGGAAGGGGGAGGAACGCAGATCAAGCTTCTCATTCCCGGCAAGAAGGAGGAATAGCGGATGTACAGCTTGTTGATTGTCGATGACGAGCCGGCGATTCGGGAAGGCATGCAGACGCTGATCGAATGGGAGCGGCTCGGCTTCCGGGTCGCCGGGCTGGCGGGGGACGGCATGGAGGGGCTGCGTCTGTACCGGGAGCTGCGCCCGGACCTGGTCCTGGTCGATATTCGGATGCCGAAGATGAACGGCCTCGAGCTGGTCGAGGAGATCAGGAGGCTGGATTCCGGCTGCCGGATTCTGGTGCTGAGCGGCCATGCCGACTTTTCTTATGCGCAGCAGGCAATCCGCTACGGCATCGAGGGCTACCTGCTCAAGCCGGTCGACGAGGAGGAGCTGGAGCAGTATGCGGCCCGGATCGCCCGTTCGCTGGATGCGCAGAGCGGGACTGAGGCCGATCCGGCCAAGCGGCGGGAAGACGCGCTGCTGGCGCTGCTGGCGGGAGACGCGGAGGAGGCGCTTGCGCTCGCTGCGGAAGCGGGAAGGGCAGGCCTGTTCCCGGGCGCCCGTGCAGAAGCAGAAGGAACAGTCGGCGGGCGGGAAGCCGCCGCAGCGGATCTGTGGCGGCTGCTCCATGGAGGCGCTCGCGGCGGCCGCGTGCTGCTGGCGGAGTCCGGGCTGGCGGACGGCCTGGAGCAGACGGAATTCAGGCGGAGGCTGGAGGCGGGAGCCGCAGCCCGAGGGCTTGGACCGGTCTTCGAGGCAGGGGCCTCGCTGGGGCTGTTGATTCCCGGCGGGGAAGCGGCGCTGCGGGCGGCCGCCAAGCTGCTGGAGGAAAGCGCGGGCGAGGGAGGCTTCACCGCCGCTGCGGGGTCATGCAGGGAGGACCCGGCCGCAGCCGCGCGCTCGCTGCAGGAGGCGCAGGAGCTGATGGACTTGCGCTTTCTGCTGGAGCCGGGCCGCATCCATACCGAGCGGCCTGCGCTGCTGGCGGCGCAAGCTCCCGGTCATTCCGCATCCTCGGCGGCTCTCGCAGCGGACGGGAGAGATGATGATGCTCGCCTGGCCGAGCTTGCCCTGGCGCTCAGCCGCGCCGTGGAGACGGGAGGCATGGCCGGCATCGTCGCCTCCCTGGACGAGGCGGCGGCTTCGCTGGCGGCCGGAAATGCGTCGCGTCCGGCGTTCTCCTCGGCGATGGCCGAGCTGATGACGCTGGTCATGGCTGAGCTGGGGCGTCATGGCGGCACATCTGCGGATGGACGCCATGGCTCCCTCGCCGCAAGCGTCTACCGCCACGCCAAGTGGTGCACCATGCGCGAGGAGCTGGCCGCGGGCCTGTCGGCCGTGCAGCAATCGCTGGACGCGTCGGACAGCGGCAGCGTCCTGAGGCGCATGACCGGCTTCATTGAGCGCCATTACAGCGAGCCGCTGAGGCTGGAGACGCTGGCCGAGCTGTTCGGCTACAACAGCGGGTACTTAGGCAAGCTGTTCAAAAGCCATGCCGGCGTCTCCTTCAACGCCTATCTCGACCGTCTGCGCATCGAGCGGGCGATCGCCATGCTGGAGGGCGGCATGAAGGTGCGCCAGGCCGCGGAGAAGGTCGGCTACGCCAACGTCGATTATTTTCACGCCAAGTTCAAGAAATACACGGGCAAATCCCCTTCCTTCTACAAAAAAACGGGCGAAAGCTGATGGAGTCCGATCGATTTGCTACAATAGATACATCCGGGAAGCCGGGCCCCTCCAGAGGGTGCCCGGCTTCTGCCGATGCAACGGCTTTGGCGCGCGCCGATCGGGCAGATGCGCCGAAGCCTTGGACCAACAGCCGCAGCCGCCGGAAGCGGCTGCCGGTTTTCTAGAGATTTGGGAGAGATGAAGAAATGCCTGATACAAGACTGTTGACCTTCCGCTGCCCGCCGCTGCCCTTCCTGGTCGAGGCCAGGAGAGCGTCCTACGAAGCGGGAGAGGAGCATCCGAGCCGGACCGATCTGGGCATGTTCGAGCTGATTCACGTCCGGCGGGGGGCTCTCTCGGTGACAGAAGGAGACAGCACCTGGACGGTGGAGCCGGGACAAGTGCTCCTTCTGCGTCCCGACCGCCCCCGGCTTGGGGCTGGAGCATGCACCGGGGAGACGGAGTTCGACTGGGTTCATTTCCAGTTCCAGGGGGAATGGGAGGAAACGGCCGAAGGGGACGAGTCCACGCTGGTCGGAGACCATTACACGCATACGGTCAGGCTGCCCAAGCTGATCGCAGGCATATCCGGCCAGCCTGCCGCTGCAGCCTTCGCCGTGCTGAACGAGGCGGCGGCAAGCGCGGATCAAGGGGCTTTCTGGGCCCGGCAGCAGAGCTTTCTCGACTTGCTGCGGCAGCTCGAGGCTGCCGGCCGGGCAGGCGTCTACCGGGCATCCGCCTCCGCGGTCGCCGAGCAGGCTGCCGCCTATATGAAGGAAAATTACCGGGAATCGGTCGCGAACGCCGATCTGGCCAGCGCGCTCGGCTACCACGCCGTCTATATCGCCCGCTGCATGGTGGAGACATTCGGCTGCACTCCGCAGCAATATCTGCTCTATTACCGGCTGGACAGAGCCAAGCTGCTGCTGCTCACGACCGACTGGCCGATCGCCCGCGTCGCCGAGGAGAGCGGCTTCAGGCAGACGCCTCATTTCTCGCGGCTGTTCGCCGCCCATGCGGGCATCCCGCCGCATCGATTCCGCAAACGGTTCACGCCTTGACTGTTCTTGACGGTTGACGGTTGATGAAGCCAAGGATCAAGGGCGCATACCGTCAACCCCGTCAATGATTCGCAGGTTGAAGGAATCGATCTCCCTTGAGGCTTCAGCCTCGGGGAGCGCCGCAGCTGACCGGCCGCCGGATTCGCCCACGGCGATGAGCAGGAGACGGCGGTCTGCGGGATATCGTTACCGCCATCCTTCCCGGCACGCGCATAACTTCCCTCCGGTTGCAGATACTGGAAGCGAGACGAACAACCGGGAAGGTGGCCAACAACTATGTGCGTGCGTTTTTCGCTTACGTCTGACATCGAGGAGCTTGAACGCCGGTTCGCGATCCGCGATGCCGTCCGGATTCCGACGATGCGCTACAATATCGCTCCGACGCAAAACGTCCCTGTCATCCGCAACAACCGCCACGGCGTGAGAATCATGGACGATGCCAGATGGGGGCTGTTTCCGTTCTGGGCCAAGGATGCCGTCAATGCCGATGTCTCGCTGCTGGAATCCAAGCCATGCTTCAAGCAGATGCTGATCAGCGGCCGCTGCATCATTCCTTGCAGCGGGATGTACGGCTGGCAGAGGGGAGCGGAGGAGAACGGACCGAAGCAGCCTCGCGCCATGCGGATCATGGTCCAGGGGCAGCCGCTGTTCGCCATGGCCGGCTTGTATGACGAGTGGAGGACGCCAGAGGGGGCGCTGATGCGCGCGGCGACGATCGTGACCGTATCGGCTTCCGGCCCGTTGTCCCTGCTGCAGGAGCGGATGCCGATCGTGCTGGACGAGGAAGGGCTGGAGGACTGGCTCAATCCGTCGATCCGCGAGTTTTCGTTCCTGCGCCGGCATCTGCAGCCGCTCGAGCCTTTTCAGCTGCGGGCTTATCCCGTCAGCAACGCCGTGGACGACGAGCTGTATGAAGCGGCGGATTGCATCGCCGAAATCCGGATGGCTTGAACCGGCATAGGCATAGTCATGGGTATGGGCAAACGCATGAACAAAAACATAGACAAAGAAGGCCGATCTCCGGGAGATCGGCCTTCTTTGCTTCGCGGACGCTGAACAGCGGATCATTCCGGAAAAGGGGAATGCTTCAGCCTGGTCCTGGTCCGGTCCTCCGATTGCCGGAAGTCCTTCAACCCGTCGTCTCGTTGAACGCCTCGACCTCCAGCTCCCGCTCGGCCTCGGCGAGCCACAGGTCCAGCTCCAGCAGGCTGCGCACGATTGCCGCCTCTCCTCTCGCCAGGGAACGGAGGTCGGGAAGCGAGGCGGCCCGGCCGCTCAAGAGGACGGAGGGAGCCCACGGCAGGATGAGAAGCTTTTCGGCATAAGCGCGGGCGGCCGGAAGAGATTCCGGAGAATCGGCATGCAGGCAGACGGCATCCGGCGTCCATTGCATCGCGCCGAAGACGGCATGCTCCAGAGGGAGGACAGGGCCGTACATCCGGGTCGTCCATCCGCGTTCCTTGAACATGCAGGCGTCCATCCGCATGCCGAGGTCATGCGGCTCTACGTCAAGCCCAAGCAGCATGGCTTTCCGGGAAACGAGCCGGGCTCCGCTTCCCTCCAAGGGCTCCGCAGGCTCATGCCTGCATAGCAGCCACTGGCACAAGCCATAACCCAGCCGCTCTTCCGCCATTCCGATCCGCCTGGCTTCGGCCAGCAGGGCGATATGCTCGAGCGCAGGGGTGAACAATTGCTCGAACAAGGCGAGCTGGTTGGCGCCGGTTTTTTTCCAGTGGAGGACGGTCGCCTCGGCAGCCGACCGGTTGCCGGACAACAGCAGCTCCGCAAACTCTTCAATCTGCAATGGGTTCATCAGCAACCATCTCCTGTAGATCCAATCCAATCCTTGTTCAAGTTTACCTCAAGCGAGACGAGCCTTTCCATCGCAAAAAAAGACGAATATCCGATATTAATGCCGAATAAACGGAATCATTTGGAGTTTTTGCTGGACAAGAGGAAACAGACGTCCTGCGGAGAATACACTATAAGCTAATTTATCTCCGGGCAGGACGCCTGCCAGAATCGGCTTTATCCTTCGCAGCCCCATTTCCGTCCAAGCGCTCAACCAAGGAGGGACGAACATGAACAAAATACCTTCCGACAGCCAGCATTCCGAGCTTCCGCTCACCAAGGCCGAGCCGGTCCGAATCGTCGGCATCGGCGCCTCGGCGGGAGGACTGGAAGGCTTGAAGCATTTCTTTCAGCAGGCAAGTCCGGAGACCGGTCTTGCCTTTGTCGTCATTCAGCATTTGTCGCCCGACCACAAAAGCCTCATGAACGAGATTCTCTCTTTATATACGAGGATGCAGATCCATCTTGTCCGCGACGGCATGGAAGTGGAGCCGAACACGATCTATCTCGTTCCTCCGCGCAAATCGCTCTCCTTGAAAAAGAACCACTTGTGGCTTTCGGATCCGCATCCCGACGAGGTCCATTACCCAATCGACTATTTCTTCCATTCGCTGGCGGCCGATCAGGGCCAGCAGGCGATTGCCGTCGTGCTGTCCGGTACGGGCACGGACGGAACGAGGGGCATCGCAGCCGTCAAACGCAGCGGCGGAATCGTGTTCGCCCAGAACGAGGAGTCGGCGAAGTTCGACGGCATGCCTCGCAGCGCCATTGACAGCGGGCATGTCGATTTCGTGCTCGCT
The DNA here is from genome assembly GCF_004000905.1 of Paenibacillus humicus NBRC 102415. Classification (GTDB taxonomy): domain Bacteria; phylum Bacillota; class Bacilli; order Paenibacillales; family Paenibacillaceae; genus Paenibacillus_O; species Paenibacillus_O humicus. The sequence continues at coordinate 42,816 of NZ_BIMD01000010.1, forward strand.
CCGGAGAAGATCGCGTCCAAGCTCAAATTTCCCGCTTCCTTGATTCCAAGCCCCAGCTATGCGGTGCAGGCCGCCGCCTTGAACGACTCGGAGGCGCTGCTCGCCAAGATTTTGGAGAGGGTCCGGGAGCGCACGAACATCGATTTCAGCTTTTACAAGAAGAACAGCCTGCTGCGGAGAATCGAGAAGAGGATGGCCGAGGCGGGGGCGGCAACCCTGGCCGATTATGAGCTTCTGCTGGAGTCGAGGGAGGAGGAGGTGCTGGCGCTGAGGCAGGATCTGCTCATCCACGTCACCCACTTTTTCCGCGATCCCGAAGCGTTCGACATTATCCGGGAAAAGGTGCTGCCCAAGCTGGTCCGCGCCAAGCTGCAGAACAAGAACACCGAGCTGCGGATCTGGACGGCCGGCTGCTCGACGGGCGAGGAGGCTTATTCGATCGGGATGCTTGCTCTCGAAGTGCTGGAGCAGGAAGGTCTCCAGAACCGCTTCAGCATCCGCATCTTCGCCACTGATGTGGACAAGCAGTCCATCGATTACGCCAATCACGGCGTCTATCCGCTGTCGATCGGGACCTCGGTGTCCAAGGCGCGGCTCGACAAATACTTCGTCCGCCATGGCGACACGTATCAGGTCACGCGCGAGCTGAGGCGGCTGATCGTGTTCGCCCCCCATAACCTGACGAAGGATCCGCCATTCAGCAATCTCGATCTCATCAGCTGCCGCAACATGCTCATCTACCTGCAGCCCGAGATGCAGCAGAAGGTGCTGTCGCTGTTCAACTTCGCCTTGACTCCCGGGGGCTTCCTGTTCCTGGGGCCGAGCGAGACCGTCGGCAGGCAGGACCATCTGTTCGAGCCCTCCAACGGCAAATGGAACATTTTCCGGCACAAGAGCCAGCGCAAAAACAGCGCGTCCGGCGCGACGCTGCTCATGGACGGAGCCAGGAGCCTGTCCACTCCGGGCGAGCTGAGGGAGCGGCGCAAGCAGCATGCCGGGGCGGATGCGCAGGAGAACCGCCGCCAGAGCCAGTTCTACAGTACATATGTGAATGAGCATATGGCTCCTTCCCTGCTGGTGGACGAGAAGCTCGACATCCAGCATTTGACCGGCAATGTGCAGCCGTTCCTGTCCCCGATGGAGGGCAGGCCTTCATGGAACCTGCAGAAGATGCTGGAGCCGGGGCTGGCCGTCGCGGTCATGACCGCCGTCCAGCAGATCCGCGCCGGGCTGGACGAGGTCGTATTCCGCCATCTGGTCGTGCAGACGGCGTCGGGAGAACAGCGGATCAACGTGACCGTGCGCCCGTTCTCGAAGAGCGGAGCGGCGTTCGCCGGCAGCATGCTGATCATTCTGGAGCTCGCTCCCGAGCTGGATGAAGTTCCGGTCGCTTCCATCGATCTGAACGACAGCGTCCGCAGGCAGATGGTGTGGCTGGAGCAGCAGCTCCGCTCCACCGAGGACAAGCTCCAGTCGGCGATCGAGGAGCTGGAGGCTTCCAATGAAGAGCTGCAGAGCACGAACGAGGAGCTGCAGGCGGTCAATGAAGAGCTGGTGACGATCAACAGCGAGTATCAGTTCAAAATCCAGGAGCTGACGGAGCTGAACAACGACATGGATCTATTCCTTGTCAGCACCAAGATCGGCACGATCTTCCTGGATACGCAGTTCTGCATCCGCCGCTTCACTCCCGCTGTGACCAAGGAGATCCATCTTCTCAATGTGGACATCGGACGGCCGTTCCATCATATTTCGCATCAATTCTACTACGACCAGTTCGTGGAGGACGCCTCCAGGGTGCTGCAATCGCTCCGTTCGCTGGAGAAGGAAATCAAAAGCCGCAGCGGGCGCTGGTACAAGATGCGGATGATGCCTTACCGGACGCTGGAGCATCTGACCAAAGGCGTCATCATCACGCTCGTGGACATCACCGAGCTGAAGGAAGCCAACGAGGAGCTGCTGCGCCTCTCGTATGCGATCGAGCAAAGTCCGATCCTCGTCGTCATCTCCGATCTTGAAGGCGGCATCCTCTACGCCAACAGGCAGTTCCACGACCTGACGGGCGAGACGTCGGAGAGCATCTACGGCAGGCATCTGGAGTCTCTCGATGACTGGCAGGCGAGCGGCTGCAGCTTCGCGGACATCTGGGAAAAGCTCAAGCGCGGCGAAATCTGGGAGGGCGAGCTGGCCGGCATCGGCAGGGACGGAGCCGTCTACTGGGAGCAGGCCAGGCTGCTGCCGATCGTGAAGCGCGGCGAGACGATCCATTACATGAAGATTTCCGAGAACATCACCGACCGCAAGACGACGGAGGAGATGCTCCGCAAGTCGGAGATGCTCGGAGCCGTCGGCCAGCTGGCGGCCGGCATCGCCCATGAGATCCGCAATCCGCTCACCTCTCTCAAAGGGTTCACGAAGCTGATGCAGGAAGACAACCGGCGCAACTACATCTCCATCATGGCGATGGAGCTGGAGCGGATCGAGCAGATCGTCAGCGAGCTTCTCGTCCTCTCCAAGCCGCAGGCGGTCGACTTCCATCCCGTCGCGCTGGGAGCCGTGCTCCGGGATGTCGTGATGCTGATCGAGGCGCAGGCGATCATGAACAATGTGCAGCTGGAGCTGGAAATTCCGGAGAGCGATATGCTCGTGCAGGGGGTGGACAACCAGCTCAAGCAGGTGTTCATCAATCTGATCAAGAACAGCATCGAAGCGATGGGCTCCGGCGGCGTCATCCAGGTGAAGGCTTCGGTCGGCGAGGACAACATGGCCTGGACCCGGATCATCGACCAGGGCTCCGGCATCCCCCCGGAGAAGCTGGCCAAGCTGGGCGAGCCGTTCTTTTCCACCAAAGCGAAGGGAACCGGCCTGGGCCTTGTCATGACGTACAAGATCGTCGAGAACCATCATGGCAAAATGTACTACGAAAGCGAGCTCGGAAAAGGAACGACGGGCTTTGTCGGCCTTCCGATCATCCGCAGCAGCTAACCGCGGCAGAGCCGTCATCCAAGCCGGAAGCGCGCCTTCCGGTTTTTTTCCGTTCCTCCGCTCATACAATGGGGATAGACGCTCGAAGATGGGCCAACCCATCCCTCTGGCGGCGGATGATAGAAAGGAGAGCGATGCAAAGCCGGTGATTTTCATTTCTTTCGCCAGGCAGCGTTTAAATGGCGGTTATGCAGGGTAAAAAAGCTGAAAAGCTTGTCCTTTCCTGTCGATAATCCTTGAAGGATGGGGAATTGATGCGGTTCCGGCGATCGCCGGCTGCAGAGGGAGATGAGGGAACGGCACGGGGTGCCGCTGTTGTAAGCGCCTTACCTTTCCGATATACTTTTCCGTAATGACATTTACTGGAGAAGCGGGGGGGCGGCGGCATGGTGATTGAAGGATGGGTGACGGCTCTGACGCTGGCCTTCGGCGTTGCGGCGGCTGTCGTCGGCGTCGCGGCCTACCTGCGCTTGTACCGCCGCCAAAATCCGGACCAGGCCCCGCGCAAGGCCGAGGCGTCCTTGCGGGACAGCTGGAAATCCCAGGAGGAACCGAACGATCAAGAACTCCCTCCGCAGGAATGATTGGGAATTTGCTTCCAACCTGATGCATGAAGTGATATAATAGTGTGAAAAATACAAACATTCGCTCAACTGCCATGGAGTGTCTGCACCATAGGGATACCTGCACGTTCTCGAATCCGAGGTTTCGGATGAACATCCAGCGTTAGAGGAGGAGATTTCATGGCCAAGCACAGCCAGAATGAAGTCAAGGAAAGCCTCAAGGAACTCACGAGAATTTTTCAGCCCAAGGATCCGCGGAAGTTCGTTAAGGATTACATCCGCAAATACCGCATCACCGGCGGATATGAGGATGAGCTGACGTCACTGGTTGAGCATGAAATGGGCAGAATGAATTCCTCCGTGAGCTAGAACAAGCGAGCCTATCATATACCCGGCCCGGATACTCCCCCTGCGGAGTTCCGGGTCATTTTTGCGTGCCGTGAAGCGGCGGAATGAGGCGCGGCTCTTCCGAATAGCATAGATCGAGGGAGCTTGGAAGGCGATCTTGATCTTGGACGAGGAGCGGAGGCATCAGCCATGGCGGAATGGAAGTCGGAAGAGGAAATCGGCAGGATCCGCCGCGCGGGACGAGTCGTTGCGTTATGCCACGATGCGATCGCGAAGCGGATCGCGCCCGGCGTCACGACGCTTGAGATCGACCGTTTCGTAGAACGGCTGATGGCGGAGCATGGAGCTTACCCGGCTCAGAAGGGGTACAGAGGCTATCCTTATGCGACCTGCGCGTCGGTAGGCGAGGTCGTCTGCCACGGATTCCCGGATGCGGTGCCGCTTCAGGAGGGAGATATCGTGACGATCGACATGGTTGCCGATGTGGACGGCTGGAAGGCCGACTCGGCCTGGACCTATGCGATCGGAAAGGGAGACTCCGGCGTGCAGTCGCTGATGGCGGGCGCCCGCCAGGCAATGCTGAAGGGGATCGGCCAGTGCCGGGTCGGACGCCGGCTCGGCGACATCGGCGCCGCGGTCGTCCAGTCGGCGAAGGAGACGGGGCATTCGGTCGTGTCCAGCTTCGCCGGGCATGGAATCGGACGCTCCATCCACGAGCCGCCGGAGGTGAACCATGTCAGCAGAGGCGGCAGCGGAGCGGTTCTGCAGCCCGGCATGGTGCTGACGGTCGAGCCGATTCTGACGGCTGGGGGGCCGGAAGTATGGATTGCCCATGACGGCTGGACGGCGCGGACGAGCGACCGTTCCTGGTCGGCGCAATACGAGCATACGGTTGCCATAACCGAGCAGGGACCGGTTATCCTTACTTGTTTGTAAAAGCGGGGATGTCGGCTCGAAAAAAGTTATCCCCCAATCTATGCACATATGCACAATTGATATCCACAATATCCACAGGGTTGTAGGGATAACTTGAACGGGCAGCCTGCAACCGTGAACTTATGGAATCATAAAGGCTTTTTCGGCAGTTGTTGTCCCCTTGTGGATAAAAAATGAATCGGCCTCTTCCATGCGGAAGAGGCCTTTCTGTGGATAGCTTCGATGATTGACGGTGGCGACGGGCTAGTGAGACAATGGAAGAAAGCGATCGGACAGCCTACCGTTCAGGCGGCTGTCCGATCCGGAGGCGGGGAAGCAGCCGTGCGGCGATCGCCGCACGGCCGGCAGCATGACGAGGCCGGCCGCCGAGGCTCGTAGAGCAGAAGAATCGGGGAGGAAGCTGACATGCTTAGCAAACTGAGAGTGACTCAAGCAATCGCGGAAGCGGGCGTCGTAGCCGTGCTGCGCGCGGATTCGGCGGAGGAGGTCGCCCGCATGGCGAGGCATGCCATCCGCGGGGGAATCAAGGCGATCGAGATTACGATGACCGTGCCGATGGCGCTGCAGGCGATCCAGCAGCTGGCCGCAGAGTATTCCAGCAAGGCGGATCCCGCATCGGACTCCTACGCGATCATCGGCGTCGGAACCGTGCTGGATCCCGAGACGGCCCGCGCGGCCATTCTGAGCGGCGCGGAGTTCGTCGTTGCGCCGGCTGTCAATCCCGACACGATTCGCTTGTGCAACCGTTATGCGGTGCCGGTCATGCCGGGAACGATGACGATCCGGGACATCCAGACCGCGATGGAGCTCGGAGCGGACATCGTCAAGCTGTTTCCGGGAAGCGCGTTCGGCCCGGATATGATTACGGCCGTCAAGGGCCCGCTTCCGCAAGCGAACATCATGCCGACGGGCGGCGTCTCGCTGGCCAATCTGGCGCAGTGGGTGAAGGCCGGCGCGGTCGCGGTCGGCATCGGCGGAGATCTGACCAAGGAAGCGGTGAAGCACGGGGATTACACGCTGATCGAGCGGCAGGCCCAGGCTTACGTCCAAGCTTACCGGGACGCCAGGGCCTGAGCGCGCGGCGGGCATGCCCCGCTGGCGGCAGGCGCCCGGATTGGGTAAAATGGGAGAGTGAAGGTAAGCGGTTTATCGACTTAAGAGAGGCGGAATGGAATCATGGAATACCGGATTGAGAAGGATACGATGGGCGAAATCAAGGTTCCCGCGGACAAGCTGTGGGGCGCTCAGACTCAGCGCAGCCGCGAGAACTTCAAGATCGGCTGGGAGAAGATGCCGCTTGAGGTCGTCAAAGCGATGACATATGTGAAAAAAGCGGCGGCTCAGGCCAACCGCAAGCTGGGCGTGCTGGAGCCGGAAAAGGCCGACGCGATCTGCCGCGCGGCCGATGAGATTCTCGAGGGCAAGCATGACGGGGAGTTCCCGCTCGTCGTATGGCAGACGGGCAGCGGCACGCAGACCAATATGAACTGCAACGAGGTTATCGCCCGCCGCGCGAACCAGCTGCTGGAGGCGGAAGGCTCCTCCGTGCGCATCCACCCGAACGACGACGTGAACCGTTCGCAGAGCTCCAACGATACGTTCCCGGCGGCGATGCACATCGCGGCGGTCATCGCGGTATCGACCCGCCTGCTGCCGGCGCTCGAGGTGCTCAAGGCGACCTTGCACGAGAAGAGCGTCAAGTTCGACGACATCGTCAAAATCGGCCGCACGCATCTGCAGGATGCGACGCCGATTACGCTCGGCCAGGAAATCAGCGGCTGGGAAGCGATGCTGGAGAAATCGTCCTGGATGCTGACGAGCAGCGTCGACGCCATCCGCGAGCTCGCGCTCGGCGGCACGGCGGTCGGCACCGGCATCAACGCGCATCCGGAATTCGCGGTGCAGGTAGCGGCCGAGGTGGCCGAGATTACCGGCCACAACTTCGTGACGGCATCGAACAAGTTCCATTCCCTGACGTCCCACGACCAGATCGTCTGGGTGCATGGCGCGATCAAGGGCCTCGCGGCCGACCTGATGAAGATCGCCAACGACGTGCGCTGGCTCGCCAGCGGCCCGCGCAGCGGCATCGGCGAGATCACGATCCCGGAGAACGAGCCGGGCAGCTCCATCATGCCGGGCAAGGTCAATCCGACGCAGTGCGAAGCCATTACGATGGTCGCCTGCCAGGTCATGGGCAACGATGCGGCGATCGGCTTCGCGGCCAGCCAAGGCAACTTCGAGCTGAACGTGTTCAAGCCGGTCATCGCCTACAATTTCCTGCAGTCCGTCGTGCTGCTCTCCGACTCCATGCTCTCGTTCAACGAGCATTGCGCCGTCGGCATCGAGCCGAACCTCGACACGCTGAAGCACAACCTGGATCAGTCCTTGATGCTCGTGACGGCGCTCAATCCGCATATCGGCTACGAGAATGCGGCCAAGATCGCCAAGCAGGCGCATAAGGAAGGCACGACGCTCAAGGAGAGCGCGATCAAGAGCGGCCTGCTCACTTCCGAGCAGTTCGACGAGTGGGTCCGTCCGGAGAAGATGACGGGCAAGCGCTAGGAAGAGAAAGAGCCAAGAAAGGGCAAAGCCCCGTCATGTGAACATGACGGGGCTTTTTTTGTTAGTGGGAAAGAATCAAGGGACTGTTCTTAAAGATGGAGTCGAAAACCGTTTTCAAATAAAAAACAGCTCGCCCCGTAAACCATTTGCAGGGCGAGCTTCTTCTTTTCTGCTTGAAGGTCGAGCGAGGCTACACTTCGTAGATCTGATACAGCTCGTCGAGCATCAGGTTGGCGGCCAGGATGCCGCCGGCGGTATTCCAGATGGCGTCGTCTACGCGCTTGGCCCGTCCTTCCTGGACGACCTTAAGGCTCTTCCAGAGAGGATCGCCCGTCCATTCCTGTTCGGTAGCATTGCCTTTGCCGTCGCCGGTGTCATAGGTGAAGTAGAAGAGACGGTCGGCTTCGACTTCCGGCAGGCGCTCCTTGGTGATTTCGTCGACGAACGTTTCCTTGCTGTTCTTCGTCATCGCGTTGCGGGCAATGCCGATCTGATCGAAGATGATGCCGGAGAACGTGTCGGTGTGGTAGACGCGCGTCTTGCCGCCCATGAAGCGCACCATCGATACCGTTTCATTCAGCTTGCTGCCGGCTTTGGCCTTGAAGTCCTCGATGCGCGCGTCGAAGTCGGCGATCAGCTTCTCGCCTTCGGCTTTTTTGTTCAGGGCATCGGCATAGAGAGTGAAGTTTTCCTTCCAATAGCCGCGAAGGTCTTGGGCTTCGACGGTCGGCGCAATGGCGCTCAGCTGCTCATAGATCTTCTCGTGGCGCATCTTGTTGGCGATGATGAGATCGGGCTGCAGGCCGGCGATCAGCTCGATGTTCGGCTGGCTTTCCTCGCCGAGCACGGTGACGCCTTCCATTTTGTCCTTGATGTGCTTGTACCAAGGATCGCCTGTCCAGGACTTGACCGCGCCGACTGGCTTCACGCCGAGAGCGAGCACCGCTTCGGTGCCTTCATTGGTCAGCACGACGACCTTCTGCGGCGTGCCCTTGATAATCGTTTCTCCGAGCGCATGCTTGACGACACGCTCCGCATCGCCGCCGGAGGATCCCTCTCCGGTGCCCGCGGCGGGCTGATTGGCCGCAGGCTCGCTCGCCGAGTTGTTCGCGTTATTGTTGCTGCCGCAAGCGGCCAGCAGGCCGACCAGCAGGATGGAGACCATGAAGGTCAGAAAGCGTTTGTTCATCTCTCTTAATCCCCTTTATGTCTAATATGATAACCATTATCAGTACAGGTAGAAATTCTAGAGAAGAAGGGATAGCCTGTCAATGAATATTTGAGAATGATTATCAGAATCGTTGACAGGGCCGTATTCTTCTTCTACACTTTTTCCATAGCCACTGCTGCTTTTCGAATCCGAGACGCGTTAATCCGGCTGGACGGCTTTGAAGACCCTGGAAGCGGAAGCGGAGGGCAACGCAGGTGTCGGGCAGAAGCAGCAGATGAAGAGAGTTCTATGAACAAGAAAGCAGGCCGACATGAGACTTACGGGAATAGTTCTATTTATGACGCTTCTGGCCTTCGCGGTTCTATGCAGCATCGCATTCGGGACGGCCGATATTCCGCTCCGCCATGTCATCGGCTCCTTCACCGGATACAGCGGAACGCAGGAGCAGCTCATCATCCGAACGGCCCGGGTTCCCCGGGCGCTGATCGCGGCCTCCGTAGGCGCCTGCCTCGCCGTGGCCGGAGCGCTCATGCAGGTCATCGCGCGCAATCCGATCGCTTCTCCAAGCACCTTCGGGGTGAATGCGGGGGCGGCTTTTTTTGCTGTCATCGGCGCGGGGCTGCTCGGCTTCGAGAGCATGCAGGCTCAGACCTGGATGGCTCTGGCCGGAGCGGGAATCAGCGGGCTGATCGTTTTTGTCATGGGCAGCATGGGCAAGGACGGCATGACCCCGGTGAAAATCACGCTGGCCGGAGCTTCCATCGCCGCTTTTTTCGCTTCCGTGACGCAAGGGTATATGCTGACCAGCGGGAAAATGTTCGACCAAGTGCTCGTCTGGCTGGTCGGCTCCGTCGCGGGCCGGGAGATGAATGCCCTAACCGCCGTGCTTCCCTATATGGGCATCGGGATGCTTCTGGCGCTCGTCCTGTCCCGCCATCTCAATGTGCTCGCCATGGGCGACGACATCGCGCAAGGACTCGGGCAGAGCACGGCCCGGATGAAAGGGGCTGCGGCCCTGTCCATCATCCTGCTGGCTGGAGCTTCCGTGGCTGCGGCCGGACCGGTCGCCTTCGTCGGCATCATCGTGCCGCATGTCGCGCGCCGCATCGCAGGCAGCGACTACCGCTGGATGATTCCCTACTGCGCCGTGCTGGGCGCGCTGCTGCTCGTGACGGCCGATCTGGGCTCCCGGTACATCGCGATGCCTAAGGAAGTGCCCGTGGGTGTCATGACGGCGGTCATCGGCGTTCCCTTCTTCGTGTACATCGCGCGGTCGGGGAGGGTGACACGATGAGCAGATACCGTTCCCTGCGCATGGACAGGCCGCGGCTGTCGTTCCTGCTCGAGCGCCGCACGACCTGGGTGCTCGTCATTCTCGCCTTGCTGTGCGCGGCCATGATGATTGTCAGCACCGGCATCGGCAGCCTTTATGTGTCGCCTCTAGAAGTGATCCGCTCCATCGCGGGCAAAGGGACTGCGGCTCATGAGGTCATCGTGAACAAGCTGCGGCTGCCGCGAATCGTCATCGCTGTGCTTGTCGGGGCTTCGCTGGCAGTTGCTGGAGCCATTCTGCAAGGTCTTGTCCGCAATCCGCTCGCATCCCCGGATGTGACCGGAATCACCGAGGGAGCGTCGCTGGGCGCGGTGCTGTTCCTGTTCCTGCTGGGCGGCTCCGTCCCTATCTCCTGGATGCCGGTGTCGGCCATCGGGGGCGCATTCGCGGTTACGGCGCTGCTGTATCTGCTGTCCTGGCGGGGCGGCGTCTCGCCGCTGCGCCTTGTGCTGATCGGCACGGGGCTGTCGGCGGCTTTCAAATCGCTATCCTACATGCTGATCATCTCCGGTCCGCTCATTCTGACGGTCAAATCCCTGACGTTCATGACGGGCAGCATTTACGGAGTCTCCTGGGAAAAGGATGTCTACACGCTGCTCCCATGGGTGGCGGCGCTGCTGCCGCTGGCCTGGTTCCAGGCCCGGCATGTGAACATCCAGGCGCTCGGCGACGAAGTGGCCGGAAGCGCAGGGGCGCATGTGCAGCGCAGCCGCTTGATACTGCTGCTGCTGAGCGTGGCGCTCGCGGGAGCCGCCATCGCCATTGGAGGGGCGATCAGCTTCATCGGCTTGATGGCCCCTCATATGGCGCGCAAGCTTGTCGGTTCGTCCTTCGGCGGACTGCTGCCGGCAAGCGCCTTGATCGGCGCCATCATCCTGCTCACGGCCGATCTTGCCGCGCGTACGGCTTTCTCGCCTCTCGATATTCCGGCCGGCGTATTCACGGCGGCGATCGGCGCTCCGTTTTTCCTTTACATGCTGTATCGGCACCGCAATTCATGACAGGCAGGAGGCAATCGAAGATGGGGATGCTGGAAGCGAAGGGGCTGGCGCTCTCTTATGGAGGGGCGCATGTCTTTGAAAACCTGGATCTGACCCTACCGGAGGGCAAGGTGACGGTGTTCATCGGCAGCAACGGCTGCGGGAAATCGACGCTGCTGCGCTCGATGGCCCGTCTGCTGAAGCCGCAGCAGGGTTCGGTCGTCATCGACGGCAGCGACATCTCCCGGATGTCGACCAAGGAGGTCGCTCGCAAGCTGGCTATCCTGCCGCAAGGACCGCAGGCGCCGGAGGGGCTGAGCGTGCTCCAGCTTGTCAAGCAGGGCCGCTATCCCTACCAGAGCTGGCTGCAGCAGTGGTCGCGGGAGGATGAAGCGGCGGTGGCCGAGGCGCTCGAGGCGACCGGAATGTCGGAGCTCAGCGAGCGCAGCGTCGATTCGCTGTCGGGCGGGCAGCGCCAGCGGGCGTGGATCGCCATGACGCTGGCGCAGCAGACCGGAATCATTCTGCTCGACGAGCCTACGACGTATCTCGATCTGACTCATCAGATCGAGGTGCTGGACCTGCTGGACGAGCTCAACGCCTCGGAGAAGCGGACGGTCGTCATGGTGCTGCATGATATCAACCTGGCATGCCGTTATGCCGACCATATCGTCGCCATCAAGGAAGGCTCCATCTATGCGCAGGGAGCGCCGGAGCAGGTCGTCAGCTCCGCGATGATCGAAGAAGTGTTCGGGCTCCGATGCGACATCATGGCGGATCCGCTTCATGGAACGCCGATGTGCATCCCGCACAGCCGGAGCGCCAGGAGGCTCTCCGCCGCGGAGCCGGAACCCCTGTTCTTCTGACCGGGGAGCAAGGATGGATTGGCGGCTTTTCTGAAAGCTCGGGCGATGAAACAGGCATTCAAAAAGGAACAGTCCCATAAGTCATGCAAATGACCGGGGACTGTCCCTTTTTTTCATAGGGTCAAACGAAGCACGTTTCTTGCGCGGCGCTCAGCGCCTGCCGATGCGGATATGGGAGGCGAGCGTGCGGATGAAGCCGAAGATGATGCCGATGCCGACGAATACATAAATCATGGTGAAGATTTTGCCGAAGTCGCTTTGCGGCTCCAGGCTGCTGCCTACGGTCGTCAGCGTCGTGACGCAGAAATACAGGGCGTCGACGGTGCTCCAGCCTTCGGCGGAACGGTAGAACATCGTTCCGGAGAACAAGGTGACGGCCGCAATGAAGAAGAGCGCCTGAAACTCCTTGTCCTTGAAGGCGTGGAAGAAGGCGGATACGAATCGCTTGCTGGTGAGGATGAAGGAAAGCATGATGTCAACCCCCGCTGTCTGTCCGTTGATAGGTCTTTCATGTCTATGTCTTATCTTAGCATGGACAGGCGGGGAGATGAAAATTCGATGGAAGGGAAGAGATTGCGGGAGACCGGCAATCGCTGATCGCTTGGAACATGAATGAGGAACATGAATGAGGAACATGAATGGGAAAAGCTCGGCAAGGAATAGACAGGGAGGATGGATGGGCAACAACTGCGGATAGCTGCAGCTGAGTTGGATGGATCATATCGAAATCGCGGAGGGATGTGCAGCCGGACTGTTGCCGAAGTCCGGCTGCCGGAGCATCCTCAGCTTGCATCGGAGCCGCGGGAAGCTTGCTGCCGGCGGCTTCCATCCGGCCTGCGCGGACCGGGAAGGATTTCCGCCCGGGCTGCGGGCTTGCGGGGGATGAGGCGTCCGCAGAACAGGAGCAGCGTCGCTCCTCCGGTCACGGCGTACATCCCTTGGACGACGCCAAGAGAGCTGTCCGTTCCGGCCAGCAGTCCATGCAGCAGCGCTGCTGCGAACATAGGGTACGCGAGCATGTGGATCGCGAGCCATAGAGGCCGCTTGAGGCGAGGGCGCAGATCCGTCGTGAGGATGAGGAGCAGCATGCCGTACAGGGCGAGGCTTCCGATGCCGTACAGGACAGGATGGTCATGCGCGGAGAATGGAAGGAGCAGCTCTCCCCAGGTGAACGGCGTATACGTGTCAATGACGAGCACGGCGGCATGGAGCAGGGCGATCGCCGTGCCGGCGACCGTCAGCCGGCTGTGCCAGCGGTAGACCGAGATCTTCGATGCTCCCTTCAAAAAGGGATAGCCGTACAGGATGCCCAGCGTCATGCCTCCGAACAGGGCCAGGTAAGCCGCGATGCCGGCGATTCTCGTCAGCTGCCATGTCGGCCATTCCACCATCCATTGAATCATATCGTCGCCTCCTGAATTGTCAGCGTGCCGGGCTCCCAGACGAAGCGTCCGGGATTTCGGGAAGGGATCAGAATCAGCTTGCGCTTATCCGTGATGACGGCGGCTTCGCAGCCGGGAGCGCCGAGCTTCATCCGGGCCGCGCCTTCCTCCAATCCGCAGATGCAGAAGGTTTTGGCCCACGCCTCGCATTCGGCCGCCTCCGCCCCGGCGACCGTCGCCTGGACGATGCCGCTCGCTGCGCTGCGTCCGGCAAGGGGATCGATGAGATGATGAAGGCCGGATCCGTCCTCTCCCCAGCGCCGCTTCAAGGTGGAGGAGGTTGCTGCGGCTCCACGCTTCAGCGACAGGCGCGCCGCATCCCTGCCGGTGTCCCAGGGATCCTCGATGGCGATGACCGTGGAAGGAGCTTCCTCGTCCTCCTGCCATACGCTGAGGTCGCCTCCGGCATTGACGATGCCGGCAGGGAAGCCGTGCCTCCGGCGGAGCCAGCCGGCGAGCCGGTCAGCGGCCCAGCCCTTGACGATGCCGCCGAGATCGAGCTCGCTGCCGGGGGCGAGACGCACCGCGCCCATGCGCCCGTCAAGCTCGAATGGCTCGGCGGCGGCATGACCGCCCGGATCCGGGCGGAGGAGTCCAGCCTGCCCGGAGGCTTCGGCAGGCCGGAAGGTGGCCGCATGCTCGAAGGAGCGGAGATAGCCCTCCCGCTGCAGCTGGCGGAGCAGGCCGGGGTGGAAGGCGCCGCCGGTCTGTCGGCAGCATTGCAGCGCCAGCGCGAGCACCTCCTCCATCATCGGCGATACGAGCTGCCAGGAGCCGCCGGTCCGGTTCAGGGCGCTGAGCTCGCTGCCGGGCAAAAAGCGGCTGAACCTCGCCTCGACATCGCGGAACCAGCGGCTGACCAGCGAATGATAGGCCGGCGTATCGGGAGTCCGATCGTCGGGCCAGCGGAGAATGGCCGTTATGTCCGTATTCATTGCCCTCAACGCGATTCGGGATTCGGCCGGCATGATCAGGAGCCTCCCGAGCGGGAGCTCATGCCCCCGCCGCTGTCGGATTGGCTCCAGCCGCCGCTTGGAGATCCGCCGCCTGCCGCTCCGTCGGACGGGAAGGAGCCGCCTCTCCGGCCATGCCTGCCCGTACGGCTGCCGGTGTCCCCGTCGAAAGCTCCGCCGTTGTCCATGCTGCCGGATCGCCAATCGTCCATGAGCCTGTCCCGATCGGCGGCAGAGGCATCCGATTCCGATGCCGGGCCGGATCCGTTTCCTCCGGACTGGATCTTTTCCTGAAAGGCGGTGCTGTTTTGCACGGTGCTGAACAAAACAAACAGGGCCGCCGCTCCGCCGGCGCCGATTTGCCACTTTCTCCATTTGCCGATTCGCTGTTTCATCGAATCCACCTCGTTTCAAGGATTGCTCCCTATCCTACGCTTTCAAAATGAACAGAAAATGAAGATAGAGCTGACTTGGAAATGATTTTTTAAAGAAGCGCGGTTCGGCAAAAGGCGGGGGGCTGTGCCGATAAGCCTCCCGTACAGGAGCCACCCTTCGGACAAGACGGGTGAAGGGGGATGTCCGGACCGAACCGGCTTATGCTTCGGGTTCTGAACTTCCGGAACCGGACGGCGGCTGCGCAGCCGCCAAGTTGTGGTATGATGGAAGGACGAGAAAACAAGAAAGCCGGGGCCTGATATGCATCTGTTATCGGTAGAGCATCTTTCCAAAACCTACGGAGAGAAAAAACTGTTTGAAGACGTAAGCTTCGGAATATCCGACGGCGATAAGATCGGCATCATCGGGGTGAACGGAACCGGGAAGTCGACGTTTCTGAAGGCGATTGCGGGAATCGAGCCTGCCGACAGCGGCAGCGTCGTGATTCCGCCGCGCGTCAGCGTGCGGATGCTGCTCCAGAACTTGGAGTTCGATCCGGAGGAAACCGTGCTGGAGCATGTGCTCAGCGGGGATTCGCCTCAGCTGAAGGCTGTGCGGGACTATGCGGCGGCGCTGGAGGCTCTTGAGCGGAGCAGCTCGGATGTCGCGCTGCAGGAGCGGCTGCTCCGGGCCAACGCGGCCATGGACGAGCAGGATGCTTGGCAGCTGGAAAGCGATGCCCGAACCGCTCTCTCCAAGCTCGGCATTACGAGCTACGAGGCGAAGCTCGGCACGCTGTCCGGCGGCCAGCGCAAGCGGGTGGCGATGGCCGCAGCGCTGCTGTCGCCATCCGACGTGCTCATTCTGGACGAGCCGACCAACCATATCGACAACGAGTCCGTCGCGTGGCTGGAAAGCATGCTGCAGAAGCGGCGCGGCGCGCTGCTCATGGTGACGCATGACCGCTACTTCCTGGATCGGGTCAGCAACCGCGTCATCGAGCTGGACCAGGGCCGTGCCTTCTTCTATACGGCCAACTACAGCCGCTTCCTGGAGCTGAAGCTGGAGCGCGAGGAGCGCGAGGCGGCGAGCGAGTCCAAGCGCCAGAATCTGCTGCGCAACGAGCTCGCCTGGATCCGCCGCGGCGCCAAGGCGCGCTCGACGAAGCAGAAGGCGCGGATCGAGCGCTTCGAGGCTCTCAAGGAGGCTGGACCGGGCAAGGCTTCCGGCAAGCTGGACTTGTCCGTCGCCTCCTCCAGGCTGGGACGCAAGATCATCGAACTGGAAGACGTGAGCAAAGGGTATGGAGACCGGTCGCTGATCAACGGCTTCAGCTACATCGCCGTGCCGGAAGACAGGGTCGGCATCATCGGGCGCAACGGCAGCGGCAAGTCGACGCTGCTGAAGCTGATCGCCGGCCGGATGGAGCCGGACAGCGGACAGGTCGTGCTCGGCCCGACCGTCAAGCTCGGTTATTTCTCGCAGGAGCATGAGGAAATGGACGAGTCGATGCGCGTCATCGAATACATCCGCGAGCAGGCGGAGCAGGTCCGCACGGGCGACGGCACGACGATCAGCGCCGGGCAGCTGCTGGAGCGGTTCCTGTTCCCTCCGGCGATGCAGTGGTCGCCGATCTCCAAGCTGTCGGGCGGGGAGAAGCGCCGCCTGCAGCTGCTGCGCATCCTGAGCGGCGCTCCGAACGTGCTGCTGCTCGACGAGCCGACCAACGATCTCGATATCGCGACGCTCGGCGTGCTGGAGGATTACCTCGACGACTTCCCGGGCGTCGTGCTGGTCGTCTCCCATGACCGGTACTTCCTGGACCGGACGGTGGACCGGATCTTCGCGTTCGAGAACGGCGCCATCACGGAGCATACGGGCAACTATTCGGACTACGAGGAGCAGCTGCAGAAGAAGGGAAGTCTCCAGGACTCGTCCTCCAGGGCGGCTGCGTCATCCCCGTCTGCCGCCTCCCGGCCGGGAGAGCCGGCCGAAGCTCCGCGCAAGGAATCCAAGCTGCGCATGTCGTATCAGGAGCAGAAGGATTTCGAGGTCATCGACGGCCGCATCGCGGAGGCGGAAGCCGAGCTGGAGCGGGTCCAGGAGGAGATGGGCGCTTCGGGAAGCGACTCGGTGCGCCTGCAGGAGCTCATGGCCCGCCAGGAGAGCCTGGAGGCCAGGCTGGAGGAATTGATGGAGCGCTGGACCTATCTGAACGAGCTTGCGGAACAAATCGAAGCCCAGAAAGCAAAGAACAGGAGCTGACCCTGCATGAGTGCCTATGAAGACTACAGCCTTGAATCCGTACGCAATATTTATTGCATCGGCCGCAACTACCGGCTGCATGCCCTTGAGCTCGGCAACGAAGTGCCGAAATCCCCGATGGTGTTCACCAAGCCGACCCATTCGCTGATTCCGATGGACGGAAGCGCCGTCGAGCTGCCGGGCGGGGAAGGAGAGGTGCATTTCGAGCTGGAAATCGTGCTTCGCGCGGGACGCGGCTGGGAACCGGGAATCGAGGCGGACGAGCTGTTCGACGCGATGACGCTCGGCCTCGACCTGACGCTGCGCGACGTGCAGAGCAGGCTCAAGGAGAAGGGCCATCCATGGCTCGCCGCCAAGGGCTTCCGGAATTCCGCTCCGATCGGGCCTTGGCGTCCTTATCCGGGTCTAGCCGGGCTGGAGGCCGCCGACTTCGCTCTGCTGCGCGGCTCCGAGGTCGCCCAGCTGGGCAACGCCCGGGATATGATCTTCAAGCCGGATGTGCTCGCGGAGCATATCGGCCGCCGTTACGGCCTGGGCCGGGGAGACATCGTCTTCACCGGGACGCCGGCCGGCGTCGCCGCCCTTCGGGACGGCGAGGAGCTGAGCGTTCTCTGGAACGGGGAGAAGATCGCCTCCTCCCTTGTCTCCCTCGTTTGACGTCATGCATGGAACAAGCCGCATCCTGTCCTCGTTTCGGCGAGGCTTGGATGCGGCTGTTTTTCTACCCGATGCAGCCGCCGTGGGAGCGCCGTCTGCTTGGCCGGTTCATAGGCAAGGCCATCCAAGCATAAGCTGACGGTAAGACAGCGAGGGCGGGGTGAGAGCTAGCGTGACGAAGTCCAAGAGACAGCCGGAATCCCATGATTACCGCAACAGGCTTCGATTTCACAACGTCAAGGAGCAGCATCTGACCTTGGGCGAGGTCGCCGAGCGGATGATGACTTTCATAAGCGAGGATCCGCGGGCGGCGTATCATTTTGCCATCGGGACGGATTCCCAGGTTCATCCAAGCCATACCAAGTTCATTACGGGCCTCGTTCTGAGACGGGTGGGCAAAGGGGCTTGGGCATGCTACCGGCCTTTCGTGCTGAACAGGGAGCTGGCGTCGATCCGCGAGAAGCTGGCCTTCGAGACTTCCCTTTCCCAGGAAATGGCCGCATATTTGGAGGAGCATCGAATCGTGCCGGCGATGGAAGAGCTGATTCTGCCGTACGTCTACCAGGGAGGCGAGCTTCGGACGTTCATCGATATCGATGCCGGCACGGAGCCCTGCCTGAATCCGACCCATCTGTATGTCCAGGAGATGATCGCCCGCGTGGAGACGATCGGCAGCTATGTGCCCCGCGTCAAGCCGGAGGCTTACTGCGCCTCGAGCTATGCGAACCGCTACACCAAACGGCCGGCAAGGATTGTGATGTAACCTTCAATAAAAAGAGAAATAGGCAAAAAAGCTCAAAAAGGTTCGGAAGCCGCCCTAGGGATGGCTGCGCAAACCTTTTTTTGCAATCTCAACTTTTTTTTCCGATCTCAACTTCGTTTTGCAGCGAAATCCTTCGAGAGGAAGGCAATAAGCCGAGGTTACTCGGCTGCGAAGGCATCCAGCATCCAGACATGTTTCTCCAGCGACGTGTGGATGGCCAGCAGCATATCGGCTGTCGTTTCGTCCTGACGGCTCTGAGCGGCGGCCATTCCTTCCTTGAGCTCGCCGATCATGCTTCTGAAGTCGGCGGCGACCGACCGGACCATGGCGATGGCGGACTCGCTGCCCGCCGCTTCCTCGACGGTGGCCGTCTCGAGATATTCCTTCATGCTCGCAAGCGGCTTGCCTCCGACCGCCAGCAGCCGTTCGGCGAGCTCGTCGACATGTAAGGCGGCCTCTTCGTAGAGAGCCTGGAACTTTTCGTGCAGGGTGAAAAATTGGGGGCCTTTCACATACCAGTGGAATTGGTGGAGCTTCACGTACAAAATGCTCCAATTGGCCAGGTGGAGATTCAACACTTGAGACACCGATGGAATGGCAGCAGCGGATGGGGTTGTCAAAGAAATCAGCTCCTTATTTATAATTATTATTAACTAGTATTAAATATAATATAGTTGAATCCGTCTGTCAACGAAGGCGGCGAAAACCAAAAAAGGCCCCTTGTCAGGGACCTTTTTTCGAGTTCTTGTTTTTTTCTTTGCTGTGCTTTGACCTGCATGTGCCCGCCGCTTATTCCGTGCGGAGCTCTTGCTTGGGTTCAGGCTTGCGGCTCATCGTCATGCGCGTGCCCGGCATGAGCAGGACCATGATGACGGCTGCGACAGCCGGGATAAGAGCCCACAGGAAGGTGTGGGAGATGGAAGTCGCGAGCGCGGCTTCGATTTTGCTCAGCACTTCGGCAGGGATCGCCTTGCGGCCTTCAGGCGTAAGGAACTGCTGGTTGCCCCCGCCTGCCCCGCCGATCGGCGCCTTGCCTCCGAACGCGGTTTCCAGCCGCGAGGTGAAGATGTTGCGCTGAATGATGCCGAAGATCGTAATGCCGAGCGTCATGCCGAGGGAGCGCATGAACGTCGTCGTGGCGGTCGCCGCTCCGCGCTGGCGCATGTCGAAGCCGTCGATGGCGGCCATGTTCAGCACGGAGAAGGAGTAGCCGACGCCGAAGCCGAGCAGGATCATCTCCAGCGTCACGACGAAGCGGGCCGTATCCGGGCTGATGAAGCCGAGAGAAACGACACCCGCCAGGAAGAAGACGGCCGATATCATCATGATGGAGCGGAAGCTCAGCTTGGTCGTCAGGAAGCCGCCTACCTGGCTGCCGACGACGGAGCCGATCATCATCGGCATGAGCAGCAGGCCGGAGTTGGTCGCCGAGCCGCCGTACACGCCCTGGATGAAGATCGGAATATAGATCGTGGCGATGATGAAAGTCGAGCCGTAGAACAAGGAGGTCAGCACGCTGCTCGCGAACAGCCGCTTGCGGAACATTTTGAACGAGATGATCGGCTCGGCGACTTTCGTTTCCGTATACAGGAACACCGCCAGCAGCACGACGAACCCGCCGAACAGGCCGAGAATCATGCCGGAATCCCAAGCGTACTTCTGGCCGCCCAGCTCCAGGGCGAACATGAGGCAGACGATGGCTCCGACGAGAGTGAACGCGCCGACCCAGTCGATGCGCTGCTTGGAATGGGAGAGGGATTCCTTGTAATAGGTCCCGATGAAGAACAGGGCGAGAATGCCGAGCGGGATATTGATGTAGAACACCCACTCCCAGCCGATATGGTCGGTAATGACCGCGCCGAGCAGCGGCCCGAAGATGCTGGAGATGCCGAATACGGCTCCGAACAGGCCGGACATCTTGCCGCGCTTCTCCGGAGGGAAAATATCGAATACGATCGTGAACGCGATCGGCATGAGAGCTCCGCCGCCGATGCCCTGGATGGCCCGGTACACGCTCAGCTGGGTAATGCTGCCGGCCGTGCCGCACAACGCGGAGCCGATCAGGAACACGATGATGCCGAAAATGAAAAACCGCTTGCGGCCGTACATGTCCGACAGCTTGCCGAAAATCGGCGTGCCTGCCATGAGGGCGATCATATAAGCGGATGTCACCCATACGAGCTGGTCGTACCCGCCGAGATCATCGACGATCCGCCCCATGGCGGTAGCGACGATCGTGTTGTCCATGGCTGACATCAGAATGGCCAGCATAAGGCCGGCTACGACGAATCGGGTCTGGCGAGCGCCTTTCTCCGACATGGAATTCACTCCTTCTTTCTCCTGCAAATTAAGATCCATTCTTATTATATTCAAATTTGAGTATAAGACAACGAATTTGTTTTAGGGCTGAATCATTCCAAAGAAAGCCGAACAGGATGGATTCTTTCGAGCTGCGGTCGAAGGTGCAAAAGAAACAAGGAACAGATCGATTCCTTCCGGATGACGGACATCGGGTTCCAAGGGAAGCTCGCTGTGGCTGGAATGGTTATTCCCGCCGTCGTATGGATACAGTATACAAATGCCTGTCCTTCAAGGAAGCGGGCCTGCTTCCCATGCCGCCGGAACGTCTCCGCCATGCCGATTATCCGCCTTTGTCTGCCGATGCTTAAATTTTCGGTTGTGATCATGCGGAACGCCCCGATGCATATACCTGAATGGTGCCCCTTGGCGGCCCTCTCATACGTCCGCTGGCGCCTTTCGACAAGAATTGGTAAACTGGAAGCAACGGAATTGGAACTGAACGACTCATTTACATATCGCATTTTGTCGGCCGGATCCGGCCATGTTTCTATCATGACGAAGGAGTTGGACCCCACTTGACTCATATCCGCAAAGCGATCATCCCTGCAGGAGGCCTCGGTACCCGTTTCCTGCCCGCAACAAAAGCCCAGCCCAAGGAAATGATGCCGCTCATCGACAAGCCGGCCATTCAATATATCGTGGAAGAAGCCGCCGCATCCGGCATCGAGAGCATCATGATCGTCAGCGGCCGCAGCAAGCGCGCGATCGAAGACCACTTCGACAAATCGGTCGAGCTGGAGAACGAGCTGGAAGCAAGAGGCGACGAGGAGACGCTGAAGGTCGTCCGCAGCATTTCCAAGCTGGCCGACATCGTCTACGTCCGCCAGCGGGAGCCGCTTGGCCTCGGCCATGCGGTGCTTTGCGCCCGCAGCTTCATCGGCAACGAGCCTTTTGCGGTGCTGCTCGGCGACGACATTCTGCGCTCGCCGCAGCCATGCCTGGGCGAGATGATGAACTTCTACCGGGAAACCGGATCTTCGGTCGTCTCGGTCATGGAAGTCCCGTGGGATCAGACCCACAAATACGGCATCGCGGATCTGGAAGGCGAAGGCATGTTCCCCCGCATCCGGAACCTGGTGGAGAAGCCGGCTCCCGGCGAAGCGCCGTCCAATTGGGCTGTCGTCGGGCGCTACGTGCTCGACCCTGCCGTATTCCGCCTGCTCGAAAGAGCGGAGCCGGGCAAGAACGGCGAGATCCAGCTGACGGACAGCTTGCAGAAGCTGAATTCCGTGCTGCCGATGCATGCCTTTAAATTCCAGGGACGCCGGCATGACGTCGGTGATAAGCTGGGATTTGTACAGGCGACGATCGACATGGCGCTGGAACGCGAGGATCTGTCTCAGGCGGTACGGGATTATATGAGAAGCAAGCTGGAGACGGAGTTGCTTTAGGTTTGCGCTAGCAGGGGCAGTCATCCGAATCATGAACCGTCCGGGGCACAGGAATTTGTCTGGGCGGTTTTTTGGTTTTTGATTGCTTTTCCGTGACTTCATCCGTTAGTAATAGATAGAGAAACCGATAGGAACAGGTTAACATGGTGGAGGCTTGGGAAGATGAGCAGGGAAACCAGTGAAGGAGAGCGCGGCCGGGTAGTGCGGACGGCATGTCCTTATTGCGGTTTTGCGACGATGGACGACGAAGCTTCGTTCTGCAGCCGCTGCGGCAAGCCGCTCCATACGGCGGCCATTTTGGCGCGCCGCCTCGAACGGGCGGAATGGCTGGAAAAAATCAAGGATGTCGGCGCCGGGTCAAGCGCGCAGCCGCTTCAGGACCGCGAAGCCCAGGAAATATGGAACCGCATGTCGCGCGATGGCGAGTCCGGCCGCAAGGCGGATGGAGGAGGCGGGCAGGCGGAGCGGTCCCGGGCTGAACGTCCTGCCATCGCTGCGGAGGGCGCACCGGCGACAGGCTACTTCCGGCTATGGATGCTGCCGGCTGCTGCTTTGCTGATCAGCTGTCTGGCCGTGCTTGCCGTCTTCGTCCATGACGGGAATGTCAATGCCAAGGTGCGTTCCTGGCATGTACAGGCGGAAAAGGAAGCCAAGGCGGGGCAGTACCGGAATGCCGAGCAGCTGCTCGAGCTCGCGGCGGCTTCCCGGCCCGGCAATCCCGGCATTGCCAAGGATATCGACATCGTCCGTCAGGCGGCCAAGCTCGACGATGACATCAAGGCGGCGGGGCTGCTGCTCGACCAGGGCAGCCTGGAGAAGGCGGAAAGCGGGCTGCGCCAAGCGCAGGCGACGCTGAGCAGCCGCCACGAGGAGCTGTTCGATCCGATCCGCGACAAGCTGGCGGGAGCGGGGGCAAGGCTGGCCGTGCAGCAAGTGTCGAGCGAGCTGGACGGTCTGGGAACGATCCGGGAAATGGCGGAGAGGCTCCAGAGGCTGCGCGGACTCCAGGCTCCCGGGGCGCCTGAGCTGCGTCAGCGCATTTTGGACAGCATGGTCCAAATGGGCATCAACCAGGCGCAGCAGCTGCTGAGGAAGAAGGACTTCTCTGCCGCCCGCGCCGCTGTGGACGAGACGGTCAGCCATGCGGGGAACACGTCGAAGCTTCAAGATATGTCTGCCCGGATCGACAAAGAGAAGGAAGAATACGAGGAGCAGGAGCGCAAGCGGCTGAATGCGGCCATGCAGATGGCCAATCTGGAGCAGCGGCAAAATCAGACGGATGCATTCGACATCGTCGAGCTGAACGCTTCCATAGGCGAGGAAGGCAGCGCCGTCATTACCGGCCGGCTGAAGAGCAAGGCGACCCGGGGCATCCGCGCCATCCGGCTCTTCTATGTCCTCAAGGATGCGGAAGGGGTGCAGGTCGGCTCCGGCACGATATCCGTTTCGAGCGGAGGGGTCATCGAGCCGGGAGGAAGCGCCGCCTTCACCGAAAAGAACGCTTCGGTCAAGAGCGAGGCGTCCGTAGCGATTACTAGCGCGACTTGGTATATCGATTAAGCGTCGCGAGAAATAAGAAAGGAGGGACCGCCATGAGGCTGACGAAGCCACTTGCGGCCGCTGCGGCGGCAGCCGTTCTGCTTGCGGGAGCGGGGACGGCCTTGGCGCTGCACGGGTACATTCCCCGCCAGATGGGCATGGAGCCGCTGCTCGCGGTTTCGCCGCCGGAGGGTACGGCTGCAGGCAACGCAGCCGCGCTGAAGGACATTATTTTCCGCATCCAGAAAAAAGTCGTCACCATCCAGAGCGAAAGCGGCCTCGGATCCGGCTTTCTGTACAACGCCAAGGGAGATATAATCACCAACGCCCACGTCGTAGCGGGATCGAGAACGGTGAGAGTGACGACTTCCGATGCCCGCGAGCTGACGGGGGAGGTGATCGGCATCGGCACGGATACCGATATTGCCGTCGTGCGCGTGCCCGATCTGGAGGGAACGGAGCCGCTGCGCCTGGAGCGCAGCGGGCGGGTGGAGGTCGGGGATGCCATCATGGCCGTCGGCAGCCCGCTCGGATTGCAGAATACCGTAACTCCGGGCATCATCAGCGGGCTGGGACGCACGTTCTCGATGAAGCCGTACACGTACCGGAACATGTACCAGATTTCGGCCGCGATCGCTCCCGGCAACAGCGGCGGGCCGCTCATCGACCAGCGGACGGGAATGGTGCTCGGCATCAACTCGGCGGAAATGCAGGACGGAGAAATCGGGTTCAGCATTCCGATCTCCGATATTCTGTCCGCGGCCGAGGGATGGTCGCAGACACCGATGAAGGAGCTGCCCGGCGTTCCGGGGAGCGCGACCAACGCCCTGACCGGCAAGAAATCCATTACGGACTACGCCGGTTATCTTGTGTCCCGCTTCTACGAGAGCCTCAGCAACGGCGATTACGTCTATGCGTATTCGCTGCTGGGAATCAACTGGAAGAAGCAGGATCCTTACGAGGATTTCCGCCGTGGCTACCTGCCGACCAAAAATGTCGTCATCAAAAGCCTCAAGGTCGACAAGGACGGGGAGCGATCCGCCGTGGTCAAGGCCGTCATTACGGCCGAAGAGCATGGCCAGGACGGCAAGACGTCCGTCCGCAGCTTCGAGGTTTCCTACGAGGTCGGATACGAGAACGATCAGCTCAAGCTGATCAGCGGCAAGGGCAAGGAGCTGGGGACCGCAGACGGGGAATAGGCTCGCGGAGCTTCTCGGCTATGGCCCAAGCGGCTGGAACTCTTAGCGGGGCAGTCCATAACGGGCTCTCTGCTTAGCTGGCTGAACGTTTGAGCGGACAAGGCTGGGAAAACGTGCAGGATCAGAGTATAGGCGCGGAGAGGTCGAACGGTAAGGCTGGGAAACCGCTTGGAGCAGGGTGTATGGCGCAGAGCGGTCGAACGGGCGGGGACTGGACAAGTCCAAGGCAGTTGCAGAGCTGGACGCGGTGTCCTGCGCTGCGGCTGCCTTTTTTTCAAGGCTTGCCGTTCACGAGGAAGCGCCGCCCTCATCGCTTCCCCCTTAGAAGCAGAGGCAATCCTTGACAAGCCAATTTGCGGAGTGGTATATAAAGTTTTAGCACTCTTCATTTCCGAGTGCTAATCTACCCGATCCAAGAGGAGAGATTTCAAAGTGGAAAAAAAGCAGTTCCAAGCTGAATCCAAACGTCTTTTGGAAATGATGATCAACTCCATCTATACCCAAAAGGAAATTTTTCTTCGCGAGCTGATTTCCAACAGCAGTGACGCCATCGATAAAATCTACTATAAAGCGCTGACGGACGAGAAGCTGACGTTCAATCCGGACAGCTACTTCATCCAGGTCATTCCCGACCAGGCTGCGCGCACCCTGACGATTAGGGACACCGGCATCGGCATGAACCGCGAGGAGCTGGAGAGCCATCTCGGCATTATCGCGAAGAGCGGCTCCCTTGCCTTCAAGCAGGAAAATGAAGCCAAGGACGGCCGCGACATCATCGGCCAGTTCGGCGTCGGCTTCTACTCCGCCTTCATGGTCGCCGACCGCGTGACGGTCGTCACGAAGCCGCTGGATGGACAAGAGGCGTGGAAATGGGTCTCTGAAGGTGCGGACGGGTACACGATCGAGAAAGCTCACAAGGATTCGGTCGGCACCGAGATCATTTTGGAGATCAAGCGGAATACCGAGGATGACAACTACGACGAGTATTTGAACGATTACCGGCTCAAGGCGCTGATCAAGAAATACTCCGATTTCATCCGCTATCCGATCCGGATGGAGGTTTCCTCCAGCCGTCTCAAGGAAGGCAGCGAGGATGAGTTCGAGACGTACACCGAAGAGCAGCAGGTCAACAGCATGGTGCCGATCTGGCGCAAGAACAAAAGCGAGCTGACGGCCGAGGACTACGAGGCGTTCTACCACGAGAAGCATTACGGCTTCGACAAGCCGCTCA
The DNA here is from genome assembly GCF_004000905.1 of Paenibacillus humicus NBRC 102415. Taxonomy (GTDB): domain Bacteria; phylum Bacillota; class Bacilli; order Paenibacillales; family Paenibacillaceae; genus Paenibacillus_O; species Paenibacillus_O humicus. Next base: position 68,736 of record NZ_BIMD01000010.1, read on the forward strand.
AGCATGTGCATGTGAGCGCCGACGGCGCGGTCGTCTATCAGGCGATCCTGTACATTCCGGAGACGATCCCGTTCGATTATTACACCAAGGAGTTCGAGAAGGGGCTGGAGCTGTATTCCAGCGGCGTGCTGATCATGAACAAATGCGCCGACCTGCTTCCCGACTACTTCAGCTTCGTCAAGGGCATGGTGGACTCCGAGAGCCTCTCGCTCAACATCTCCCGCGAGATGCTGCAGCATGACCGCCAGCTGAAGCTGATCGCCAAAAACATTGAATCCAAAATCAAGAGCGCTCTGCAGAGCATGCTGAAGGACGAGCGCGAGAAATATGAGCAGTTCTTCAAGTCGTTCGGCCGCCAGCTGAAATTCGGCGTCTACAGCGACTATGGCATGCACAAGGACGCGCTGCAGGATCTGCTGCTGTTCACGTCCTCCAAGGACAAGGCGCTGGTCACCTTGGCTGAATACGTTGCCCGCATGCCCGAGGATCAGAAGTATATCTACTACGCTTCCGGAGAATCGGCCGAGCGCATCGAGAAGCTCCCGCAGACCGAGCTCGTGCTCGACAAGGGCTTCGAGATTCTGTACTTCACCGACGATATCGACGAGTTCGCCGTGAAGATGCTTGCCCGCTACAAGGAGAAGGAATTCCGCTCCGTCTCCAGCGGCGATCTGGGCATCGAGGAGGACGAGAAGACAGCCGAGGACGAAAAGGCCGATGAGGAGAACAAGGCGCTCTTCGAGGAGATGAAGGCGCTGCTCGGCGACAAGGTCAGCGGCGTGCGGGCTTCCAGGCGCCTGCGCAAGCATCCGGTCTGCTTCGCCACGGATGGCGAAGTGACGATCGAGATGGAGAAGATTCTGAAGGCGATGCCGAACAGCGGCGACGTCAAAGCCCAGAAGGTGCTGGAGCTGAATGTCGGCCACGATGTCTTCCGCGCGCTGAAGGAAGCTTATGAGAACGACAAGAGCAAGCTGGGCTTGTTCACTTCGCTGCTCTACAATCAGGCGCTGCTGATCGAGGGCTTGCCGATCGAGGATCCGGTGGAGTTCACGAACCAGATTTGCCAAGTCATGGCGTAAATCCATAAGAGGGCAGCCCCCAAAGTCAAAGACTGGGGGGCTGCCCTCTTTTTTTGATTTGCGATGCGGCTCAACGACCTCGGCGGGCAGCAGAACGGCAGCAGGAAGGATCCGTGAAGCGTGCTCGCGTTTATCCCTCTATGGCATGCTAGCCGCTCCCTGCAAAAAGCCGCTTGCATGAATCAACTGCGTGCTTTGAAAAAGCCGGCCGTTCAGGTTCCGATGTGGATAAGATCGATGCCGATGACATCTCTCCGGTGGACGGGGAATGTAAGCAGAGTATGCGGTATCTGCCGTCCGTTCAGACGAAGGGTGTACTGGACGTTGTCGCCGATGCGGATATCGTCCGAAATGTCGTTGCGCACGCCGCCGACGGATTGTACGCCGCCTCCGGGGGAAATTCGGACGACACCGGTGTATTCGAGAGCCTGGGCAATGCTCATGCCGTCATAATAAGGAATTTGGTAATCCTCCGTCACATAGGGAAAGGATTCGCCGCCTTCAATGCGGACGGTCACCGGCGCAGGCGTGTTGACCGTTCCTGCAGGACCGGTGCCAGGGGCGCCGGCTCCTGTAAAAGGAACGGGGAAGCCCGGCCCGCCGGGGAAGCCGCCGCCGGGAAAGCCTGGGCCGCCGGGGAAGCCGCCGCCGGGAAAGCCCGGTCCGCCGGGAAACCCGCCGCCGATCGGCGGAAAGATCCCGCGATCCGGCCGTTGGATCGGCGGGAAAATCCCTGGGTCGTAACCGGAGAGAGGCGGGAAGATGCCGGGCGCAGGCGGAGCGGCCGGCACGAATTGGAAGCTGCGCTGGCTTCCGCCGCAGCCGCAGTCTCCTCCGGCTTGGACAGGCTGATAGGCGGGCTGATAAGCGGCCGGATAGGCTGGAGCATGGTAAGGATAGTAAGAGTTCATTCCGGACATGCAGCTCCTTTCGAACATTGCCTTGAATACACTATCCTATGCGGCATATGCCTATCCTCTTTCCGCGAATCTTGGGAAAAAGTCCCGAACGCCTTATGTGCCCGGATTCCAGCTTCCTCCCGTGCCGGAGCATAAGCGATGGGCGAAGCAAAAAGGCTGAGCCGGAAAACAAAAAAAGACCGGGCCCGATAGCCCGGTCTTCCATTAAAAGAACTTATTTTACGGCTGCTTCGTAACGCTTGCCGACTTCATCCCAGTTCACGACGTTCCAGAACGCTTTGATGTAGTCAGGGCGCTTGTTTTGGTAGTTCAGGTAGTAGGCATGCTCCCATACGTCCAGGCCGAGCAGAGGCGTTTCGCCTTCGAAGATCGGGCTGTCCTGGTTTGGAAGGCTGTATACTTTCAGCTTGCCTTCTTTGTCGGCTGCGAGGAAAGCCCAGCCGCTGCCGAAGCGCGTCGTTGCTGCTTTGGCGAAGTCTTCCTTGAATTTCTCGAAGCCGCCCAGCTCGCTGTCGATCGCTTCTGCCAGCTTGCCTGTAGGCGCGCCGCCGGCGTTGGGGCCGATCGTCGTCCAGAACAGGCTGTGGTTCGCATGGCCGCCGCCGTTGTTGCGCACAGCGGTGCGGATGGATTCAGGTACGCTGTTCAGGTCGGAGATAAGATCCTCAAGGGACTTACTTGCCAGTTCGGGAGCGGATTCCAGAGCGGCGTTCAGGTTGGTCACATACGTGTTGTGGTGACGGTCGTGGTGGATCTCCATCGTCTTTGCATCGATGTGCGGCTCCAGAGCGTCGTTGGCATACGGAAGTGCTGGAAGTTCATGTGCCATAATCAATTACCTCCTCAGATAATATGTAGCGATTCCAGTTCATTATCCCTCAATCGGCTTAATAAATCAACATTTTAGTTTCAAAAGTCGGCAGCTAATCCGCTCTATCCGATCCGATAAAGGGGCAATCCCTTCGAGAGCAGATCGCTCAAGCTTCCATCAAGGGGACGAGGTCTTTCGGGGGACAAAAACCGGCGGCTCCGGAGCTTGTCCGAGCCTGACGGCCTAAGAGCGGCAGCGCATCTTATCCTTTCACGAAAGAGCATATTTATTCCATTAACCGCATGAACTTTTCCCGAATCGGGATGTAAGCGCTTGTAAGACAGCGCTTTCAACAGAATGTAAGCGCAATGTTAAATTTAATTAAGGTTTTTGAGCAAAATGGCTGGATTTCGTTAACTTTTGTCGTATAATCAGAGGTAGCTTTTACAATGACATTGAATGTAAGGGAGACAAGCATTCATGCATCTTCGTTCTTTCCAGCTGGCAGACTACCATGCCGTGACGTCCTTGCTGCAGTCGGTGTTGTCGGAAGAGTGTTACGAGCTGACGATCGAAGCGCTCACGCGCCAGCTTTCATGGGACAGCGATCTTGTGCTCATCGCTTCGGCGGGCGACAAGATGACGGGCATTATCATCGGAACGATCGACAACAACCGAGGCTATTACTACCGTGTGGCCGTTCATCCGGATCACCGCGGCCAAGGGATCGCCAAGAGCCTCATTTCCAGCCTTCGCGGCCGGTTCGAGCAGCGCAAGGTGTCCAAGATCATGGTTACGGCGGACGAGCACAACGAACCCGTACTGCCGCTTTACAGCTCCCTGGGCTTCGAGCCTTCCGATTTCTATCATTCGTTCCAGAAGCTCAGCATCGTAGCTGGCTGAACCGAAGAACCAAGCTTTTGTTTCCCGCAATTCTTCCTTTCCATATGGTCGTCATCCCGAGGCATATCCTTCGTCAATTGCTTTTGACGTCCGGATGTGCTTTTCTTATTAGTAAGATGTGAATGTCAGGGAGTGCGTAAGTGAACAACTATCGGCGCTGTTACATCAAAAGCTTCAAGCATGACGGCCATCTGCACCGGCAATGGCAGCGGAACTGGCTTGTGCCGCAGGAGCTGCTTCTGCCGCAGCATGCCGCGGAGGGGATGCATGTGCTCCTCAACAACCAGACGCCGATCAAGGAAGCGGACGGATCCATGTGGGTCAGCCGCGTTCCGGCGGTCTCTTTTTTTATTCCGGGCAAATGGTTCAACGTCGTCGCGATGATCGAGGACTTCGGCATCCGCTATTACTGCAATCTGGCCTCGCCTCCGTATTTGACGGGAGATGTGCTGACGTATATCGATTACGACCTTGATGTGATCCGGACTGCGGGCGGCGATCTGGCTGTCGTGGATCGGGACGAGTACGAGAGGCATAAGGCGGAGTACCGCTATCCGCCGGTCGTCGACGCCAAAGTAAGCGAAGGGCTGAGGGAAGTTACCCATCGCATCCGCGGAGGCAAGCCGCCTTTCGAGGACGAGGTCGTAAAGGCCTATTATGAAGCCTGGCGGGCGAGCATCGCGAACGGCGCGGAGGGTGAGCCGGAATGAAAGGGACGCCGAGCGGGGAGAAGGATGGGCTGCCGCTGGCGGGAGGCAGCCCGGAAGGCGTCGGCGCGGCCGCTGACGGGCATCCGGCGCGCGCAGGCGCAGCCTCGCAGGCCAAGGATCTGTTTCGGCTGGTCCGCACGGCCGTCCTGGCGCTGGCGGTGGTCGCCTTGCTGCAGCGGTACGTCTTCAACCTTTCGATCGTGGAAGGACAGTCCATGCAGCCGACCTTGTCGGAGGGCGATTGGCTGCTGGTCAACAAGATGGCGATGTCGATGTCTTCTCCGCATCATGGCGACGTCATGATTATCCGGGATCCGCAGCCGCCGGACGGGAGCTCCGAGTATCTCGTCAAGCGCGTCGTCGGCTTGCCCGGCGATCGGGTCGAGATCAAGGACGGCAGCTTGTACCTGAACGGGGAGAAGCTGGAGGAAGCCTATGCCAGCGGAGACCGCACGGAGGGGGTTTTTCCGCCTCTGACCGTCGGCAAGGGCAAGCTGTTCGTCATGGGAGACAACCGCCTGCCGCTGGCCAGCCGGGACAGCCGCGCCTTCGGGCTCGTCGACGAGGAGGATGTCCGGGGCAGGGCGGAGTTCGTTCTTTGGCCGGCCGGCCATATCGACAAGCTGTAGCGGCAGAGCGTTTTGCCGCAGGATCAAGCAGAAGGAGTTGGCCCTTTATATGAAAGAAGTATCGATCTATACGGATGGAGCCTGCTCCGGCAACCCCGGTCCGGGCGGCTGGGGAGCCGTCTTGTTCTACGGGGACAAGCGCAAGGAGATATCCGGCGCGGAGCCGCATACGACGAACAACCGCATGGAGATCCAGGCGGTCATCGAAGCGCTGTCGCTGCTCAAGGTTCCTTGCAAGGCGACCGTGCACAGCGACTCGGCCTATGTGGTGAACTGCTTCCAGAACAACTGGATCAAGGGCTGGCTGCGCAACGGCTGGAAGAACAGCAAGGGACAGCCGGTCGAGAACAAGGAGCTGTGGCAGCGCCTGTGGGAGCTGATGGGCATCCATGAGGTTTCCTACGTCAAGGTGAAGGGCCATAGCGACAACGAATGGAACAACCGCTGCGACGAGCTTGCCGTCGGCGCGATCAAGGCGATGCGGGCTTCGGGCAAGGGCTGAGAGCCGCCCGGGAATTCGAAGGATGAGGAGGGGAGGAAGATGGAGGAAAGGATCAGGGACGCAGCCTTTTGGACCCGCTTGAAGGCGGATATGAAGGAAGCCGCCTACGGCCTCGGCATCGACGACATCGGAGTCGCTTCGCCGGAGCCGTTCACCGAGCTCAAGGGCCGTCTGATCCGCCACCGGGAGCTCGGGTATGAATCCGGCTTCGAGGCCAAGGACATCGACCGGCGCACCGATCCTTCCCTCCTCTTCGACGAGCCGCTCTCGATCATCGCGATCTCGGTCGGCTACCCAAGCAAGCTGCACAATCCGCCCAAGTCGGAGCCGGGAGCGAGAAGGGGAATCCTGTCGCGCTCTTCCTGGGGGGAGGATTATCACACGGTGCTGCGGAGCCGGCTCGCGCGGCTGGAGGCTTGGCTGCGCGAGCGGGTGCCGGAGCTGCGGGCGGAGTCCATGGTCGATACCGGGGAGCTGTCGGACCGGGCGGTTGCGGAGCGCGCGGGCATTGGATGGAGCGGCAAGAACAGCTTCATCATGAACCGCAAGCACGGCACTTGGATCTACCTTGCGGAGATGATCACCAACCTGCCGCTGGAGCCGGATTCCCCGATCGAGGATACTTGCGGCAGCTGCACCAAGTGCATCGACGCTTGCCCGACCGGCGCTCTGGTCGGGCCTGGGCAGCTGAATGCGCAGCGCTGCGTTTCCTTCGTCACCCAGACCAAGGAGATGGTCTCCGACGAGCTCATGCGCAAGATCGGCAACCGGCTGTACGGCTGCGACACTTGCCAGATCGTCTGCCCCGTCAACAAAGGCATCAATGTCACGCGCCATCCGGAGTTCAAGGCAGACCCGGAGCAGGTCAAGCCGCTGCTGGAGCCGCTGCTCGACATCTCCAACCGCGAGTACAAGGAGCGTTACGGCTCCAACTCCTCCTCCTGGCGGGGCAAAAAGCCGATCCAGCGCAATGCGGTCATCGCGCTCGGCAACTTCCGAGAGAAGGGCGCTGTTCCCGCCCTCGTCAAGGTGCTGCGCGACGATCCGCGTCCGGTGCTTCGCGGCACGGCAGCCTGGTCGCTAGGCCGCATCGGCGGCGAGGCGGCGCTGCAGGCGCTGAAGGATGCGCTCGGCACCGAGGAGGATCCGGAGGCGCGGGATGTCATCGGCCGGGCGGCAGCTGCAGCTGCAGCTGAAGCGTTGGAAGCATCGGAGGCATTGGAAGCGCCGGAAGCCGGACAGGAGCCGGCATCTCCGCATTCTTGAACGGCCCGCAGCTCCTGTTCCCGGATTGCGCGCGATACCCGATAATGCTATCATGGACAAGTCTATGAACACCCATGAAGGATAGGTGAGCCAATATGGAATGGTACAACTACGTCATCCCCATCGTTACCCTTATCGTCGGAGGGGTCGGCGGATTTTTCATCGGGGTCTTCTATCTCCGCAAGCAGCTGGAGAAGATGCAGTCCGATCCGGAGATGCTGCAGAAGATGGCCAAGCAGATGGGCTACAATCTGAACGGCAAGCAGATGCAGCGCGCCCAGCAGATGATGAAGAACCAGGGTGGCGCAGGCGCCCCACAAAACCAGAAGTTCATTCCGAACCAGCGCGGCGGCAAGCGAAAGTAAGCCCCTGCTGAAGCCAGAAGGGAAGAAACCCGCCTATGGCAGGCTTGAAGGACTATAGCAATTCCCATGTCTCCCGCAACCGGGAGCAGATCGAATATCATCTCCGCGAAATTCTCAAGCTCGTCGGAGAGAACGTGGAACGCGAAGGGCTGCAGGATACGCCTGCCCGCGTGACGCGGATGTACGAGGAGATCTTCGCCGGCTACGAAGTCAATCCGGCGGAAGTGCTCGGCGTCACGTTCGACGAGAACCACGAGGAGCTCGTCATCGTGAAGGATATCGTGTATTACAGCCAGTGCGAGCATCATATGGCTCCGTTCTTCGGCAAGATCCATATCGGCTATCTGCCGAACGGCCACATCGTAGGCCTCAGCAAGCTGGCCCGGCTCGTCGAAGCCGTCACCCGCAAGCTGCAGGTGCAGGAGCGGATTACGGCCCAGATCGCCGACATCCTCATGGATGCGCTGGCGCCGCAGGGCGTCATGGTCGTCGTGGAGGGCGAGCATCTGTGCATGTGCTCCCGGGGCGTCAAGAAGCCGGGCAGCAAGACGATCACCTCCGGCGTGCGGGGAGAATTCCGGACCAGCAGCGCGCTGCGTTCCGAATTCCTCTCGCTGCTGAAGCAGTAGCAGCACGCAGAACCCGCTTGCCTGGGCAAGCGGGTTCTTTTGCGTTCATCAAGCGGCATTGCAAGACGACCATGGCTCGCGGCATGACAAGGGAAAACCCCTTACGAAATAATCATGGGATACCATGTCATGCACACATGTGTCATACACGTATGTCATACACGTATGTCATACACACACATGTAGTACACTCATGTCATAGAGACATGTCGCAACAATACACGCGCGACAGGCTCAGTAAGGCTCCCAGGCGATCGTCCTCGCTTTCTCGAAGCGCTGGTTCACATAGGGCCAGTTGACGACATTCCACCAGTCCTTGACGTAATCGGGACGTTTGTTCTGATGCTTCAAGTAATAGGCATGCTCCCAGACATCCAGCGGCAGCAGGGGAATGGCGTCCCATTGGGAAAGGTTCTGATGCTTCTCCGCCTGCAGGATTTCCAGCCTGCGGCTGCGGGGGCTCCAGACGAGGATCGCCCAGCCGCCGCCCTCAACCTTGCCGGCAGCCTCGCTGAACTGTTTTTTGAACGCGTCGAAGCCGCCGAAATCATGGTCGATGGCATCCCCGATCGCGCCGACAGGCCGGCCTCCGCCTTGAGGCGACATGACGGTCCAGAACAGCGTATGCAAATAATGGCCGGCGCCGTTGAAAGCCAGCTCGCGCTCCCAGTGCTTCACGAGGTCGAAATTCCCGTTTTGCCTGGAAGCCTGAAGCTCTTTTTCCGCCTTGTTGAGATCCGTGACGTAAGCTTGATGATGCTTGTCGTGATGGATTTCCATCGTTTTCGTGTCGATGTACGGCTCCAGGGCATCATAGGCATACGGAAGCGGCGGAAGCGTATGGCCTCCGATGGGAACCTGCTTCAGCTCCTCGGCCGGATAACCATAGGCGAACTGCCTGCCCGACCCGCCATCTCGGGAAGCCGAGGCTGGCTGCTCCTTCTCCGAGCCGCCGCTGTCGGAGCGGGCGGCTTCGTCGGCTCGGCTGCGGGCCTGGCTGTAGGCCTCGGCCTTCCCGAGGCAGTAGCTGGCTTCCCGCAGGGCATGATCGACGGCGGAGCGCCCGGCCTGATCTCGAGCCAATGCGGGGCTCGCTTGCAGCATTTGCGCCAGCTGCTCGATAAAGGTCCGGGTCTGGAGCGCGGATGCCTCCAGCAAGCCTGCGGTACGCTGGTCGATCATGGCCAGAGAAGGCTCGGACTCCTCGCTTCTCTGCCCGTCTCCGCTTAGGCGAGCCTCCTCTCGAAGAAGCTCCTCGGCCTGCTGCCCGGTCAGCCGGAACAGAGGCTCCCACTGCTGCAGCAACCCCCTGTAAGCCGGCTCCAGGCCGGGAGAGACGAGCCGGATCAGCTCCGCGTTGCTTTGTTCCTGCATCTTCCATTCCTTGATATCCTCCAGCAGCTTGAGCTGCCTGGCGCTTCGGTCCGCTTCCGGCATATGTGGCCGCCCCCTCGAGCATGTAGTTTCCATCCTCTTCTAGATGTATTCGGGCTCGGGGACAGCTATGTTCGTGCTTTTAGAGCTCAAAAAAACCGGACCCACGAAGGGGCCGGCCATGAGCTTGGGAGGATGGTAAGGGGATGAGATCAGGCGGTCGCGCCATCGTTCTCGAGCGACTGGTTGACCTGGCTGAGAAACAAGGCGACACGCTGGATATATTCCTTGGGGTGCTCTCGGTACAGCATCTCGTGATAGCCGCCGTTCACGATCCATTCCCGCGACAGCGGATTACTCTGCCGGCTCGCGATCGTTTCGGCCGACTGATAGGAGGCTTTGGCATCCATCGTGCCGTGGATCATATAGATGGGAATATCATAATCGGTGCTCATGACCTTCCCGGCGGGAATCTTGTTGAAATCGACCCCTGTCCAGAGCGGCAGAAGCGCCTCGATCAGAGGCAGCGAAGGAAAGCGGGGCAGATCGATGATCTGCCGGACATTCTCGAACAGCGTGTCGGGACTCGGCACGAACGTGCTGTCGAGAATCATGGCGTCGATGTCTTTCGTTTGCAGCGCGGCTTGGAGCGCGGTTCCGGCTCCCATGCTGAAGCCCCAGACGACCACCTCGCCGGAGCCGTGGCTGCGGGCGTAATTCACGGCGCCGAGCAGCTGCTGCGACTCCTCCCAGCCTCCCGTCGCCGGGGCTCGGTATTGCTTGGAGGCATAGCCGTAATCGAACATAAGCACGTTATAATGAAGCCTGTTGAGCAGGCTCGCCAAATCATACATAGGCACCCAGGTTTCTTCCCGGTTCGCTCCGTAGCCGTGGCTGAGGATGACGGTCCGATCGGAGGCTTCCTTGACGGAATGGCCGGATCCGGCGGGGATATACCAGCCGCTCACGGTCGTACGGCCGCTCTGGCTGGGAAAGGTGATGTCGCTGTAGCTCAGCTGCTTGGCTTCCATGGGATTGGAATAGACCGGAGCCACATAAGGATAAGCGACCATCCAGGCGATGTAGCCGTGGAAAGCGGCAGCCGCGAGCAGGAGCAGCGCAGCCAGGGCAGACACGGAAGCGATCAGCGCGTTGCGGCGCGTATCCCGGCGGGGAGCGACGGATGACCGGTTTCCCTCGAGGTTAAGCGGCGTCGACAGGGCGGTGCTGCTCATATCGTCTTCCCCTCCCTTGCAATGTAAGCGGTATAGATCCGATGTACTACTACTTTATGTGTCTTTGGTCCGGGCTGTCAATTGATGTCGGTGATTTGTTAAGCTCTTGTAATCTGCTTGTAAAACAAAGCCGGCAGCGGCTGAAAGCAGGGGAAGAAGAGGCGGTTTCTTTACGGAATTCGGGAATCCGGTTATACTAGAAGAATCTCGGTTTCATTGTGTGAAACCTTATAGCGCTAAAAAGCATGGACGAACGGAAAACGTTCCTCTATAATGATAATGATTCTCAGTTGATTCGGACCACCGCTTGCAGGACCGGCTAGCTCCGGCATATTCCGGGCAAGTTGACGTACCCGATATTCTGTCCGAGGGTTCGGGTTCAGAGCGAACCGATAAGCAGCATCCCGGCGCAGAGACGGGAATGAAGAGGCATCGCATCCGGTGCCGGAAGGAGATGAAGAGCGTGGAGCCAAGAGGAGCCCGTGCGGATGAAGGCAAGTCGAACGTGCGAGCGGTCGAGCGCGCGCTGGATATATTGCTGTGCTTTACGACCGAAAGCGATCTGCCGATGACGGAGATCGCGGAGCGCGTCGGCCTCCATAAGAGCACCGTCCACCGGATGCTGGCGACGCTGGAGGACAAGGGCTTCCTGGAGCGCGACCGCAGCTCGGAGAGGTACCGGCTCGGCATGAGGATCTGGGAGCTCGCCGCGCACATATCGCGTTCCGGCGATCCCGCCGCGATCTGCCTGCCGGAGATGGAGCGGCTTCGCGACACGATCGGCGAGACGGTAAGCCTGTATGTGCAGGACGGACGGGAGCGGATCCGCATCCAGGCCGTCCAGAGCAACCAGGCGATTCGCAGGGTCGCGCCGGTAGGCCTCAGGCTGCCGCTCTATGTGGGAGCTTCGAGCAAAGTGCTGATCGCCTTTGCAGAGCCGTCCTTGGCCGATCGGCTCATGTCCGACGAGGCGATGCCGCCGGGCCTCGATCCGGCTGCGTTCCGCGAGCAGCTGGAGGAAATCCGCCGCATGGGCTACGCTACGAGCCAGGAAGAGCGGGAGCCCGGCGCCGCGGCTGTGTCGGCTCCGGTGTTCGACCGGTCGGGCCGGCTGGCGGCCGCGTTGTCCGTCTCGGGACCTTCGGCCCGATTCACGCCGGAGATCATCGCCGAGCAATCCGCTCTCATCATCCAGTCGGCTCAGCGCATGGGAGCCATGCTGTCCGGCTGATCGGAATGAACAGGATGGCGCTTATCAACGGGGCCGCTGGTGCGGCAGCCGGGCGCTGGAAGGGGCTTTGCCTGTCCGGAGCCTGTCTCGGCGTCATATCATGCGTCCTGCCGCGAGGGCAAGTCGAGCATGACGGCGGAGACGCATTGATACGAACCGCTCCAATATCGGAGACCTCAAGGTCTCTTTTTTTTGGCTTTCTAGGACATGGAAGAAGTTTACGGGTTAATAATAGTTGACATCTATCTTAGATGTAACTAATATACTATACCATAGTAACATGATAGGAATAAGGGAGTTGAGCTGCTTGGTTCCAAATAATAACCTGATCCATGCCATACAAACGAACTGGATCAGCTTGCTTGTCTCTATTGTCGTCATCGGCCTGCTCGTAGGGCTGGCGCGGCGCCGCGTATCCTTCGGCTACCGCGTGCTGATCGCGCTCGGAATCGGGCTGGTCGTCGGCATTACGCTGAACGCCCTTGAGCTGGATGCGACCAGCATCGGCACGATCGGGTCCATCTACGTCAACCTGATCAAGATGCTCGTCATTCCGCTTGTCGCCGTGCTTGTCATTTCAAGCATCACCTCGGTCTCGAATCTTGGGCAGCTGCGCAAGATTGGGACGAAGACCATCCTGCTGTTCCTGGTCACGACCGGAATCGCAGCTCTCATCGGGCTTGTCGTCGCCCTGGTCGCGAACCCGGGAACGGGCATCGCCCAAAGCGTGCCGGAAGGCTACGAATCGCGTTCCATTCCGACTTTCTCGGAGGTCATCCTGAACCTGGTTCCGTCGAACCCAATCGGGGATATGGCGGACGGCAAAGTCGTGCCGGTGCTGATCTTCTCCATTTTCGTCGCAGTGGCGATCGTGCATCTCAGCTCCCGCAAGCCGGAAGCGGTCGAGCCGGTGCGCCAGGTCATCGAATCGCTGAAGCAGGTCATGAATCAGGTGACCAAGTACATCATCCGCTTGACTCCGTACGGCGTATACGCGCTGATCGGCTCCATGGCCGCCAAGTACGGCGCAGAGACGCTCAAGCCGCTTATCACGCTCATCATCGCGACGTATATCGCGCTGCTGCTGCACTTCATCCTTACCTTCGGAGCGCTGGTGACGTTCGGCGCGAGGCTGAATCCATTCAAGTTCCTCCGCAAAATCTATCCGACGCTCGCGGTCGCCTTCACGACTCGCAGCAGCTACGCGACGCTGCCGGTCAACCTCGAGGTCATCACCAAGAGGCTGCGCGTATCGCCGCGCATCGCCAGCTTCGTCGCTCCGCTCGGCGCGACGATGAACATGAACGGCTGCGGCGGCGTATGGCCTGCCGTCGTGGCGGTATTCGTCGCCCAGGTGTACAGCGTGCCGCTGGGCTGGTCGGATTACGTGCTCATCGTGCTGGTCAGCATGATCTCGTCGATCGGCGTCGCCGGGGTGCCGGGTCCGGCCTCCATCTCGACGACCGTCGTGCTCACCGCGCTTGGCCTGCCACTGGAAGGACTGGGGCTGGTGCTTGCGATCGATGCCGTGGTCGACATGGGCCGCACGGCGCTGAACGCCTCCGGCACGACCGTGTCGACGCTGCTGGTCGCCGTATCGGAAGGGGAATTCGATCGGGAATCCTACGAGCGGGATGAGGAAGACGAGCTCGAACTGAGCCACGCTTGATGGTGAAATAGAAAGACTGCCAGCCGTTCTAACGGCTGGCAGTCTTTTTTATGGGCTATGTCATGCTTCCGGAAGGCAGTTGGATCATCCCGTAAAAATAAAAGAGTCCAAAAGGCTGTAGAGATCAGGTTCGTTCATGATCGTATAGAAATGAATCCGAGTGGGTTCAGAATTCAATTCGATGACATCGACATTTCTGGCGCCTTGGAAATTCATGCCCATCGCAATAGTATCCTTGTCCAATAGGGCAATCTGATAAGTGAATTCGGCATGAGAATCGGCAGGTCCGTTTCTGGTCGGGACGGTCTTGATCTCACTCAACGCATTCAGCACAGCGCTTATACGGTTTTTATCGGTGATATTGATTTCTATTTTCCCGCTCGTATCCCGGGACTTTTTGCTGACCTGGACAGAAACGATCGCATCATCCTTATCCAATCGGTCTAGAAGTTCACTTAAGGTGGTCTTGTCCCTGGCTAAGAAGATATATAAGACGATTAATGCCATCAAAAGAATGAAAAGTCCCATCTTCCAGAGATAGGTTTTTTTCATGGTCTGATTCTTCCCTCCTTCAAAGCGGTTTCCTGTCAAGCGGCATGGAGGAACGGTTCCGCGATCCGGAAAATCCAATAAGATCCATATTATCATTCAAATTCAATTTATAACAGATACTGGGGCATGAAGTCCGAATATGATGGAAATCAAAGGGCTTCCCAGACCGTTGCGACTTGTTCCGAACCTTGGAGGCGCATCGCCGCCGTGCGGCGGTGCCGGGCGCGAATACGGCCGGCTCTATCAGATTAGGCGGCCAATGACCGTTGCGGGCGCCAAAAAGCCAATAGGCATCCCCAGGCCGCAGAGCGGACAGGGGATGCCTATGGAAGGAATGAAGGACAGAGCGCCATCCGGCTACAGAGACAGCCGGATATGGATGTCGGATGTTTCAATTAGGGCGTTGCGTCTCCAGAAAGCGGTGGCCGGGAACAGCGTGCCTTCCTGGGAGGAAGGCTCCAGCGTCTTGCGCAGCAGGCGGTCCCTGTGGTCGCTGATCCATTCCGCGTCGTAATAGAGCACGGACATCGCCTCGTCTGAGCGGACCCCGACGAACGGCTGGAACCAACGGCTCCACGCGTCCCAGCTTCTCGGCGCCTTGGCGTAAGGAATGAGCACGGAAGCCTGACGGATGGAAGAACCGAAGCACAGATGCAGCACGACGCGGTAATCTCCGCGCTCGGGATCGACGAGCGGTCCCGTGCGGGTGATGAACAGGTCGATGCAGCGGATCCGGCGGCCTGGAGCCGGAGGCTCCTCTTCAAGCGCCTCGGGACGGAAGGGCGGCCTGCCGGCCGTCTCGGCAGCCGGAGAATAAGCCTCCGCGGCCGCCATGTCCAGCGCGATCGGCGCGTCCAAGCCCGGAAACGGCGGCGGAGCCAAGAAGGCCTCGACCGCAGACGCGGAACAGACGGAAGGCGCAATGAAGCCCTCCTGCGCGGAACAAGCCGCGCGGTTGTCTTTCAGTGACATCCTGACATCTCTCCTTTGTGCGCTTACGGGGTTAGCTGACGGATTCGGGCCAGAGAGTAGCCCTACCAAAAGGAAAGAGACGCGGCTTCGGCAGCCCGGCCTGTTCCTCTCGGATTCACCCCGGCAAGCGTCGACAGACGCCCGCGTATTGGTTCCCCCGCTTCCACGATACGTGGAATTCAGCAAATATGGTGATAGAGTGGTACATCATATCATAAGCCAGCCGGGCTTGTTTTGTAAAATGCGATATTGACTGAAAATTCGATATATATCTGCCGCATTCTCGATGAAACACCGGATAACGGCGTTTAAGCGCTCTATCCGGGGATAGGTCCGCATATTTTAATGGAGAGCAGTCATAAGATCATCTTGATGATGGGCGAATACCGACCAGAAGGGATGGGGAAAGGAATGCCGCGTACCGGTACCCGGGGAGTCAAACGATCGGAGGCCCAGCGCTCGCAGCCGTCCTCCGGCAGGCAGGCTGCGCTGGAAGGCTGGAGAGGAGCCGTGCAGGAATACGTGCACGGGTACAATGAAGCCGAAGTGGAGCGGAGGCATGAGGTGCTCGGAGCCTTGCTGGAAGACAGGGACCACCGCCGCCGCCTGGAGGAACGGCTGCGCCGGCTGCGCCTCAGGGACGAGGAGCGCGGCATTCTGTCGCCGCAGAGCGAGACGAGGGCGACGCTGCTGAGGATCAACGAGTCCGCGACCGAAGTGTCGGTCGTCCTGAAGCTGCATGTGAAGCGGCATGTCGAGCATCGCGGCCGCTCCTACACCGAGGAGCGTCTGGAGCAGGAGCGCCTGTGGCTGGCCGAGGAGGGCGGAGCATGGCGCCTGACCCGAGTGGAGCCGATCGTCGGCGAGCGCAGGCCCAGATACGGCCATGCCGCGGCGGACAGCGCGCTGGCCGAGCATCGCTCCTACGGCGACGGCGGCGGCAGCGGAATCCAGCGTCCTGGCGCGGCGCGCCCTTTCCTTAATTATGGCGTCCTGTCCCGTCTGAATACCCGCGACCGCGCCGTCGAGTACAGGCGCGAGCTGGTCGCCGCCTACGCCGACCGGTGGTGGAACGAAGCGAATCCGGCTTACGAGCTGTTCGAGGTCAACTGCACGAATTACGTGTCGCAATGTGTCTTTGCAGGCGAAGCACCGATGAACTATACTGGTAAAAGAGAATCGGGATGGTGGTACAAAGGCCGTACAGGCGGCCAGGAATCCTGGAGCTACAGCTGGGCGGTGTCGAACGCGCTGCAGCTGTATCTGTCGTTCCCGCGCAGCACGGGCATGCGGGCGACGACGGTGGAGAGCGCATCGGAGCTGTCCCTCGGGGACGTCATCACCTACGATTGGAGCGGCGACGGGCGATTCCAGCATACGACAGTCGTGACGGCGTTCGATGCCGACGGCATGCCGCTGGTCAACGCCAACACCGTGCCGAGCCGGCACCGCTATTGGGACTACAAGGATTCCTACGCCTGGACGGACCGGACGCGCTATCGGTTTTATCATCTGCAGGACTATTTCTGATGTGGGAGCCGCATCGGTCCGTGCAGCGATTGGCATTCTAATTCAAGAAGGTTACCGGAGGAGCTAACATGGGAGACAAAATTCGCGTCGGACTCATCTACGGAGGCAAGTCGGGCGAGCATCAGGTATCGCTGCAGACGGCGCTGGCCGTTATGGGCGCCTTCGATTTCGATAAATACGAGGTACAGCCCTTCTATATTACGGGCCAAGGCGAATGGCGCTCCGGCGGAGTGCTGCTGGAAGCTCCGCACAGCGTCGAGCAGCTGAAGCTGTCTCCGGCAGAGGACGGCGGCATGGCGCTGGCGCCCGTATTCGGCGGGCTGGCGACGGCTGCGGCCGGAGAGGGCGCCATCCAGGCGGCGGCCGCTTCGGCCGGGGCTCCGGGAGGGACGATCGACGTCATGTTCCCGCTGCTGCACGGAACGTTCGGCGAGGACGGCACGGTCCAGGGATTGATGGAAATGGCCAATATTCCTTACGTCGGAGCGGGTGTTCTTGCTTCGGCAGTAGGCATGGACAAGATTTTCATGAAAAAGGTGTTCGCCCACGAGGGCTTAGAGCAATGCGTCTACCGCTACTTCAACCGGACCCAGTGGGAGAAGGACCGCGCGTTCTTCGTCATGGAGACGGAGGTCGCTCTCGGCTATCCTTGCTTCGTCAAGCCCGCCAATCTCGGCAGCAGCGTCGGCATCTCCAAAGCCCGCAACCGGGAAGAGCTCATCGCGGCCATCGAGCTCGCGCTGCGCTACGACCGCAAGGTCGTCATCGAGGAATTCATCGACGGGCGCGAGATCGAAGTCGGCGTGCTCGGCAATGACGACCCGCGCGCATCGGTCGTCGGCGAGATCGTCAGCGGTACGGACTTCTACGATTACAACGCCAAGTACGTCGACGGAACCTCCGTCATGCACATTCCCGCCGATCTTCCGGCAGAGACGGCCGAAGCGGTGCGCGAGATGGCGATCCGGGCTTATCTGGCGATCGACGGATCCGGCCTCTCCCGCGTCGACTTCTTCCTCCGCAGGAGCGACGGCAAGATTCTGATCAACGAAGTGAACACGATGCCGGGCTTCACGCCTTACAGCATGTATCCGCTGCTCTGGAAGGAATCGGGCGTTCCTTACAAGGAGCTGCTCGACAGCCTCATCGGCTTGGCGATTTCCCGCCATGCGGAGAAGCAGAAGCTGGAGTACGGCGGCTGACCGGTTTTCCATACGCATCGCACACATTCGCGCTTCCTTCGCCTTGGCGGGAGGGAAGCTCGTTTTTTCATCCGCAGCATCCGGACAAGCATCCGCGCTTGCCGCAGTAACGATCAGGAGGGTGATGACAATGGGATTCGCAACGGAATTCAATTCGGTCTGCAAGTTCAAGTCGGAGCAGGAGCTGTACGAGCTTCTGGAATACGGCAAAGGAAAGATGATGAAATCGGGGTTCCGGGTATTTCCGGCCGGACAGAAGGTCATCGCCTACACGCCCGGCAACCAGGCGATCGCCATCGTGAAGATCCTCGCCTCCATCGCGGAGATCAACTTCCAGGGCGAGGAAGTGACGCAGGTGGAGATGAAGCTCGTCCGCAAGCTGACGGAGGAAGAGTCGCGCGTGCAGACGGCGCTCGCCCATGAAATGTTTTTTGGCGGCCGGGGATGATTGTCCGCTTCGGCTTCGTCGCCATGAGCCTGCTGGTGGAGAACGCTTCGTCGTCTCGCACCATGACCTACAAGAATTTCTCCAAGCTGGAGGATCGGGAGGCGGCGCTGCGCAAGCTGGAGCGGATCGCCGAGGAAAATCTGCACAGCGCCCTGCGCATCATGCGCAACAACCGCTACGCCGGCATCCACGTCTATCGGTTCTCCTCGAAAATCATTCCGCTGGCGACGCATGATGCGCTCGCGGATTGGGATCCCTACTCCGCTCTGGCTCCTTCCTTCGCCGAAGTCGGCGCCTATGCGAGGGAGACCGGCATGAGGGTCAGCTTCCATCCCGACCACTTCTGCGTGTTCAGCACGCCTCGCCCCGAGGTTCTGAGAAGCTCGGTCAGGGACATGGAGTACCATGTGCGGATGCTCGAGGAGATGGGGCTGGACGAGAAATACAAATGCAATATCCATGTGGGCGGCGCATACGGGGACAAGCCCGTCTCCGCCGAGCGGTTCATCGCGCAGTTCGGAGCCCAGGCTGCCAGGCTGCGCGGCCGGGTGACGCTGGAGAACGACGACAAGACGTTCAACGTCCGCGAGACGCTCGACATCGCCGAGAAGGTCGGCAATCCCGTCGTGCTGGACATCCATCATCATGCGGTCAACGACGGCGGCGAGACGAAGGAAGCGTTGTACGGGGAACTGTGGCCGCGCATCGTCGCCACCTGGAACCGGGAGCAGCGGCGGCTTGGACTGGATGGGGGACCGTCAGGCCTGCCGCCGAAGATCCACGTCTCCAGTCCGAAGAGCCTCAGCGATCCGAGAGGCCATGCCGACTTCGTGGAGCCGGGCCCGCTGCTGGAATTCCTGCGCGGCGCGAACGGCTCCGTGGAGCTGCTCGACTGCATGATGGAATCCAAGGCGAAGGACCAGGCTCTGGTGACGCTCATGGAGCATTTCCGCCGGCTCGAGGCGGCGGGAGAAGGAATCCGTGTCCTGGACGGCGGCACGATCGAGGTTTTGTGAAGGCGGGGAACACGGAACGGGCACGAATCGCCACCCGCTCCGGCGGAGGGGGATCCGTGCCCTTGCCGCGCAAGCGGCGTCTGCAGGATGCCGAAGGAGGGAATACCTATGCTTGAATGGGTTCTGATCGTACTTACAGGCGTTGTCGCTTCCATATTCGGCAGCATTGTCGGTCTCGGAGGCGGCATCATCATCGTGCCTGTCCTGCTGCTGCTCGGCGAGCGCCTGACGGGAGCGCCGATACCGGAGGCGACGGCCGTCGGCACTTCGCTTGCCGTGCTCATCGTGACCGCGCTGGCGTCGTCGATGACGTACGCCAAGCAGCGCAAGGTCGATTTCCGCAGCGCGTGGATGCTCTTCATCGCCAGCGGCCCGGGAGCGATGCTCGGCTCGGCGCTGACTTCCCGGTTCCATGGAGGCGCCTTTCAGCTCAGCTTCGGCCTGTTCATGCTGCTTATGGCCGTGCTGCTCATCTTGCGCGACCGAATGAATCCGCTTACAATTGAATGGCCGATCTCGCGCAAGCTGACCGACGGCACAGGCGCGACGTACGAATACGGCTACAGCCTGCCGCTGCTGCTCGGAATCGGCTTGCTCGTCGGACTCGTGTCGGGACTGTTCGGCATCGGGGGAGGCTCGCTGTTCGTTCCCGTCATGGTCATTCTGTTCCGCTTCCCGCCTCATGTGGCGACGGCGACGTCCATGTTCGTCATCTTCCTGTCCTCCATTCTGGGCAGCGGCGTGCATGGCGCCATGGGGGAGATCGACTGGCTGCTCGTGCTCGCCCTCGCTCCGGGGGCCTGGCTGGGAGGCAAGGCCGGCGCCTGGATCGCAACCCGCATGAGCGGACGCAGCATCATGTGGCTGCTGCGCGCGACGCTGCTTGTGCTGGCCGCACGGCTTATCTGGCAGGGCTGGTCGGCTCTTTGAGCGGGCCCGCAATCGGAGAGCCCTGCAGCGGATCGCCATTTGCAACAGAATCCGGATGGTGATCGTATACCTTGTAGACAACCGGCTGAAGCCGGAGGATTCTCGCCATAGAGACAAATAGAAAGAAGTGAGCAGGATGAACGAACCGGTAGTCGGGAGCAAAAGCTTTGCCGCCGTGGCCATCAACTGCGCCTCCAAGGCGGGCGAGTGGATCAAGACGAAGCTCGGGAACTATCAGAGGCTCGACGAGAAGATGTCGCCTCATGATCTCGTCACCGAGGTGGATAAAGGCTCGGAGAAGCTGATCCGCAGCCTCATCATGATGAATTTCCCCTCCCATTCGTTTCTTGGGGAAGAAGGAGTGGAGCCGGGGCCGGAAGCGTCGGCCAGAGCTCTTGAGAGCGTGCGCGACGCCGAGTACCTCTGGATCGTGGATCCGGTGGACGGAACGACGAACTTCGTGCATGGCTTCCCGTTTTTCGTCGTCTCCATCGCGCTGGCGCACAAGGGAGAGATTATTCTTGGCGTCGTCTACGACCCGTCTGCCGACGAGCTGTTCATCGCGGAGAAGGGGAAGGGCGCCTACGTGCACGGGAAGCGGATGAGCGTATCGGGAGAGGAAACGCTGCGGAGCAGCCTCGTCGCCACCGGCTTCCCGGCCGAGCACAGGACGGCGCTGCCGCGCAATCTCGAACAGCTCCGGAGGATCGCGCCGAAGGTGCGCAACATCCGCTCCTCGGGCTCTGCCGCGCTGCATCTCGCTTATGTGGCGGCAGGCCGGCTGAGCGGCTTCTGGGAGATCGGGCTGAACAGCTGGGACATCGCGGCGGGCGCTCTGCTCGTGCAGGAGTCGGGGGGAGCCGTCGGCGATATCGACGGGACGCCGTATCATCTCGGCGTGCGCGACGTCGCCGCGACCAACGGGCGGATCCATGAGGAGCTGCTGGCGGAGCTGGCCGACTGAAGGCCGATCTCTGCGGCATGGATTCACTAAGGAAGAGCCGGACCTTGCATGCGGAAGATGCGGCAGGTCCGGCTCTGCTTTGTTTGGCGGCCGGGCTCGATACCGGATCCATGCGGCAGGCTCCTTCGGTGCGGCGCGGCAGGAGAAGAAGGGAGGACGAACGGAATGCTTGTCGGAGATGCGTGGAAGCTGGCGGATGAATGGGTCAGGAAGCAGGCGGCGCCCGG
This sequence comes from Paenibacillus humicus NBRC 102415, assembly GCF_004000905.1. Lineage (GTDB taxonomy): Bacteria > Bacillota > Bacilli > Paenibacillales > Paenibacillaceae > Paenibacillus_O > Paenibacillus_O humicus. The sequence continues at coordinate 89,903 of NZ_BIMD01000010.1, forward strand.
AGAAGGATTCGTGGGAGCCTATCTGGGCGGCTCGACGGCATCGATGCCGGAGAAGGCCGAGCTGCCTGCCGGCTCCGATGTCGATGTGTTCGTCGTGCTGGAAGGAGAGGCGGCGCCCCCCAAGCTCGGGAAGTTCCTGTATGGAGGAGCTTTGCTGGAAGTGACATATCTGCCCTGGAGCGGGCTGGATTCGGTGGAAAAGGTGCTCGGCTCCTATCATCTGGCGGGGGGCATCCGCAACGGGCGGATGTCGGCGGATCCTTCGGGACGGCTTGGCGCCATCCAGCGGGAGGCGGTCCGTTGCTTCCCGGAACGCTTCTGGGTCGAGCGGCGCTGCCGGGATGCGCTGCAGAGGATGAAGGACGGCTTGAGCCGGACGGAGCCCGATCTGCCGTGGCATGACCGCGTGACGGCATGGCTGTTCCCGACTGGAGTGGCGGCCCATGTCATTCTCACCGCGGCTCTTCGCAATCCGACGATCCGGCTGCGCTATTTGGCGGCGCGCGGCGTGCTGGAGGAATATGGCCTGAGCGGCTGCTATGACGAGCTGCTTCAGCAGCTGGGCAGCGCCAAGCTGCGGCAGGCGCGCGTCGAGCACCATCTGGCCGGACTTTCCCGAACCTTCGACGCGGCCGCATCAGCCGCGCGGACGCCGTTCTTCTTCAGCTCCGACATCACGCCGGAAGCAAGGCCGATCGCGATCCAAGCCAGCCTGGAGCTGATCCGGTCCGGCAACCACCGGGAAGCGGCCTTTTGGATCGCCGCCACGTACGCCCGCTGCCGCAAAATTCTGGCCGCGGACGCGCCGGAGCTGCTGAAGCCGCTCGCTCCGGATTTCGACGAGCTTATGGAAGACCTCGGCATACGCTCGCAGGCGGATCTGGAGCGGAGGGCGCAGCGGACGCTGGCCTATTTGCCGAGGCTGGAGGAGATTGCGGCGGCCCTCATGGAGCGGAATCCTGACATTGCCGGATCGACGAGGGCTTGATGGAAGCATAGACGGTCTTCGCTGGGGAAAACCTCCAAGGAGGCTGTCTCCACAAGGACTGATTTCCTTGCCGCTTGCGTCTGGCGGTCGATTGTTAACTTGTTTTGCGCATGGCTTTAAAGGGCAAAATAGGCTACACTACAATCAGGAAAACATGACAGTTCGCATGGGAGGAATACACATGACGGAAGCACACGAGCAAGCAGGCGCGGCAGCGGCCCAGGACCAGGAAGCGGCCGAGCAGCCGAAGAAGATGACGCTGGCTGAGGCCGCCAAGCTGAAGCTGCAGCAGAAGAAGCAAGCCCAGGCGGTCGGCAAGCAGGGACAAGCAGGCGGAGCCCAAGGCGGCGCCAAGGAGCTGCGCAGTCAGCTGAACAAGAAGCCGAACAATCAGCGCAGGCGGATGGGTGTCTGATGTGATGGGCTCACCGTATGAGAGCGGCAAGGCCGAGCGGCTGAAGCGCAACGCAGCGGCGATCATGAACAAGATCAAGCCCGACGCCCGCTACGGCGACCGCGTGCCTCCGGGGCAGACGGTGACCGACCGGTTCCCGATTCTCCACGAGGGAGAGATTCCCGTCTATGACATGGACAAGTGGGATCTGCGGGTCGCCGGAGCGGTAACAGGCGGAGAGAGAAGCTTCAGCTTCGCGGAGCTCGAGGCTTTGCCCCGCGTCAGCGTGACGCGGGACATCCACTGTGTGACCCGCTGGTCCAAGATGGACACCGAGTGGGAAGGCGTCCTGTTCCGGGATTTCCTGAGCCTCGCCGGAATCGAGCCTGCGCCGGATGCCCGCCATGTCATGGTCTACGGCGATCATGACTATGAGACCAACCTGCCGCTGGCCGATCTCATGGGCGACGACATCCTGCTGGCCTTCAAGTTCGCAGGGGAGCCGCTCACGGCCAAGCACGGCGGGCCGCTGCGCCTCGTCGTGCCTCATCTGTACTTCTGGAAGAGTGCCAAGTGGCTGCGCGGCTTCGAATTCATGACCGAGGACAGGCCCGGCTTCTGGGAGCGCAACGGCTTCCACAACACGGCGGATCCCTTCCTCGAGCAGCGGTATTCCGAGCCCGGCTTCGAGCTGCCGGAGGATGAATGGGTCCACAAGGATTATGACTGAAGCATCCCTCGATGGGATGGAGAAAGACCGGGGGCATGAGCCTCCGGTCTTCTCTTTGCGTACTTATATGGAGCCCAGGAGGGACTTCGGCATGCACTCTCCGCTGTGCGTCAGCGGCAAAGAGCGATGCCGCTTGCTTATTGTTCAGCGAGCGCTTTCGTATTTTTCCTTAATTTGCTGCCATATCATGAAGACAGATCTCTGGAGGAACGGTGGCTTTCGGCCCTATCGGCCGGGTCATACAGCATTTGTTCCATTCCTATTATATGGGCACGATGCCTGAATGGAGCCGTTGTTCATGCCGCTGTTTTCTTGGAAGAGAGCCCTGTGGCAAGGAGCTGCAATCGCTGTGGGCGTGGGAGCGGCGGGCTTGGCTTATCTCGCTTGGCTCCGGTTGAGGGAAGTGTATTTCGTGTCGGATGATTTTCAGTATGGCGACAGCTATTTGGTCGTCGCTGGCGGCAATACGGCTCTGTGGATCGGGGCGGCCGCCGTGCTCTCGGGCATCGCGGGGCTATTCGCCGGAATCAAATGGACGGTCTGGCGGATGGCCGCACCGCGCCGTCACCAGAAGTGAGCGGCTGCCGTAGGCGCAGTCCGCGCCGTCATCAGAAGTGAGCGCTGCCGTGGGCGCAGCCCGCGCCAAGCCCGGGAGGCGAAAGTCTTTCCTTTTCCAAGGAAAGGCTTTTTATTTTTTTGGCGGCTGGGAATGATATGTCCAGGTGGCATCCAAATTCATTTGACATTATAATTGTTAAACTGTATAAATATATTATTGTTTAATCAAGGGGAGGCCATCATGGAGACAGAGGTCAAACGTTTCCAGGAAGCAGTACAGACCTTCACGCACAAGCTCCAGAACGCCCTGGCGGATGCTTTCAGGGACAGCCCGCTGACGTTGCCCCAGATGTTCATGCTCAGGCAGGTCCAGCTCAAGGGTCCGTGCAAGCTGGCGGCGATCGCGGAGAAGATGGAGGTCAAGCCGAGCGCGGTCACGGTCATGATCGACCGCCTCGAGAACGGCGGTTATGTGATCCGGCACCATGACACGGTCGATCGCAGATCCGTTCTGGTGGAAATAACGCCAAGGGGAAGGGAGGCGCTCGAGGAAGGACACCGGGTGAGGGACGAATTGCTTGGCCGTTATCTCACGCGGCTGACGCCGGAGGAAGTCGTCACGATTACGGAGCTGATGGAGAAGCTGACATCGGAATCCTAACCTACAGTTAAAAGGGAGAAGAGAGAGACATCATGGAACATTTATCCCACAAGCGGAAGCTATCCATCATGATCGCTGTCATGGCGGCCATGTTCTTCGCCGCCATCAACCAGACCATCACCAGTACAGCGATGCCGAGAATCATCTCCATCCTGGACGGAATGGACTACTACACCTGGACGATCAACATCTACCTGCTGACGTCCACCATCGCTACGATTCTCGTCGGCAAGCTGTCCGATATGTTCGGCCGCAAGCCGTTCATCCTGATCGGCATCCTGCTGTTCATCATCGGGGCGTTCCTGACGGGCACCTCGAGCGATGTGTTCCAGTTCATCATTTACCGCGGTATCCAGGGCATCGGCGCCGGCATCATCCAGTCCACCGCCTTCATGGCGGTAGGCGACCTGTTCCCTCCGCGGGAGCGGAGCAAATGGATGGGTCTGATGACAGCCGTATTCGGCTTCTCCAGCGTCATCGGCCCGACGCTCGGCGGCTATCTCGTCGATCATATGGATTGGCACTGGCTGTTCTGGATCTTCCTGCCGCTCGGCATCGTGGCCTTCGTCATGATCCTGATGCTGTTCCCGAAAGTGGAGCGGAAGCCGGGGGAGAAGGTCGACTACCTCGGTTCCCTGTTCATGACGACGACCATCGTGCCGCTGCTGCTCGCCTTCTCCTGGGCTGGCACGAAGTACGACTGGGGCTCGCCTGAAATTCTCAGCCTGATCGGAGGAGCCATCCTGTCGGGGGTTATCTTCGTCTTCATCGAACGGTATGCCAAAAACCCGATCCTGCCGCTCCATCTGTTCAAGAACGGCGTTGTGACCGTATCGAACATCATCGGCTTCTTCATGAACTTCGGCCTGATGGGTGCGATGATCTACCTGAGCTTCTTCGTCCAGGGCGTGCTCGGCATTTCCGCCACCTACGCCGGTTATGTCACGATGCCGATGTCGATCTTCATGGTCGTCACCAGCGCCCTGATCGGCCAGCGCATCTCCAAGAGCGGCAAGTACAAGCGCTACGCGCTGATCGGCGTGCCGATCATGATCCTCGGCATGGGCATCATGATCATCATGAACAGCGTCTGGATGGCCGTGCTCAGCATGTGCATCTTCGGCGTCGGCCTCGGAATGGGCATGCCGGTATTCTCGCTGGCGACGCAGAACGCCGTATCCCACAAGGAGCTTGGCGTCGCTACGGCCTCCTCGCAGCTGTTCCGGAACCTGGGCGGCACGATCGGCATCGCGGTCATGGGAACGGTCATGTCCAACAACCTGGCCCGCCATCTGAAGCAGGCGCTGACATCCGCGGATGCGCCGGATCTCAGCAAGCTGGATCCGGAGGTCGCCAAGAAGATGGTCGAGTTCGCGAATCCGCAGACGCTCATGAACAGGCCGCTGATCGAAGCGACCGAAAAGAGCCTTCCGGAAGAGGCGCGGGTCATCTTCGTCCAGATGATCGACCGTATCCGCGATGCGCTCGGCGACACGCTGTCGCTCGTGTTCGCGACCGGCACAGGCGTGCTCTGCATCTCGCTGGTGCTGGTGTTCTTCCTGAAGGAGCTTCCGCTGCGGACGACGAACCAGGCGCAGGACGCCGTGGTCGCGGCCGAAGCCGGCTCGAAGCCGGAGCCCGGCACGAATTGATTGTTCTGAACATCATCCCCGCGGAATTTCTTCCGCGGGGATTTTTTGTTGTCGCGACCAAAAAAAGGGGAGCCCCGCCGCAGGGGCTTCCCTTTTTTGGATGCGCAGCCATCCGGCATAGCCTCACCGGCCCAGCCGCTCCTCCAGCTCCGCAAAGTAAACGACATCAACCTGGCCGGCGAAGTCAGGAACGCCGGAGCAGACCGACAGCTTGTAGGCGGGATCGAGCTCGTACTGGCGGAAATGAGCCGCCATGGGCAGAGCCGAGTCGACGGAGATGGAACGGTCCGTTCCCATCCGCATGGCGAACGAATCCAGCGGCAGCGACAGGCCTTTGCCCACGAATTTGACATAGCTTTCCTTGAGCGTCCACAGGTCGTAGAAAAGCGCCAGCCTCTCGTCGGGCGGACAAGACTGCAGGTAGCCGACTTCCGCAGGTGCGAAAAACGACCCGACGATCTCCATGGCGGCAGGAAGGATCTCCTCGACATCGATGCCGACCTCGGCCCGCTGCGAGAAGGCGCCTACGGCCCATTTCCCCGCGTGGGAGACGTTGAACGCCCAGCTCCCGCCGCTGCGCAGGAATGGCTTGCCGTATTCGCTGCAGGCGAACTCGATCTCCTCAGCGGCAAGGCCGCACTTGTCCATGAGCACCGTCCGCGCCAGGAGGTCGGCCGCCAGCGAACGGAGCGCGTCCTCCTGCCGATGATAGCGGAGAATCCGCTTCCGTTTTTCCGGTCCGGCCAAGGCCGCAAGCTCCTCCAGCCGGCTGCTTTCCATGCCGGAAGGAATCTCGACTGCATAAATCTCCACCATGGCAACAGATCCTCGCTTCCGTTTCCATTTACGAAATCTTCTCTCTTCCGACGACTACTTCGACGCGCCCTCTATCGAATCCTGTCGTCTGGCATGGCGCAAGATCTCACAACGCCGAAGCAGGGCGGAAAACCCGCCGCAAGCCCCCCCGTTTCGACGCGGGTAATAGAGGAAAAGCCGCGTCCTTCCTACATTTCTTGTCGAATCCTCCCGTTAAAAATCACTATTCGAATCCGAAAAATGAGCTATAATGAAAAAGATCAAAATTTGGAGGGGTGATACATTTATGTCACAAAATACTAGATCTGACATCCGTCTTTTCTGCTTTCCATTCGCGGGGGCGGGGGCCAGCTTCTACAACGGCTGGAACGAGCTGCTGGGCGGTTCCGCCGAGGTCGTTCCCATCCAGCTGCCGGGAAGGGAGCGCCAGATCGCCGAGGAGCCTTACCGCCGCATTCAGGACGCGGCCGACGATTTCGCCGAGATGATCGAGGCGCAGGGCGACGGCAGGCCGGCGGCGCTGTTCGGCCACTGCTTCCTCGGCGCGACGCTGGCCTTCGAGGTCGCAAGCCGGCTGGAAACGGGCGGAAAGGTGCCGGTGCTCCGGCTGTTCGTCAGCGCGGCCTCGTCTCCCGGCGGCAGGCGGAGCTATTCCATGTCGTCCTATGACGACGACCGGTTCCTGGAGGAGGTCGGCAAGCTGACCGGCTATACGCATCACGCTTTTTCCATTCCGGATCTGAGGGAGCTGCTGATGCCGGCGCTTCGGGCCGACTTCGAGATGGACGAGACCTATGCGGCCGTGCCGGGTCGCATGCTGAAGGCGCCGATTACGGCTCTGTATGCCGCCGGAGATTCGTTCGTGTCCAAGGAAGCGGCGGAGCGGTGGGAAGACTTCACGACGGGCGGCTTCAAGCTGGTCGAGGTGCAGGGCGAGCATATGTACATCACCGGCACGCCGGAGCAGGCGGCGGGCGTCATGGCTTCCGAGCTGGCCGACAAGGAGGGCGCGCATCCACATGTCTAGGCTCAAGGACAAGGTCATACTCATTACCGGAGCCGGCCGCGGCATCGGCAGAGCCTGCGCGATTCTGGCCGCCGAGGAGGGCGCCGATCTCGTCCTCACGGACATCGGCGTCCCCATCGATTCCGTGCCGTATCCGCTGTCCTCGTCCGACCAGCTCGAAACGACCGCCCGCAGCTGCCGCGAGGCCGGAGCGAGCGTAGTGGCGCGCCTCGCGGATCTGTGCGAGATGGACGAGGTGCGGGAGCTCGTGGAGGAGGCGGTCGACCGGTTCGGCCGCATCGATGCGGTCGTCAACAACGCCGGCATTGGAGCTCCCGCCGGCAAGGCGGCTCATCTGTACGAGAGCGAGGAATGGGACATCCTGCTGAACGTCAATCTGTCGGGTCCATGGAGGGTCATCAAGGCGGCCGCTCCGATCATGCTGGAGCAGGGACACGGGAGCATCATCAATATCGCGTCGACCGCGGGACTGCTCGGCTACAAGCATTTTGCCGGCTATGTCGCCTCGAAGCACGGCCTGGTTGGATTGACCAAGTCGGCTGCGCTGGACTACGCCCCCCGGAACATCCGGGTCAACGCCATCTGCCCGGGGCCGGTGTACGACGACGAGCGATTGGACGGGCATATGACCAAGGTCGTGGCGGACTCGCTCGGCATCCGGCTGGGCGACCAGGAGGCGATCGATCTGGAATCCGTCGCGCTCAACACCGTCGTCTCGCCGAGGGATGTGGCCGAAGCCATGGTCTGGCTGGCAAGCGACGGGTCGCAGAGGGTCACGGGAACGACGGTAGCCGTAGATGCCGGATATTCGGCCAAATAGACAGGGGGAATCATAATGAACGCCACACGGATGGCACCGGCTGCGGAGCTTGACCGCGCAGCCGCAACCCAAGTATGGATCATCCGGCTGGACGATCCGGCCGCGGTCGCCCGCAGCGAGCGATTGCTGCTGAAGGACGCCGGTCCGGACTTCCGCGCCGCCGCCCGAGGCTGGGTGGAGCATGCCTGCTCCCGGGAGGAGCGGGAGGAGAGGCTCCGCAGAGAATCGCGGCGCCCGATCGGCAGGAGCGCCAAGATGAGAATCGTGCTCGTCACATGCGGAGAAGGGGAGGCCGACTTGATCGTCGCGGCCGACCGGGAGTCGGTGCCGGCGGAGCGGCTGCTCGCGGCGGGCCGCTATCTCGCCGGAGAGAGCGAGGACTACTCGCCGGGCGATACTGGAGGCATCCGGCTGGATGCCGGTCGGCAGCCGTCCTGGGGACTGCCGGGCTGGGACCGCGCGGGGGCATATCCCGACTCGCACGGCTGGATTTTGACGGAACTTGATTCCGCCGCCGAGCCTTCCACTCTCGCCGCGGCCTTGCTGCTGTCGCTGGAGCGGTACGGCACCAAAAATGCCTCCATCTATATGGAGGAAAACGGTCCGGGCTTCCGCAAGGCGGCATCGGGCACTCTCGACGAAGCCGGGCGGGTTCTGCTAGCGGAGGAGAGCTTCGACCGTTCGGCGAGGTTCGATGCCGGCATCCTCGACGTCGACCTGCCGGATCACGCCGGAGAGTTCATCCCGTGCCTCGCTCCGCCGCTGCCGGTCACCCTCAGCGCCGTCCGGTCCCAAGGCGTCCTGCGCTCCATCCGCATCGCAGCCAGCGAGAGCGTCGTCCATCCGGCCGTCCTGGCCCAATTCGCCGAGGTCTACCGGTTTTGCCTGGAGCGGCTGCTCGCCGGAGCCGAGCCCCCGGAGGGCGGCTGGCGGAGCCTGCCGCTGCCGCCGCAGCCGTCTCCATCCCCGGTCCCGGTCCTGCGGCAACGCCGGGGGCAGCCGGGAGAGCTGCTGGCCCGAATCCGTTCCGTCGCCGCCGCCTGGCCGCACCGTCCGGCCGTATCCGACCAAGAAGGAGGGATCACGTACACCGATCTGGATCGCCGAAGCGATCTCATGGCCCGAAGGCTCATCTCATACGGAGTAAAGGAGGGAACTAAAGTCATCGTATCGCTCGACCAGACGGCAGAGCTGGTCGTCATCCTCGTCGCGGTCGTCAAGGCGGGCGGGACCTATATTCCGGTCGATCCCGGCTATCCGGCCGAGCGGATCCGCTTTGTCATCGAGGATTCCGAGGCCGAGCTCATCGTCACGCGCTCGGAGGAAATCCTCTCGGAGCGGCCTGTCCGGCGGGTGTCTCCGGAGGAGCTGGCTTCCGCCGCGGCGGAGGAGCTGGAGGGCGCAGCCTTGCCCGCCGAGGCGCCGAAGGAAGCTTACGTCATCTACACATCCGGGACTTCCGGCCAGCCCAAAGGGGTGCTCGTGCCCTCGGCGAACATCGTCTCGCTGATCGAGGCCACCGAAGGCGAGTTCAAGCTGAGCGAGAAGGATGTCTGGACGATGTTCCATTCCGCCTCCTTCGATTTCTCGGTCTGGGAAATGTGGGGATGCCTGCTCACCGGCGGCCATCTCATCGTCGTTCCGCGGCCGCTCGCGAAGTCTCCGTACGAGTTCTGCGACCTGCTGGCGGCCAAGGGCGTCACCGTGCTGAACCAGACGCCGTCGGCCTTCTATGCGCTCGTCCAGGCGGACGGCGAGCAGAAGCAGGCGAGGCTGGCTTCCGTCCGGCTCGTCGTGTTCGGCGGCGAGGCGCTGGATTCCCGCAAGCTGTCGGCTTGGCAGGAGCGCTATCCCGCCGGCCGCTGCCGGCTGGTGAACATGTACGGCATCACCGAAACGACCGTCCATGTCACCTGGCGGACGGTTCTCCAGAAGGACCCCGGCTTCCTGTCCCGGTCGGTCGGAGTACCGCTGAAGGGATGGGAGATCTCCATCCGTGAGCCGGGCGGCTTGCCGTGCCGGTACGGCATGGAAGGCGAGATCTGGGTCGGAGGCGCAGGCGTCTCCAGCGGCTACCTGAACCGGGAAGAGCTGACGCGTCAGCGGTTCGTCACGGACGAGAACGGCCGGCGCTGGTACCGCAGCGGCGATCACGGCGTGATGCGGCCGGACGGCAGCATCGACTACCTGGGCCGAATGGACAGCCAGGTCAAGATCCGGGGCTTCCGGATCGAGCTGGACGAGATCCGCGCCGTCATCGAGCAGCTGCCGCAGGTCCGCAACGCGGTTGTGCTCGTGCATGACGGGGAAGGCGGCGAGGCTTCCCACAAGCAGATTCTGGCTTTCTTCGAGGCGTCCGGGCAGCTCCAGGCCGACCGGATCCGTGCGGAGCTCAAAGCCAGGCTGCCGGAGTATATGCTGCCGGCCCGGCTGATCCGGGTGGACGGCATTCCGCTCACCATCAACGGCAAGGCGGATCATAAAGCGCTGCTGGAGGGACTTCTCCAGCCGGAGGAGCGGGAAGCTTCACCGGCAGCGGCCGAGGAGGCCGGCCGCGGCGCGGACGCCTATCTCTCCATTTGGAGCCGCGTGCTGGGGCATGCCGTCGGTCCCGACGACCTTTTCTTCGAATCCGGAGGCAATTCGCTGCTGGCCGTCGAGCTGCTGTCCGCGCTCAAGAAGGATATCGATTCCAGTCTGACTTTGCGGGACTTGTATATTCATTCCTCGCCGAGCGCCCTGCACCAATTCATGTCCAAAAAAATACTCGTCTAGGAGGCTGCCATGATATCGAATCTGCCGCTTGTAGCGGTGCTGCACGGGGAAGGCTCGGCCTCCCCCTTGACGATAAAAGCCGCCTCCATCGGGATTTGCCGGCTTCTGTTCCTGCATGAGGGCGCCAGCGGAAGAGAAAGGGCGCAGCTCGGCCTGCTCGCCGGCCACGCGGCCGTCGCGGACCGGTCGAAGCTCTCCGATGACGAGGTGATCGACCTGCTGCGCCGGGAAGGGGCGGCAGGCCTCGTCACGTTCAGCGAGCTGCAGCTGCCCGCCGCGACCCGCTTCGGAGAGGCTCTGGGGCTGATCGTCCATTCCTCGGCTGCGCTCTCCGCGCTGACGGACAAGCACCGGCAGCGGACGCTGCTGTCCCGGGCCGCCGTCCAGTCGGTCCGCCATGCCGCCGTCGACCGCCGGAACGCGGAGGCGGCGGCCGGGCAAGTCGGGTTTCCCGCCGTGCTCAAGCCGAGGACGGGAGCCGGCAGCAAATGGACCGGGAAGGTGACCTCCCTGCAAGAGCTGCTGGAGGCGCTGGAGGCCGGACCTGCCGGCTGCGAATATGTGCTGGAGGAATATTTGGAGGGCGATCCGGCCTTCCAGGGACGCTTCTACGGAGATTATGTCTCCGTAGAATCTCTCCATCGCGGCGGCGAGTCGCGGCAGGTATGCGTGACGGCCAAGCTGCCGCTGACCGAGCATTTCGCCGAGACGGGCATGTTCGTTCCGCATCCCTTTTCCCGGGAGCTGGAGCGGCGGATCCTCAATCTCGAAGCCGAGGCGATCGCGGCGCTTGGGGTCGCCGACGGCGTTACCCATACGGAAATCAAGCTGACGGCGGAAGGACCCAAAATCATCGAGGTCAACGGACGTCTGGGCGGTTATGTGCCGGAGATCGTCAAGCGGGCCATGGGCGCCGATCTCGTCCGCGCGGCTCTGCAGCTGTCGCTCGGGCAGCCTGCCGAATTGGAGCCCGAAGCGCCGGAGGAAATCGTCTATCAGGTGTTTCTGGCAGCGCCGACCGGAGCGAGCTTCCTCTTCGGCGGCATGGCCGGAATGGAGGAGGCCGAGAGCATGGACGGCGTCCTGCATCTGGAGATTACGAAGGAGACGGGGCAGACGATCGACTACCGGCTCGGCACTCAAAGCAATATGGGCATCGTGTACGGAGCCGCTCCGGACTATGAGTCGTTCTCGAGCGATATCCGCGCTCTCAAGTCCGCGCTGGCGCCGATAGCGATCGCAACGGGAGGACGGACAATCGATGCGGGATAACGATATCGCCACGACGCTGGGACGTCGCTTCGACGAGATGGCCGAGGCCTATCCCGGACATAAGGCAATCGAGGAGGACGGAGGCGCCTCCATGACCTACTCCGAGCTACGGGCCGAAGCCGGCAGGCTGGCCTCCGGGCTGGCCGCACGGGGCGTATCCGCCGGCAGCCGGGTAGGCCTGCTGCTCGGCAAAAGCATCGACATGGCGCTTGCCATGCTCGCGGCCGTCAAGCTGGGCGCCTGTTATGTGCCGCTGTCCGAGGACGATCCGGAGCCGCATCTCGAGCGGCTGGCGGCGGACGCCGGGGCGGAACTGGTCATAGCCCGGCGGGACGTATCCTTGAGCGGCATTCCGGTCCTTCCCATCGGGCAGCTTCGGGCACAGGCATCCGCGCCTGCAGCTTCAGAAGCGGATTCGTCAGGTTCGGAATCACCAGAAGCGGAATCACCAGAAGCGGAATCATCAGGTGCGGCAGCTTCAGAAGGGGCCTCGCCGGACAGCCTGGCCTATATCCTGTTCACCTCCGGCACGACCGGCATGCCCAAGGGAGTCGGGGTGACGCATGACAACATCGTGAACCTCGTCCTGGAGGGAGGCTTCGTGGAGCTTGGCGCCGATACGCGCATCCTGCAGACCGGAGCGCCGACGTTCGACGCCTCCACCTTCGAGATCTGGGGCGCGCTGCTGAACGGGGGAACGCTGATCGTTCCGGCGGGGCAAGGGCTGACGGACTTCGATTACATGGAGCGGGCGGTCCGCAAGCACGGCATTACGACGATGTGGCTGACCTCTCCGCTCTTTACGATCGCCGCAGAGCAGAAGCCGGAGCTGTTCCGGGGCATCCGCGACCTGATCGTGGGCGGAGACGTCGTGCATCCCGCCTCCGTGCGCAAGGTCCAGGAAGCGTGCCCGGAGCTCCAGGTGCTCAACGGCTACGGGCCGACGGAATGCACGACGTTCTCGGCGGTCTACCCCATCGGGAGAGGTCTCGCGGAGAAGCCGATTCCGCTGGGAAGGCCGATCGGCAACGCCGAATTCCACATCCTGGACGAGAACGGGCAGCCGGTGCCGCCCGGAGAGATCGGGGAGCTGCATATCGGAGGACGCGGAGTGGCGGCGGGTTATGTGAACCGGCCGGAGGCGACCGCCGAGGCTTTTCTGGACAACCCTTTCGGAGCCGGCCGGATCTACCGGTCCGGCGACCGGGCGAGCCGGGATGCCGAGGGGCTGTACCACTATTGGGGGCGCAAGGACCGCCAGGTGAAAATACGGGGCTACCGCATCGAGCTGGCGGCGGTGGAGTCCATTCTCCGCTCGGTCGGCATCGTGGAATCCGCGGTCGCCGGCGTGATCGAGAACGAAGCCGGACTCAAGGAGCTTTGCTGCTGCGCGACTCTCAAGCGCGGGGTTTCCGCCGGCCGGGAGGAGCTTCGCCGCCTGTTCGGCGAGCTGGCGCCGTCCCATCTCGTTCTGTCGAGAATCGTCCTTGTGGACGAGCTGCCGCTCAACAAAAACGGCAAAACGGATTCCAAGGCGATCGCGGAGCTGTTCGCCGCAGAGCGCGCCGAGCCGCCGGAGGACGGCTCCGCCGCCGATGCCGCGCCTGCTGCGGAACCATCCATCTGCGATACGCTGGCGGCAATCATCTCCAAGCGGACGGGCTTCCGGCTGAGCGGCCCGGATGTCTCCTTCTTCGAGCTTGGCATCGACTCCCTGACGGCCGTATATCTGGCGCGTGATATCAACGCCAGGCTGGGGGCCAAGCTGAGCGCGGCCGACATTCTCGCCCATCCGACGCTTGGCGCTCTGGCGGAACGATTGGATGGGGGCCAGCCCGCCGGACCGTCTGCCGGGTCGTCCAACGGGCTGTCCGTCGGGACATCCGTCGGGCATTCAGCGGAGTTGTCTGCCGGGTCGTCCAACGGGCTGTCCGTCGAGACGTCCCTTGGGGAAGGAACGGGCGGAAAAACGCAGCTTCCTCTGCTGAACGAGCAGAAGCCGCTGTTCATCGATTTCCAGCTCCATCCGGGCTCTGTCCGGTACAACATTCCCCTGCTCCTCGAGCTGGATTCCGGCATCTCGCTCGCCCGCTTGGAGGAGGCGCTGGAGCAGGCCGTCCTGCGCCATGATGCGCTGAGAACGAGATACTTCATGTCCGGAGGGAGAATGCTCCAGAGAATTCAAGCGCGGGAGGAGCTCCGCATCGAACGGCTCCAGGGCAAGCCCGATCTCGACGAGCTGATCCGTCCCTTCGACCTGGCCGCGCAGCCGCCGTTCCGGTTCGCCTTCCTGGAGGAGGGCGGCCGGGCATGGCTGTTCATGGATTTCCATCATATCGCCGTGGACGGGCACTCGCTGGGCATCCTTGTCCGCGACGTGGGCCGGCTCTATTCCGGGCAGCCTCTGGAGGACGTCCGGGGGAAATTCGCCTCCGCCGTTCTCGCCTCCGAGGCCGCCTGCGAGTCCGGCCGCGCCGCCTCGCTGGCGTTCTGGAAGGAGGAGCTCCGCGCGTTCCGGGGCATGCCGGAGCTTCCGATCGACCGGGTGGACGCCGCCGGCCATTCCAAGGCGAGCCGCATGCACCGCTTCCGGATCGGCGAGGAACGCACGGCGGCCTTGAGGGCATGGGCGCAGAGCGGGAGAACGACCGTGTTCGAAAGTCTGCTCACGGTGTACGCGGCCACGCTGCATGCCGTCACCTCCGGCCAGGAGGTCGTATTCGCGACTCCGGTCCGCGACTACGCCATTCCGGAGGGTGAGACGGTCGCTGCGATGCTGACCCGAACGCTGTGGGTCCGCTCCGAATTGATCCATGGACAATCGGTGGACGCGTACAGGGAGAAGTTCGTGGCCCGGCTTCGCCGCTCGCAGCCGCATGGAAACGTCCCGATCGACGAGATCCGCAGACTGCTCCAGCCTGAAGGCACGAGCGGAGCGGTGGGCGAGACCTTGATCGCCTACCACACCGCGGCGGACATGCAGGCGGAATGGCTCGGCCGGCAGGCAAGCCTCCGGCCTGCAGCCCCGCCGGAAGGAATGTTTCCCTTGAATTTGCAAATCTACGACGGAGGGGATCAGATGGAGGCGGAGTGGGAGTACATGTCGGAGCTGTTCGAGCCGGACACGATGTCCAGCCTCGGCGACATGTTCGCCTTCATGCTGGATCTCCTGACGCATCCGTACGCTTTCGGCGCGGAGAGCATGCCCGATCTGGTCGCGGCCTGCCTTCAGAAGCAAATGGCTTGAAGATCAAAACGGGAATGGGGCTCTGATGATGAAAACGAAACGAACGACCGGCCAGAAAAAAATGCTGGCCGCCGCCATGCCTCGCTCGGCGGAATTTTGGACCCGGGAGCTGGCCGAGGCTATCCCGAGCGTCTACCCGGCTGACTTCCACGGCTCGGGACAGCCGTCCGGGGAGCGCTTCAGCGCTTCGGGCGTCCTGCCTTCGGAGCTGCTGGACAGAGCGGCCGAAGCATGCGGCGCCGCCGGGGAAGAGCGCGGCGAAATGCTGGCTTCCGCCGTCATTGCTTTGGTGTATTCGGCCTACAACGGCGTGGCCGAAGACCTCCTGCTCCATTATTCGCCGGATGGGGAGCGGCCAAGCCTCCCGCTGCGGGTGAGGGCCTCGGACGGAATGACGTTCGGGGACTTGTTCCGGCGGGTCCGTGAAGCCGGAGAGAGGATGGAGGAGCATGGCCGCTATCCCGTCGACCTGCTGATGCCGTCCGCTTCCATCGAGGTATGCGCCGGCGGACAGCGGCTGTCCGAGCCGGCTGCGCCTCTGGCCATCGCATTCGCGGCAGCCGGAGAAGGGGAAGCGGATGTTCTGCTGACAGTCTCGGGCGACGCTTCCCGTTATTTGGAGGGCACGGTTCGCAGCCTGCCGGTCAGGCTGCTTCTGCTGCTGGAAGGGGCTGCGCTCGCCCCGGAGCAGAGCCTGCTCGGGCTGGAGCTGTCCACCTCTTGGGACCGCTCCGTCAGCGAGAGCATGAATGCCACGGCGCAGCCGTATTCGGATGACGCCGCGCTGACGGATCTGTTCCGGCTGTCCTTCGAGGCGCGGGGAGATCGTCCCGCCATCCTCGGCCCGGACGGAGTCCTGACCTATGCGGAGACGGAGCGCCTCTCGGGGCAAGCCGCCGCCCTCGTCCTGGAAGCGGCGGAGAGCTCGGATGAGATTGTCGCCATCCTGGCCGACCGGTCGCCGGAGTTCCTCGTCGGCGTTCTCGGCATTCTGCGGGCCGGACGCGCCTATCTCCCGCTGGACCCCAAGGCTCCGGAGGAAAGGAACAGCCGCATCCTGAACCAGAGCGGAGCCCGGCTCGTCCTCTGCACCGCGAAGTACGCCGGCCTCGTTCCGGATGGCCTGAGCGTCCTTCCTCTGGATCGCCTGCCGGCGTCCGTCGCGGCGGTTTCAGGCGGACCGGCGGCGACTCCACGGTCGCTGGCCTACGTCATTTTCACCTCCGGCTCGACCGGCATGCCCAAGGGGGTCGGCGTGAGCCACGGCAGCGCCGTCAACCGCATCGAATGGATGCAGAAAGCGTATCCGCTCGGCCCGGACGACGTCATTCTCCACAAGACGCCCGCGACCTTCGACGTCTCGGTGTGGGAGCTGTTCTGGTGGCTGCTCGCCGGCTGCTCGGTGGCGCTCCTGGCCCCGAACGAGGAGGCCAATCCCGAGGCGATTCTGGAGGTAATCGAGCGCAGCTCGGCGACGGCCCTGCACTTCGTCCCCTCCATGCTGAACGCGTTCCTGGATTACGCCGAGAGCACGGGAAGCTTGCCGAGGCTGAAGTCGCTGCGCCGCGTCTTCTGCAGCGGGGAGGCGCTCAGCCCTCACCATGTAGGCAAATTCCATGCCCTCCTGGGCGGACAGGCCGAGCTGATCAACCTCTACGGGCCGACGGAGGCTACGGTCGACGTCAGCTACCATCTCACGCAGCCGGGAGACCATCCGGTGCCGATCGGCCGGCCGATCGACAACCTCCGGCTGTACGTCGTGGACGGGCTGGGCAGGCAGCGGCCCGTCGGCATGGTCGGCGAGCTGTGCATCGCCGGCGTCGGCGTAGCGGAGGGTTATATCCGCGATCCCGAGCGGACGGCGGAGCGGTTCGTGGCGATGCCGTCGCTCGGCGAGGAGCGCGTCTACATGACGGGCGACCTGGCGCGGCTGAGGGCGGACGGCTCCATCGATTATCTGGGCCGCAACGACCGGCAGGTCAAGGTGCGGGGCTTCCGCATCGAGCTGGGAGAAATCGAGGCGGCGCTGACGAGCCTGCCCGGGGTGAGCGATGCTCTCGTCCTCGGACATGTCGAGGGAGACGGCCTGCTGCATCTGTACGGATTCGTCCTGCCGGCCAGCCGTTCCGTCACGGCGCGGGAGCTGAGCGGGAGTCTCGCGGCCCTCTTGCCCAAGTACATGATTCCTGAAGGAATCATCGTCGTGGATGCCATCCCGCTCACGCCCAACGGCAAAGCCGACCGGGCCGCGCTGCTCGCCCTGCGCGGGCGGCAGGACGAGCCGAGCCCCGACCGCATTCCTCCGGCCACCGAGGAAGAGCTGCGGATGGCGGGCATCTGGGAAAGCGTGCTTGGCGTTCAAGGCATCGGCGTGAAGGACAACTTCTTCGCTCTTGGCGGCAACTCCATCAACTTCGTCACCGTGCTGGCGCTGGCCAACGAGCAAGGGCGGAAGATCACCTTCCAGCAGCTGTTCAAAAACCCGACGATCCGCGGGCTGCTGGAAAGCACAGGCGAAGGGGGAGACGGCGAGGAACCGGAGCGGGAGGTCGGACAATTCGACCTTGTATCTGCGGAGGATCGCAGCCGCATGCCGGCGGGCATCGAGGACGCCTATCCGATGTCGATGCTGCAGGCGGGACTCGTGTACCAGAGCATCGTCATGCAGGGGGACAACAACTACCACGACATCGTCTCGTACCTGATTTCCGGCAAGCTCGACGTTCCGGTCTTCCGCGAGGCGGTCCGCCGCCTCGTGGCGGAGCAGCCCATTTTCCGCACCAGCTACAATCTGCGGGACTTCTCCCGCTATCTGCAGCTCGTACACGAGAACCCGGAACGGCTGCCGCTGAACGTCTACGACCTGAGCGGCCTCCGCACGCGGGAGGAGCAGGAGCGCTGGTACGAGGACTGGTTCTGGAAGGAGCAGCACCGCTCGTTTCAGTGGGAGTCTCCGGGACTCGTCCAGCTGCATATCCATATCCTGAGCGACGATCTGTACCGCTACAGCATCAGCCAGCATAATTCCGCCCTGGACGGCTGGAGCATGAACAAGGTCCACGCCTATCTGTTCCAGACGTACTTCGACCTGAAGAACGGCGTGAGCAGGCGCAGCGTGCGGATCAGCGGCAACGACCATAACCGCTACTTCATCTACCTGGAGCAGCGGGCGATCCAGTCCGAGGCTCACCGCAACTTCTGGCGGGAGCAGCTGGACGGGGCTCCGAGCGGCCTCATTCCGCGGGCGAGGCCGTCCCGGCCCGGCCGGGGCAACGAGGTCGTCTTCCACGACGTGAAGCTGCCCGAGGGGCTGTCCGGCAAGCTCGTGCGGCTGGCCGCGGAGCTCATGGTGCCGGTCAAGGACATCCTGCTGGCCTCCCATATCAAGTTCCAGTCCTTGCTGACGCGGACCAGCGACGTGTTCACGGGCTACGAGATCGGCGGCCGTCCGGAACGGCTGGGAGCGGAGGATGCGCTGGGCGTGTTCCTGAACACGATGCCGTTCCGGGTCGTGCTGGACGAGGGCGGCAGCTGGCGCGGGCTCATCCGCTCCGTGTACGACGCGGAGGCCGCGGCGCTCCCTTACCGGCGCTATCCGATGGCCCAGGTGAAGCAGGATCAAGGAAACCGCAGCATCCTGTTCGAGACGGTGTTCAATTTCACCCATTTCTACTCCCTGAAGGACATCCGGGATCTGCCGGGCTTCAATCTGATCGACGTGCGGGCGGCCGCCATCACGGAATTCCCGCTGCGCATCGAATATTCGCGCCATTTCTACACCGACGAGGTGGAGCTCAGCCTGCACTACCACACGGCGGAATACGACGTGGAAGACATGGCCGTGTTCGGAGAGGTGTTCATCGACATCCTCCAGAGCATGGTCGACCGCACGGAGGAGGCCCATGCCGAGACGGCAGCCGGCCTTCGGCTCGCCCGCTTCGACAGGCTGCCGAGCGGACAAGCCGAGGAAAGCGGACTGGCCCAGGCCGCGCCGGCCGAGGCCGCATTCCGGACGGACGAGTCCGGACAGGAGGAGGGCAAGCCGGAATACCTGGCCGCTGTCGGCAGGGTCAAGGAGATCTGGTCCGCCGTCCTTGGCCGTCCGCAGGAGGAGCTGGATGCGGACGACGACTTCTTCCTGATCGGGGGCAGCTCCCTGTCCGCGATGAAGGTATCCCTCTTGCTGGACAAGCGGGTGCCGCTCAAAACCATCATGCAGAAGTCGATCCTGCGCGAGCTGGCTCTCGAGATCATCGACGCGGGCGGCAGTGAGGAGGCGCCGGCGCAGCTGCTGCAATGCCTCAGCAGATCGTCCGAGGCGGCAAGGAGCGTCGTTTTCTTCCCGTACGCGGGCGGCAACGCGCTGAACTTCCTGCCCGCCGCCAAGGCGGTCGAGGCCATGGACGCGGACATCGCCGTGTATGCCCTGGAGCTGCCCGGGCATGATCCGCATTCCGGCAGCGGCCCGCTGACGGACTTCCATGCGCTTGCCCGCAAGGCTGCGGACGAGATCGGCTCGAGGCTCGGCCGCACGGAGCCGATTCTCTGGGGACACTGCGTCGGCACGGCTCTCGCTCTGGAGGTCACCCGGCTGCTGGAGGAGCGCTCGCTGCCTCCGAAGAGGCTGGTGCTGGCGGCGAAGACGATCGGCCTGCCCCATGACATCCTGGAGACGATCGGCAATGCCGAGCGGCTGGAATTCGCCGATATCGCAGGCCTTCATGCGGAGTGGAGCGGGACGGACGAGCTGTCTACTCTCGGCGAGGACTACGAGCGCCATCTGGTCCGGTCGTTCGCCCATGATTCCATCGAGTCGAACCGTTATCTGCTGTCCCTCTGGGACAGGGAGGGCGAGGTTTGTCTCCGCACGCCGGCCGTCGCCGCATTCGCCCAGGACGATCCCGCCACGGCGGGCTTCGAGGCCAGCTGGAGCCGCTGGAGCCGCTGGGTGCCCGGCCTCGAGCTGAAGACATTCGGCGGAGGCGGCCATTATTTCTGCCGGACGCTGCCGTCCGACGTCGCCGCGTTCATCCGGGCGGAGGCGGACAGCTTCTCCCGCCCGCTGGCTCCCCGCTGAAGCTGCCGCCCGCCGGATTCCCGCCTGCCCGCATCTATGCGGGAGGCCGGAAATCCGGGAAGTCCATCATAGGCCTGAGCAAGAACATGACCGAGGAGGAACAGCTACGATGACGAGTCTCAAGGAAAGCTCTTATCCGCTTCAACCGCTCCGCATCGCCGTCGCCCAAGCCGCGGCGGCATCCGGGGACATCCCGGAGAACGTACGGCGGGCAACCGCCATGATCGGCGAAGCCGCCCGCGGAGGCGCGCGGCTGGCCGTCTTTCCGGAAAAATATTTGACCGGCTACGTTCCGGAAATCATCGTTACCGACCCCGAGCTCTACGCTCTCTCTCCCGGGGACGAGCGGCTGGAGCCGATCCGGCAAGCCTGCCGGGAGCACGGGATCGCCGCCATCGTCGGGGCGCCGACCCGGGAAGGCGATGATCTGTACATCTCTTCAATCGTGATCGATTCATCCGGAGCCGATCTCCATGTTTCCCATAAGGCCCATCTGTTCCACAGCGAGAAAGGAGTCTTCAAGAGCGGCGGCAAGCGGACCCTGCTGAAGATCGGGGACTGGACCATCGGCCTCGGCATCTGCTACGACGCCGGATTCCCGGAGCATTCCCGCCTCCTGGCGCAGGCCGGCTGCCACGTCTATCTCGTCAGCTCGCTGTTCAGCAAGGGCATGGGCTATCAGGAATCCCGGGTGTGGTTCCCGGCCAGGGCGCTGGACAACACCGTCTTCGCGGTCATGGCCAACCACGCCGGGAAGACCGGCGTCTGGGACGCCTGCGGAGGCAGCGCCGTCTGGGACCCGTACGGGCGCCTGATCGCCGAAGCTTCGGAGTCGGAGCCCGAGGTCATCTTCGCGGAGCTGGACCCCGGCCTGCTGCGGGAGGCTCGGGCGTCGGAGCAGATGCTTGCCGATTCGGCGGATCTTGCGCAGCCGGAGGCTATCGTCGCGGTACGGGCGGGCGGGAATGAACGGGCCTGAACGGCGCCGCTGGCTGCGCCGGTTCGACGAGCCGGAGCACGCCCGGAGCCGCATCATCGTGCTGCCACATGCAGGCGGCTCCGCCAGCTATTACCGGGAGCTGAGCCGGGAGCTGCGCGGAGCGGGCCTGGAATGCCTCGCGATCCAATATCCCGGCCGGCAGGACCGCTTCGGGGAAGAGATGGCTTCGACCATCGAAGCCTACGGGGATCGGATCGCCGAAGCTCTCTCCGGATGCGACGACAAGCCGGCGCTGCTGCTGGGCCACAGCATGGGGGCGCTGATCGCCTACGACATGCTGCAGAGGCACGGCTCCAGGCTCGGCTTCATCGAAGGCTTCGTCGCTTCGGCGCATCCTCCGCCCCGCTCCAGCTCCTCGTATGAGTCCATGAACGAAGAGCGGGTGAGGGACTATCTCCGGCGGCTTGGGGGCTTGGATGAAAAGCTGCTCGACGATCCGGCCGTCATGGAGATCGTCCTGCCCGCGATGAAGAACGATCTCGAGGCGGTGCGGGCCTATCGCCGGACC
Source organism: Paenibacillus humicus NBRC 102415 (assembly GCF_004000905.1). GTDB lineage: Bacteria > Bacillota > Bacilli > Paenibacillales > Paenibacillaceae > Paenibacillus_O > Paenibacillus_O humicus. Next base: position 111,428 of record NZ_BIMD01000010.1, read on the forward strand.
GCCCCGGCCAAGCTGGACATGCCGATTACGGCCGTCGTCGGCATGCAGGATCCTCATGTCCAGGCCGAAGCCGCGGCGGGCTGGGAGGGGTGGACCCGGGACTCCTTCGAGCTGGTCAGGCTGCCGGGAGGCCATTTCTATTTTGCCGACGCTCCCGAGGAGCTGTGCGCCGTGCTGCTTCGGGCGGCGAGGCGCAGGAAGCCGGCCGAAGCAGCCGGTCTGCCGCCGGGAACCGTGCGGGAGTATATAACGCGAAGGGGATTGGAGCTATGAACGAAGCATCCGCCGCAGGACGCTGGGAGATTTTCCGGTTCAGGCCGTACCTGCTCTATTTCATCGGACATACGATCTCCATGCTGGGTACCGGAATGCAGTTCATCGCGACCAGCTGGCTCGCCATGCAGCTGACCGGCAATCCGGCGTCGGTGGCGTACGTCCTTATTTTCACCTCGCTGCCGGGCGTCGTCCTCTCCCCCCTCATCGGGGTGTTCGTGGACCGCTTCGACCGCAAATGGATCGCCGTGCTCATGGATATCTTCCGGGCAGCCGCCTTGCTTGCCATCCCGCTGCTGTGGTGGCAGGGCATGCTGGAGCCGTGGCATCTGTATCTGGTCACGTTCCTCGTCGCGCTGGGAGATGAAATCTACACCCCGGCCGCCATGTCGCTGATCCGGGAGGTCATTCCGCCGCAGAAGCTGCTGTACGCCAACTCCACCAACGCCATCGCCATGCAGTCGGGCGTGCTTCTCGGAGCGGGCGTCGGCGGACTTCTCGTCGGCCTGTCGTCGGCCGTGTCCGTCATGGGCATCAATGCGGCGAGCTTCCTCGTGTCGGCGGTCTGCATCCTGCTCATCCGCAAGGGCGTCGTCCGTCCGACGAGAGCCGAACAGGCCTCCAGCGGCGGCTTCCGGAGCTATTGGGAAGACATGAAGGAGGGGTGGACCCATATCCGCGGGCGCCATACGATTCTCATTTTTTACGCCATGATCTTTTTCATCCGCATGTCGCTGTACACGATCAACGTCCTGCTCGGTCCTTTTGCCAAGGATACGCTGATGGTGGGGGCGGCCGGATTCGGCTACATCGACGCGAGCTTCGCCCTCGGAGCGGTCACGGGCAACCTGATCCTGCCTCCGATCGCCCGCGCGCTGGGCAACCGGCTGGTCATGACCGGAGGGATGGCCGGCATCGCGCTGGCGATCTTCCTGTTCGGCTTCAGCGGCGGCCTCGGCGTCGCGATGCTTCTTTATTTCCTGATCGGCGCCTTCTTCCAGGTAGGCATCCTGTTCATCACCCGGGCGCAGGAGGAGACCGAGCTGGCTTACCAGGGACGGGTCCACTCCACCTTCAATACGGTCTTCTCCGTTCTCTCGCTGGGCATCTATCTGATCATGGCTCAGCTGATGAACGAGCTTTCCTTCCGTTACCTGTTCGCCATCCAGGGCTTGATCGTGGCCGTGGCCGCCTTCATCGCCTTCTATGCGCTGTACGCGCGGCCAAGGTCCAAGCCGGCTGTACAGAATCTGTCCAATTGAATTTCGGAGGGCGGCCGCATCGAGGCGGACATCGGGCTGCCGGCATTATGGAGTTGCGAAATCACTGCACGGCAGCCGCAAAATCATTCCGTCCGTTCCGGCCGCCGGACTGAAACAGCTGTGCCCTTCGGGGCTGTCCCCAGCGTCATCGCCGATGATGAGGGGGCAGCTCCTCTTTTATTTGCTGCGCAAAAGAGATTCCTCCTCTCCCGCTCTGGCCGAGCCGATCCATCCCTGTTCGGGATGGATTCGGAATTCGGACCCGGGTCGCAGCCTTTCCGGCTTTTCGGCTCCGCCTTTTGCGGAGTTCTACGGCTCCGCTCTTTTATGGTAAGCTTTCAGAAGGAGACGCTTCTATATCAAAGCCGGGGTGGATAAACGATGTCTCAAGAAACGTATGATTTCGGCATCATCAAGACGTATTACCATATTTCTCGCGAAGGCGCGGAGCACCCGATTTTCGAGCTGGAGGCTGAAAGGCTCTTTGATTCCTTGGGCATGGGGGAAGCTCTGGATCGGGGAGGGAGCCTCGTGCAGGCGCTCGACCGGACGCTGCCGGCTTCGTTCGTCGGAACCTCGCTGGGCAAGCTGCTGCTTACACAGGCCTATTTCTATGCGGTGTATGGCGGGGTCGCGGATCTGGAGGCCGGCAACCTTGTTTTTCAGGTGGAAGCTCATGACGATCATGTCCATCTGGGCTACCGGGTCAAGGAAGTCAAGGTGTTGCCGGTTCCGACGCAAGGGGCGGAGGAGTGGCTGGCCGCGTATTGGCGGGATTATGTCATCCGGTTCACGGCTCCGGCCGTAAGGGCGGCTGCCGAGGCGGCTGGGATCAAGCCTGCGGCCATCTGGCAGCAGTTCGGCGGCCAGCTGGAATACATGAGGGAATTCGTGTCGGCCATGCCGCTTCCCGAAGAGGTGCTGCGGCGTTTCGAGACTGGCTTCGAGGTGCTTTCCCGACGGCTGGAGCCGGAATGCTTCGGGACGCGGCGCAATCCGTTCCTGTACGCGCCCCGCTACGTGGACAATCCTTGGGAGCCGGGAGGCAAGCTGATGCAGCAGTCTTCCTGCTGCATGTACGACAGGCGCGAGGGCGGGGTGAAATGCTACACCTGCCCGATGCTGACGCCGCCGGAGCGTGAGGAGCAGCGCAAGCTGGCCGCAGCGCAGGCCGGCGGATGAGTCTTGCGCTGCAGGCAGGCGGCTCAAGCTGCTTTCTGCAGCTGGCAGCTGATGATTAAAGAAGCATGCAGAAAACCGCAGCCCTCGGGGCTGCGGTTTTTTCGCGCAAGGGACTTCGCCCGGCTGCTGGAGCCGGCTTCAGGCAGAGGCGGCTCGGCTGGACGAAGGGTCGAGCTCAGGACCGGCTTCCTTCAGAGGCTGGAACTGGTTTTCGCTCTTGGCGATGACGACGGTAGCGACGGAGTTGCCGATCAGATTCGTGATGGCGCGCGCCTCCGACATGAAGCGGTCGACGCCGATCAGCAGCGCGATGCCTTCAAGCGGAATCGGCGTGCCGGGCAGGGCGGCCAAGGTGGCTGCGAGCGTAATGAAGCCGGAGCCGGTGACGCCGGCCGCTCCCTTGGAGGTGAGCATGAGCACGCCGAGGAAGGTCGCGATCTGGAGCAGAGTCAGCTCGATGCCGTAAGCCTGCGCGATGAAGAGCGCCGCCATCGAGAGGTAGATGCTGGTGCCGTCCAGATTGAAGGAATAACCGGTCGGGACGACGAGGCCGACGACGGGCTTGGAGCAGCCGTAGGACTCCATCTTGTTCATGAGGCGCGGCAGGGCGGACTCCGAGGAGGAGGTGCCGAGCACGAGCAGGATCTCGTCCTTGATGTGGCGGATCAGGCCGAAGATGCTGAACTTGTAGTAGCGGGCGATCAGGCCGAGCACGACAACGATGAACAGGAACATCGTCATGTATGTCGCGATCATCATTTTGCCCAGCGAGAGGAGGGAGCCGAGGCCGAACTTGCCGATCGTATAGGCCATCGCTCCGCCCGCGGCGTACGGAGAGAACTTCATGATGATGCCGACGATCTTGAAGAAGATTTCGTTCAGCTTCTCGAAAAATTCCGTAACCGGACGGCCCTTGTCGCCGAGCATGGACAGCGCGAGGCCGAACAGGACGGAGAAGAAGAGCACCGGCAGCATCTGGCCGCTCGCCATCGCGGCGATCGCGTTGTCGGGAATGATGCCGAGCAGGAAGTCCTTGAAGCCATGCGAGGTTTCGGATGCCTGCTGCGCATAGCCGGCGACCGCGTCGGCCTTGCTGCCGACGCCGGAGGTTTCGATGCCGTCGCCGGGACGGATCAGGTAGGCGATGGCGATGCCGATCGCCATGGCGAAGGTCGTCACGAGCTCGAAGTAGAGCAGCGCCTTGCCGCCGATGCGGCCGATCTTTTTCATGCTGCCCATGCCTGCGAAGCCGATGACGATCGTGAAAAACACGATCGGTGTGATGACCATCTTGATCAGCTTGATGAAGATGTCGGCGAGCACCTTGAGCGAAGCGCCGAAGCTCGGGAAGAAATACCCGATGGCGATGCCGATCACGATAGCGGTCAGCACCTGGACGGTCAGGTTTCTGAAGTTGATTTTCATCGGAATCCCTCTTTCTGGTCGGGTCGGTTGTTAGGATCGGATTCGGATTGTTTCCTTCAAATAGGCGTTGGAGCCGAGGCTTTCGGCTTGGAGGGGGTCTCCTTGCGGGCGACGCCGGAGGCGTATGCGGCTTCGATGACCGCCTCGCGCACCTTCTCCACGACCTGGTGGTTGAACACGCTCGGAATGATATACTGCTCGTTCAGCTCCTCGTCCGTCACGACAGAAGCGATCGCCTTGGCGGCGGCCAGCTTCATCTCCTCCGTCACGCGGGAGGCGCGGCAGTCGAGGATGCCGCGGAAGATGCCCGGGAAGCAGAGCACGTTGTTGATCTGGTTCGGATAGTCGGAGCGGCCCGTCGCCATGACGCGGACATAAGGCTCGGCCTCCTCCGGCAAAATTTCCGGGGTTGGGTTCGCCATCGCGAATACGATCGGGTCGGGGGCCATTTTCTGCAAGTCGTCGGTCTTCAGCACGCCGGGACCGGACACGCCGATGAAGATATCCGCGTCCGCGATGACGTCGGAGAGGCTGCCCTCGAGCCGGTAAGGGTTCGAGTTGTCGGCATACCATTGCCAGTATTCGTTGGCGTAGCTCTTGCCGGGGACAAGGGCGCCCTCGCGGTCCACGCCGATGATGTTGCCGACTCCGGCGGCCATCAGCATCTTGGAGCAGGCGGTGCCTGCGGCGCCTATGCCGCATACGACGACTTTGCACGATTCCAGCGTCTTGCCGATGAGTTTGACGGCGTTGAGCAGTCCGGCCAGCAGCACGACGGCCGTGCCGTGCTGGTCGTCATGGAAGACGGGAATATCGAGCTCCTCGGCGAGGCGCCGTTCGATCTCGAAGCAGCGCGGAGCGGAGATGTCCTCCAGATTGATGCCGCCGAAGGTCGGAGAGAGAGCCTTGACGATCGCGATGATCTCTTCGGTATCCTGGGTTTTCAGGCAGATCGGGAAAGCATCCACCCCGGCGAACTGCTTGAACAGGACGGCCTTGCCTTCCATGACCGGCATCGCGGCTTCCGGCCCGATGTTGCCGAGGCCGAGCACGGCGGAGCCGTCGGAGACGACCGCGATCGTGTTGCGCTTGATCGTCAGCGTATGGGCGCGGGACGGCTTCTCATGGATGGCCATGCATACTCTCGCGACTCCGGGCGTGTAGACGCGGGACAGATCGTCGCGGTTTTTGATCGGCGTTTTGGGCGTCGTCTCGATCTTGCCTCCGATATGGAGCAGGAACGTCTGGTCGGACACCTGCAGCACGCGGACGCCGGGAAGCTGGCCGACTGCGGATGCGATCCGGTCGGCATGGCTCTGGTCGTACACGTTGACGGTGAGGTCGCGCACGGTGGAGGCGGAATCCGAGCGCGTGACGTCGATCGCGACGATATCGCCGCCCGTATCCCCGATGACCGTAGCGATCTGGGCGAACGAAGCGGTGGCCCGGCTGAGCTCCAGCCGGAGAATGATCGGTGTTGAAGCGCCTGTAGGTATGGACATGGGACTGCACATCCTTTGCATCTGAAGGTTCATGTCATTGGTTCTGCTCTTCATGATATCGCTTTCAATTGAAAGCGCTAGCATACGGTCATAATGGTTGTTTTGGTCTTTATGGTCATGAAGGGGATGGTGCGTGGAGGAGAGAGGGGAGAGAGATGGAGCGGGAGGATCCTGGTCGCTGTGCCGTCTGGCATGCGATCAAAAAAACCGCAGCCAGGGTAGGCTGCGGGTCGCATGGAGATCAGGTGTCGATCAGCGAATCGTGTTCAGCGAATAAAGGTTGACCGGCCTGCCGACGCCGTATTGAAGCTGGAGGGTGACCTGGCCGCTCTTGGCCAGATGCTCCAAGTACCGTCTGGCGGTGACACGGGCAATGCCGACATGTTCAGCGACGCTCTCGGCCGATACGGCTTCCGGCTGCAGCCCGAGATAACGGATGATCTGCGCCAGCGTCGCGGCCTGGAGCCCCTTGGGGAGGCTGTCTCCGCTTTTGATAGGAGGGGCTGCAGCCGCAAGGTCGGAGCCTGAGCCGTGCAGAAACCGGTCGAGCTCGCCCTGGTCCAGCTCTCCGCCGGAGCCGAGCTGCTCGCGGCGCTGGAGCCAGCGCAGGAGAGCTTCGCGCACGCGCTCCGCCTTGAACGGCTTCATGATGTAGTCGTCCGCTCCGCCCTGCACCATGGAGCGGATCGTGTCCCGGTCGTTGGCGGCGCTGATGACGATGACTCCGGCCGCGTGGCCTTCGCTGCGCAGCTGCCGAAGCGTCTGGACGCCGTCCAGTCCGGGCATGTAGATGTCGAGGATGACCATGTCCGGATTCATTCGGCGGATCAGCTCCATGCCTTCCAGTCCGCCCGAAGCGGTGCCGACGACCCGGAAGCCTTCCACCGATTCCACGAACTGCCGGTTGACCTCGCGGACCATGGGATCGTCCTCGATCAGGATGACTTCAACCATCATTGAACTTCGCTCCTTCCTGTTTCCGGCTGCCTCTTCTCCGCCATGGGGAAGAACAGCGTGATGGATGTGCCCGCATCGGGCGCGGACTCGACCCGGATCGTTCCTCCGCCCTTCTCCGCGATGCCCGCGATCAGATGCATGCCGATGCCGCGGCCGTCTCCGGGCTTCGTGCTGAAGCCGCGCTCGAACATGCGGCGGCGGACATGCTCATCCATGCCGCAGCCGTTGTCCTCTACGAGCAGAGACAGCTGCTCTTCGTCCTGCTCCAGGCTGACGAGCACGCGCCTCGGCTCGGGGGCTTCCGCCAGCGAATCGAAGGCATTCTCGATCAGATTGCCGAGCAGGACGACGAAATCATGATGGTCGAGATGCTCCGGGAAACGCTGCAGCCGGCTGTGGGGATCGATCTGAACATCGATGCCGAGCTCCTGGCCGCGGCTGATTTTGCCGAGCAGCAGCCCGGTCAGGCTGTCATGGAAAAACCGGGTGCCGAGAAACCGGTTCAGCTCTTCCCGCTCGCCCGACATGCGGAACAGATAGTCGAGCGCCTGCTCGCCCTGCCCGAGCTGGATCAGCCCCCCGATCGTATGCAGCCGGTTCATATACTCGTGGTTCTGGACCCTAACCGTGTCTACGAACGCTTTTACTCCGGTCAGCTCCTCCGCCATCCGGGCCACCTCGGTCCGGTCCTGGAAAATGGCTACGGCGCCGACGGTATGCCCCTGCACACGGATCGGCACGCGGTTGCTGACAATATGCTGGCCGCCGATGAAGATTTCCTGCTGGTAGATCGGAGCATCAAGCTCCAGAATCTCCGGCAGCCGGGTATCGGGGAGAACCTCGCGGATAGGCCTCCCGACGACTTCGCCGTCGATATGGAAGATCTGGCGCGCCCGCTCGTTGAAGACGGCGATCCGCTCGTCGTTGTGGATGGCGATGACGCCCTCATGCATCGCATGGAAGGTCGCGTCCCGCTCCACCAGCAGCCGGGCGATCTCCAGCGGCTCCATGTCGAACATATCCTTCTTGATCTGTCTTGCCAGCGCCCAGGAGCCGGCGAGGCCGACCAGCAGCGACAGCAGCAGGATGGCGGAGATCTGCCCGGCGAAGGGAAGAATGACCTCTCCGGGTGAGGGGAGGACGCGTCCTACGAGCACGGTGCCGATCTGCATATGGGAGTTGTCCATGACCGGGACAAAAGCGCGCAGCGCCGTTCCGAGCTCGCCCTTCGCCTTGGAGACATAGCTGTGCTCGGCGAATGCCGGCCCTTCGTCGGTTCCCCGGGAATAAGTGCCGACACGGTCCGGCACCGGATGCGACAGCCGCTTATGCTGCATGTCCATGACCACCACATACGTCGCGTCATGGATGATGCCGATCCGCTCGGCGGCCTCCCGCAGCTGGGGCAGCCGGGCTTTCTCCTCGAGCCCGGCGGCGATCTCGGGCAGCTGGGCCGCGGTCCTTGCGGTGACGAGCAGCCGTCTGCCGAGCTCCTCCTCCTGCAGATGGAGGATGCTGCCGACCGCTACGCCGCCGCCGGCTATGAGCGCGAACAGCACGACGCCGAAGGAGAGCAGGGCAATTTTCCAGTTGATTTTGAGCTGCTTGAGCATGGTCGGGCCTGTCTCCTTGCGGGATGGGATAGGGTCAACAAGCACTTTTTCCACCATCATACACCAGAGCATGAGGCCTGCAAACCTGCGGCGATCCCGGGGGCGGGCTTCTCCAACAGCCGTCAGGTAGGATAAGATGAGGTTCATGAAGATGTGGACGAGGGCTGAGGATAGGGACGAAATGAAGCTGGGATAAGGCCGAGCTGAAGCTGGGATGAAACCGAGATAAGGCCGAAATGAGGACGGGAGGTGCGGAGGAATGAGAAGAAGGCTCAGGCTGTGGGGCGGCGGCTTGCTGCTGGCAGCGGCGGCCGTGCTGTCCATGTTCTGGCTTGGAGGGTACAAGCTGCCCGGTCCGCTGCCGGCGGACGACGAGCAGACGGGCATCAGCGGCAGGCATGTCATCAAGTTCAGCTACGTCGTGGCGGAGAACACGCCCAAGGGGCTGGCGGCGCAGCGGTTCGCCGATCTGGTGGAGGAGAAGTCCGGCGGCAAGGTGCAGGTGCAGCTGTTCCCGAACGGAACGCTGTTCACGGAGCCGGACGAGCAGGCCGCTCTGGCCCGCGGGGATGTGCAGATGATCGCGCCCGCCTTTTCCAATCTGTCGACCCGGATGCCGGAGTGGAGCGTCATGGACCTGCCCTTCGCCTTCCGCTCGGAAGAAGCGGTGGAGGAGGCGTTCAGCGGCGAGGTCGGCTCGCTGCTGTTCAAGCGGCTGGAGAGCAGGGGCATGATCGGCCTTGCCTTCTGGGGCAACGGGTTCAAGCAGATGACGGCGAACGGCAAGCCCCTTGCGCATCCCGAGGATTTCAGCGGCATGAAGGTCCGCATCCTGCCCGGCCCGATCGTCGATGCCCAGTTCCGGGCTTTGGGCGCCACGACGGCGGACATTCCGTTCAACAGCGTGTACAAGGCTTACGAGAGCGGCCGCGTCGACGGCGGGGAGAACACGATCACGAATATTTACAGCAAGAAGTTTTATCAGGTGCAAAAATACATGACGGTCAGCAATCACGCCTATCTCGGGTACGCCGTGCTGATGAACCGCTCCTTCTGGGAAAGCCTGCCGCCGGATGTGCAGGCCATCATCCAGGAGGCGATGCGGGAGACGACCGGCTGGGCCAACGAGAGCGCGCGGGAGATGAGCCGCAAGGAGCTCGCGGAAATGCGGAGCGGCCGCTGGATGAACATCGCCGATCTGCAGGAGCCGGAGCGGCGGGAGTGGATGGCTCTGTGGGAGCCGCTGTACGGACAGGCGGAGAAGCTCGCGGGGCGGGAGCTGATGGATGCGGTACGGCGGCTGCGGAGCAAGTATGGGGGCGGGGTGGAGAGGGCTGAGTAATCAGCCTGCTGATTGAAGTTCATATTGGGCAGCAGCTTAGTCATATTTGACATGGCATCTTGTTTATGAGGTTTACATGTTCAGGTTCGAAACCCCAGTCGGGACAAGGTGTTTTAAGGTACGACCGCTTCCCGAGCCGAGCGCGGATTGAGTATCCAGATGAGAAACAAGGCTCAATAACCATGGTTTCCCCCTCCTTTTCCCTTGAGGGTTCAAAAGTTGGAAAAGCAATCGCACCGGATTTGTCCAATCCCGGAACTTGCCGCTCCGAGGCTCCAAAACATGATTTCCAACGGGTGAAAAAATCCCCCGGCTGTGCTAAACTACAGGAATTGCATGTAATTTGGGGGGTAACAAAGCTTTATGCTTATCATAGGAATCGCCGGCGGCACCGGCTCGGGCAAGACGACCGTCGCCCGCTCCGTCATCGACCGGATGGGACCGGGCAAAGTGACATTCGTCTCGCAGGACAACTATTATAAGGATCACTCGGAGCTCAGCATGAGCGATCGGGAGAAGATCAACTACGATCATCCCTTCGCGTTCGACAACGAGCTGCTCATCGAGAATCTCAAAACGCTGAAGCAGGGGCTGAGCGCCCAGGCTCCCGTCTACGACTTCACGGTTCACGCGCGCCGCACGGACAAGTCCGTCGAGCTGAAGCCGAGCAATATCGTCATCATCGAGGGGCTGCATGTCCTCTCGGACGAGCATCTGCGCGAGCTGCTGGACATCAAGGTGTTCGTCGACACCGACCCGGATGTCCGCATCCTGCGCCGCGTGCTGCGCGACATCGAGGAGCGGGGCCGCACGATCCACTCCATCCACGACCAGTATCTCAATACGGTCAAGCCGATGCATGAAGCGTTCATCGAGCCGTCCAAGAAGTACGCCGACATCATCATTCCGGAAGGCGGCCACAACGAAGTCGGCATCGAGCTGCTCGCGGTGCTGACCGAAAAATACCTGCATGGCAGCCGCAAGTAGCCATCCTGCCTGATCCGGCAGCCGGCGCGAACCGGTTATGCCTCATGAGCCTCCCGGCCGGGAGGCTTTTTTTTGCGTCCCGAGACCGGTGATGCGGTTTCGTTTCATGCCCTGATCGTTTAAGCCCATAAAAAATGCACCCCCTAAATAACCAAGGCCGACACAGGAGTATCGGCCTTGGTTATTTACAGAAGGTGCCTTTGTCTTTTTCGCGGCCTTAAATGCGATCCTGGCCTTGAACGGTCCCGTGATGCGCTGCCTGCTCCTTGGCGTTGAGCTGGGCGATCAGCTTGTCCCCCTCGACGTCGAGGTTCGGCAGCATGCGGTCGAGCCACTTCGGAAGCTTCCAGGCCGCATCTCCGAAGATGGCCATGACGGCGGGCACGAGCGTCATGCGGATGATGAAGGCGTCGATCAGGATGCCTGCCGCGAGGGCGAAGCCGATCTGCTTGATCATGATATCCGGAGCGAAGATGAAGCCGGCGAATACGGACACCATGATGACGGCGGCCGCCACGACGACGCGGCTGGACTGCTCATAGCCGTGAATGACGCTGTCCGTTCCTTTATGTCCGTGGACGTACGATTCCCGCATGGAGCTGACGAGGAACACCTGATAGTCCATCGCGAGGCCGTACAGGATGCCGGTCACCATGATCGGCATGAAGCTGAGCAGCGGACCGCCCGTGTCGAAGCCGAAGATGGAATGGAGCCAGCCCCATTGGTAGACGGCGGTGGTGATGCCGAACGTGGCGAGCACGCTGAGCAGGAAGCCGACCGTAGCCTTGATCGGAACGATGATCGAACGGAACACGAGCAGGAGAATGATCACCGACAGAATCACGATGATGAGGATGTAGGTCGGGAATACGTCGGCCAGCTTGGAGGACATGTCGATGTTGATGGCCGTGAAGCCGGTGACGCCGATCGTGACATGGTTCTCCTTGGCGACGGCGGAGTCGGGAGCGCGGAGCTCCTGGACGAGAGTCCGGGTTGCCGCGTCGGTCGGTCCCGTGGTCGGGATGACGCTGATGATGCCGATGTCGCCGGTCTTGTTGATGCCCATCGGCGAGACGAGAGCGACGCCCTCCTGGCCTTGAAGCCCTTGGACCAGCTTGTTGAGACCCTCCGGCGTAATGGCGCCGGATTCCGAGGCAGGCTCCGCGACGAGGAGCAGCGGGCCGTTGTAGCCTTCGCCGAAGCCGTCGGAGATGGCGTCGTAGCTCTGCCTGACGGGAGTGTCGAGATTGGCGGTCGCGCCGGAGGGAATGCCCATCTCCATCTTGGCGACCGGAATCGCGGCAGCGCCGAGCACGGCCACGACTCCGATCACGACGAGCCAACGGGCCTTGACGACTCCTGTGGCCCAGCGATGTGCGAAGCCGTGGCTTTTTTTCGACGAAGCGGCGTTTTTTGCCCGCGCCTTGGGCGAGACGATCTTTTCGCCGATGAGGCCAAGCAGCGCAGGCAGCAGCGTCAGGGAGAGCAGGACGTTGACGAAGACGGTCGCAGCGGCGACCAGCGCCATCGCGGACAGGAAGGCGATGCCGATTACGAGCATGCCGCAGAGGGCGATGATGACGGTCAAGCCGGCGAAGAAGACCGCGCTGCCGGCCGTGCCGACGGAGCGGCTCGCCGCTTCGCGCGCGCTGAGGCCCTGATCGAGCATCATCCGCCGCTGGCGGTTGACGATGAACAGCGAGTAGTCGATGCCGACGGCCAGGCCGACCATGAGCGCCAGCACCGGCGTGATGTCGGTCATCGGAATGAACTTGGAGAAGGCGAACGCCGCGCCGACGCTGATTCCTACCCCGAGCAGGGCGGAGAGCAGCGGCAGTCCTGCGGCGACGACCGAGCCGAGCGTCATCAGCAGGACGACGGCGGCGACCGCTACGCCGATGGCTTCCGTGGAGCCGATGGCGGGCTTGCCCGTCAGCGAGTCGCTGGGCAGCGCGGTGATGCCGGAGCCGTTCTGCTCGACGGTGTCGATGGCTGCGATGACGCTGTCCGTCACCGATTTGGGCAGCGAGGTCTGCTGCACGGTGAACTGGAACTGGAGCATCGCTACGCTGCCGTCGGCGGAAAGCATGACTCCGGGCAGCGGCGCGCCGTCGACCATCATCGGGCCATAGGACGGCGCGGCGCTCTGCGTATGCCCGCCGCCTGCCGCTCCGGAAGCGGCGGCGTCTCCTGCCTGGCTTTGTCCGCCCGTGGCATCCGCCGTGCCCGCGGCGCCAGCCTCGGGAGAGCCTCCGGCCTGGCCTTG
>NZ_BIMD01000011.1 GCF_004000905.1 Paenibacillus humicus NBRC 102415
CGAGCGGCTGAGCGTGGCCAACGCCGTAGCCATGCCCGCCGGGAGCCTCCTGCAGCGCCTGGACCTTGCTGCAGCCCGGAGGCGGTCCAAGAATGAGGGACTGCTGGATCGGCGCCACAGCCTTGGCGTATTCTTCTTCATCTACGCAGTACGCCAGGTTCATGATTTCCTTGGGCGTGAAGCGGAGGAAGTCCGAGCCATAGACGATATCCGGAGTCGGCTGATCGAATATCGTCAGGATATGAGCCTTCTCGGACAGCGTCACGATCCAGTGGAACCAGCCCTTCGGCAAGACGGCGACTTGACCCGGCTTCAGCTTTCAGTTCATCAGCTTCTGAGTGAACGGATCAAATACGGAGGTCATGACTTCGCCGCTGATGACGAAGACCAGCTCCGTCACATTGGTATGCCAATGCGGCTGAATGATGATGCCTTTAGTCAAATGAACGTTGAATAGGCCCGTCCGGATGGCCGGAAGCTGCTCGCCGAACAGCTGCGTAATGTAGTTGTGCGAATCCCGCTTGAAATTCAGCACCTCGTTGGAGTCAGCGCATAAGGTCAAATTCGGGGATTGCAGGATGGAATCGGTCACGTTCATGTTCCTCCACTCTAGGTTGCAGTCTAGTTCACTGTATGCCCAGAACGGCCGATCTGCTCCTCCCTGCCGGCAAGCCCATCGCCTGCATCCTAAAAAAAGAAAAAGCACGGGCAACAAGCCCGCGCTTACTCAAGCTATTCGATCTTGAACCGGTCGACCATCCGCTTCATCTCTTCCGCCATAGCGGAGAGATTGCTGGCCGAAGCATGGATCTCCTCCATCGACGCAAGCTGCTCTTCGGTCGAGGCAGCGGCTTCCTCCGAGCCGGCCGCATGGGACTGGGCGATGCCGGCGATCTGCGAGGCCGCATCGGTGACCTCCTGAATGCTGCCCGTAATCTGCTTCACGACATCCGCCATTTCCTCGATATGCGGAATCATGTTTTCTGTGCCGGACAGAATTCGGGAGAACTTCTCCGAGGTGAGCTCCGATATGCTCAGTCCCTGCTGAGCGCCAGCCACAACCTCGCTCATGATGGCGACGGACGCTTCCGTGTCCTGCTGGATGCCGGCGATCAAGGCCGCGATGTTCTTGGCCGACTGCTGCGACTGCTCCGCAAGCGCCCTTACTTCGCCGGCCACGACCCCGAAGCCTTTGCCGTGCTCGCCGGCGCGGGCGGCTTCGATCGCCGCGTTCAAGGCAAGCAGGTTCGTCTGACGGGCCAGATCCGCAATGACTTTCAGGATGCCGCCGATTTCGCGGGAGCGTCCGGACAGCGAGGCGATCACCTCATTGGATTTTTGGACCGACTCATGAATGAATCTCATCTGGTTCAGGTTGTCCTCCACATACCGGCTGCCGTCCTCCGCCTCTCCGAACGTCTGGCGGGAGAACTGCAGCACGCTCTCGGAGCCCGCCGAGATGAGCCTTGCGCCTCCCAGCACTTCCTGAAGGGCATTCTGATTCTGATCCAGCCGCACCGTCGTCATCTCGGCGCCGCCCGCGATTTCCTGGATCGCGGAGGCGACCGTCTCGGCAGCCTTGCCCGACTGCTGCGCCCCAACCTTGAGCTGCTCGGCGGATGCGGCCAGCTGTCCGGCGCTTCCGGCAATGCCCCCGATCATTTCTTTCAGTCCGACCGTCATCTCATGGAAGGCTTCGTTCAGCTGATAAATTTCGTCCCGGCCGTGGATGACGAGCTTGTCCCCCGTCAGATTTCCCTCTGCGACCTGCTTCACCGATGCAGACAGCCGGATGAGCGGACGGGTAAGAAACCACGACACGAGGCCGCCCAATGCCAGCGCGACCAGAGCGGCCGCCGTGCTGATGACGATGACGGCGACCAAGCCTGCATGCGCCTGGTCTGACGCTTTCTTGACATTGTCGGGAATAACGGTGCCGCCCATCCATTCCGCCATGGAATCGGCCTGGCTCGTAATGGACTCACTGACGGGAAGAATGATCGTGACGCCTTCTTCCGCCGCCTTTTTCTTGTTGCTCAAATAACTGTTCATCACCTTGACGGTCACTTGCTTGAATTGCTGGTTGGCCTCGCCGATCGCTTTCAGCCGTTTTTGGGACTCCTCCAATACCGCAAGCTCAAGCCCTTTTTTGACAGCGGCGTCGATCCGGCTGTTGGCGTCATAAATCTGCGTTTTGTACTTGGCGTCTCCATACAGCATATATGCTCGGAAAGCGCTGATCTGCACCGCGGAATCGGTCTGGATGGATTGGGCGAGAGACCTCAACTCACCGGCCGTATTGACGATGTAGTCATAGGATTTCTTCGTATCCTCCACGTTGTGGACCGTAAAAACGGACGATAGCCCAAATAACAAAGAAACCAAAACAAAGCTGCTGATCAGCTTCATTCTAATGGTGAAATTAACCTTCATGGGGTCTGTGGATCCCTCCGTGTCAAAAGATACGTATGTTATCGACGGAGTGGAGAAAAATATTGAGGAATGGTGAAAAGTGATTGGCAGGCTTTCACTTTGGCGGAATAGAGATCGTCGAGGAAGGACGCGCAATAGCAAGGTATAAGCCCCCCTGCCGTTCGGCCATGCTATCAAGCAGGGAGGTGAATGCAATGGCCAAGGATGTTCTTTGCGAAGTGAACTCCTGCCGGCACTGGGCTGCCGGCAATAAATGCGCGGCTACGTCCATCTATGTCGTCAGCCACAGCAAAACAGCCAGCAATTCCGAAGAGACGGACTGCAAAACGTTCGAACCGAAAATTTGATTCCCACTCGGACAGCCGACCGCCGGCTGTCCGTTCTCATTTCCGGCTCTCCTTTAGCATAACCAACAGTGATAATGATTATCACTGTTGGCTGAAATTATTCCCGCCCAGACCCTTATACGCAAAAAAGCCGCCCGGCCTCCGGCCGGACGGCTGATGCCGCTCAACTTGCTGATGCAGGAACTGCCCGCTGCTTAGCGGCTCTTGTTCGCCGGAGCTGCCGTGCGCTCTCCTGCCGGGCGCTGCCCTCCGCGGCGCTGCCAGCCCTGCTTGGCTCCTTGCCCCGACTGGCCGCCTTGGCCGGCTCCGTGCTTGGCTTGACCGCCGCCGTTGCCCGGGGAAGCTTGCTTTGCCTGAGCACCTTGGTTCCCGCCGCGGCCGCCGCCCTGCCTCGCTTGGCCTCCGCCCTTGGACGGGCCTTGCTTCGCCTGCGCGGCCGGCTTCTCCGACGGCGCCGGAGCCCCCAGCATCGGGTACGGATGGTCCGATACAACCGGAATTTTCTTCTTTGTCACCTTCTCGATATCCTTGAGGTAAGGAAGCTCCTCCACCTCGCAGAACGAAACGGCGATTCCGCTATGTCCGGCCCGTCCTGTACGGCCGATCCGGTGCACGTACGTCTCGGGCATGTTGGGCAGATTGAACTGGATGACATGGGACAGCTCGTCGATATCGATGCCGCGGGCGGCGATATCGGTCGCTACGAGCACCCGCGTCGCTCCTTTCTTGAAGTTGCTCAGAGCAGCCTGGCGCGCGTTCTGGGACTTGTCGCCGTGAATCGCCTGGGCGGATATGCTTTTCTTCGCCAGGCCCTTCGCGACCCGGTCCGCTCCATGCTTCGTGCGGGTGAAGACGAGCACCGAGGAGATCGTCTCGTCCTGCAGCAGATGGGTAAGCAGGGACAGCTTGTTTTCCTTGTCGACCAGGTACACCGACTGCTCGATCCGATCGACTGTCGAGGACACCGGGGTAATTTCGATCTTGACCGGATTCACGAGCAGCGATTCCACGAGACGGGCGATCTCCGGAGGCATCGTGGCGGAGAAGAACAGCGTCTGCCTCTTCGCGGGCAGCCTGGTCATGATCTTCTTCACGTCGTTGATGAAGCCCATGTCGAGCATGCGGTCGGCTTCGTCCAGCACAAGCACTTCGACATGCTGCAGATCGGCATGCTTCTGGTTGATGAGGTCGATCAGACGTCCCGGCGTCGCGATCAGGATATCCGTGCCGCGCTGCAGCTGCTGCTCCTGGGCATACTGGGAGACGCCGCCGACGATGACGACGCTGCGCAGCTCGGTGAAGCGGCTGTAGGCCTTGATGTTTTCTTCAATCTGGATGGCGAGCTCCCGCGTCGGCGTCAGGATGAGCGAGCGGATGACCCGCTTGCCGGCAGGCTTGCCGCCCGGACGTCCGGCGCTCAGCTTCTGGATGATCGGAATGGAGAACGCTGCCGTCTTGCCTGTGCCGGTCTGGGCGCAGCCAAGCACGTCCCGTCCTTCAAGCGCAGCCGGAATCGCCTTCTCCTGGATCGGCGTAGGCTGCGTATAGTTTTCTTTGCTCAGCGCCTTGAGTATGGCCGGCGCGATGTTCAGTTCTTCGAATTTCATATGGTCTCCTATGTTAAACGTCTATTTTCGCGTGTGCTCACGAACCGTTCCCCTCCATCATAACCCATCGGCGAGCGGGAATACAGGAACATTGGCAGAAGCCGCTTCCATTCAGGCGCCGGCGCAGTCCAAAAAAGCAGGCCGCCGGCGGCAGTCTGCTTCTTGGGGCTTGACCAAAAACCGTGTGTCAATGGGCAGCCTCGACCTCATCGACATGCTTCACATGCTTATGATTGGCCAGCATGTACAGCACCGATACAAGCACGAAGGTAGCTCCCACGATGAACGGCACATGGGGATTGAACCATTCCGCCAGCTTGCCCGCGAAATAAGGCGCGATCGCGCCGCCGAGAAACCGCAGGAAGCTGTAGGCCGCGGAAGCTGTCGAGCGCTCGACGGGAGCGGCGTTCATGACGCCGGTCGTAATGAGCGTATTGTTGTTGCCGAGCAGAGCCCCCGCGAAAACAACGCAAGCGATGACAACCCAGTGGATATCGGTCCAGATGCCCATCGCCAGCAGCGTGAGGCCGAACAGCGCCAGCATGACCGCCATCGACTTGACCGTGCCGAACGCCCGCTGGAGCTTGGGCGCCATGAAGACGGAGGTGAAGGCGAGCAGAACGCCCCAGCCGAGGAAGACGTAGCCGATGCCGTGGATGTCCAGCCCCATGACGAAGGGAGCGTAGGCCATCAGGGTGAAGAAGCCGAAGTTGTAAAAGCATGCCGTGAGCCCGAACACGACCAGCGACCGGTGCCGCATCGCCTTGAACGGATCCAGCAGGGAAGCCGACAGCTTCTTCTTGGCGTAAGCCGGCGTCTTCGGCGCTTCCGACTTCGGCATGAGGACCGCCAGCGCGATGAAAGCGAGAACCATCAAGGCCGCGACGCCGAGGAACGGTCCTCTCCAGGAGATCGAGCCGAGCTCGCCGCCGAGGATAGGGCCGACGGAGATGCCGAGGCCGATGGCGGCTTCGTACAGGATGATGGCTTTGGCGACGCCGCTGCGGGAGAGCGATACGATCGCCGTCAGCGCCGTGGCGACGAACAGCGCATTGCCGAGGCCCCAGCCCCCGCGGTACCCGACCAGCTCCCAAATTCCATTGGAAAATCCGCCGAGAGCGGAGAAAATGGCGATGATGACGACGCCGAGCAGCAGCGTCCGCTTCATGCCGAGCCGGGAAGTGATCGTGCCGGTAATCAGCATGGCGACGGCCATGACGGCGTTATAGCTGGTGAACAGCAGGCTGACCTGGCTTGGCGTCGCATTCAGCTTTTCGGAAATGGCCGGCAAGATGGGATCCACCAGACCGATCCCCATGAAGGCGATGATTCCGGCAAAAAAAACGGCCCATACGGCGCGCGGCTGATTCAGAATGCCGCTGCGCGCGGCGGGCAATTCAGGCTTTGCAGCTTGTTGAGCTCTATTGGCCACGAAGGCTCACTCCTATTCGATTTCGTATCTGATCTTGGCTTCCTGGATCTTGCCCTTCAGCTCGATAAATTCCGACCGGATCTTCATGATCCTGGCGATCTTCTGATCCATCATCTTCAGCTGCTTCTCCACGGTCTTCTCCATATCGCCAATGATGGAGCGCTTGCGTTCGGCATCCTCCACCTGCCGGATGCCGTCCCGCAGCTCGCTCAGCTCTTCGCCGATCGAGACATATTCCTGAAGCTCCTGCAGCGAGAAGCCGAGCGAATCGCGAGCGTTGACGATCTTCTTCAGCCTCTCGACATCGGATTCGGTGTAGAGACGGAAGCCTCCCCCGCTGCGTTCCGGAGCCAGCAGCCCGATCTCCTCGTAATAGCGCACCGTCCGCTTCGTCAGGCCGCACAGGTTGGCGACATCTTCAATCTTGTAGATTTTTATCCCTTCCCTCTATATTATTTATAACTAAAATAATTATCTTAAAGATACCACCTTGTAACCTTAACGTCAACGTCAACCTTTCTCGATAAGATGCCTGGAGATCCGGATTTAAGCGGTACTCTTGGGCTTTTGGGCATAGAAAAAAACGGAGCCCCTGTCCCGCAGGCCCCGCTTCTATGGTGCTGGCATTCCCACTTGCTTATCCCGCTCCGTCTATCCGGACCGTAACAATGACCCCGTCCGAATTGTTGCCGGACAGCTCGTACGGCTTTCCCGCCGGAATTTTCACCGTCGTCTTACTCTGGACCGGATAATAGGAAATCCGGTACTTGGCGCCATCCACTTCCGTTTCGATCGCCCCTCGATCCTTCAGCAGGTTCAGATATTCTTCCAGCACGAGTCCTTCCCGATGCATGACCGCGCTATGCGGCAGACCTACGTAACGGAAATGCCAGGGCTCGTAGCGGATGCCGGTCACGTCGGTCTTGTCCTCCGGATACCTCAGGATGAATCCGTACTTCCATGCGTTCTTTTTCAGCCACTTGCCTTCCGGGGCTTTGCTCATCTCGGCGGTGCTGGAGCCGATATCCAGCGACAGGCCCAGATTATGCTCGCTGTGGCCCGGCGGAAGCGCCGAATTGCCGCCAAGCTCGCGATAGAGCTTGTCCTGCTCCTCGTCGCTCCTGTAGCCGCTGCTGATCAGGAAATGGTTGACCCCGTCCTTGTCGGCGTCCTTCACCATCGCAATGAACCGCAGCGCCACGCTCTTGGAGAGCCGGATCTTGTTGTCGAGAAGGCCGTAGCCTTCCAGGAGCTCCTTGTGCTCGTACAGATTCACCACATCGGACTTGGTGTATGTCGACGGAACGGCATGTTCCTTATTGACCAGCACCAAATTCCCTTGCTTGATTTGTGCTTTGCCGACCGAAATGGATTCGGTTGCCGGCGCACGATCCGAGGCCGGATTGTCCGATGCCGTCTGAGAGGGCGCCGCCGGCCCAGGCTGCGTCCGGGGTTCCCTCGCCGCGCAGCCGGCCGCCGCTAGAATAAGCAGTCCTATGATGGCGTATTTTTTCATTCGTCGCTTTCCCTCCGCTCTATTCTTGCCAAGTCTAAGGGAAAGTCATTAAGAAGAATTTCAGACTTTTTTAATTTTTTCTTAAATGGCGGCGATTGGATACCGGGGAAAGAAGGGCAAAGGACAGCAACATTCGGGACGCGGCATCCCTGAACGCCAATCAAGCCTTCTCCGAAAGGTTCCGGGAAGGCTCTTCATGGAGGCTGCGGCCGCTCTTTATCCGGCTTGCCCTTGCAGCGGCAAGCGGACTTCAAATACGGTTCGGATCGCGCTGCTTTCGGCCGCAATCTTCCCCTTGTGCCGGTCGATGATGTTTTTGGCGATGAACAGGCCGAGTCCCGTGCTTCCTTCCTGATGAGTTCGGGCCCGATCGCCTTTATAGAACATTTCGAACAAGCGGGGCAGCTCGTCCTCCGGAATCATATCGCCGTAATTGGCGATGCGGACGACGGCTTCGTCCCCCTCTTTGCCGCACTGGACATCCACGAACTCCCCGTCCCTGCCGTACCGGGCGGCGTTGGCGAGCAAATTCTCGAACACCCGCGCGAGCAGCTCGCCGTCGCCGTTCACGATGAGACCCGGGGCGATGTCCGGCCTGACGCTGAGCCGGTTTTGCTGGAACAGGGGATAGAGCTCTTCGTTCAATTGCGCGAGCAGCTCGCTCAGATCCAGAGCCTCGGTCTCGAGCGGGAGACGGCCGTAGTTCATCCGGGTGACTTCGAACAGGCCGTCGATCAGCTTTTCGAGGCGCCTCGACTTGTTGAACGCGATGGACGTGTAATGCTGCTTCTGCTCCGGGGACAGCCCGCCTTCGCGCAGGATGAGGTCCAGGTAGCCCAGCACGGAAGTAAGCGGCGTGCGCAGGTCATGGGCCAGATTCAGGACGAGCTGGTCCTTGCTGCTCTCCGCGAAATCGCCCCGTTCGACCGCGCGCTGCAGGTTGGCGCTGGCCGCATTGATATCCCTCGCGATGCTCTCGAACTCGTCGCGGGAAGCGATGTCGACGCGCCCGCTGAAATCCCCGGATGCAAGGCGTCCGATCCCGTCCGATATTTCGCGGAAGTACGCGGCATAGGGCTTGGTCAGGAAGAAGAAGAAGAGCACCGCAAGCGGGACGAACAGGATCAGGAAGAAGTTCAGATCCCCGAAGCTGCGGATCGCATGGCGGAGCCGCTCAAGCGGCTCCCCGTATCTCACATGATTGCTGTAATAATACTGCAGCCCCTTGAACACGGCGTACGTCGCCAAGCCGGACAGCAGCATGCTGAGCGCCAGCAGCGCGATCATTCGGGCTCTGAAGCTTCTCAGCCACTTATCCATTGAACTTGTATCCCACTCCCCAGATCGTCTTGATCCACTTGTCCTTGTCTTCGCCAAGCTTCTTGCGCAGCGTGCGGATATGGACCATCACCGTATTGCCGCTCTCGAAGTATTCCTCTTCCCACACATGGCGGAAAATGTTCTCGGCTGCGAACACCTTGCCGGGATGGCTTGCGAGCAGATGGAGGATGTCGAATTCCTTGGGCGTCAGCTCCACGCTCTGCCCGTACACGGCAACTGTGCGCCGCATGGAGTCGATCGCCATTCCGCCAAGCTCCAGCACCGAATGCTCCTCCTTCGGCCGGCTCAGCTGCAGCGACCGCCGGAGCTGCGCATTGACCCGCGCCAGAAGCTCAAGGGGGTTGAACGGCTTGGTCATATAATCGTCCGCCCCCATGACCAGACCGGATATTTTATCGAAGTCCGACGTTTTGGCGCTCAGAATGATGATCGGAATATGATTCTCCACCCGGGTCTGCCGAGTCACCTCGTAACCGTCGAGACCCGGCATCATAATGTCGAGAATGGCCAGGTCGACCGGCTGCGACTGAATCGTCCGCAGCGCCTCGGCACCATCCGCCGCCTTGATGACGTTGTATCCTTCCTTCTCCAGATGCAGAGCGACCAGATCGGCAATCTCCGCCTCGTCATCCGCGACCAGAACCGTTATAGGCTTCACCCGCTGTCACCCCTCCCTGATTCCTGCCTTCAAGGCATCTCTTTCCTTCAGTTCTACCAGAGTCGGCTCCAAAAGACCAATCGTTGGGGGCAGACAACAGTCAAAACAGGAAAAAGACCGCCTGTAAAGGCGGCCTGCTGACATCCTAACCGGACAACATGGAGTCTCCGCCTGTTAGAGAGCATGGCCGACTGCGGCCATGTTTTTTTGGCGACTGCGAGCCGTCGGCTGCGGACGGCTCAGCCCGGATACCACAAAGGCTTGCACCGGCTGAAGCCCTCGTGATCGTCGATGACCTTGCCTATCCGCTTCAGCATGTCCGCCGTCTCTGCCGGCCTTACCCGGACGATCCAAGGAACGGAAGAAAGGCAGACCAGGCCGATATAGAACGCATACAGCTGCCAGAAGCCGTCATCCGGCTCCCCGTCATGATAGCCGCGAATCTGGCCGGCCGTGAACGGCACGCTCGTCTCGGCGCTGAAGAAGCCGGCCTTGGCGAATTCCTGAACGGAATCTCCCCAGCCGTACCGGTTGAAGTCGATGATTCCGGCCAAAGCCCCATCGTGGACAATCAGGTTCCCGACGTGATAGTCATGATGCTGGAATACGCTTGGCCTGCCTTCGGTCAGCCCGATATGTTCCTGCAGAAATTTCAGCAGTTCATCGCCTCGGTCCAGCTTGATGCCGCAGGCCTCATATTCCTGCATGTATTTCCGGTACCGCGCCAAAATCCGATCCTGCCAAGGCTCCACGTCTGCCGGGACGCCGGCCCGGTGGATCTTGCGCAGCTCCCGTCCCGCGTGAAGCCCGATCGACTCCTGCTTCCCGACCGGCAGACGAGGCAGCGCCTCCGACGCCTCTTCCCCCTCGATGTAGGTGACGAGCATGTAGCCCAGTCCTTGATCCGGCAAGCTGCCGGCCTGCACAGGCCTGGAGCACAGAACGTCCAGCTCCTTCATCTCCTCCAGAATTCCGTATTCCCTGGCCTTCGTCCCGGCCTGCTCGATCCCGTAAGCACGGAGGACGTAACGAGGCTTTCCCTCGCTGTCGGAAACCAAATATTTGGCATCGTCCGAGTAGCCCTTGAGAATCGGTTCGATTTCTCCGCAGCCGCTCAATAGAGGAATCCATCGCCGCCATGCTCGCGGATGGTCCATCGGCTTCATTTGCATCCCGTCCTTTCGGCTCTAGTTCACGTCTTCCCCCTCTATTTCGAGGCTTTCTTGCCTGCTTCCTCCCGGTTCCCGGCAAGCCGTTCCGCTATTCCTCCATATCGAATTGAACGAATCGCCGCCCGGCGGCGTCACATCCCTTTGATAGGCCAAAAGGAAGAGGCGCGCAACAGGCCGCCTTTCATCCGGCTGCCGGTTCGCTGCATAGCCGAGACTTATCCATCACGTCATTCAATTAAACGGGAGGTAGCAACCATGTCCGATACCCTGAAGCTCGTTTTGCCGCTCGCCATCCTGCAGCTCATTCTCGTCGCCGCCGCTCTTGTCGATCTCTCCAAGGTCCGCCGGACCAACGGTCCCAAGTGGATGTGGGCAATCCTCATCCTGTTCTCCAGTCTCCTCGGCACCGTCGCTTATTTTCTCTTCGGAAGGAGGTCGGACTGAATGCCGGATCTTGAAATCTCCCGGCTGTCCAAATCGTTCGGCAGCAAGGAGGCTGTCCGAGACCTTTCATTCACCGTCGGGGAAGGCCGCTGCGCGGGTCTGCTCGGACCGAACGGCGCCGGCAAAACGACGACTCTTCTCATGCTCGCCGGCCTGCTTGCGCCATCCGGAGGCAGCATCAGCTTCAACGGCAAAAGCGGAGGCGATATCCGGGAGATCATCGGCTATCTGCCCCAGTATCCGGCTTATCCGAACTGGATGAGCGGCCGGGAGTTCCTGAGCTTCACGGGCCGCCTGGCCCGTCTGGACAGACGGGATGCGGCGGATCGAAGCTCTGCCATCCTGGAGCGGGTAGGCCTGACGGACGCCGCGGACCGACGCATCGGAGGGTATTCCGGCGGCATGAAGCAGCGCCTGGGCATCGCCCAGGCCATCATTCACCGTCCGAAGCTGCTGCTCCTCGACGAGCCGGTATCGGCGCTGGATCCGCTCGGACGCCGCGAGGTGCTGGAGCTGCTGCTGGAGCTGAAAAAAGAGACGACCATCCTGTTCTCGACCCATGTCCTTCACGATGCGGAGGCGGTCTGCGACGACATCCTCATCATCCGGGACGGGCGCATCGCGCTGGGCGGCGAGCTTCGCCAAGTAATGCGGGAGCATACGGAGCCGGTTCTGACGGTCCGGTTCACGGAGCCTCGCGCGGAGTGGACCGAAGCTCTGGCGGAGCTTCCTTGCGTCCGGCACGCAGACAGCCGCTCCTTCGGCGTGGTGCTGGCCTTGAAAGGAAATCCGGAAGCGGCGAAGACGGCCGTCCTGAAAAAAATCGTGGACAGAGCAATATCGATATCGAGCTTGGAGTTCGGCCAGTCGACACTGGAGGATCTATTTGTAAAGGCGGTGCGGCCATGAGCCAGTGGATGGTGCTATACCGCAAGGAGATGCTTGGCATGACACGCAGCTACAAATGGCTGTGGATTCCGGTCGTCTTCATTCTGCTCGGCGTCATGAACCCGGTCACGACCGCCTATATGCCGCAGCTGCTGGAGGCGAACGGCATCGCCAAGGAGGTCGCCGCGGCCATGCCCGTTCCTGCCGCCGCCGACATCATGCTGAAGACGCTGTCCCAGTACAACACGCTCGGGCTGCTGATTCTCGCCCTGTCGTTCATGGGCATCGTCTCCGGCGAGCGACAGAGCGGCGCGGCGGTCATGATTCATGTGAAGCCCGTATCCCATCTGTCGCTGGCGACGGCCAAATGGGCCAGCATGGCTTCCCTTGCGCTGACCGCCTTCGGAATCGGTTATCTCGCCACCTGGTACTATACCGATATCCTTATCGGCAGCGTCCCGCCGCATCTCATCGGGCAAAGCCTGCTCCTGTACGCCCTATGGCTGCTGTTCGCCTTGTCCGCGGTCCTCATGTTCAGCAGCGCGATGGACTCGCAGGCCGGAGCCGCCTTCCTCGCGCTGCTGGCGCTGGCCGCGCTCTCGCTGCTGCCCAGCTTGCTTGGGCGCTTCATGAAATGGAGCCCCGGCAGGCTGACCGGCGAAGCGGGCACGCTGCTGTCAACCGGGAGCATGGCTTCAGGCGCCTGGCTGCCGATTGCGGCGGCGCTGCTTTTGACGGCCGCCCTGATTTTCTGTTCCTCGCTGTTCTCGAAGCGGAAGGCCGGGAACACGGGGACAAAATGAGCAAAGCGGACGCCTGTTTCGAAAATGAGAATGTCAGAGACGATGGCAGCACGAATGAAAAACACGCATCGGCCAAGCGCCGTCTGCGTGTTTTTTCGGTTTGCTTTCAAAAAAACGGGTCGTACGTTTGATCCTTTTTCCATCAATTGAAGAACTCGGGAGAAGAAACCGAAAACCAGCCTTCCTTCCCGGCTTTTTCCAGAATGGATTCCTTATCTTCGGAATCAAAGGAGTCCAGGTCCGCAATCTGCCGAGGCTCAACCTGCTTCAGATAATAGCTGCTTTGATCGGTCCGTTAGAAGGATGTAATCGACACTTTCTGTCGACGTTTTGGTCGGGTACTGGAATTGAAGACCATAGATCTTAGAGATAGATTCGGCAGGCGGCAACGCTCTGGATTCGCCGGATCGAATCCACTTCCCGGCTGCAGCCAATTTGTCCGGATCGCTCTGAACAAGAATCAATTCGGGCTGCGCTTTTGCGGAATCGCTGCGGTAGAGAGACATATTGATCAAGCTCAGTTTCCCTCCCGGCGCGCTGTTCGCAGGCTTCCCCTCGCCCGATCCCGCCGAACAAGCCGTCAACACAATCACGAGAACAACCCAAAACGCCGAATGTCTACCCATTCAATCTCATCCCCTGCCGGCTTATTTGTTCTCCTTCACGGCGATTGCGAGTGCCGCTCCTATCCCGACTCCAATGGCAATCCTGCCCCGATATTGTCCATCGCCTGGCCGAGCTAAGCCCCGATGGCGATGCCGACCGCAATTCAGAGGCCGATGGAGCCTCCATTTTTCTTCTTGGGCCCGGTTTTTTCCGGATCAACAGGTTCGTGCGCCATTTGTTCCGCTCCCCTTCGCGTCGTAGAGGCTAGCACGGATTGAAGCCTGAGCCAGTTCCGCGAAAAAGAGCGGACGAGGAGGCTCTCATGCCGATTGGCCCTTATGTCGGGAGGCACAGCAGCGGCGTCCTGCCTCATCGAGATCGTTCAAAGTCATTGAAGGGATTCTTTTTTGCATACATGCCCGGACTCCGCGGAATCATTCGCCTTTTCGTGGCGGAGCAGCCATTCCTTTCTCCAAAGCCCGCCCGCATAACCGGTCAAGGCGCCGCTGGAGCCGATAATCCGGTGGCAGGGGACGACGATGCTCAGCCTGTTCTTCCCGTTGGCGCTGCCGACGGCCCGGATCGCCTTTTCGTTGCCGATCGCAACGGCGATGTCCTTGTAGGAGACGGTGTGCGCGTAAGGCACATCGGTCAAGGCTTGCCATACGTTCTTCTGGAAGTCGGTTCCCTGAGCGGCGCATGGGAACGTGAAGCGCCGGCGCTCGCCGCGGAAATATTCCTCCATTTGCAGCCGGCAGTCCATCAAGGCCCGCGGAGTGTCGGGCCGGATCGGCTCCGGGACCTGATCTTCATCCGAGAACAGGATGGACTGGACGCCTTCGTCCGTGCCGACGATTATAAGCACCCCGATCGGGGTGTCCAGGTCGACTCGATGCGGCTTATTCACGGACAACGACCTCCTTGGGGGGATGGGCCGGATCGGTTCCGCAGGCGGCGGCATCTCCGGAAGCGGCCGAGCGGCGGCGGTATTGGCTCGGCGTGCAAGCCGTCAGGCGCCGGAACGCCTTGTAGAAATGGGACGGGCTTCGGAACCCGGACTCGTAGCAGATGTCCAGGCTGCCCCGGTCTGTCGTGCGCAGGAGGCGGGCCGCTTTGTCCACCCTTATTTTCTCCAGAAACGACCGCGGCGTCTCCGACGTCTCCTGCTTGAACAGCCGCTCCAGATGGTACGGGCTTACACCGGCAAATGCAGAAATGTCCCGCAGCGACAGAGCCTGCTTGTGCTCCCGGAGCAGAAAGGCCGATACGCTCCGGATCAGGGCGGCATGGGGAGTCCGTTCCGCTTCGGGCCGGCATCGCTTGCAGGCACGGAATCCGGCTGCCTGAGCTTCCTCCCTATGCGCGTAAAAGCGGACATTTTCCTTCTTCGGCTTTCTGGAGCGGCAGGACGGACGGCAGTAGATTTTCGTCGTTTTCATGGCGGTGTAGAACAGGCCGTCATATGTTTTATCGCAGGCAATGATTTTTTCCCACATTTCCTCGAAACCCATGGTCTCCATCGCGCGCCTCCTTTCCTTGCCGGTTTCTTCCGGATTGTTTCTCTCCTCCGGATCGGCATCCTGCAGCCGGCTGGAGGAGGTCTCGTAACGTTAGTCTAGCCCAGATAGCGCTCCGATTCATCCTCATTCTTGCTTTTAGAATCGGCATCTCCGCGCCTTCCGCCGTACCGGATGCATTTTTAAGGTATAATCAGGCTCAAACCCATGGAAGCAGGTGAACCCTTCGTGATCCATTTGCTGCCGCTTATGCTCGAGAGGGTCGGCATTCTGCTCATCGTCGTCTTTCTGCTCTCCAGGATGAAGTCGTTCCGCCAGATCATCCACCATGAGCATCGGCTTAAGGAAAAGCTGCTGCTGATCGCCATCTTCGGCGCATTCGGCATCATCAGCAACTATACGGGAATCAAAATCAGCCACGGCGCCATCGCCTCGCAGGCTTGGCAGGCCAATGTCGATTATGAAAGCGCCCTCGCCAATACGCGCGTGCTCGGCGTCGTGCTCGGCGGCCTGCTCGGCGGCCCGCTCGTAGGCTTCGGGACCGGGCTGATCGCCGGCGTGCACCGCATTACGCTGGGCGGCTTCACGGCGGTCGCCTGCGGCGTCTCCACGATCATGGCCGGCTTGATCACCGGCCTGCTCGGAGCCCGGATGCGCCGCAAGGGCAAAAGCATGACCTGGCGCGCCGTCGCCATCGGCATCGTCATGGAATGCGCGCAGATGGGCATCATCCTGCTCGCCGCCCGCCCGTTCGAGCCCGCTCTGGAGCTCGTGCGGGTCATCGGCATCCCGATGATCGTCATCAACGGGTTCGGCACGCTGCTGTTCATGCTGTTCGTGCAATCGATCGTGCAGGAGGAAGAGCGCACCCGCGCGCTCCAGACGCACAAGGCGCTGCATATCGCCGACCAGACGCTGCCGTTCTTCCGACAAGGACTGAGCGAGTACTCCTGCCGCGAAGTGGCGGAAATACTGCTGCGGACGACCCACGCCGACGCGATCTCGATCACCAACCGGCAGCAGGTGCTGGCTCATGTAGGGATCGGCTCGGACCATCATATCCCGATGCAGAGCCTGTCGACGCAGCTCACCCGCAACGTGCTGGAGCACGGACGGCTGCTGAAAGCCAAGACGCGGGAGGCGATCCAGTGCAACCATGAAGGCTGTCCGCTGCAGGCGGCTATCGTGCTCCCTCTCCAGGTGCATCAGCGTACCGTCGGCACGCTCAAGCTTTATTTCACGAATCCGCTCCAAATGGACCGGGTCGAGCAGGAGCTCGCCGAAGGCCTCGGCAAGCTGTTCTCCACGCAGCTGGAGCTGGCGGAGGCCGAGCAGCAGAGCCGCCTGCTGAAGGATGCGGAGATCAAGGCGCTGCAGGCGCAGGTGCATCCTCATTTCCTGTTCAATGCGATCAACACGATCTCGGCCCTGTGCCGCACCGATCCGGAGACCGCGCGCAAGCTGCTGCTGCAGCTTGGGGTCTTTTTCCGCAGCAACCTGCAGGGCGCGCGGCAGATGCTCATCCCGCTGCGCAAGGAGCTGGAGCATGTCGAAGCCTACCTGACGCTGGAGAAGGCCCGTTTTCCGGGCAAATACACGGTCGAGCTGGACATCGACCCTGCGCTTGAAGAGGTGCTCCTCCCTCCGTTCACCTTGCAGCCGCTCGTGGAGAACGCTGTCCGGCATGCGTTCGGACCGCTGAAGGGGAAACGGGTCGGACATGTGACGATCACCGCGTTCCGGGAGGCGGAACGGATGGTGCTGGTCGCGGAGGATGACGGCATCGGCTTCGCCGAGGAGCTTCTCGCGACGGTCGGCAGGCAGAAGGTCAAGTCCGCTTCGGGCACAGGAACAGCGCTGCACAATATCAAGAAACGCATCGAAGAAATCTACCAGGGAGCCGCAAGCTTCGAGATCGCAAGCGGCAGCGGCGGCGCCAGAATCAGAATTGCCGTGCCGCTCAGCCATCATGATGGAGGGGAACAGGATGCTGAAAGCATTTATCGTGGATGACGAGCCGCTCGCCCGCGACGAGCTGGCCTATATTTTGCACCGCACCAATCGCGTGGATGTGGTCGGGGAAGCGGAATCGCTGGAGGAAGCGCTCCAGGGCATACGAAAGACAGAGCCCGATGCCGTCTTTCTCGATATCCAGCTAGCCGAGGAGAGCGGGCTTGAAATCGCGCAGCAGCTGCAGATTTTGGACGCCCGTCCGGAGATCGTGTTCGCCACCGCTTACGACGAGCATGCGCTGCGCGCCTTCGAGCTCAACGCCGCCGACTACATCCTGAAGCCGTACGATGAAGAACGGATCCGCAAGGCGGTGGAGAAGATCGCCGCGCTGCGGGAAAGCCGCCCCAGTAGTCCGGCTCCCGCTCCGCTGCGGCCTCCTTCCGCTCCGGAGCGGACCGGCAAGCTGGCGATCACGGTCGAGGAGCGCATCCTGCTGGTGAACGTCGGCAAAATCCTCTATATCACGGCGGAAGAAGGAAAAACGCTGGTGGTGACCGCAGAGCAGACGTACAAGGTCGGCGAGCCGCTCGTCACCTTCGAGCAGAAGCTGCAGGGAACGCCGATCATGCGCGTCCACCGCGCCTATCTGGCCAATGTGGACGAGATCGAGGAGATCCAGCCCTGGTTCCACTCGACCTGCACGCTGATCATGAGAAACGGAGCCAAAGTGCCCGTCAGCCGGACGTATCTGAAGGAGCTGAAGCAGCTGATCGGGCTTTGAATTCCCTTGCGGAGCCCGTTTTTTTCCTCTAGCGGAGCCCGGCCTGCTGTTGCTTTCCTTTTGCGGATCCCGCTGCTTTTTTTCTTTGCGGATTCCGCTTTGTCGTCCTTTAGCGCAGCCCGCTGCTTTTGCTTTCCTTTTGCGGACCTAGATCTGCCCTTCCTTCACCCCGCCTCCGAACCTCGACGTTCACGATGAAGCCGCTTCCATTCGCTGCTTGATCTCTGCGCCTCAGCCCCGATTTCCTGCGTTTTATCTTGAAAACGGTTTCCAAGACGTTTCTTTTTCTATGCTATAGAATATCAACGTCTTGGGAGGCCACCACCATGAATGCGATTTCAATCGTAATCGGATCCATATGCATGCTCATGATTGCCTATCGATTATACGGCACGTTCTTCACGCGCAAGGTGCTGAAGCTGAGCGACGATACGCCGACTCCGGCGCATACGCTGAAGGACTGCAAGGATTATGTCCCGACGAACAAATGGGTCGCCTTCGGCCATCACTTCGCCGCCATCGCCGCGGCCGGACCGCTCGTCGGCCCGATCCTCGCCGCCCAGTTCGGCTACCTGCCGGGCCTGCTGTGGCTGCTCATCGGGGCGGTCGTCGGCGGCGCGGTGCATGACGCCGTCGTCCTGTTCGCCTCGATGCGCCGGAACGGCCAGTCGCTCTCCGAGGTCGCCAAGCAGGAGCTCGGACCGGTCGCCGGCTTCTGCACCGGCCTCGCGATGCTCTTCATCATCACCATCACGATGGCCGGCTTGTCGATGGTCGTGCTGCATGCGCTGGAGAACAACCCCTGGGGCACGTTCGCCGTCGCCATCACGATCCCGATCGCCATGGGCGTCGGCCTCTTCTACAAGAAGACCGGCAACCTGAAGCTCGCCTCCACGATCGGCTTCATCCTGCTCATGATCGGCGTCTTCGCCGGCCCCTCCATCCAGGACACCATCGTCGGCGACTGGCTGACGTTCGATACGAGCACGCTCTCGGTCATCCTGCCGATCTACGCCTTCTTCGCCGCCGCCCTGCCGGTCTGGCTGCTGCTCGCCCCTCGCGACTACCTGAGCAGCTTCATGAAGATCGGCGTGTTCATCGCCCTCATCGTCGGCGTCTTCATCATCAATCCGGCGATCCAGTTCCCTGCCGTGACGGAATTCATCGGCGGCGGCGGACCGATCCTCGCCGGGCCGGTATGGCCGTTCATCTCGATTACGATCGCCTGCGGCGCGATCTCCGGCTTCCATGCGTTCATCGGCTCCGGCACGACGCCGAAGATGATCAACCGCTGGAGCGACATCAAGCCGGTCGCGTTCGGCGCGATGCTCGTCGAATGCCTTGTCGCCATCATGGCGCTGATCGCGGCTACGGCGCTGCAGCCAGGCGACTATTTCGCCATCAACTCCAAGCCTGACGTATTCGCGACGCTGGGCATGAGCACCGTCCATCTGCCGGAATTGAGCCAGGAGATCGGCCTTGATCTGGAAGGCCGCACAGGCGGCGCGGTGACGCTCGCCGTCGGCATGACGTATATCTTCACAAAGATTCCATGGTTCGAGAATCTCGCTCCATATTTCTTCCAATTCGTCATCATGTTCGAAGCGGTGTTCATCCTGACGGCGATCGATGCCGGCACGCGCGTCTCCCGCTATCTGATCCAGGACTTCTTCGGCGAGCTGTACAAGCCGCTGAAGCGCGTCGACTGGATTCCCGGCACGATATTCGCCAGCGCGCTCGCCTGCTTCATGTGGGGCTATCTGCTCTTCTCGGGCGACATCGGCTCGGTATGGGCGCTGTTCGGCGTCTCCAACCAGCTGATGGCCTCCATCGGCCTCATCATCGGAGCGACGGTCATCCTGCGGGTAGCCGACAAGCGGCGGTATATGCTCACCTGCCTCATCCCGCTCGCCTACCTGTTCGCCACCGTCAACTACGCGGGCTACTGGATGGTCAAAAACGTCTACCTGAACCCGGACGCATCCGGCTACAACGTGCTCAACGCCGTGCTGTCCATCATCATGCTGGTGCTCGGCATCATCATCATGTTCACGGCGGCGCGCAACTGGATCAAGACGTTCAACCATCCGCGGGCTCGGCTGGAAACCTTTTCTTCTTAGCTAATCTTTTGATCTTCCCTGTAACGGTCCGCAAACAAGGCATTCCAGAGCCATCTGGGATGCCTTGTTCATGGCCGCTTCATGGCCGCCTTATTGGCAAAGCCGGCAGACGCCTTCCTCCTCCTCCACCTTGCTCTCGTCCTTATCCGTGAACACGTGTTGAAAGCGGATTCCGCATGTGCCACAATAGAAGCATATCGTAATTTTTGGCTAGCCCTTATCCGTACATACATCCACTTAGGAGGTTTATATCTATGAGAACGATTCCACTCGGAACAAGCGGTCTTGAAGTTCCCGTCGTCGCCGTCGGCTGCATGCGCATCAACTCGCTGGACAAGCCCGAGGCTGAGCGCTTCGTCCAGACGGCGCTTGAGCTCGGCGCCAATTTCTTCGAGCATGCGGACATTTACGGCGGAGGCGACTGCGAGGAAATCTTCGCGGAAGCCGTCCATATGACGCCGAGCGTGCGCGAGAACCTCATCCTGCAGTCCAAATGCGGCATCCGTCCCGGCATGTTCGACTTCTCCAAGGAGCATATCCTGAATTCCGTCGACGCCATCCTGAAGCGCCTGAAGACCGATTACCTGGACACGCTGCTGCTCCACCGTCCGGATACGCTCGTCGAGCCGGAGGAGGTCGCAGAGGCGTTCAACCTGCTGGAGAGCTCCGGCAAGGTCCGCCACTTCGGCGTCTCCAACCAGAATCCGATGCAGATCCAGCTGCTGCAGAAATATGTAAAGCAGCCGATCGTAGCCAACCAGCTGCAGCTGAGCATCACGAACGCCACGATGATCTCCCAGGGCTTCAACGTCAACATGGAGAACGCTTCGGCCGTGAACCGCGACGGCAGCATCCTCGACTTCTGCCGTCTGCATGACATCACGATCCAGCCTTGGTCGCCGTTCCAGTACGGATTCTTCGAAGGCGTCTTCCTCGGCAGCGACAAGTTCCCCGAGCTGAACAAGCAGATCGACGAGGTCGCGGCGAAGTACGGCGTCAGCAACACGACGATCGCCGTCGCCTGGATTCTGCGCCATCCGGCCCGCATGCAGCCGGTCATCGGCACGATGAACATCGAGCGTCTGCAGGACTGCGTCAAGGCCGCCGACATCGCTCTCACGCGCGAGGAATGGTACGCCATCTTCCGCGCAGCAGGCAATATCCTTCCTTAAAAAAAAAAGCAAAGAGCGAGCCTCCAACCATCGGCGATGGTTGGAGGCTCGCTCTTTTTCATCCGTTCAGGCTTTATTTCAAAAAGCCTTCCTTGAAAATGGCCAGCAGATGATCCAAGGTGATCGGATCGCTGTAGCTGGACTCTTCCGTCTTGATCGTGATGACCCGGTTTTTTTCGACCGCCGGAATGCTCTTCCACGTCTTGGTTTCGAAAATCGGGTTTTCGACTCCAGCCATCTGGCTGAGGACGATCCAATCGCCCGCATAATCCGGCACCTTTTCGCTCGAAAGGGTATAGTAGCCGGGACCAAGGGCGTCTTTCTGGACCGATTCAGGCATGCCGAGTCCCATCGCCTGGTACAGAATCTCCGTCCCGCGGGCCCAGTTGTTGCCGAAGACATAGAAGCTCTTGGCGTCGTATTCAAGCACCGATACCGTCGCATTGTCGCCGATCTTGGCCTTGATTTCCTTGCCGGCCTCGGCGGCGCGCGTCTTGAAGCTGTCGATCCACTCCTGGGCTTCCTTCTCCTTGTTCAGGAGCTTGCCGATCTCCAGCTGCTGGTTCAGGTAATCCAGCTTGCCCCAGGTGTAGACGACCGTAGGCGCGATTTCCTTGAGCTTGTCGATGTTTTTCGTCTGAGCGCCGGCCACGATGAGATCCGGCTTCAGCTCGATGATCTGCTCGAGGCTGTCCTCGGATACGACGGCGACTCCCTGCAGCTTGTCCTTGAACAGCGGGTCTTTCCCCGTCCATTCATCGACGCCCACCAGCTTGCCGTCCATGGCAAGGATGTTCGGCGCGTTCGTCAAGCCGACGATGCGCTGCGGATTGGCCGGAACCTCCACCGGACCGGTCTCGGACTCGTAGGTGATTGTCCCGGAAGCCTCGTCGAGCGCAGGCGATGGAGCCGGAGACGCGGCGGGAGCTTCGGAGGCAGCAGGCGTGCCGCCGCTGTTCGCAGCCGTATTGCCGTTGCTGCCGTTATTTTTGCTGCCGCAGGAGGCCAGCGCCACCGTCAGCAGCAGAAGGACGGATATGAACATCCACTTTTTCATTGAAATACCCCTTTTTGTCCAATCTTTTGATAATGATTATCAGTATCACCCTTTAAACTATAGAGGCAGATAGAAGGCTTGTCAATCGGGAACGTCTGCTTGTTGCGATTGCCGACCGCCGAAAAAAAGACCCCTTCTCCGGAATGGAGAGGGGTCTTGGTAGATCTTTACCAGTTGTTGCCGGAACCGGATACCGTGAAGCTGGAGGAAGTGTTGAGGAACTTGCCGGAAGGAGCTCCGTTCACCGTATTGTTCGTAAAGGTGGACGCGCCGGTCGCCGAGCCCCTCACATAGAAGCCGTAAGTGCCTGCATTCGTAATCGTATTGGAAGCGTACGTCACGGATACGCCCGGAGCCGGCTCTTCGATGAAGACGCCGGAGTAGACGCTGTCCTGAATCGTATTGCCCGATACGGTGACCGTCAGGTTTTGAGCTTTGCCGCTGTTGCCGACCCAGTAAGCCCAGATCGCGCCGATCTGATAGCCGTAGTCCTTATGGTAGGAGCCCGCTCTCAGCAGCATGTTGTTCTGGACCGTCAGCGTGCCCGTCATGGACGGAGGGTTGAAGTTCGTGCCGAAGGAGATGCCGGAGCCGTTCACGACGGTATCCGTCACCAGATTGCCGATGACCTTGTTGTCCTTGCCGCCGTAGATCGCGATGTTGTTCGCCAGCGTCGGAATCTGGACCGTGTTGTAGCTGAACGTGTTGTTCGTATCCAGATAGGTGTCCGACCACATCGCCATGCCGTCGTCGCCGCTATTGCGGATCGAGTTGTTGCTTACGGTCGTATTGCTCGTGCCGTAATGCAGGTTGATGCCGTCCGCCCATACTTGGCGGATTCGTGAATTCGTGATCGTGGCGGCATTGGTCTGGTTCGTCAGCCAGACTCCGACCTTGGCATGCTCGATCCACAGATTGGAGATCGTCGAGTTCGTTCCGTTGCCCTCCACGCCCGTCACGCCGTTGTAGTCGTCGCGGATGAAGTCGTTCGCGCTGAGCTTGAAGTCCGACAGCGTGACGTTGCCGCCCCGCAGGTAGATGCCCGCATAGCTGCCGGATAGGGTGGAATACCAGACGCCGGCGCCCTTCATCGATACGCCGCTGTCCAGGTACAGCCTTGTGCCGGTTCCGTTGTAGCCGGCTCCCTTGGTCCCGTTGTTGAGCGTGAAGGTTCCCGCCGGAATCCAGATGCCTTTGTAGGTTCCGCCCGAGTTTTTGACTGCATTGATGGCGTTGTTGATGGCCGTCGTATCGTCGGCTCCGTCGTTCGCCGCCGCGCCGTAGCTCGTGATGGACACATAACCCGCAGGCATCGACAAGGCGGCCGGAATCGCTTCCGGCTCGATCAGGTCGACCGTCACGTTCGCCGTCGCGGCGAAGTTCAGGTTGGAGGCGTTGCGCTGCAGCTTGATGACCGTGCCGGCCGGATACGATTTGTCCAGCTGGACGGATACCTCGTCATACATGTGATGCGGGGTGTTTGGAGTCGCATTCGGATTGTTGGACCAGCGGATCTCCCCGCCTTCCGTGCCGTAGGCTCCATAGATCCAGCTGTACTTGGATGTCAGGCCGACGTCCTTGATCAGCGTTCCGCCGGCATACAGGCTGATCGCGGAATCGATGCCCGTTCCGGCCGCGTTGTCCGGGATGGAGTAGCGGATCGTCAAGCCTTGGGCGGCTTTGTTCAGCGTGAACTGCACGTACTGGCCGGCAGCGGTCAGCTTGACGGCTTTCCTGCCCGAAGCTTCGGAGGCGAGATCGCCGAAGGCAGTCGAAGGTCCGACGATCGTGCCCGTGTAGGACGCGCTTTCCGCTTCATAAGCATCGTACGGCATCGAAGCTCCATAGGAGCCCGGGGACGGCGTCGGTGTCGGCACCGGCGTCGGCGTCGGCACGACATAGGCGATGTCGATCTTGTCCAGGTTCACGTTGCCGGTATCGGTCGCATCGTATTTGTACATGATCGTATTGCTGCCGGCGTTCAAGGCGACCGTATCGGTCTTGGAGGCCCAGGTGTCCCAGTTCGCCGTCGCGGCAAGGGAAGTCTGGGCAGCCTTGGCTCCGTTCACGTAGAT
This sequence comes from Paenibacillus humicus NBRC 102415, assembly GCF_004000905.1. Classification (GTDB taxonomy): domain Bacteria; phylum Bacillota; class Bacilli; order Paenibacillales; family Paenibacillaceae; genus Paenibacillus_O; species Paenibacillus_O humicus. The sequence continues at coordinate 23,923 of NZ_BIMD01000011.1, forward strand.
GCTCAAGGACTGGACAGCCGTCGAGCCGTTGGCGTAACGCAGCGCAACGGTGTAATTGCCCGCGGTCGCCGCGCTCACGTTGAACCTTGCCGATGCATTGCCTTTGTTGGCATCGGTGAAGCCTCCGACAAAGCCGGTGCCGCTGTAGCCCGTGTGATCGCTCGCCACAGCCGCTCCTCCGGACAGCGTCGCCGTTTCGGCTTCATACGTTCCGGCCGGTGTCGGCGTCGGCGTTGGCGTCTTTGTTGGTGTCGGGGTTGGCGTTGGAGTTGGCGTCGCTGTCGGCGTAGCGGTTGGCGTCGGCGTCGCCGAGCCGGATCCGTACACTTCGACTTCGCTCAGCTGGCCTCCGGTCGAGCCGGTATTGGCCGTCACGTTCACCCGCACATAGCGGGCCGAGACTGCCGTGAAGGTGATCGTTGCCGTGTTGGACGATGAAGGGTCGAAGGCATACGCCTTGGACGCCGCAAGCGTGACATAGGAGGAGTTGTCGGAGCTGCCCTGCACGGAGAGCGTCTCGGTCCTCGCCCCCCAGGAAGGAGGAAGCTTGAGCACAACCTTGCCGATGCTTTGCGCGCTGCCCAGATCCACGGTCAACGTGTTCGGATAGGAATTCGCCGCTCCTTCATAATAGCTGGAGGCATTGCCGTCCGTAGCATTGGATGCCGGGAAGCCCGAGAACGTATTGTTGGCCGTCGCGGCTTTGTTCAGCGCCAGATTGGCGCCCGGGGAAGCATCGACGGCGATGCTGTCGATATTGACGTTGCCCGTATCTGCCGCGTCGAATTTATAAGCGATCGTATTGCTTCCCGAGTTCAGCGAGACGGTTTCGGTCTGGGTCGACCAAGTATTCCAGTCCGCCGTCCCGGCAAGCGAGATTTGCTTGATCTTAGACCCGTTCACATACAGGCTCAGCGTTTGGTTGCCGCCGGAGCCGTTGGCATAACGGAGAACCGTCGTGTAGCTGCCTGCGGATGAAGCGCTTACAGTAAAAGTAATGGAAGCTTTGCCTTTATTGGCGTCGGTCAATCCTCCGACAAAGCCCGTGCCTGTATAACCGGTATGATCGGTCGCCTTCACGGCGCCGCCGGCCAGCGCGGCAGACTCGGCTTCATATATTTGCGGAGCTGCTGAAGCGCCAGGCGCAAAAGGAATTTGCAGAATCATCAAGGACAACGCCAGGAACAGAGCCAGGAATTTGCCCGTTTTTGCATTCGATCTCATGTTATTCATACCTCCGTATGATTTAGTCTGAAGCGGAACTTGCTTAGCCCTCCTTCTCGTTCGGAATGCATGGCGGTCAGGCGCGCTTTCACCCCCATTGTAGCCAGCCGGGCCTAGGCAGGCCACTACATTGATGACCTATAAAGCCATTATTGTGACAACGGTCTGGACGGAACAAGCAAAAGAGCCCTTCCCCCTTATAGGGAAGAGCTCCTTGCGTGGCTATTGACGGCGACCCTGGAAGCTTTCCTTCGAAAGCACATGCATTCTCTCTCCATTGCAGTTCCCGTCATCGCCGTCCAGTCCTTCGAGAATATGGCTGAAGGAGAAGCCGAGCTTCTCGAGCACCCGGAGCGACGCGGCGTTGCGGGGATCGGCCTTGGCATGCAGCCGGTCCAGCCCGATCGTGTCGAATCCATAGGCCGCCAGCGCGGCAGCCGCTTCGCCCGCATATCCCCGGCCCCAGTCGCTGCGGCGGATCAGGTAGTACAGCTCCTTGTCCGGGCGGCTGAAATCAAGCTCCCCGATTCCGCACCAGCCGACCATTTCGCCGGACGACTTGGCGATGATGGGGAACGAGTATTTGAAAGGCCCTTCGAACCGATCCCCGTAACTGGCCAGCAGCCATTGGAACAGCTCTTCGTACGGCTCCATGGGCAATACGTCCATATGCATGTACGTCAGCAGCTCCGCATCCTGCATCAGCTCGTAGGACTCCAGCAGGTCGCTTTCCTTGTAGGGACGGATGATCAGACGCTCCGTTTCCAGGCGCATCGCACATAAGATTTCATTCACTTGTATTCATCTCCCGGTCTGATGTATTCATGCCACAACAGCCTAGAGAAAGGAATTCGGCACGCAGGTCAGCACCCTTCGGATTTTAGCCTAAGCTTACGAGGCAGCAAATAGGAAAGCAAGGGACTATTTCGATATAGCCATTCGTTAGGGTACGGAAAATCTCCTATGGTCTCCTCTTATTCTCCGAATAAAATTATCCCGATGTCGATTTACGTTTTCCTTCTATTTTGGAAATTTTGATTTGATTTCCCAATATTCCTTTAATTCTTATTAATGTTCTACTAAACTGTTTCAAGGTAAGTAAATAAGGGGCGTGCAGATGGAATGAACGGAAAGGCATCAAGCATGAAGAAATGGATGTTGCCTTTGGCTCTGGCCTTGTCCTTGACGGTGCCGGCAGTGGCTTCCGCAGAGGGAGAGCTGAACTGGATCGAGGGCAGCGGCCAGCAGGTCGAGCTCGGAGACGGCCTTGCTCAGCTGAAGCTTGGCAGCGGATACGTCATGCTGAATGCGGATGACACGCGGGCCTTCCAGAAGAGCAACGGGGGCGTTCCGAACGGCAGCGAGATCGGCTCGGTCTTTCCGGCGGATAACGACAGCTGGGCCGTCTTCTTCGATTACGACGATGTCGGGCACATCTCGGATGAGGACAAGAACAGCATCGATGCCAAGGAGCTTCTCAAGAGCTACAAGGAAGGGACCGAAGAAGCGAACAAGGAGCGCGGCGAAGCCGATTGGCTGTTCGTCGACGGCTGGGAGAACGAGCCCCATTACGACGAGAAGCTGCATAACCTGACCTGGACTCTGAGGGCGCATGACAACGACCAGGAGACGATCATCAACGACAACGTCCGCTTGCTGACGCGCGAAGGCTATATTTCGGCTGTTCTTGTTTCCGATCCGGAGCATCTTGCTGCGGCACGGGAGCAGATGGAGGCGGAGGTGCTCAGCGTGTTCACGATCCAGGAAGGCAAGCGCTACGAGGATTACGTGGAGGGGAAGGACAAAAAATCCAACTACGGCCTGGCAGCTCTGGTCGTCGGCGGCGCAAGCCTCGCGGTGGCCAAAAAGGTCGGCCTGCTTGCGCTCCTCGTGGTCGGCATCAAGAAATTCGGCGTCATCCTGATCGCCGCGCTCGCGGGAGCCTGGCGCTGGATGCGGGGCAAGAAACAGCAGGCCGCAGCCAGGACCGTTGAGCAGGAAAACCGGCCGGCGGAGCAGGCCGGGCTGGCGGAAGCGCAGCCGGGACCGGATCCAAGCATCAACAGAGACACGCCGAGCCTTTGATCTTGCCGAGCCTATATAAGCGACAAAAAAAAGGAAGCCCCTCGAAGGCTTCTTTTTTTGGCGCTTGCTGCAGCCTGCTTTTTTCACCTTATGGCGTTGTGGATGCGCGCTTCCGTGTCCCCCGGGTTTTCAAGCGAATCATACTGTTCGAATTCGTCTTGGCCGACACCTCGAACCGCTCCGCCATCTCTCTGGCGCTCACCCGTTTGCGGCTCAGCAGCAGAACGGTAATCGCCAGAAGGCGGTCGACTTTCATCGACGGGCGATATACAGCGGGCCCAGCTCGACGGTCGAGCCGGCGGATTGGCGCAGCGCTTCCAGCACGACCTGGGCGTTGTAGCCGTCCGCGAAATCATAGACGAGCGCATCTTCGCCTCTCAGCGCCGCGATGACCTGCTTCAGCATCGGGAGCGGGCTTGCAATCCCGTCGTCGGTATCGACTTCCTGAAGGCTGTCGACGGAAACCCCGCTGTACAGATGCTGCCAGTTTTCCAAGGCGATGACGCCTTGGGAACCATGCACAACCATGGAAACCCGCTCCTCGCCGGGCAGGCCCGTGCTTCCGCTTAGGGCGATCGGAATCCCGCTCTCCAGGGTCAGCGTCGCTTCGGCCCTATTCTCGGACAAGGCGCTGTCGGCCGGATAGGAGACCTTGCTGCTCAGCCGGGCGATTCGGCCGAAAATTTGCTGGATCATATGGATCCAATGAATGCCGACTTCAAGCAGAAATCCGCCCTGCTCCCGGGTCGCGACCCATCCGTTCTGCTGCCAGGCCCTCGGCCACTGCGGGAACTGCAGGAACAGCTCGATTCTCTCCACAGTCCCGGCCGCGCCATCCTCCAGCAGCTCCTTGAGCTTGAGAACCGGGGGATCGAGCGGGAACGAGAAATGCACGGCGTTCACGAGCTCCGATCCTGCCGCCAGCTCCGCCATTTCGCGGGCTTCCTCCAGGCTGTTCGCAAGCGGCTTCTCGCAGAACACATGAATGTTCTTCTCGAAAGCGGCTGTCGCCACCTCATGATGCATCGCCGGCGGGACGGCGATGTACAGCAAATCGATGCCGCCCTCATCCAGCATGATGCGGTAATCCGCATAAGTCCTTACCCCGCCTGCGCTGCCCAGGATGTTGTCGATCGCAGCCGCGTTCGGGTCGCATACCGCCGCCAGCTCGATAGCCTCCGGAAACCCGGGAGCCTTCTGAACAATCATATTCCTTCCCATTACGCCCAGACCGATGACGGCCAACCTGATTTTATCCATGCTCCGCTCCGTTTCTTCGTTCAAGAATGATAATCCCGCCCAGGGTCTGCCACTGCGGACAGCCTATGGATAAAGAAAATATACCACGGATGGCAGGGCAAAAAAGAGAGGGAACACGTTCCCTCTCTTCAGCCGACGATATCGGACCGCCTCAGCCCATCAGAAAATCCGGATCGGCGAAGCTCGGGTTTTGGATACTTATAGAATATCGGTCCATACGGGCTCCTCCACAGAGCAAGCCCGCGCTGGATGCCCCGGCTCAAATGAATGACGGCCGCGTTCTTCTCCCTATCCGCCGCTGCTGGCGGACAGCTCGCAAGAAACCAACCGGCAGTTCCGGCTTAAACGGACAAAGAAGAGAGGCCGAGGCCTCTCTTCTTGCTGTGCGCGCATGGACAGGAATGGGAGCTCTCGCGGGCAGCCAAAACGCCGGCCGTTCATTTCACCGCGTAAATTCCTTCCTTGTAGGTCATCGAGTACACCATGCCCTCCTCCGTCAGAATAGCGCCGGCGATATTGTCTGGGGCTACCCGCACCTGCCTGCCGTCGGGATCGACCCGATAGATGCCGGGCTCGTAACCGCCGGACAAATAGTAGACGCCGGCCGCACCCGTATAGTACGAGCTTATGGGCTGAGCCGTCAGCTTCGTTTCCTTGCCGGAGGCAAGGTCGTACCGGAACAGCTCTCCGGGATCGTAGTCGCTGCCGGCCGGATTGACCTTGTAATAGATGGCTCCAGAGGCGAACTGGATCTGTGCCGCCTTGCGGCTGACCAGCGTCTTGGCGCCGCTCCCGTCCATCCCGGCGGACATGACATGCCCGGTCTTGGCTTCGACGTAATAAATCCGGCTGCCTTCTATCCAGAACGAAGCGGCCGGGCCCGTCAGCTTGGTCTGCGTCTGATCTCCCAAGCTGATTCTGTACACGGCGCTCTCATCCGCCCCGTCGCTCGTCTTGTAGCCAAGCGCATACAGATAGCCGTCCCGAGCATACATGCTGCCGACGTCCGAGTACCCGGGACCTTGCCCGCTGGTCGTCCGGTTGATGAGGTAGGCATATCCCGGCTGCCCGAACGGCTCCTTCTTGCCGGTCTTCAGATCCACCCGGCTTAGATTGCCTTCCGGCTTGGCCATCGGATCGGAGTCGGTCAGGTACACAGCTTCTCCCGATTTGACGTAGTGGACGATGCTGCGGGCGTCGGCCACCTTGGCGATGGTCCCGTTATCCACCCGGTATAACGTCTCCGATCCCACCGTCAAGTCTCCTGTATGCAGGATGATGTACAGGTCGTTATCCATCCTCTCGATGCCGGCAACCCAGCCATTCTCAGGCTTCCAGGACAGCAGCTTGGCAACGGTGGCGGATTGTCCCGAGGCAAGGTCGTACGCTTGCAGCTCTGCCAGCTTGTTAACGGTAGTGACATAATACAGCTTTTGCCCGATGACCTTCGCTTGATCGAAAACCGGACTTCCCGCCAGCTCAATGGCCGCCTCTTTCTGACCGTCTGTTTTGCGGTACAGCTTCTCCACGGCTCCGCTTCCGGTATAAATGCGCTTGAAGGAATACGAGGTATTGCCATGCCGGGCGAGGGGAACCGTGTCGCCATAATTGATCGGCTTGCGGGTGTCGGCCAGCTGTTCCTTGACCTTGTTCTTGACCGCCTCCGTACCGGCGGCCTTCCAATCCACGGCATTGTCTCCGATGAGAATAAGGCCGTCATGCCAATCGATCTGCTTGCCGATCGCTTCCGCCGCGCTTCGGAGCGGCAGCATGATCTGTCCGTTCACCTTCTCCGGCGCCGCATCCATGACGCGGACTTCGCCATTCACAGTCATCGAGGTGCTGTTGACGGTGAACTTGACCGTTCGTTTGAGCTTGCTGCTGTGGAGAACGACCTCATTCGGCTTCTGCTGCTGCCAATTGGCTTCCCAGCCCTGCTGGAGGTCTGCCTGAGTCGCAAGATAGCTCATCAGGCGGATCGGCACCAGGACGCGCCCATTTCTCTGAGCCAGCTTGAAATCGGTGTAGACGTCCGTCTTCTGTCCACGGATGAATGCTTTGTTCTGATAGTCATAGGGAAAGACAATCATATTCCCGAACGCTTCGGGCAATGGCTTGGCAGCTTCCGCCGCATTCGCCAGAGGGGCCAGAAGGCTCAGACAGAGACTTGACGCCAGTAGAACCGAGGCTGCTTTCTTCATGTCGGATTCTCCTTATAGGATCAGGTTAGGATCTTCACTATAGACGCGCCAAGCAGGAATATGTTTCCATTTATTCGATAGGTATTTGGCCAAGCGCCTTCCCCACGCCTTTCATAGAATGAATGGACCTGAATCGAAATGGAGGGGCGACACTTGGCCAAACCTGGAGTATCGATCGTGGCCTGCACGAACAGGCCCGAATTCATTCCGAACATTCTGAGCAATTATAAACGACAGCTCTATCCGAACAAGGAATTGATCCTCATCGTCAACAAGGACAAGGCCGATCTGAAGGCCATCCGGCGCATAGCCTCCGCTCACCGCCATGTCCGCGTCTACTCTGTGCCCGAGAGAATATCGCTGGGCCAATGCTTGAACTGCGGCATCTCGCGGGCCAGGCATCCTCTGATCGCCAAGTTTGACCACGATGATTATTATTCGCCTTATTATCTTCGGGAGCAGGTCAAGACGCTTGCCTCCAAAGGAAGCTCCGTCATCGGCAAGCATGCCTGCCTCGTCTATTTGGAAGGGAGCAAGCGGCTCGTCGTCCGCTCCCCCGAGGAGCAGCATAAATTCGTCGATTTTGTGCAGGGCGGAACGATCTTGTTCCGGAGGAGCGTGCTGAAACACGCGCGCTTCGACGATATCTCCTTGGGCGAGGATGTCCGGTTTTTAAGAAAATGCACAAAAAGAGGCTGCACCGTCTATGCATCCTCACCCTACAATTACGTGTACATCCGCCGAAAAAACAAGAGCACCCACACCTGGAAGGTCAATGACCGGTACTATCTGGCCAAAAGCCTTCCCGTTGCGGTTACCGACAACTATGCCGCCTACGCCAAGAAAAAAGCCTGACCTGAGCAGAGGACCGGTGAAAGAAGCTGCGGCAGCAGCAGCTTTCACCGGTCGCTCACGGGTATGGTGATCAGGAAGGTCGTGCCGATGCCCTTTTCGCTCTCGACTTCGATGACGCCCTTCACTTTGTCGATCGTGCTGTAGACCATGAGCATGCCAAGGCCGGTCCCTTCCGCCTTCGTGGAATAATACGGCTTGCCCAGGCGGGATATCTCCTCCTTGGTCATTCCGATTCCCGTATCCCGGATGCTGATGACGATATGCTGCTTTCTCTCGGCGACATCGATGGAGAGGATGCCGCCTCCCGTCTCCTTCATCGCTTCAATTCCGTTTTTGTAGATATTGATCAGGCATTGCTGGATCTGATTCCGGTCATATCGAATTCGGAGGCTGTTGCTGAAGCTGAATTTCACCTCTACGGCATGGATGGATGCATAGGGCATGATGACATTTTTGGTATATTCCAGCTCATCGATCATGTTGGAGTAGACCATGTTTTCCGACTGCGGCTTGGCGAACGACAGATAATCGCTGACGATCTTCTCGGCCCGGTTGAGCTCCTGCAAAGACAGGTCCACGAATTTTTTCTCTTCCGGCGTAATCGTCGCCGATTTCTGCAGCATTTGCAGGAATCCGCTCGTTACGGTGAGCGGGTTCCGGATCTCATGCGAGACGCTTGCCGCCAGCTGGCTGACGACCTTCAACCTTTCCGACTGGAGGATCCGCTCCCTGTTTTTGAAGTTGATCAGAATCTTCTCGATCAGAATCATGATTACGCTTATCACTCCGACATAAGTCGTCAAAGCATTCCAGGCGAGGGTCTGGAATTGCCGATCGGATACGCCTAAAATCAGGCTCAGAGTCGCGAGGTAACATCCCATCGTCAGAAAAGCGATAGCGGCTGCCGCGACAACGCGGCCACGGGAATCCAATTTCAAGAACGTCTTGCTGTAGACAGGAATCAGGATGAAGGCCCCGGTAGAGAACAGGAACGATTCGAGCATCCCTGGCCCTCCAACATAGAACCGGCATGCATTCAAGATGATATACAGCGGGAATACACTCTTGTGGCCTCCAAACAAGGCCACGATGATGAATGGAATATATCTCAAATCAAATATAAATCCAATATCTAGCTTTATTGGCTTGATGATACAAAGAATCATCGTAATGGCCGATAGAACAACAAGGATATTGTTGGAATAGGGGTGGGTTTTATTTTCAAAAAAGATTAAAAAAGTCAAAACCGGAACTAATAAAAATAAAAAATTCAAGAGCAAGGTCTCAAACAATGAATAACTTCCTTTCAATATTTGATACAGCAAGGAAATAACCTTCATTTTCAAGCTATATTCTGTCAGTAAGCATTTCGTTACACCATTATAATCACAGATTGCTCAATTACATATGATTTCTTCGCTATATATTTTGAATAATCCTAAAATTTAAATTGAAAACGCTGCCAACAAAAATTTTGAAGTGGCTTGAGCCAGGAAGGAATCGCCGTAGGACACGGCCTCTATCGTGCGAAGCTTCATGGCCTCGCTGCGCTGTCGTTCTTCCCTGCGAGCGCCAAAAAAAGGCCGACGAAGTCCATTGCGTGCCCTGTTTTGCAGCCATCGTACGATTGGGATTTTCCTGTTCTTCCATTTATTCCGTTGTCGTTCCTGTGCTATTGTAGGATATGGCAGCAGCCAAGTTCTGTAAGTCAAAACCATTCAATCGGAGGTAGTTTCTCAATGGCCGATGCTGTAATAAATCCGCAGAATACAAAATATCCAATCGAGGTCATGAAGGCTGTTCGCGCATCCCTGGGCGCAGATGAAAACTCGGATGAGATGGACAGCCAGATCATTACTTTGGCGCAAGTCCGTGTCATGGACATCTTCCTGGAGTCGCTCGGGAATCCAGCGCGGGGCCAAGTCATTCGAGACACGGTAGGCAAGGTTTTCGGGTTCGACCTCGATCTCATGTCTCAAAACGATGAAGGCAACCTGCTTGCGAGCTACAACTCCGAGATCATGGCCGGTGTGCGAACCTATCTCGGCCTGGCTTCGGATGACAGGAGCCGGGACTCTGCGATCATGAGTCTGAAAAAGAATGACGTCATGGACCATTTTCTATCCGCCTATGGAGAAACGATTCCAGGTTCGGACAGCCGCCGGATAATCAATTACATCTTCGGGGTAAATATTGACGGCCTAAGCGGGCTTGAGCGCTCGAGATTGTCGGTTTACTCGAAGGGCCAATGGGAGCTGAACAACCAAAACGACGTGCTGATCATTAAATCGAGCAAAGGCGACGTCGATCTTTATGTGGGTCCGACAGCCTATTACGTGGACAAGCTCGGAACAGACCAGCTTCCTCCTGAACTTGTACATGCCCTGCTTTCGCTCGGATTCACTCTCGATACGGATGCCAACCTGTATACCTACCACAACGTATCCGGCGAATCTGTTCCCGATGCGTTCAAAGGGCAGGTTATCGGCGCAATTGTCACTTGCATTCAAACTAACTTTGCCAACCTGTAAAGTCGGGCAGGCCCGGCCAAGCTGCTTGCCGCAGCGGCGGCCGGCAGCCCTCCACACCTTGCCTATGACTCTTGTAAATGGCCAAAAAGAAACCCTGCTCAACGAATGAGCAGGGTTTCTTTGCCTTTATGCCGTACAGTATGCAGACGACAAACCGCCACATCATATGGATTCATTCACGCAGAAAGGGTGCCTGCGGGTTTAAAAGGTCATCAACAACTGCTTGTAGTCCTCGTAAGCCAGCTTCCACTCCTCCATGCGGACTATCTTTCTCCCGTCCAGCAGGGCGGCGATGACATCGAGACAGACATGCCAGCCGGCCAGATCCTTGGGTGTATGGCCGGTCATCTCGCGGATGGTCTCGATCAAGACGAGGCGGCATCCGCCGGGTTCCGGATACAATTCGAAACGGACCCGGTCCTCGCCCCAAGCGTATTCAAGGACGGAATGCTCCCGAAGCTCGAGAATTTCGAGCTCCTTGAACGTGCCGTCCTGCATGTCGAACCGGATGCTTCCGCCTTCGCGAAGCTCTTCCACCCGCAGCTCCGGGAACCATTCCGCCAGCTTGTCGTTGACGGTGAGCGACGACCAGACTTTCTCTGCCGTGTGCTTCAGGCGTCGCTCGAAGCGGGCTTCGTAGCCATCCGCTACAGGGGTTAATGACGCCAACATGATTGGACCTCCTCCTTGGGAATCAGGGCCGCTGCCCCGGGATCCCTGGTTTCACGCGGGCCGTTCTAGCGGTCCTCTTCGTCCATATGCTTCTCCAGTGCGTCCAGCTTGTCCGACCAGAACCGCCGATAAGGCTCGAACCAATGATCCAGCTCCTTCAATGGCTCCACGTTCAATCGATACCAATGGCTTTGCCCTTCTTTTCTTACCGAGACGAGCTCTGCTTCGCGCAATATCCGCAAATGCTTGGAGATTCCGGGCTGACTTAGCGACGATAAAGCAACCAGCTCTCCGACAGAGCGCTCCCGGACGCGCAGGGAGTCGAGAATTTTTCTGCGCTGGGGCTCGGCGAGCACTTCAAACAGCTTGTCCTCATTCATGGCTTATACATTACCTTTCAGTTATATTTCTGTCAAGGCATGAAAAGCAGCCGGCATACGGTGGTCTCCCTGCCAAACAATGCGCTATTTTCATCGGTCAGAAGGTCGTGTACCGTATAATTCCAAGTATGCTTTTTTGATAACCCAACTTTATACCGGAAGGAGTCGAATCATTCCCTGTCGAGCTGCTGCTCAACACCGATACATCCTCTTACAGCCCCTTCGTCAACGGCGAGCGCGTCACGGACAAAGGCTTCAACAATTCGGGAATTTCCGCTTTGACGGACCTCCGGTTCGAAGTGAACGATGCGGACGGCATCTTCTACATCGACAACGCCAAGGTCGAGAAGCTGGGCTGGCCCCGGTTCCAACGCTCATGCCTCCCTATGGCTGGCCTTGGGCTGACCTTCGCCACCCCATGGCGCCTCATCAAAAAGCCCAGAGTCCAGCCTCGGGGCTTATTCCTTTGGTGCGAATAAAGGAGGCCTTGCGGTGGAAATTTAATCCTTGGACTTGCGCCGGAGATTCCCGGTCCAACCGGCGTTCACAGAACCTAACTCGACGATGTCAGCGTTGAAGCGCCGGCTGGCTCATAAATTCCAGGTTCACGGCCCTGCATTTATGTTAAAATAGCTGTAGACAAGCATTGGCTGGTCCATTAGCCTTGCCATTCTCATTTTGCCCTCGGGCTCCAATGAGGAGAAACCATCTACAGAAACAGGACACTAGGAGGAGTTACAATGGCACTCGTTTCCATGAAGGACATGCTGAACAAAGCGCTTGCCGAGGGCTACGCCGTCGGCCAGTACAACATCAACAACCTGGAGTGGACGCAGGCGATCCTCGCTGCGGCACAGGAAGAGCAATCCCCGGTCATTCTCGGCGTATCCGAAGGCGCGGCCCGTTACATGGGCGGCTTCAAAGTCGTTACCGCCATCGTCGGCGCTCTGATCGACGAAATGAAAATCACGGTTCCGGTTGCCATCCACCTCGACCACGGCTCCAGCTTCGACAAATGTAAAGAAGCCATCGATGCCGGCTTCACTTCCGTCATGATCGACGCTTCCCACCATCCGTTCGACGAGAACGTCGAAACGACGAAGAAAGTCGTTGAATACGCGCACAGCAAAGGCGTTTCCGTTGAAGCCGAGCTCGGCACGGTCGGCGGCCAGGAAGACGACGTCGTTGCTGACGGCGTTATCTACGCAGATCCTAAAGAATGCTTCGAGCTGGTCAAGCTGACAGGCATCGACTGCCTGGCTCCTGCTCTGGGCTCCGTCCACGGCCCTTACAAAGGGGAGCCTAACCTCGGCTTCAAGGAAATGGCCGAGATCCGCGAGACGATCAAGCTTCCGCTCGTACTGCACGGCGGCACGGGCATCCCTACGAACGACATCAAGAAATCCATCTCCCTCGGAACGGCCAAGATCAACGTGAACACGGAGAACCAAATCTCCTTCACGAAAAAAGTCCGTGAAATCGTGACGGCTGACCATGAAGTCTACGATCCGCGCAAATTCCTGGCACCAGGACGCGACGCGATCAAAGCGACGGTCATCGGCAAAATGCGCGAGTTCGGTTCTTCGAACAAAGCGTAAGACGCCCGCAGGAACGAAAAAGGCAGGAAGGACCTCGGTCCTTCCTGCCTTTTTTGGCATGCCGTGCCCGGAAGTGAAGCTGATCCCAACACGACCGCTGTTTAAGGGCGGAAGAAGCAGGCTCTTGTCCGGTCATGGACTCTTGCCAGTCACCGGCTCCTTCGGCAGTCATGTCCCCGCCGCCTCGATCGTACACTAGAACGAGGATGCTTGTACGAGACCGCTATCGGAGGGATGACGATGAAAATTACATCCGGGGGAATGGAGGCCGTCTATTACGGCCGCGTATCCGCCTACGGCATGAGCCCGATTGAAATAACGCTGTCGGAAGAAAAGGACCCTCTGACGTTCCATTTCTGCATCGAGCACGACCCGCAGCGGGACGACATCGCGACGGATATCCGGCTGATCCGCTACAACGAAGTCCGGATCGCCTGCATCAACTATCCGCGAGGCAAGCCGACCGGCAATGAGGATCTGATCCATCTGGGCGTACTGGACAGCCGCAGCCTGTCTCTGCGCTACGAGGTGACGATCCACTACGACTTGTCGGCCTGGGCGCTGGCCTTCACGTTCTACTCCGGCAAGGGAGGTCCGGGAGATGAATAAGCTCGAGATCCAGGATCCCAAGGTCGCCAGCAAAATCATCGCCGCCAACGCGGAGAGCGACAAAAGAAAAGCCGAGCTCGGCTTCCTCGGAAAATTTTTCGGCTCCGGCGAAAATGTCCGCCTCTATATCGTGGGCACGATCGCGCTGAGCGTCCTGCTCATCGCCCTCGTGTATACGCTGACGCCCGCTTCCTACCGGTCCGCCGACTTCGGGCTGAAGGAGATGTGGACGCTCGTCGTCCTTCCGGTCGAATCGACCATCATCGGATATTTGATCGGATCGCGCTCCAAGGATTCCGGAGGATGAGCCGTCACTTCAGCATCCGCAGCAGCAGCGCTTCATACCAGCGCCAGGGCAGCAGGGCGCGGCCCCAGACAGAGAGCCTCATGCCGCGCCCGGACAGGTAGCGCATCCGGGGCTTGGCCGTGCCGGCGATCGATGCGACAAGCCGGGCGACTGCGGCAGGATCCGGCGCGTTATCGGAAGTTTTGCGCGAATAAGCCAGAATCCTGTCCAGCATCCCTCGATATGGAGAGGCGTCGGAGACATGGACCGCATGGAAGCCCTTCTTCCAGATCTCTGTCCGGTAAGCTCCCGGCTCCACCAGCGAGACATCGATGCCGAAAGGCTTCATCTCCAATCTCAGCGCCTCGCTGAAGCCCTCCACGGCGAACTTGGACGTACTATAGGGCGCGTAGCCGGGAAGGGCGATCAGGCCGCTTACGCTGCTGATATTGACGATATGCCCGCAGCCCTGCCCGCGCATATGCGGCAGCACCGCTTGCGTGACGGCGATCAGGCCGAACACATTGGTTTCCATCTGCTCCCGCCAGGCCGCCATCGGCACCTCCTCGACGAAGCCTCCCGCCGCGTAGCCCGCGTTGTTGACCAGGACGTCGATTCTCCCATGCCTGCGCATGACATCCGCAACAGCCTCCCGGATCGCAGCCGGTTCCGTGACGTCCAGGCGGATCGTCTCCAGACGGTCCTGCACCGCTGCGCGTTCAGCCTCTGCGAGCAGCGTCCCGCTCTTGCCGGGATTCCGCATCGTCGCGATGACCTTAAATCCTCGCCTGGCCAATTCGACGGACGTGAGCAGCCCGAACCCGCTCGATGCCCCCGTAACCAGGGCGATTCTATCCCCTTGCTTCATCCCTCTCTCCTCTCCGCCCCGGCCAATCAGAGCTTGTATTTCCGCAGCAGCGGGATCCCGATCCGGTTCAGCACAAGATGCAGGAACGACCAGCCGGCCCTCCGGTGCCAGGGCAGATGGGCATCATACACGGCGCTGTACTCGATGTCGGAGACAGCGCCGCGATTGCGCTTGAACTGAGCGGCCCCGGAGCTCTCATGCAGCAGATGCCCGCTCGAGCCGGCCGTCCGGATCAGGACCGCGGACAGCATCCGGTACAGGCCGAGCTCCTGCGGCAGCGAGGTGTCATAGCCGAATACAGGCGTCGTCATGATCCCATTGCGGCAGAAATACCCCATGACCCCGTCGATCCGCCCCGTCTTCCGGCTCCGCAGCGCCTGGAAGCGGAGCAGCTTCTCCGTTCTTGCCAGCTCGAGAAACGCTTCCCCGAATTGGGGATTGTCGTACGAGTATTTCTCCAGATACAGCATTCGGTACAGTTCAGCAAGCCGCGGCATATCTGCGCTCTTCAGCTCGTCGTGATCCATGACCTCGTAGCCGCTCGATGCCAGCAGAGCGTAATCGCGCTTCACCAGCCAGCGGGCCTTGGCGTTCATCGCAGCCGGGTTCGACGGCTCCAAGAAATAGATCTGGCGGCTCGGAACAAGCCGGAAGCCCTCCTGCACGAGCGCGTCCAGCAGTTCCCCGTGGTTCGTGCGGTTCAAGGAGCGCAGCACGAGGCCGTAATCCGGGAAACGCTGCTTCAGCGTCTGCGCGACGGCCTTCAGCTGATCGGGAGAGCAGGACGGGTACAGGTTGGTGGACACCATCCAATTGTTGATATGCGCCGTCCGGTTGAAGCGGCTCGCCTTCAGCAGACCGCCCATCACCGTCAGCAGCCCGGAGAGCAGCACGCGGGCCGCGCGGGAGCGGATCAGATGCAGCTCCTGCCGGGCGTAGCTGACATAATGCGTATAGGGCGAGCAGACATAGGAGTTGCCGTATTCCGCCTCGTTCAGCGTCACCGGCAGCACCTGCTTGCCCGCCTGGACGACATAGAGCCTCGTCCGGACATTCGGAATGAAGCCCTCCACCGACTGCTCCAGCATCGGCCGCAAAAATCGCTCCGCGTACCGGCCATCCTCTGTTTTCGGCCACGGGATCTTCTCTGCAGAATCCCGTTCATACAGCGTGATCTCCGCCGCTCTGCTCAAGCTCGAACCTCCTCTCTACCCGGCGCAGCTTGCGGTCTCCGGGAGCATGCCGATAAGCCGAGAAGGCTACATGGGGAGGCTGGCTGCCCGTCCGTTCGCCGAGCGCCCGCAACGCCTGCAGAATCGCCGACTGCGACGCTTCCCGGTGACGGTCGTCCACCTCTAGAGCCAGCTCCATCTCGCCCGGGGCATGCTGAACGGCGTGGTAGGCCGTCACCTCGGAGGCTGCAGCCACGATCGCCCGGGTAATGAAATCGGGGAATATCAGCACCTGCCGGTCGCCGCTTACGGACGGAAAAGCAAACATATCGTCGCAGCGGCCTTCAATCCGCTCGATGGCCAGAAAGGGCGAGCCGCAAGGGCAAGGCTCCTGCCGCTCCGTCAGCAGATCGTTCAGCCGATAGCGGACAATCGGCTGTGTCAGGCGGGAGAAGTCGGTCAGGATCGGCACGAACTTCCCGGCCTCGCGGTCAACATATTCCTTTTGCATGCAGACGACATCCTCGTTGATATGCAGCGTGCCCTGGGCGCAGGTGGCGCCCAGGAAGCCCTCCGTGCACTGGTAGACCTGATGCAGCCGCTGACCGAAGGCCTTCTCGATGATTCCCTGGTCCAGGGGATCGAGCACCTCGGCTACGGACACGAGCTTGTCCGGACGGATCGACAGCCTTCCTTCCCGCTGCAGGTCCGCCAGCAGGCGCAGCATCGAGGCGGGAGCGACGAGCAGGCTCGGCTGCTGCTGCTGAAGGCGGGCGACGAGCTCCGCAATCGGGTCCAGCAGATCGTAGAAGCGGAATTCGATGTTCCGGCTGCCGACGGAGCCGTACAGATTGCTGTCCGCCCTCAGAAAGAAGGCGATGCGGTGGCGGCCGAGCAGCGGTCCGGGCAGCACCTTGGCCAGCACCGTCCCCGCCCACGCCAGCCGCTCCCTGCGGCTGACCAGGAACAGCCCCCGGCTTCCCGACGTGCCGGAGGAGAGGCCGACCGTCACTTCGCCGATCATCGGCGCGAATTCGCGCGTGCGCTCCGCCCTCAGCGCCAGCTCCATGGCGGTCTCCTTGCGGATCCCTGCCGTATTCAGCTCATCCAGGCGCTCCATGAACACGCCCTTGTCGATGACGGGATACGACCGCCAGCCATCCGGCGAGCCGTCCCGCCACAGCTCCCGGTAAAAGGGAGAATGCTTGCGCACCTCGCGCAAATGCCGCCGGACCCGGCGCTCCTGCCAAGCCTCCAGCCGGCTCCGATCGCGCAGCATGACGTTCTTGAGATAATTCGTCTTGATGTAATGGCTCAGGATCAGCCAAGCATCCGGCAGCTTCATGAACCTTCTCCTCCTTGGACGTCCTTCTCCCAGATCTCGGGACAATGCGAAGGGATGATGCGCAGATCGGGCATCCGCCGCTGCAGCCGGACAAGCCGGTCCAGGCTGTCGGCGTACGCCTTCCGGTCCGGCATGATGAGGCCGGCCAGGAGATGGGGCGGCCGGTTGCCGCGGATGGCCGCGCTCGACCAAGCCGCGTCCGCGCAGAGGAGATGATCGCTCTCCTCCGTCGACAGCAGCAGCCCGATCTGTCCGTCGGCATGGCCCGGCAGCGGCACGGCCAGCAGGCTGCCGTCGCCCAGCACGTCTGCGGCATCGGAAAACGGGTAGGCTTCCGGCAGCTTGACCTTCTTCCGGGGGTCGATGGCTTGCGAACGCTCAAGGAAATCGGCCGGCAGCAGACCCGGCAGGAAAGCGCGGCGGACGGCTGAAATTCCCCGCAAATGGCGCACCTTCTCGTACGCCTCGGCTTCATAATAGAATCGGGCATTCGGGAAATCCTTCAGCCCGGCGATATGATCGGCGTGGAAATGGGACACGATGATGCCGTTGACCTGCTCCGGCGCGATGCCTCTGGCAGTCAATTGCCGGGCAGCGCTCTCCTCGGCGCGGAAGACGACGGGCGTCGTCATCCGGTACAGCCGTGCGGGCAGCTTGTCCGTCTCCGTCAGGAACCGGGAGGCATAGCCGGTATCCCACAGCAGAATGCCTGCATCCGGATGTTCGATGCAGGCGAACAGCGCCGGGATGCGGATGGCGCCCCTTCCGCCGCCGCGAATGGTGACCCATTCCGGGTGCTTGCAATAGCCGGCCGCATGCAGCGTCAGCTTGACCTTCTTGGTTGTCGGCAGCTTAACGTCCATGATCGCGCTCCTTCCACCACGCTGCAAATGCAGCCAGTCCTTCGTCGATGCTTGCGCGCGGCTCGTAACCGAGCTCGCTCCGGGCCGCTCCGATATCCAGCGTCTGGCTGCGGCCGATCATGCCGGCCGTCGCCCGCGTCAGCATCGGCTCGCGGCCGCCGGGAACGGCAGCCGCTGCGAGCTCCATGAGCGCCGCCGCCGCGTAAGCGGCCGGGAACGGCAGCTTCTTGGCGCGCATCGGCTCGCCAAGCGCCCGGAACAGCCGCTCCGCCGCCTCCGCAAATGGAATCGGCTCCCCGTTTGTAATGTGATACACGCGCCCGGACAGAGATTCCGGAGCTTGCCGGGCGAGAAGCAGCGCGTCCACAGCATTGTCGACATAAGTCAGGTCGATCAAAGCCCGCCCGCCGCCGATCATCGGAAGCCGGCCGGCGGCGTTGGCCTGAATCAGCCGCGGCAGAATCGACGTGTCGCCGGGACCGAAAACAGCCCGAGGACGGAGAACGATCGCGGACAAGCCCGCTGCGGCGGCATCCAGCACCGCTTCCTCGGCCATCCGTTTCGTAGCGGCGTAAGGGCTCGCTTGGCGGGCCGGCAAACGGTCTGTCTCCCGCACGTTCAGGCGATGCGAAGAGCCGAAGCATACGCTTGGCGTCGACACATGGACAAGGCGCGCCGTGCCATGCCGTCTGCAGCCCGCGATTACATTCGCCGTGCCTTGGACATTCGTCTCCTGGAAATCCCGATACGGCCCCCAGGAAGCCGACAAAGCGCCGCAGTGGAACACCGCCTCCTGGCCGGCGCATGCCTGCATGACATGCCCGCTGTCCCGCAGGTCTCCCTTCAGATAGCGGATTCCCTCCTTCTTCAGCCTCGCGCCGGCCTCGTCGCTGCGGCCCATCGCCGTCACCTCCCAGCCGGCATCGCGAAGACGGGCAGCCAGGCGGCTCCCCAGAAATCCCGTCCCGCCCGTCACCAATGCCTTCATACCAGCTCACGCCCGTTCCATTCGATGTCGCAGGTTGCCGCTTCAATCAGGCTCAGCCCTCTCCTCCGGGCCGTCCGCTGCAGCTCCCTCGCCAGCAGCAGCTGCTCCAGGGCGGGCCGGGGATCGGACCAGCGGAACGTCGCGTCGCCCGCTCCGAGCCAGCGCGGCAGCCAGTGCCGCCCCGGCTTGCCCCGCAGCCGGCCGCTGAGGCCTGCGGCCAGCATCGGCAGCGCCAGCATGACGCGCTTGTCCGGCCGAGGTTCGACAGGAGCCGAGGCCGAACTTGCCTGCGGCAGCAGCAAGGCCTCGGCTATGCCGGGGTTTCCAGCCAGCAGATGGATGCCGCTGGTCGTACGCGGATTGCATTCGATCGGCATCAGGCTGCCGTCCTCCTGCTCGATCAAGTCGAAGGCGAGCTGCCCGGTGAACCTCTCCAGCTCCGCGAACCGGGCTGCCCAGGCCTGTGCGGCGGGGTGGCGCAAAGGCTCGAAATAAACGCTCGCCCCGCCATAGGCGGAGAGCTCGGAGGCGTAGGCCGCATGAGCGGTCACCTTGCCGTCGTGAACGATGCTGTAGGTGCAGATTTCCCGTCCTCCGATATATTGCTGGGCTACCCATGGATAATGGCCCGTCCCCAGCTCGGATGCCGCCTCCGCCAGCTCTTGGCGGCTGGTCGCGATCCTGACCTTGGCCGCGAAGCGGGAGTATTCCGGCTTCAGGACGCAGCCTCCCGAGGAGAGCATGTCGCGGAAGGAGGAGGAATGCGCGAAATCGCGCCACTCCTCGGGCTTGCTGATCCGTACGGTCATGGGCACGTTGAAGCCCAGACGGCCGGCCGTGCGGATGAACTCCGCCTTGCTGTGCAGCCTCTGCAGCTGGGCCAGCGGCGCCGTGAACACGGCGCACTGCGACCCGAGCCGCTCGCGGCTTGCCGCAACGAAAAAGAGCTCCTCGCAGGTCGGAATCAGGCTGTGTATTCCCTCCTGTGCGATGATCTCCTCCAGCGCGTCCGCAAATGCGGCAGGATCCGCGGCGGGCGAGGGAACCCGGCAGCTGCGCTTCACGGACCGCGATACCCGGCACAGATGATGCCGGGTGCTCTCCGCGGCGATCACCTCGCAGCCTGCAGCTGCCAGCAGGCGTGCCATCTCCAGCGCAGCCGGAGCCCGCCCCCCGGTCAGAAGCACTCTCTTCCCTCTGAGGCCGTCAGTAGACAAGATCGATCGCTCCGATCGAAAATCCGGCCGATGTCCCGAATAGCAGGATCCGGTCGCCCCGCTGCATCCTGCCCTGCCGGATCGCCTCGTGAAGCGCCATCGGGATCGACGCTGCAATCACATTGCCGAATTCCGGCGTAATGTTCATCAGCTGCTCGTCCGAGATGCCCAGCTTGCGGCTCAGCAGCCTCATCGCCATCGCGCTTCCCTGATGGGGGACGACGAGACGGTAGTCGCCGATCGCGCTTCCCGTCGCTTGGAGCACGCCCTCCATGAAGTCCGGCAGCAGCTTGTAAGCCATTCGGAAGATCGCTTCGCCTTTCATATCGAAGCGGAACTCGGAGTCGTTCTCCTCCTTGTACTCGCCGGCATGCAGTCCGCTGCCGCCGCCCCGAATCTCCGAATGATGCGCCCCTGCGCTGTATGTATTCATCGCCGCATGCAGGATGCGGGAGGCTCCTTCTCCAGAGCGCTCGACGACGACCGCGGCAGCTCCGTCGCCGAACAGCGCCGCGCTTTCTTTTTGCTCCCAGTTCAGCCCTTTGGAAGCAACCTCCGTCGAGACGAGCAGCACCCTCCGGTATCGTCCTGCATGCACCATATAGGACATCACATCCATGCCGGCCACGAAGCTCAGGCAGGTGGAATTGATGTCGAAGGAAGGGACCCCCGATTTGCCCTGTCCGAGAGCTTCCTGGATCAGCGATGCCGTACATGGAATCGGCTGCTGCATCGTGGCGCTGGTACATACCAGGCAGTCGATGTCGGCGAATTCGAGCTGCGCCGCCTCAAGCGCCCGCTTCGCCGCAACCGCCCCCATTTGCGAAGCCGTTTCGGTCCCGACAAAGCGCCGCCGATGGACATTGGTCTTCTTTCTCACCCACCCCGGCTTCACCTGCAGGCGATGGTCCATTTCCGCATCCGTCACGAGAATCTCCGGCAGATAAATCCCCGTCCCCGCTATTCTTACCTTCATATCCGTCATGGTGTCCCCCGCTCGCATTCGGACCGCATGGCCCTTCCGCTCTCTTTTTAGCTATGGGGCAGGCAGCACGCCTGCGCTCTGCGCATACTGATGAATCCTACTTTTTACCCATCTATTGCCATAATAGAACATTTTGTCGGTTTATGTCCTTGAATTCGGCCTAAAAGCCTCCGGCAAGCAAGAGGATTTCGTTTCGACATTGCGATTCGAGAGCTGCCGGCTGCGGCAGGCAAACCCAAAAAAAAAGGCATCCTCTCGGATGCCTTTCGAATTTCTTCTCGCGCGCATGGCCTGCATGCAGGATGAGCTGGTCGCGGAGACGATAGGAGACGATCCTAATCAGCTCTGTCCCCGTCAGCCGTATCCCGCTCCACTTCAATCAGCTTGAACTGCGTCACATCCGCCAGCCCCCGGTTCGTAATCCGGATTTCCGGAATGACCGGCAGGGCCACCAGCGAGAAGGTCATGTAAGGAGCATTCAGGGAGCAGCCGATCGCCTTCCAGGCTTCCTCGAGGCCGGCCACCTCGGATACGACTTCCGGCAGCGATTTCTCCGACATCAGCCCCGCGATGGCCATCGGCACCTGCGCCAGCACCTTCCCGTCCTCGACCACGATCATGCCTCCGCCGATCTTCACGAGCTCATTGGCCGCAAACGCCATCTCCTGCTCATCCACGCCCATGACGAGCAGGTTGTGGCTGTCGTGAGCCACCGTGGAGGCGACAGCCCCTCGGGTGATGCCGAAGCCCTGCACGAAGCCCAGCGACACCTGGCCCTTGCCGTGATGCCGCTCGATGCAGGCGAGACGGATCGTGTCCTGCCGGATATCCGGCAGGATGACGCCGTTCTCTACGGGGAGCTCGGCGGCAGCCTTCGCGGTCCGCGCGCTGTTCTCAATGATGCGGATGACATGGACATGGGCAGCCGTGGAATCGAATCGGCTGGCCAGCCTGAAGTCTTCCGCCGCCAGCTCGCGGCCGACATGCATGGACTGGCGGATATGGGGCGGATACACGAATGCCGGGAAGCATTCCTTGCGCAGCTGTCCTTGATCGTAGACAACAACCCCGTCCGCCAGCACGGTCGACGGCGTCATCCGCTCCAGATCGTCCAGCAGCAGGATATCCGCACAGCGCCCCGGGGCGATGCTGCCCAGATCCTGTTCGCATTTGAAATACCTCGCCACATTCACCGTCGCCATCTGGATGGCCGTGACGGGCTCCACGCCTTCCTCCATGGCCCGCCGGACGACATGGTTGAGATGCCCTTTCTCCATCAGCGTCTGCGGACTGACGTCGTCGGTGACGAGAGAGATGTTGCCCGTCGGCACCTTGTCCTCGGTCACGACCTTGATGACTTCCTTGACGTCATGCCAGGCGGAGCCTTCGCGAATCATGAGATGCATGCCCATCCGCAGCTTCTGCAGCCCCTGCTCCCGGGTGACGGTCTCATGATCCGAGGTGACGCCAGCGGCGAGATAGGCTTGCAGCATGCGGCCGTCCTCGCTGGGGAAGTGGCCGGTGACCGTTTTGCCGCTCTTGATCGTAGCCTCGATCTCTCCCAGCATGACGGGATCGCCATAGACGACCCCAGGGAAATTCATGACCTCCCCGAGCCCGACGACATTGTCCCAGGCCAGTCCCTTGGAGATGTCCTCGACGCCCAGCCTGGCTCCGGCATCCTCGAGATCGAGAGTCGCCGGAACGCAGGAGGGAAAGGTCGTGAACACCTTGAGAGGAAGCTGCTGCCCCTCCTCATGCATCAGCCTCACGCCCTCCGCTCCGAACACATTGGCGATCTCATGCGGGTCCATGAAGATCCCGGTCGTTCCTTTGGCCAGAGCGGCCTTGGCGAACTCGGTCACGGACAGCATCGTGCTCTCCACATGCATATGCCCGTCCAGCAAGCCGGGGCAGATATACCTGCCCGCTGCATCGATGATTTGCGTCCCGCTTCCGATGGCATGCTCCGCGTTCCCCACGTACGCGATCCGGCCGGCGGCAATCGCAACGTCGACATGCTCCAGCAGCTCCCCGGTATGGACGTTGACCAGAATCCCATTCCGGATGACGACCTCGGCCCCCGCCTCGCCCCGGGCTACCCGGGACAGCAGCCGGCTTGCTTCATACAGCGGCGTTCTTTTTCCAGCGCTCATCCTGCTCCTCCACTCCTTCAATACGCAATCCTTCCAAATATTTAGCTTGTCACGATATCCGCCGCCCTATGCGACCCTCTGTGCCGCGCCAGCTTGCAGGCGAGCGGTGGGATCGCATGACGGCGGTCAGCCGGCATGCCGCTGCTCCAATGCCAGGACGGGCAGCCCGTTCTAAGGCTGCAGCCGTCCCCGCAGATAGGCTGCCAGCTCGCGCGCAGCCTGTTCATGCGCCGCGGCGCCGGGATGGCTTCTTGCGCCCGTCGTCTCCTCCGTCATGGCGGGAAGCTGGAACACCGATACCTTCCGGTCGCCCGAACGCTTGATGTAGGCATCGACAGCGCGGTAGATGGCCGGCATCATCGGCGTCCCCAGCATGCCGTAGGCCCAGACGATATAGGCATCCGGGTTGCAGGAGCGGATCGTCGAGAGGAAGCTCTCCGCCGCCGCCTCGAAAGCCTTCAGATCCTCTTCGTTGAAGGTCCCGTCCTCGTTCAGACGCTGCTTGTAGATCTTTCCGGTCTCCTCATCCTTCCACTCGGGCGAGTAGAACGCGCCTCCGTCGTTGGTGCCCAGATTCACGACCACGGCATCCGGCTGCCAGGAAGCGAAGTCATAGTCGCGGAAGGCGCCGAGAGCCGCATTCCTCTCTCCCGTCAGAAGGCCGCATACCTTCCGGTAATGCTGCGGAATATTGCCGTGCGGATTGTTGTCCCAGCTCGTCAGGACGCCCCATCCGCTCTGGGCAACAATCCGGCAATCCGCATGGAGCATTTCCGCCGCCAGGGCTGCATAGGTGCGCGTGCCGCTGAACCACATCGGAATCCAGTCCGCTTCCTCCCTGCCCCCGATCGCTCCCTCGCCGGAAGTGATGCTGTCTCCGATGAACTCGATTTTATAGGGCTTGTCCTCGACGGGCAGGAACTTCCCGTCGAACCTGACCGCATGGATGTGCAAGGAGCAGCGCGGATCGCCGCTCATCGGCTGCACGTCCTTCACGATGCGGACGTTCTTCGCCGTCTCTCCGTTCATGCCCCGGAACAGGCAGACCCAGTGCCTGCCGGCCGTAATCATTTGCCTGCCGACCGGCACCGAATTGATCAGAATGGTGATCCACGGCTCGTATTGGCCGTAATCGGCCTCAAGCTCCACCCATAGCTCGGACCCCTGGGCCTGGAGCTCAAGAGCGCTTCCGCTCCAGAATAAAGTAAGCGGGGAGAGTTCCCCCGTCGTTCGGCCATGCACTTTGGCATGCGGTAGATCGGATAAGGCCTGTACAGGTAATTCGTTCATCGTCTGGTCCTCCATCTGCGGTTCCGTCGTTAGCTCCAGTTTACTCCCAGACCCGGCCTGATGTCGCCCTGCAAAAGGAAAAAACCGCTGCCTGCCAACATCGGGAGAGCACGCGGAGCGGATGCGCCGGGTCCCCGGACCTAGACAAACAGCCCCGTCATGACGACGGGGCTGTCAACAAAACCGATGCCGCACCATTCGCGGCGACGGCCATTTTAAATCGATCCTTACCTGACTGCTTGAGGACTAGGGCTCAGTCCAAGCGTTCTTGCCGTTGAATCATGGATGTCGCGGATAAGCTCCGGATTGCCCATCAAGGACAAGCCGTACGAAGGAATCATTTCCTTGATTTTCGGCTCCCACGATTTGATCTGCTGAGGGAAGCATTTCGCCAATACCTCCAGCATGACCGGAACGGCAGTGGACGCGCCGGGGGACGCGCCGAGCAGAGCGGCGATCGAGCCGTCCGCGGCGTTGATGACCTCGGTGCCGAATTGCAGCGTTCCTTTGCCGGCTGCCGTATCCTTGATGATCTGCACGCGCTGGCCGGCTACGAGCAGGTCCCAATCCTCGCTTTTGGCGTTCGGAACGAACTCCCGCAGGGCGTCCATCCGCTTTTCTTTCGACTGCATCACTTCCTTGATCAGGTACGTGGTCAAGGATGCGTTTTTCACGCCTGCCGCCATCATCGTGACCAGGTTGTGCATCTTGACGGAGGTGACGAGATCAAGCATGGAGCCGTATTTCAAAAACTTCGGCGAGAAGCCGGCAAACGGTCCGAACAGCAGCGATTCCTTCTTGTCGATGACCCTGGTATCCAGATGCGGGACCGACATCGGCGGAGCGCCAAGCGGTGCCTTGCCGTATACTTTGGCATGGTGTTCCGCGACGACTTCCGGCTTCTGGCACACCATGAACAGTCCGCTGACCGGGAAGCCGCCGATGCCCTTCCCTTCCGGAATGCCGGACTTCTGCAGCAGATGGAGGCTGCCGCCTCCGCCGCCGATGAAGACGAACTTGGCCGTGCGGCGTTCGACCGCGCCGCTGTCGACGTTCCGCACTTTGAGTTCCCACAAGCCGTCGCTTGTCCGCTTGATATCGTCGACGTTCTGCTTGTAGTTGATCTCCACGTTCCGGCTCTGCAGGTTGGCGAACAGCATGCGCGTTAAAGCGCCAAAGTTGACGTCCGTTCCGGATTCAATCCTGGTCGCCGCTATAGGCCCCTTCGTTGTCCGGTCCTTCATCATCAGCGGAATCCATTCCTTCAGCTTCTGCGGATCGTCGGAAAATTCCATTCCATCAAAGAGCGGATTGGCCGACAGGGCGTCGAACCGTTTTTTCAAAAAGGCGACATCCTTCTCCCCTTGCACGAAGCTCATATGGGGAACCGGCATGATGAAGTCCTGCGGGTTGGCGATCAGCTTGCTTTGGACCAGATAGGACCAGAACTGCTTCGATACCTGAAATTCCTCATTGACGCCGATCGCCTTGCTGATATCCATCGATCCGTCCGGCTTCTCGACCGTGTAGTTGAGCTCGCACAGGGAGGAGTGTCCCGTCCCCGCATTGTTCCATTCGTTGGAGCTCTCCTCGCCTGCGGTCGCCCGCCTTTCGAGCACGGAGATGTTCCAGTCGGGCGCTAATTCCTTGAGCAGCGCCCCTAAAGTCGCGCTCATGATGCCTGCACCAATTAAGATAACGTCTGTTTGGGTTTGTGTTTTACTCATTTTAACCTTCCTTACACGCTGATATTTGAAGAAAAAGCAGCTCTTTCGGACAAATTGCATAGCAAGCAAGGCGCGAACAGAGTCCCGCCGCCAGTTCTGAACACCGTGACCAAGATTATCTGCAGATTAAGATATTTACTATTATATAATAATGGGAGGCGATAAGCAGGCCGCTAAATGTGGATTTAGCGGACGGTATTCCCCATCTTAGCTTAGTATTCCAACCCGGGCATTTGAATATAGATTCCCATGTCGGAAAGTTGGCATTGTATACAATTATACGGACTCTCCCAGTAGGAGTCGAGCATAATGTCTATAAAAGAATCACGCTAATAGGGCAAAATTCGCAGCAGCCTGCCGAACAGCGTCGGGCGACGGCTCCTAATGCCCCGATTCGCGCCATTTCACGCCTCTATTGCGCCTTGAGAAGCGGTCTTTTTCCTCCAATACGTCGACAAGAAAAAAATCGCCTCCGCTGAACCAGCAGAGGCGATTGGCATTCAGATAGGGCCGGAATGGCGGCGCGGAACGTTCAGAAAGCGGAAGTCCAGCCCGCGTCGGCGGTGACGACCGTTCCATTCAGGAAGCTGGAATCGTCGGAGGCCAGGAACAGGGCGACCTTGGCGATCTCCTCCGGCGAGCCCGCGCGGGGAATCAAGCCTTGGGACAGCTGGGTGCGGCTGATCCCGAACTCGTTCATGTTCTTCATCGAGGACTGAATGTTGGTCATGACCGCCCCCGGAGCGATCGCATTGCAGCGGATGCCCTTTTGCGCATACATGAACCCGGTGTTCTTGGTCAAGCCGACAACCGCGTGCTTGGATGCCGTGTAGGCCGCGCCCGCGTGCGCTCCGTTGTATCCGCCGGTGGAGGCGGTGTTGACGATGACGCCCTTGCCTTTCTCCAGGAAGATCGGAATGGCTTTGCGCATGGCCCGCATGACGCTCTTGGTGTTGATGTCGAAGATCAGATCCCAGCGCTCGTCGGCAATGTCGCCGGCCGGCTCGAAGCCGTCCATGATGCCCGCATTGTTGACGAGGATGTCCAGCGTGCCGTATTCGCTCACGGCGGTGTCGATCATGCCTTCAATGTCTTCCAGCTTCGCTACGTTGACTTGAAGGGCCTTGGCCGTGCCGCCTTGGGCGACGATTCCCTGGGCGACCTGCTCCGCGCCCTCGAGGTTGAGATCGGCGACAATGACCTTGGCGCCTTCCTTGGCATACAGCTCGGCAATGGCTTTGCCCATGCCGGAGGCGGCGCCGGTTACGACGGCAACTTGATCGTGGAGTTTCATGACAGAATCGCTCCTTTTATCTACTAGGATGTCAGCTGGCGGATAGGCCTATCCATCATTCGCGAATTTGTACACCACCAGTGTAGTCCTCTATAATTTAAGGATCAATATGCAAAAAACTTCCCGACTGTCGAAAAACGGATGCTCGTCCCACAATCTGTTCATCTTCATGCGCGAAGTAGACATTTAGGCGGTGATCTGTTGCCAGTACCCAACCGGCGTGTGAGCAAGACCAAACGCGAGCTGAAGGACGCCTTGATCCTGCTCATGGAGACCAAGGAGTTCAAGCACATCACCGTCACGGATATCGTCACCCGGGCGGAGCTGAACCGCGGGACGTTCTACAAGCATTATCAGACGAAAGAAGAGCTCCTCGGGGAGCTCATGAACGATGTCATGGAGGATCTGATCCGGGCTTACAACGAGCCCTATCTCCATACGGACAAGCTCGTAATCGGCGAGCTGACGGCATCCTCTGTGATCATTTTCAAGCATGTCGATTCCTACTCCGACTTTTACCGGATCATTATCAATTCCAATGCGCTCCCCGGCTTCCAGGACCGCATCTGCGGCACGCTGAAGCAGCTGGTCATGCAGGAGCAGGACATCATGGGAAGCAGCGACGGGAAGATCAATCCGGATCTGTTCGCCAGCTATATCGCCTATGCCCTCTTCGGACTCATCGTCGAGTGGGTCAAGGAAGGCTACAAATATACTCCGGATCATATGGCGGAGCAGCTGATCCGGATTCTGACGTATCCGTACGATCGAGCGGACGGCAGAGCCCCCAGGTTCTGAATCCGCCATGGATCGGAAGTCGGGCAAAAGAAAAGGAACCCGGAGTCCGGGTTCCCCTTGGGATGCTCATGCTTCACGCCAAGACGACTTCGGAAGAAGACGAAGCGGCCCCGGCGGCCAGCCATGATGATGCCGCGCGCGTCTACCGAGGCAGCGAAAGCTGCCAGGAAACGCCGAACTTGTCCACGATCCAGCCGAATTTCCTGCTGAACGGATACTCGCCCAGAGGCATCAGAACCTCCCCGCCCTCCGACAGGCGCGCAAAGACGCGCTCTACTTCCTCTTCGGTGTCGCAAGCAAGGAACAGGGAGAAAGACGGCGTGAACGTAAAGGCATGCTTGACAAAGCTGTCTACGCACATGAT
Organism: Paenibacillus humicus NBRC 102415; assembly: GCF_004000905.1. Lineage (GTDB taxonomy): Bacteria > Bacillota > Bacilli > Paenibacillales > Paenibacillaceae > Paenibacillus_O > Paenibacillus_O humicus. Next base: position 52,691 of record NZ_BIMD01000011.1, read on the forward strand.
TTCCTGGCCCTTCAAGGAGAACGCCGCCTGCTTGACGGTTCCCTCCGGACCGGGTTCATCCGCCCCATACCGGGTAATGCTCGTGATTCCCGAATCCTCGATGACAGAGATGTATTCCTTCATCGCCGCCTCCGCGTTTCCTTCAAACATCAAAAAGGGCGTAACCTTTTTCATGATCCGCTCCCTCCTTATTCTCCTGCTTCCAAAGCCAAGGCCGCTCCTTCGGATCCGCATTCCGCCCGCCGATCGATCGCTCTCTTAGTCTTCGCTGTTCATCTTCTTATATATTCTCGCCAAATGGGCCCGGTCCTCCTCGGTCAGCTTCTGGAACAGCTCCCTGCGCAGCCTTTGGCCTTCCAGAGTCGCCTTCCTAAGAACGGATGCGCCCTTCTCGGTGATTTCCAAGTAAACGATCCGGCGATCGGTTTCATCCACCTTGCGGACAGCCAGTTCCTTGCCGACCAGCTTTTCCGACAGGTAGCTGAGCGTCGGCGGGGTGAGCCCCAATATTTTGGCGATGTCCGAAGGGCGGCTTTTCCCGTTCTGCTTCAAGTGGCCGAGCACGAGAACATGGGAGACGCCGAGATCTTCGGAAAAGGTTTTATTCCACTGGACGATCAATTGATTGGTGAATTGATCCATATCGCGGATGAGTTCGAATATGGTCTGCTCTTCCATAAGCTCCTCCTTGAACAAAAAGAGACAGCCCCTAATGGAAATTAAGGGCTGTCATCATCTTACACGTTATTGGGCCGAGTATCCACCGTCGACGACCAGCTCGGAGCCGGTGATGTACGAGGAGTCGTCGGAAGCCAGGAAGAGCGCCGCTTGGGCGATGTCGATGGCTTGTCCGAGGCGCTGGAGAGGCGTGGCCTGGATCAGGCGTCCCAGCAGATCCTTGGACGTGCTCAGCGCTTGGGTCATCGGCGTTTCGACGATGCCGGGGAAGATGGCGTTGACCCGGACGCCTTGGCGGCCGAACGTCGTAGCCGCCGCTTTGGACAGAGCCCGCACCGCTCCCTTGGAGGCGGAGTAGGGATTGAAGCCTTGGCCGATCAAGGCGGTGTAGGAAGAAATATTGACGATCGACCCTTTGTTCCGGGCGGCCATATAGGGAGCGACATGCTTCATGCCGGCGAAGGGCCCGAAGCCGTTGATGGAGAGCATCTTCTGCCAGTCCTGGGCATCGGTTTCGGCGAAAGGCTTCTCCGAGGAGATGCCGGCGTTGTTGACGAGGATATCGATTTTGCCGAAGCGTTCGCTCACTTCCTTGGCCAGCGCCTGCCAGTCCTCGTCGGAGGCGACATTCAGCTTCATTCCATGCACATTCGTTTTCTGGCTGGCCCTTTCTAGCGCGGCCTCATTGATGTCCGCCGCAATGACGATGGCGCCTTCCTGTGCGAACAGGTCCACCATGCATTCGCCGATTCCCGATGCTCCGCCGGTGATGATGGCTACTTTCCGATCCAATTTACCCATTGTGATTGCTCCTAACGTAATTTGATGGAACCGCCGTCGACCATGATCGTCTGGCCGGTAATGTAATTCGCTTCTTCGCTCGCCAGGAATACGGCGACCTGGCCGATATCCTGCTCCGGGTCGCCAAGGCGGCGCAGCGGGATCCGGTTGATCATCGCCTCGTACATGTCCGGAGCGCTGTCGCGCCACTGCTCGACACCCGGCGTCAGCGCGATCGGAGAGATAAGGTTGACGTTGATTCCGTCCGGTCCCCATTCATTCGCCGCGACGCGGGAGATCGCCCGGATCGCTTCCTTGGCGGCCGCATAGGAGGTCTGGGTCGCTTGTCCGTCGATGCCGGCGCCCGATGCGAAGTTGATCACCTTGCCTTGCGATTTCTTCAGCTCGGCGTAAGCTGCCTGCATGAAATGGAAGGTCGGATAAAAACCCGTTCCGAACGACAGATCGAGCTGCTCCTGGGTTGTTTCGATAAAGCTGGCTTGTCTGGACGCATGCGCGTTGTTCACCAGAATATCCAGCTTGCCGAACTTCTTGACGACCTCGGCCACAATGTCATGCGCATTGTCCTTGACCGAGATGTCCCGGATGAACAGGCGGCCTTCCGTGTAGCGGTTGACCTCGGCGAGCGTCTCCCGCCCCTTCTGCTCGTTCACGTCGACGATGGCAATATGCGCGCCTTCCTTGGCCATGGCGAGCGCCATGCCGCGCCCGATACCCGATGCGCTGCCGGTGATGATTCCGACTTTTCCTTGCAATCTCATTGAAATCCCTCTCTCTTCGTTGGATTAATTCCATGAGCCGGCTTGCTCCAGCCTTTTCTTTCCTCGGAAGGCAAGGCCGATGCAGGCGATATTAATGATCAGCATGATGCCGATGGCGTACAGCACCGGGGTGTAGCTTCCCGTGTAGTCGAACACGTAACCATAGGCCGGCAGAGCCACGATCGATGAGATCGCCAGCCCCATGGAGGCGTTGGAGTAGATCTGGCTGTATTCCTTGTTGCCGAACAGAGCCGAGGTCAGAGCCGGCCCGAGCGTTCCGATCGACGCGGACACAAGGCCGAAGAGGCCGACCGCAAGCGAGATGACGGCCGTGCTGGAAGCCGAGAACAGCAGCAAGCCGATGGACAGCAGGCCAAGAAGCATCGTGGCGATCGCCGTGTTCCGGGTGCCGATCTTATCGCTCGCGTAGCCGATGACCAAGGAGCCGATCAGCACGCCGATCATATTGGTCGCCATGACATTGCCCGCGAACGACACATCGAAGCCTTTGTTCATCAAGTACGTCGGAATGTGCATCGAAAAGCTTGCCGCGGAAGTGATCATGAAGAAAAAGGCGATCAGCGCATAAAAAGCGGAGGATTTTTTGGCGGCAGCCAAGGTGACCCCTTTATTTTCCACCGCTGCGGCAGCGCTCCCTTTTGTGCCCGCCATTTCTCCCGCCCCATACGCAAGCGCTTTCTTTTCTTGAGGCGACTTCCTCAGCAAAAGAATAATGATGGGAACCACGATGACGATGACCGCGATGCCGACGATCATATAGGACTGTCTCCAGCCTTGATGCGCGATCAGGCTGCCGACAGCCGGCTGGGTGAAGGCTCCAAGCAGGCCGCCTGCCGCGCCCATGATTCCAAGCGCCAGCCCTTTGCTCTTCTTGAACCACTGATTGATCAGGACGGGACCGGCGATCACGGTGATGAACACTCCGCCTACGGCCAGCGGAACGGCAAGGATATACCATCCCCATACGGAGCTCATGAGCCCGAACAGAGCGAACGCTCCGGCCTGCAGAATGATGGCGATGCTCAAGATGAACCGGGTATCGTACTTGGCCATCAATTTGCCGCCGATAGGCAGAAACACCATCGTCACGATAGCCGAGACGCTGAAGTACAAGGACAAGCTGCCCATTCCGACTCCCAGATCGGTCGATACTTGCTTTAAAAAGAGGCCCGCGGAGTTGTTGAGTGCAGCTTTTCCCAATCCGACCATGATGCAAAGCCCCAGCAAAATCCACCACGCGTAGTGGATTTTCTTTTTGGCGTGATTCATCGCGTTTTTTCTCTCCCCAATGCTAAGGTTCCTTGCGCGAGCGCTAGCCGCTCTGCGCCGCTTTCATGAATTGCTCAAAATCCGGAACGGTCGGGTTGGCGATATAATGTCCGCCTTCAACCTGGATCGTCTGTCCGGTGATGAACTTGGATTCGTCCGATGCCAGGAACAGCACGGTATGGCCGATATCATCCGGTTCTCCGTGGTAAGGCAGCGCGTTGTATTTCGCGAACAGATCCAATACCTGCGGCGGCATGTTGTTTTTGGCGGCCGGCGTCAAGATCAGTCCAGGCGCGACGCCATTGCATCGAATGTTATGCTTGCCATACTGGGTCGCGATATATTTCGTCAGGTTGACGACACCGGCCTTCGAAGCGCCGTAGGCAACGCGGACGGCATCGGAGGCGAAGCCCGCCATGGAAGCGGTGTTGATGATCGAGCCGCCGCCGGCTTCGATCATGTGAGGGATCGCGAACCTGCAGCCGAGCAGCACGCTCTTCAGGTTGACATTCATCAGCCGGTCCCACTCATCCAGATCGACGTGGACAGCATCCAGATCCTTCTTCAGATTTGTCAGCCCCACATTGTTGAACAGGACCGCAATCATGCCGTACTGCTTGACGGTGAACTCAACGGCTTCCTGAATCGAGACCTCGTCGCCGGCATCCAGGAAGATGCCGACCGCTTCTCCGCCTTGAGCCTTGATATTCTCAGCCGCCGCCTTCGCCCCGTCGACGTTGAAGTCGGCAATAACGACCTTGGCCCCTTCCTTCGCCATCAAGCTGGCGGCGGACAAGCCTATTCCCGAAGCCCCTCCGGTAATAAGCGCAACCTTTCCGTTCATTCTTTCCATTTGGTTCAGGCTCCTCTCTCTGAAACGTTTGATGACGCATGCCGCATCATCTATATTTAGATGTTTAATTATTAGACGTCTAAATAGTATCAAAAGATCGTTCCCGGCGCAATGGAAACTCCGACTGGAAATGGCTTAAATACTGGGAGCAAGGCAATAAAATGGAACCCGGCCCTTGTGTTCCGCGCCGAACGGATTCTTGTCCTCCGCCGCCGCGGACCGCGCATCAAAACCAAAAAAGGCTCCGTGGTCGGAGCCCTGGATGGCTGCAGGCGGTTATCAAGAATCGGGTGAGGATGATTGCCCTTCCCCGCTGGGCGGCGATGGCCTACAAATATTTGTTCAGGTTGTTCCACACGACGGCATATCCGCTGGGAAGCATGTGGATGCCGTCGACCGCATACTCCTTGTTCAGGTTGCCCTCCTCGTCGGCCAATCCCTCGTTCACGTCGATGAAGACATAGCCATGCTTGGCCGCCAGCAGCTCGATGGCTTCGTTCGCTTCGCGGATCGCCTCGTTCGTCCGGTTGCGGAACACTTCTTCCATCGACTCTCTCGGAACGAATGGAAACTCCGCCTTGGCATTTACGGGATAATAAGCCATGACATATACTTGGCACTCCGGCAATCTCCGGGCAATCCGAGTCAGAATCTCGTCGTAGTTGGCAAGCAGACGCTCCAGCTTGTAATCCGGAGCGCTGATGTCATTGGTTCCGATGTTGATGAAGAGGCTGGAGGGCTCCAGCTCGAAGATGCATGCTTCCAACGACTCCAGCAGCTCTGCCGTCACGAAGCCGGCTATGCCGCGGTTATACAGGCAGCAGCTGCGATCCAGCGTTTGCTGCAGCTCGTTGATCGGGAAAAACTCCATCAGCGACGACCCTGCAAACACCGTTTGCCCCTTACGGGCCAGCCGGTTGAGCATCGAGTACTTTCTCGCCTTCTCCTTCTTCTCGTCCAGCGCTTCCGGCCGCACAGCCAGCGAGTCCGCCCACTGGTCGACAGAAATCACCTCGGCCTGGAGAGGAAACACCTTGTCCATGAGAACGCGATGGACTTCGGGATCGGCATCCAGGCATGCATCGGCAAGCACCTTAAGCGCAAAATCCTTGTCTGCCGCTTCCCGCAACGTCGATAAAACGACTCCGCTTGTTGCGATGCCGCTGAGAATGAGCGTATCGATCCCATTGGCGCGGAGGATGACTTCGAGGTCGCTTCCGGTGAATGCGCCGACCCGGAGCTTGGTCACGATCGGCTCGCCTGGCCAAGGCTGCAGGGAGGAGTGAATGTCCGTAGCCGCTTCCGGCACGGCCGCTCCGGCACGGCCCGCAATGCCGCCGAACATTTTATTGCGTGTATTGATCTCGGGATAGCCCTCGCGAAAGGCTACCCGCACGAAAATAACGGGAATCGAGTGCCGGCGCGCGGTTTCAAGAGCTTTTTGGAATGGGAGCAGCGCATTCTCGTGTTTGATGTAACGAGATACGACGCTGTTTTGCATATCCATGACGAGCAGCGCGCTTTGGCCCCCTGAACTGTGCATGTGCTCATCCTCCTTTTCTCCACGTACCGAATTCAACCTGCCGATTGCATTCTCCTGCCCGGCCGGCGAAACGAAAGGCGATCATGCCCCTTGGGGCGGGAGCGGCTCTAATGAAGCTTTCGCATCGGCCGCCGTTCCGAGCGACGGTAGGCGCGCGGGGTCGTCCCTTCCCATTTCTTGAACACCTTGATGAAATAGCTCTGGTCGTGAAAGCTCAGCCACGCGGCGATGTCGGCGACCGGATAGTCGGTCAGGGCCAGAAGCTTTTTGGCTTCCCCGATCCGCTCGCGCTGGATGTACTCGGAGAGGGTGAGGCCGACCTCCTTCTTGAACAGCCCGGACAGGTAATTGGGGCTGAGATGGACGCGCTCGGCGAGACGGCCCAGCGACAGATCGCCGTACAGCTGGCTTGCGATCTCATGCAGGCAGTCCTGCACGGAAGGCGAGTAATGGCCCCGGCGCACCTGAGCCACCCGGTCGACGAAGTCGAACAGCGCCTTCGTCATGACGGCTCCGACCTCCTGCAGCGAGCCCATCTCCTCCAGCTGCTGGATGTAGTAGTCGCTGAGCGTGAACGCGTCCTCCTCATGCAGGCCGCCCTCGACCGCAGCCCGGCAAATAAGGGCGATGCCTGTAATCATCAGGTTCTTTTCGCTGCGGAGCCGGCTGCGCTTGGCCAGCACGCCGAACTCATCCTCGCCGATGATGAATTCCATCGCGAAGGTGCGCATCCGCTCCCTCTCCCCGGTCCGCACATAATGCAGCAGGACGCGCTCATGAGCCAGATTCGCATGCAGCAGCCCGCTGCGGCGGCCGCGCGACAGCTCTGCATCCGACTCTCCCTTGGAGGCGGCCGGCTCCTGCAAGGGAAAGTCGGCCAGCAGGCTTGCGGCCGGGTCGACAGACTGCCGGCGGATGGCATAGTGGACCATCAGGCTGAGCGCGCGGGCGCGATCCGGAGGCAGGAGCGGCACCTCCTCGTACAAGTCGAGCAGCGGACGGCGGTTGGCCGCATGGAGATTCTCCAGCTCTTCGCTCCACAGGCCGTCATGGGGGCGCTCCTGCACGATAGGGCCGAGCACGAGCGTGCCGGCCAGGCGTTCCTCGTCGAGCGCGTTCACGAAGAAATATTGCAGCCGGGAGCGGGTGAAGTGGACCGGCTGGTCGGCGGCATACAGCGCGTATTCGTAGCCGGATACCTGTTCGCGGACGAAGGAAGCGAAATAAGGGTTTGTCCGAAGCGGATCGCCGGCGTATTCGGCTTCGATCCTCCTCCCCGGATGGATGACAAAAACCGGCACCCCCAGAGCATCATGGAGAAGCCGGCCAAAAACGGCCAGCTCCGGCAGCTTGTTCATGCGTGCGTCCACCTCCCGAGAATCTCAGCCAATAGAATGAGTAGAAAATACTACAAATCGGAGAAAACTACAATTATCGTCCATGTAAGCGCCTTACACTATAGAGGCAGAACCGATGGAACTACACTCCGGAAAGGAATGAACGCATATGTTGGACCATAAAATTGCGGTTGTTACGGGAGCGGGAAGCGGCATCGGCCGCGCCACCAGCCTGAAGATGGCAGGCTGCGGAGCGAAGCTCGTCGTCGTCGACTTCAACGAGGCGACAGGCCGGGAGACGGTGCGCCTCATTCAGGAGCAAGGCGGCGAAGCGGTCTTCGTGCAGGCCGACGTGTCGAAAGCCGAGGACGTCCGGCGCTATGTGCAGGCGGCTCTGGACGCCTTCGGCCGCATCGACGTGTTCTTCAACAACGCAGGCGTCGTGCAGAAGTTTTCCAAGCTGGCGGATATCGAGGAGAGCGAGTTCGACCGGATCATGAGCGTGAACGTGCGCGGCGTATTCCTCGGCCTGAAATACGTCCTCCAGGTCATGGAGAAGCAGGAGAGCGGCGCAATCATCAATACCGCCTCCACCGCAGGCGTAAAAAGCGAGCACAGCGCTTCGGCGTATTCCGCCAGCAAGCATGCGGTCGTCGGCCTGACAAAAGGCGCGGCGATGGAATACGTGAAGAAGGGCATCCGCGTCAACGGCATCTGCCCGGGCGGAGTCGAGACGGCGCTGACGAAGGGCGTGGAGCAGGCGTTCATGTCCGGCGGCTACGTGCCGGAGGAAGTCGCCAACATGCGGATGGGACGCTACGCCCAGCCGGAGGAGCTGGCAGAGGTCGTCTGCTTCCTCGCCTCCGACCGCGCCAGCTACATGACCGGCTCGATCGTGCTTGCCGACGGCGGGCTGACCCTGTAATTGAGGAGGAGAAGCCGAAGCGGCTTGACCGCTTCGGCTTTTTTTCGCCTGCGCCTGTGCATCCTTCTCCCGTCTGGCCCTGATATCCACCCCACCTGCCACGGTTCGCCCATCCCGCCGCCATCGGCCGGAATATACCAGGAGCGGAATCGGCATCCTAGGGTTGAACCTGTGCGCCTATTCTTCTATAATACTGAATAAATGTTCAGTATTATTTCACCGCCCGAATCGAGGTGACGCCGCGATGAACAAAAAGCAGCAGCAGACCGAGCAGACCAAGAAAAAGATCGCCGAAGCAGCGCGGACGCTGTTCATTCAAAAAGGATACAAGGCCACGTCGATCGACGAGATCGTCAAGGCGACCGGCTGCAGCGCCGGCAACATCTATTACCATTTCAAGAACAAGGAAGGCCTTATTCTCCATCTGCTGGATGAATGGAACCTGGAATGGGAAGAAACATGGCTGGCGCAGGAGCACCGCTACGAGACCGCAATCGAGAAGCTGTACGGGATGGCCGAGCATCTGGCTCTCGATCAGTGGAACCACCCGCTGGCCAAAGCCGTCGACGAATTTTTCAACCTTTCGGACAAAACATCGGATGTGGAAGAACGGATGAACGAGATCGTCCAGGGGTATCTTCTCTTCAACCGCCAGCTGCTTCAGAAAGGAATCGACAGCGGAGAATTTGCCGTCGCGGACGTGGGTGCCGCGGCCATGATTCTGGACAGCCTGCTGTACGGCCTCAGCCAGCATACCCGGCGGATGCAGCGCGACGAAGCGCTTGCGGCGTATCGAACAGCTATGGAGATGCTCTTGCACGGCATCGCCAAGGCGGCCCGTTAGCCGCCTTTTTTTCGCCATAATCTAGAACGAATATTCAGGATTCAAGCGCACTTACACAGGGGGATCAACATCATGACTCTATTGCTGAAGAAACGCGGAGCTATCCTGCTCCTTATGCTCAATCTGTTTTTAGTGTTTACGGGAATCGGCCTCGTCATTCCGATCATGCCGAAGTTCATGGAGCTGCTTGGCATCACGGGCAGCATGGTCGGGCTGCTTGTAGCCGCCTTCTCGCTCACCCAGCTGCTGTTCTCGCCGCTGGCGGGCCGCCTGGCCGATGCGTTCGGCCGCAAAAGGATGATCGTCGCCGGCATGACGGTGTTCGCCGTGTCGGAGGCTTTGTTCGGCCTGGCCGAGCAGCCATGGCTGCTGTTCGCCTCCCGGCTGCTCGGCGGCGTCAGCGCCGCCTTGATCATGCCGGCGGTCATGGCCTATGCGGCGGATGTCACGACTCGCGAAGAGCGCGCAGCCGGGATGGGCTACATCAACGCGGCCATTACGACCGGCTTCATTATCGGGCCCGGAATCGGCGGCTACATCGCCGAGTTCGGCCTGCGCGTTCCTTTCTATGCCGCAGCCGCAGCGGGACTCGCCGCCGCTTGCCTCACCTTTTTCGTCCTGCAGGAATCCAATCCGGCTGCCGAGGCCGAGGCGCCTACCGATGCAGCCCCTTCTTCGGGCAATCCGCAGAAGGGCTTGGCCGCCCAGCTCGTGACGGCGCATCGCGAGTCTTATTTTCTCAGTCTGATCATCGTGTTCACCTTGTCGTTCGGACTCGCCAACTTCGAAACGGTGTTCGGCCTGTTCGTGGACCAGCAGTTCGGTTTCGGGCCGAAGGACATCGCCTTCATCATCACGTTCGGCTCCATCGCCGGCGCCGTCGTCCAGGTTACGGCCTTCGGCCGGATTCTGAATCGATTCGGCGAGAAGCGCGTCATTACCACCTGTCTTCTGTTTGCCGGCTTCTTTATCCTGATGACCTTGTTCGTGCATACGTTCTGGCTCATCTTCGCCGTGACGTTCATCGTCTTTCTGGCGATCGACATCCTGCGGCCCGCCATCAGCACCCAGATGTCCCTGCTCGCCAAAAACGAGCAGGGCTACGTGGCCGGCTTGAATTCAGCGTTCACCAGCCTCGGCAACATTGCCGGACCGATCATCGCCGGAGTGCTGTTCGATGTGAATATTCATTATCCGTATACGCTCGCCAGCATTGTCCTGCTGCTCTGCTTCGTCATGTCGCTGCGGATGGAGCGCGGACGGCCGCGGGAGACGCCGGAATCCGGACGGCTGCCGAGCTGATCGGACACCCGCAGCAAAAAGCCGTTCCGGCTTGCCGGAACGGTTTTTTGAGGCTCAGCCTGATCGTCGGGCTTCCTGGGCATTCATGGCTTATACTCGGATATCGATGGAAGCTGCTGCCGGGCGCAGCGAGCCGGCAGAACCAACGTCGGCAGCCTGCAGCTCCTTGGATTTCGAAGGGCTGCCGTTCTCGTCTTCATCTTCCGGAAGGACCGCGCCATTCGAATTCATGTTGTCCTCGCTGCTATTGGAGATGTCATTGATCTCGGAAATAAGCTCATCCATTTTTTTATCCACGACATGGATCTGAGAATGTATTTCCTGCACCATTTCCCGCTTCATCTTATAGACGGTTTCTTCCGCATTCTGGAGCATTGCCGATCTTCCCCCGTCATCCGAGGGACCCGCCTCCAGCATGGTGCGGTCGGATCGGACTCCGCCCTCCAAGGTTTTGATTTCACCGCCCATCTTGGCTCGCAACCCAACCGATTTGTTCAACTCGGTCAGAGAAGAGCTCTTCTCGATAATAACGGCAAGGTGTGGATCATGGGCCGTTTTGGCCGGAGGAGAAGCCGGTTCAGGCGACCGTGTTTCAGGAGCGCTCCTCTTCAGATTCTCCATCCTGATTTCAGAAATTCTGGAGTCAATTTGCTGCATGCCGCTTGTCAGCGACTTTACCCGCTCCATTTTCAGCTTGGAATCCATCTCTTTGTTGCTGCTGACGCTGGCCAGCTCTTCCTGTATTTTTGCCCTTTGTTTATTGAGCTGCTGGATTTCCTTATCCTGTGCGGGGCTTGAAGTGATTTTATTCGACCCTCTATCCGTTTTCGGCACAGCGGAAATAGACGACATAGGAACCTCTCCTAATTAAAGTTGAAATTGGGTTTCCAACCCAATATCGGAAGAAGAACCTGAATGAATTAGCCCTTCCCATCCCGGCAAGTTGCCGCCCATCAGCGTCTATTCTGCCAACTAAGGAGTTAATGTTGCGGGGCTATATTGTTGTAGATCACATCAGCCGTCACCTTACCGGCGCCGACATCCTGTGAAGTATAGCCGGACACGGCATTCCCGACTTTAAATTCCTTCTGCAGCAGCTCTTCCGATGGCTTGGCGGCCGTTGGACCGTCGATGCCCAGCTTGGTTTGATCCGTTACCGTTACCCACAGGTCGCCTATTTTGAAGCTTTTGCCGTCAGCGCTCACTTCGGAGATGACACCATCGATATTGACGGCGACTTTCCCCATGACAGGAGGCTTAGTTGCAACCTGCGTGGGCTCGGGGGCAGTCGTTGGGGCCGGTTGGTTCATCGTCAGGATGCCGACCGACAACGCCGCGCACGCCGCGATTCCAACGGCCCAGCCTGCTGCCTTTCTTTTCTTCGCTTTTTCCATGTGCAGCTCCCCTTTTTGAATGTTCTCCTTGGCTTTCGTGGTCCTATCCATTTCCCGCATCAGCTTCTCATACGTGGCTTCATTAAAATTCTCGCTCGTCTTCACACCGGACATAGCCGATTTATAAACCGATTTTTTCATCTTCCAGGCCTCCAATCTTCTCTTTCAAGAGGGAGCGTCCTCTTGCCAGCCATGTACCTACCGTTGCGGATTTCGACTGCATAATGACGGCAATTTCCTGGATCGAATACCCCTCATAATAGTGCAAGTGAATCGGGATCCGATATTTCTTGTCCAAGGCGAGCACCGCCTGCAAAATCTCGTTTTCTTCCTTTGGGAGATAGCTCAGGTTTTCCGGAACCGGATTTCTGCTCCTGAACCATCCCGTTTTAAGCATATTTTTGCTTTTATTGATCGCGGTTCGAATCAGCCACGCTTTTTCATGCTCGCCGCTTTCGAATACAGGGCGCTTTTGCAAATAGGCGAGAAACACTTCCTGCGCCACTTCTTCTGCATCCGCTATATTTTTCAAATAGGCAAAGGCGATTTTAATCAAGCTTTGCGAATATAAGTCCAAGGCCCGCCGCACAGATTCATTGAGCTCAAATGAATGGTGCACATCCGCACCCCCTTTCCCTTTGAATACAACTGAGGGTCCCTCTATTTTTCATTGGGGCCCATTTTATTTTGGCGAAAGGCGATTCCAAGCCTTTCATGGCTATGAACGCAAAAAGGCCGCAGATGAATGCAGGCCTAGACGGAAAGTTTATTTCTATTTTTGTCCATTAATATTAAGAATATGGAATGTCGATCCGAGATTAGAAAAGTAGAGGACAATCGGAATAAATATCGAGATAGGGGTGCATGTCGGATGAAGATCTACAGCTCAAGCCCGTATGACGTGAATTTGTACCTGAATTCCAAGCAGCCTGCCGATAAACCGGCTTTGGTCGCAGGCACGATACCCGAACTGTCGCATGACACGGATACCGTGGCGATCAGCCCGGCTGCCAGAGAACTGGCGGCATCCGATCTGGTGAACCATTCGGCCATCTATTTTGGAACCGCCCAAATCAATGATTCGCTGAATCGCCTTCTCGACGGTCAGCCCTCAGAGGTGAGGGAGGCCGCATACGGCATCATTCAATCCAATTTCATTACCGACGTATCCGGAGAAGAGGAACGGGCAGCTTTATCGGAATTAGGCTTTGCTCAAGCCAAGTATATGGCGGACAACTACATGAAGGAGAACGATGCGGCTGAATTCATGCAGACCATCCGTCAAATCGGAGCGATCTCCAAAACCCGTACCGTAGACCCTGAAACGAATGAAATCCGTTATGAAACGCCGCCGCAAAGGCCTGTTGGAGCTCCGGACGATTATATCGACTTGGCGTATATGATGAAGAAATTCGAACCGAAAACGATGGACAAGCTGCAAGAAGCGATAACCGGCGGAAAAGACTGGAACAGCATCCTGCAATCGTTCGCCAAGACCGCTTCGGCCCGCAAGGATTGGGTGCAGGAATTCCGGGAAGCTGCAGGCAGGCAGACCGGGGACATTGCCGAGGAGAGCCGGTTCGGGAATGCCTCTACAGTCAGCATGGCGGAGTTTGTCCACGATATCAAGGCCGTCATTGCCAGTGCCGGATTCAAGCATCCAGAGTTGCTATCCGATTCTATAGAGGCATTTATGCGCACATTGGGCAGCCCGACATCCAGTTCGTACTAGCAGCTGCGTACAGCTTCCGAATCCGTTCTGACATTAGCGCTTCACGCAGCGGCTGAGAAAGCGGCGGAGGGCTTAGAAACATCGCCAGGAAAGTCCACCTCAACGATTATATGGACGATTGTATTACCCAGGATTACTTTGTGTTGCCAGGGGATATGCTCTTGAAACGAATTGGCTGGGACGCTGAACTGGCTCCTTTGAGCCTGCCGATCGTTGCCGTGATGCCTTCCTCGTAACTCGTGGCCGCGATCGGGCCGATTCGTCTCGCATACTTTTCCCCGCTGAGACGCAGCGGCTCCTTGGTCAGGTAGAGCATTTCCACCACTTCCTTCATGGCCGGCACGAATAGTCCAAGCAAGGACAGCCCAATCCGGCCGAGCGGGATGACAGGCTTGGATACGCCGCTCGCCAGTCTGGCGATGCGGACGATGTCAGAGCCCGTGATTTCTCCTCCGCCAGGCAGGTTCCATTCTTCTCCGTAGGCATCGTCCCTGAGCGCAAGCTCGACGGTCATTTTGGCCGCGTCCGGCAAATACACGTATTCGCGGGGCACATGCATGTTCCCAATAAACAGGGCCGGCTTGCCGGCCGCGACGGCTTCCATCGTAGAGCCCAGGTAGGAAGCCTGGTTCGCCGACGGTCCGTAATAATCCGGCAGCCGAACGATCAAGGGACGGGCATGTTCCCACCGCCGGTCGAATATCATTTGTCCGTACATCAGCCTGATCCGCCCTTTGCGGGTATGAGGCTCCTTAGGATGGGACTCGCTCACCCATTCGGACTGTCTCCTCCCGTAAGGGTAAATGCCGTCCATGACGACGACCTTCAGACGCAGCCGATTCGCTGCCTCCATGACAGCCTCCCCCAGCGGAAGCAAGCGCTCGGCCATATCCTGGTAGGGAACGTTGGCGCAATGGAAGAGGACATCCCCTTCCTTCGACGCTGCTTCAACCTCATCGGCAGAAAAGGCGTCTCCCGTCGCCAGCGTCAGTGCAGCGGGATTGCCGAGCTGCTCCGCCAGGCGGCTCAGCTTGCGAAGAGAACGGCCAAAGGCAATGACCGGGATCCCCCTCCGGATCAGCTCCTCGGTGACTGCCGCACCCGTTCCTCCAGCAGCTCCGATGACAATGGCCTTGTTCATTTCGCTTCCTCCTTATTTGTGATTGATCAATCACTAACTATGGAATCCACTATACCGCTTTGTTAGTGATTGGTCAATCACAATTTTCAGGAAAGAAAGGGCCGATTGCTCAGCCCTTCATCCGTTTCGGGATATTCAAAGCCATGGATACGTTGCAAAGCATTCCCCGAGCCAAAAAAGAATCGTTCGATCTTCCGGGTCCGGAATCCCCGCAGAGCGGAACGCCTCCTGCACCAAGCGGCGGACTTCCCCAAGCCCTGCCTTCATGGCCGTCCTCGGCTTCTCCCGCATCGTCAGCGCCTGCATCTGAAGGAGCGTCTCCTGTCGGCGGGAAGATAGAATCTGCTCATACGCGGAGATCAGTTCCCTTACCAGCTTCTCGAATGATGGATCAATCACTATTCAAAGGGTACCAGCAATTCATGCCGGGAACAAACGAACAACAGGCTGCCCCGAAAGCCTTCGCCGCTTGAATCGGTTTGAAAGGACACCGTATACTAAGTGGACAACAAGGACGACCCTATCGACCGACAGGAAGGAACGAACCCATCCATGAATACGAACCTCCGCTTGATCATCGATACCGACACTGCCGGCGACGACGTCACTTCCCTGCTGTTCGGCATGCTCTGGCCCGGCGTGAGCGTAGAAGCGATCACGACCGTAATGGGCAATATTCCCGTCGAGCAATGCACCCTCAATGCGCTGACAACCGTGGAACAGGCGGGGAAAGGCGGAAAGGTGCCTGTGTTCCAGGGCTGCGATCGGCCTCTGCTCCGCCCGCTGGTACAGGCCGCATACGTTCATGGAGCGGACGGCATGGGAGATTCCGGCTTCCCGCCGCCTGCGCTCAAGGCCGAGGACGAGCATGCGGCAAACGCCATCGTCCGGCTGATCAACGAGCATCCGGGAGAGCTGGAGCTGGTCGCGCACGGTCCTCTGACCAATCTGGCAGTCGCCTACATGCTCGATCCCTCTATTGTCCATAAAATCAAAAAAGTATGGGTCATGGGCGGCTCCTGCCACTTCCGGGGCAATATTACGGCAACGGCGGAGTTCAACTTCTATGTCGATCCGGATGCCGCTCAAATGGTTTTCCAAGCCGGTTTCCCTATCGTCATGATCGGATGGGACATCTGCTGCCGCTACGCCCTTGTCGGCGGCGAGGATCTGGCCAAGCTCGAACGCATCGATACGCCGATCGCCCGCTTCTATCGCCAAGTCAACCGCAAAGCGCTCGCCTTCAACCTCGCAAACGGCTTGAACGGCGTGACCCATCCCGACTCGGTCACGATCGCCATGTGCATCCGGCCGGAGCTGATGCTCCGCTCGCAGCGCTGCCATGTCGAGATCGAGTGCCATAGCGAGAGCAACCGCGGCTTCAGCGCCGTCGACACGCGGCCTGCTCCCGAAAACACCCCCGCATGGAGCGGCGGCGAAAGGACGAGCGCCGAGGTATGCCTGGAGGCCGACTACGGCTTGTTCTACCGCATGCTGACGGCGATGCTGAGCGGCGACTATCGGGAATTCGTGTAGCCGTTATCGACGGACGGACACTTCTTTGAAATGTCCGAACCGAGACCAGCTTTTCGCTTGCGAACCGATTCGACAGAAAAAGATGCGGCCGACTCAGCGGTTGAAGCTTCGGACCGCTCCGCTGCGAACCTAAACATCGCCTCTCTTCAGAACGGCCTTAAGCTCATTGGCCTCCTCGACATGAACCATGCCGCTGCCAGCAAGGCAATAGCGACCAAAATTCCCGATTCTCCCGTCCAGAGCAGCGCATTTCCGCCTTTGGAGGAGGCATCGAAGACGTCCTGAATGATGGCATTCCAGGATGCATGCAGGAAGACCGCAGGCCATATGCTGCCGGTTGTCAGCCTCAGGCGTCCGATGATGAAGCCGAAAGAGGTGACCGATACCATGAATAAAATTACGGAGAGCACAGG
Organism: Paenibacillus humicus NBRC 102415; assembly: GCF_004000905.1. Lineage (GTDB taxonomy): Bacteria > Bacillota > Bacilli > Paenibacillales > Paenibacillaceae > Paenibacillus_O > Paenibacillus_O humicus. Next base: position 69,241 of record NZ_BIMD01000011.1, read on the forward strand.
GTAGGGACCGGAATAATACAGCCCGGCAATCATCACGGGAAGATGCCATACCCCCCAAATCATCCCGCTGGCGAGCATCGGGCGCGGAACGCGGGCGTCGATCAGCCTAGTAAGCATATACCCGCGCCAGCCGAGCTCTTCTCCGACGCTGCCGATCAGCCCGACTGCCGTGCCGGCAACCATCTGCAGCAGCAAGAGCCCTATGAAAACAATTGCAGGCGGAGCCTTGATGAAGAAATCCGGGGCCGCGAAATCCACCAGTCCCGCAATCCAAGCCGTCCCGTAGGCGAACAGGCCGATGACGGCAGGAAACAACAAAATAAAAGGCAATGTCCTCCACGTCCGCCTCCCCCCTGTCTTCAAGGAGATGTCCGCTGTGCCTTCACGCAGCAGCAGACGCGCGAGGATGGAGGACAAGCCGGGCGTCCACATAAGGAACAGGACAAAGATCGGAATTTTCAAAGCCAGGATGTAGCCGAGCGTGGAGAGCGGGATGAGCATGGAGAAGAAGACGAGAAGTCCCCTTCTGGCAAGTCGAATACGCTCCCTCTCTCTGTCTGTGCCTGCAGCGGGTGCATGGTCGAAATTCGGGTTCATGAATGACAGCTCCTTTTTTTATGTATAAATCTATTTAGAACTATAGCAATGGCTCCATCTTCAGCAGAACCGACCCCGGTGCAGTATTCCCCCCCGACCAAAGACCCGCCGCAATGCGACCTAAGCCTAAATCTGCCGCCGGAGCCTCAGCAAGCGGAAGCGGATCGTCAAGACGCGCAGGCCATTCAACAACGAAAAAAAGCTTTCCAAAGCCGGTTCGGCTGGAAAGCAATCAGGTCCACACACACATCGTTACAGCTCGGCCCCAAGCAAGATTTAAAGATCGTCGCTCAGCGGTCTCCCAAAGCCTGCTCGATTCGCTTGTCCGGCACGAACCAGATCGCCGCGACGAGCGCGAAAAAAAAGCCGGATATCCACGGACTCGCGTATGCGGTCAAGACCGCGAGCAAGTAGAGCAAAGGGGATAGCTTGCCTTTCCAGTCTTTGCCCATCTGCATGACAAAGGAGGAATCGCCGGCATGCTGGTTCATAATCGCGCGCTGAAGAAGCCAGTAGGAGAGCGCCGCCAGCGATAGAATAATCCCGTACAGCGCTGTCGGAGTGGCTGCAAAATGGCTTTCTCCCATCCAGGCTGTCGTGAATGGAATAAGAGACAGCCAGAAGAGAAGCAGCAGGTTCAGCCACATCAGCCTCCCGTTCATCGTACGGACCATGTGCAGCAGATGATGATTGTTCCAGTAGATGCTCGCTTCCCGCGCTCATTCGACTCTTTCAGGTTCGAAAGCGATGCTCCCGATGCGGCCCGCGCCTTGATGGCGGCGTCCGGACTTCCAGCAGCGGCTAGGCTGGCCGTACGAAATGCTTACGCCTCTCCTTGGAATATCTTGCCCAAAGCGTCCAGCATGATGGTTGTCCCATGTTCCCGTATTTCCGGCGTATCGTGTCCGTCAAGAAACGCGCCTTGCTCGGTGAAGATCAGCTTGGTGCCGTCATCCACCTCGATAAGCTCGACCGTAGTCATCGAGACGGAGATCCGTATATCGTTCGAATCCATGGTGTAGGTGTACACTATGCGCCGCTCCGGAATCAGCTCCTGGTAGCTCGCATCGAAGGTGAAAATCGGCCCTTCCGGCGGCCCGCCCCTGCTGTACTCTCGCCCGCCAACCCGAAAATCGAAGATGTCCGGCTTTGAGAACCATCGGGCTTTCGCAACCGGGTCCGACCAAGCCTGATACACCCGCTCCGGCGAAGCGGCATAAGTCCTCTCGACGACAAAGGTCGCATGCTTCACAAATCGTTCGTTCATTGTTCTTCCTCCTTAGGTTTCGTCACTCTGCTTCTCGGCAAGAAAGTCCCCCAACTGATCCAGATTACGCTCCCAGCTCATCTGCCGCTCGAGGACGGGCTTCTCGAATCCCGTCTTCATCGCTTGCAGAAGGCTCGTGAAATCTTCAACCGTCAATGGCGCCTTGCCTTGCAAAAGCTTGGATGCATGTCCCAGCAGCTCTAATCGTTTCTGCTGCATTTGAATCTGCTCCTTGATCCGGCCGATCTGCAGCTGGACGATCTCAAGTGGACTGATCCACCCGGCGCCGAGAGCGGACTTGATCTCCTCCAGAGACAGCCCCAGCTCCTTCAGCGACAAGATCTGGTGCAAATATGACAGATCCGCCTCACTGTACAGCCGGTGGCCGGATTCCGTCTGACCCGATGGAGAGAACAATCCGATCTGGTCGTAATAACGCAAGGTTCGAACCGTAAGCCCCGTCAGAGTGGCGAGATCCCCGGTCTTCCACTGTCTCTTCATTCCCCTCTCCATTCTTTGGCGCTAGCTTTCTACCGGTATCTTTATTGTGAACCATGACGCAGCGTAAGGTGCAAGCGGAAAAACCGGCATTCTGCCAAGATCTTTTTTCGGCGCGGAGGATTCATTGAAACTCGACATCGGTAACAAATGGGCTTTGCTGGATTAGAGGCGGCAGTTGCTCCGCATCGCAGTTTCCAGACAGCTTGAGGGTTATTTCCATGGCGTTTGAAGCTGTTGTGAAACCAAGCGGTTCGGCCAGCCAAGAACGAACGCAAAGGACCGCTTCGCAAATTCTCGCCGGAAGGGTTATGATGAATAAGGTTGTTCTAACAAAGGCGGATTCAAACCATCCCGAATCGGAAGAGAGTCCCATGACGGCAGCATGAAAGCTAAAGCGAGTCGCGGAATTTGCGGATGGGTCTGTTGCCGTTCTACTGAAGAATGCTGGAGCGAAGGTGGTATGCAGCTTGTGGTGGTTCATTATTCCTTTTGGCGTCATTGCCGCCCTTTATGTAACGTTTCTATTCTATCCGGCGTTAGGCGGACGGATATCCCGTGAAGAGCGCTCGGCGTTCGTTGCAAAGGGAGCTTTATATTCCGGCCGTAAATTCAACAACATCATTCCAACCTCTACCGCTGCCAGTCCTGCTGCTATGATTGCCGTGGCGAAGGAATTTATCAAAGGCGGGAATAATCGCAAGCCCGCTGCAGCACTCCCGATCGACCGGGTCGATCCCGCTGAATTCACGGGCTCCGATGAGACGAGCATCGTATGGTTTGGACATTCGACGTTTCTGCTGCACATGGAGGGGCAGACCCTCTTGGTCGATCCGATGCTCGGCCGCGCACCGTCGCCCTTTCCGCTATTCGGAGGCAAACGGTTCAGCGGTCGGCCGCCGCTGGATGCCGAGCAATTGCCGCCGCTGGACGCCGTACTCATCACCCACGATCACTACGATCATCTCGACTACGGCACCGTCAAACGGATCAAGGATAAGGTCGGCCGCTTCTTCGTACCGCTCGGCGTAAGGGCTCATTTAATTCGATGGGGCGTAGATCCGGACAAAATCGAGGAGCTCGGTTGGTGGGATACCGCTGCCTTGGGAGGACTGCAGCTCGCTTGTACGCCGGCGCGCCATTTCTCGGGCAGGCGCGGAGTCGATCAAAATGCGACTCTTTGGTGTTCCTGGGTCGTGAGAGGTCGGCACAAGAGCGTCTTCTGCAGCGGAGACAGCGGTTACGGTCCCCACTTTAAAGAAATCGGCGATCGGTACGGACCTTTCGACGTTGCCATGATGGAATGCGGCCAGTACGATGCAAGCTGGGAAGCAATCCATATGATGCCGGAGCAGACGGTGCAGGCGCATCTTGATGTGCAGGCGAATCTGCTGATTCCAATCCACTGGGGCGCCTTTACATTGGCTCTCCACGAATGGACCGATCCAATCGAGCGTGTCGTTGCAGCAGCAAGCCAACAAGGCGTGGCGATCGCAACGCCAAGGCTCGGTCAAACCGTCCTTGTCGGCGCTCCGCAATCGTCGGCCTGGTGGAAATAGGCGAATCAAACCGAAAGCAGCACGAGTGCTTACCGCTCCGTGCTGCTCTCTTCTTAATTAACCGTGAATGGATTATCCGATGATGTTACGAGAAATACGGCTTCCACACATGGACATGCCACTGTTTCTCATTGGCTGCGTGTGGGATGCCGAACGACATGAACCTTTAATATTCTCCCTTAATGACGAAAAACGAACCCCGGATTGTGCCCGCTAGTTTAGACTTCTGCCTGGCAAACTTGAACTTCTCTTCCAGCTCCTTCGGTATGTCCATCCCCTCTGAGAGCTTGAAGCCAACCGCCCTTTTCTTAGGGTCGTCCACGGTATACATAACATTGATCGAAAGACCGTCCTCATAAAAGACGTAGGCAAATTTGATGTTCTCCACTTGGAAACGCGACGTTTCCAACGGTTTGGCCGCAAACTCGATACCCCGTTCCTCTTTTAAAATCCGGTTCACATAATCCAGCGTCTCCCGGCTTTCGCTTGCCGGAACAACCGTAAATTCATGCTTGTATTTGTTCATAAAGTAACGGGCCTCATTGGCACGCAGACCAGCAAGCGCGTCGGCTACAGGTGAAGACTCTAGACCAACCGTGGACACATGATTGAAGTCAACGATATAGGACATTTCCATCTCTCCTTTTCATCTCATTATTCCCAAAAAAACGCGGGTACTTTCGGTGTGGCTCACAGCACTGCTTGCACGGCAAGTCACTTTTGAGCATCAAGTATAAACATCGTTGCATCTTGTCCCATGAACAAGTTATCTCCGGCATAAAAAGTTTTGGATTGAATGTTTCCATACCCCATTTTCGTCATTTTGCCGATTAATTCCTCTTGATGGAATCCATTATGAACGAGATCTGAAACGATATGTTCATTTTTATTGAAATCGACGATAAGCAAATGTCCTCCTTCATGGAGAACGTCAAATAACCGGGATAGGACGAATTCGTAATCCTCGATATGAAGCAGCACCTGAGCCATGAAAATATAATCCGCACGTAAATCCGATAACTCACTCTTTTCAAAATCAAAGCATAGTGTATGTGCATTCGAAAGATTGGAATCGGAAATTTTTTGCTGGATTTGATTAATCATGTTCGGTGAAGCATCCAGAAACAGCATGGAATGAAAATCGTTCAGCAAATTCATGCCGACAAGACCGGTGCCGCATCCAAAATCGATTGCATTCTTGCTTTTAGCGTCAGCTAAATGTTCACGAATGGCATCCGATGATACCTTAGCGATATGGATTCTCTCCGGCGTGTCATATGTGCCCGCTATCCTTTCAAACTTATCCGTATTTCCCATGTTCACCTCTCCAATCGATCTCAAAAAGGCTTCGCATCATAAAATTTGCCGTTGCTTGGCGAATTCCGCTCATTCGAAACTACGGCGTTCTACTTCTTCTGCTCCACAATGACCTGCTCGATCCCCAGCAAAATCAGCTTCAATCCGAACTCAAAAGCCCGGTCGGTCCCCATCAGCTCGAACAGCCCGTTCGTGAACATCCTCCGGAACAGCCCCGCTTCCGTCTCGCTCATGGAGTCAAGCAGCGCAGCCATCTCCTCGCCCGGAAGCACTTCCTGTTCTTTAAGGACAGCGGAAACATTGCGCTCATGCTGATAATTGTCCAGAACAAAGTAGAAGACATAGTTAACTAGCGTAGTAACCACCTGCATCTTCTGCTCCTGCTCAAGCGGCGTCGATTCCACGCAGAGCAGCATGCGGTTGGTGAACCGGATGATGTCCGGTTCGTGGGGCAGCGTCATCATCATGAGCTGCGTGGAGCAGGGATACCGGCTGAGCACATTCCGTACCGTTGCCGCAAGATCCGTCAGCTGCTCCTTCCAGTCTCCGTCGGAGTGGAACTCCTCCAGAATCATTCTCGAAACCTGGTTCGCCAGACGCTGGTACAGATTCTGCTTGCTCTTGAAGTACCAGTACAGAGAGGGAGCCTGGATTCCCAGCCGGTCGGCCAATCGCCTCATGCTGAATTTCTCGATGCCATCCTCTCCCAGAAGCTCCCACGAGGTTGCCAAAATCTTATCCTCCGAAATTTGAGGCTGCTGCTTTTTCATCCTTATCCGCCCTTTTATCTAACAGTGTAAGTTTATGCTTTACAGGTGCATAGGTTCATGATATCATCTAACACTGTAAGGTTCAATCTAACACCGTTAGAGTGCAAGAAAAAATAAAGGAAGAAAGCAGTGATCTCCATGGAGGCAGAAAACCTTCACTACTTCGAAAAAGCGCCAATCGCAAAAGCCGTCGCTCACTTCGCCGTACCGATGATGCTCGGCACGTCGATGGGTGTCATCTATTCCATCCTGAATGCCTATTTCCTCGGCACCCTCCACCATACGGCCATGCTGACCGCACTCGCGCTGACCTTGCCGTTGTTCGCGGCCATTATGGCGCTGGGCAACTTGATTGGCATAGGCAGCGGCGCGTTCATCTCCCGCTTGCTGGGCGAGAAAAAATATGATGTTGTCAAGCATGTGTCCTCATTCGCCTTTTACAGCAGTCTATTTCTCGGCCTAATTGTGATGGCCGTCGGCCTCCCGATAATCGATCCCATCGTTCATGGGCTGGGGGCGACGCCTGACTCCTTCGGCTTCACAAAGGACTATGTCACCGTCATGCTTATGGGGTCGCCCTTCGTCGTGTTATTCTTCACACTGGAAAATATCGTACGCTCCGAAGGAGCAGCCGTCACGTCGATGATCGGCATGATTCTCAGTGTTGTCGTCAATATTATTCTCGATGCGCTCGTTATCTTCGTCTTCCATTGGGGTGTGATCGGCGTTGCGTCCGCTACGGTCATTTCCAACCTCGCGGCAGGTGTATTCTTTGCCTTTCATATCAGATACAAGAGCTCCTTCTTAACCATTTCCGTAAAATGGTTCAAGGTGACGATGGACATTCTGGGCAATATATTCAAAATCGGAGTCCCCGTCTTTATCATGAGCATCTTCTTGGGAGCCATGTCGCTCATCTTCAACCATTATCTTGTGGATTATGGGAATCAGGCCGTAGCGGCTTATGGCGTATCGTCCCGTTTATTGCAATTTCCCGAATTTATTCTGATGGGCCTGTGCGAGGGAGTCGTACCGTTGATCGCCTTCACCTTTACAGCCAATAAACTGCGCATGAAGCATGCCATTGGATTTACAATCAAAGCGATTGTGGCGTTGGCAGTCGTTTTTGGCGTCATCGTCTATCTGATTTCCGACCACTTGATCGGCATGTTTACGAATGACCCGCAATTGATTGAAATGGGCAGCTACATTCTGCATGTGACGTTCCTATCCTTGTTCATTACCGGAATGACCACGTTGTTCACGGGAATCTTCCAAGCAACAGCGCAAGGAACGGCAGCGTTTATTATGTCCATTATTCAAGGAATCACTCTGATTCCCGTGCTCTATATCGCCAATCGAATGAACGGCTTCCACGGGGTCGTCTGGTCGCTCGTCATCGCGGATGCCGTCGCTTTCCTTGTCGGCGCCGTCATGCTGTATGTCCTGCGGACCAAGCTGCAGCCGGATTTGGAATCTTTGGTACAGTAGAAGAGCTATGCCGCTGTTGGACGAAGCTGCCGCAATCAAGCAATTTCCCCGTCAGCTCAATAGCAAATGAATGACAACTCGTTATTTCTCCCAAAGCTCGACAAGTCGACCGTCGGGATCTTCAATCCAAATAAATTTTCCAAATTCACTAGCCTCTTTTTTCTTTGCAAGAGGTACACCAATACGTTCAAGATGCTCAATAGTCTCGTCTAGATGATATACTTGGAAATTCAACATCACTTGTTGTTCTGTTGGAAAATAGCTGTCATTCTCGGTGAAGAAAGAAAAGATCGTCTCATTTCCTGATTGGGGTTTTATCACAGTCCCATTCCAATTTTCAATCTCAATTTTCAACACTTCACTGTACCATTTTTTTGTTTCTTCAAGATTTTTAGTTCTCCAAAATATTCCTCCAAAACCTTTTATCATGGTTATCATGCTCCTCTGTCATGAAATTTTCTGCTATCCGATTGCAATAGATATTCGAGCTTAAATTTCAAGTTCCTGTTACAGGCAAGACGCCCGTGCCGTCCCGGAAGCATCAAAGCCGCCGGACCTCTGACCGAGTCCGGCGGCTTTTTCGTCCAGCCATTTTTTTGGGATGCTTCTGTATTGCATTTATTCCACAGGAGTCGATCCCTGTATCCTGGCAAGCTCATCACGCTTCAGCTTCAGAAGTTTCTCGATCCGCTCGAGTTCTTCCCTGGCTTGGCGCGAAGCGTTCTCGGCCTGTTGAATCTGCTGTTCATAATCCATCCTCCGGCATACGGGCATTAGAATGAAATCGTATACCCATCCGCCATCCCGTTCCGCGCCCGAAGCGTTCAGAAGCACAGGGAGGACCCGGCCGCTGCTCGTTTTCAAAGTCAAATACATCTCCTCGACGCTCCGGTTCAGCTTGATGAGAGGAAGGAAATATAGTTGGAAAAAAACCTGGCTGGAACGGGTCAGCAGCGATTCGAAGCTGCTTCCGCAAATTCCCTGTTTCTCATATCCCAGCAATCGGCACAGCGTGGCGTTGACCTCCCGAACGTCACGATTGTCGTCCATCAACACATATCCGCAAGGTGCACGATCCAGTTGTTCGTCCATGCTATCGTCTGAGCTCGGCTTTTCGGGCGCTCCCGGCCGATGCCAAGTAGGCTTGGATCAGCCTGATCGTTTCCTCGGGATGGCTCATGTGCGGACAATGGCCGGTGGCATCCATGAGCTGAAATTCGCCTCCCGGCATATGATGGGTGATGTAAGCCCCCGCTTCCAGCGGTGCGATCACATCCTCGGCGCATTGCAGAATCAAGGAAGGCACCTTCACCTGTCCCAGCTCCCCCCGGTAATCGGAGAGAAAGGTCGCTTCGGCAAACCGCCGGGCCACCTTCGGATCGGTTGCGCAGAAGCTCCGCTCAAGTTCGGCGGACAATTGGGGGCGGCCCGGATTGCCCATAATGACAGGTGCCAGATAGCTGGCCCATCCCTGATCGTTTTTGTCCATCATATCCAGCAGAGCGAGCAGATCCTCGCGTTCAAACCCTCCTATATAATCGGGAAGGTCGTTTATATATCGGGCAGAAGGGCCAATCAATATCAGTCGTTCAAAATATTCGGGTCTGCGGATTGAAGCGAGGATGCCGATCATGGCGCCTACGGAATGGCCCACGAGAATAGCGTCACGGGTCTCCAGCGCCTCGCATATATCCAATACATCCTGGGCATATCCGTCCAGATCGCCGTAGCGGACCGGGTTATAGGCCCGGATGTCCGACTTGCCCGATCCGACAAAGTCAAACAGGACTACCTTGTATTGTTCTTCGAACGCAGGTGCGACAAACCGCCACATGTTTTGACCGCAGCCGAAGCCATGGGCAAAAATCAAATGTTGGGTGCCGCTGCCTGTTACTTGAACGTTGTTGCGGACAAAAGTCTGTTGATGGTCCATACTATTTCCTCCAGTTCACAAATTTTCTTCGAATTCATAGGGTGAACCGCTCGGAAAATGAATCTCATTATGCTAGTATATCAAACCTGCTGAATAAAAGATTAACAATCCATACCAATGAAAAACTCACAACAAGCGCGAATCGGTTCTGCTCCAGGCCACTAAGGGACGCATATGCATAGGAGAAGCACAACGGCTCCCGGTCATGCCGGACCTCAATTCGTCCCGGATTAAGAGAATTGTCTTCCGGCGAAAAAGAGATGCCTTTAGCAAAAAAAACAACCTTTGCTGACATCGAAGTCAGCAAAGGTTGTTTGATTGGCACGATTACTTATCAATAATGTTCGTTATTTTCAACATCCTTGCGATTAATGCCGTGACCTCCGCACGCGTCATTGGTGCTTTCGGACTCAACACCGCAGGTCCATTCCCCTGGATAATTTCCGCTGCAATCAATTGAGCAACGTCTGCCTTTGCCCAAGCAGATACGCCAGACGCATCCTTGTATCCCGCCAGTGCCGCAGCTGCTTGTTCATCGCTCAACGCGGCTCCCGAATCTATCAAACGGTATGCGCGGGCAATCATCGAAAATCCTTGTTCCCTGGTCATTTCCCGATTGCCGTAGAAGCTTCCATCGTTGTAGCCGCGAACGATGCCGAACTCATTCGCAATGGCTACGGAAGCGCGGTACCATGCTGAATCCGCAACATCCGGGAATATATTTTGCGGCACATCCTGACGCATCAAGCCCAGACCCAAAACAACGATGTCAGCAAATTCAGAGCGCTTAACATTGCGGTTCGGCGAGAAAGTATTGCTGCCCGTACCGTCAAGATCAAGTCTTGCAGCAATATTGTTGACATCCTCTTTGCCCCAATGTTGTCGTACATCATCAAAATCCTGAGGATTCCAGATGACCGAGTACGTACCGCTGCTGCGCAGATCATTGATCCTTGCAAAATAACGGTTATCGATCTTCGTCACCGCTGTCGGCACATGGAAAACGCTGCCGTCCGGGTTGATAACGACGCCTGTCGTAATCCGGTTCGGATCGATGCCTTCCGGAAGGGCGATGTACTTAGGCGCATATCCGCTCAGCTGCCCGAATCTGGCCGTCTTGCCGCTATTCGTGAAGGTCAGGTCGAGATCAACCGGGTTAACCAGCAGTTCGTAGCCTTGCTCTGCCGCTTTATTCTTAGCGTTCTGAATCCATGTATCCGCGGAACGGGAGATGTTGATTTGAACGGCAATTTCGCTTAATGCGGAGTTCCCCAATTGCTTGGACACCGAATCAAGGTTCATCTTTCCGCCAGGAACCGGATAAACGGCCAGCGGGTTGCCGATCTCAAGGCTTGCGCCCTTATCGGCCAATTGCCTAACCGTTTCTGCCGTCAAGCCGTCTACCTTCACATCGCCGTCCTTCGGAGAACGAATCGCGAGCTTCTGCCCGCTGCCCTGTGCCAAGGTCTCGTTCAGCTTGTTCAGATCCACTTGAACCCACGTTGTCGTACGGTCTCCCGAAGTTGACGTTTTCCCGGTCGCAAACGCGCCGTCCTTGTCGTTCACGGAAGTTTTGATCCCGGACTCTACCGGATTTGTTGGCGTTGCCGGAGTTGTCGAGGGTACAGGTGTTGTTGGCGTCGGTGTGCTTCCGCTGTTATTGCCGCCATTGTTTCCGTTAGATGCCGCAGCCGACGTGTGAATCCGCGCTGCTTCGCTGATAGCGGACGCGTTTTGCGTAGCCGTCTCTTTCACCCGTGTTACAAAGGCATACTCCGTATCCGGCGTCAGTCCGTTGAACGTCAGGCTGTCTTGCCACGTCAAACCGCCATCCTTGCTATACTCCTGACCGGCTATGCCTGTCAATGTAATGCTCGTTGCAGTCTTGCCGGCTTCTACCGGCGCGCTCGGTGCTTTAGGACCTTCCATTTTTGCAACAGATGCCGTAGCTGCGCTTGTTACACTACCAGCCGCATGCGTGCCATCAGCTATAACCTTCACGGTAATAGCCTTGCCGATATCGTCTTCAGTCAACGTGTAGCTCGCATTTGTCGCTCCTGAAATGGCAACTCCGTCTCGATACCACATATAGGCCGGCACGTCTTCAGTCGTGCCCGAAGTATATGTGATCGCCGACAAGTCTGCCGTCAGCGTCTCGCCGTATTTAGCGGTCCCGCTGATGGAGACGACGCCTCCCATTTTCGGAAGATCAGCGTCCGAAGTGCGAATCGTTGTCGCCTCGCTGACAGCGGACGGGCTTTGCGTGGCCGTTCCTTTCACCCGCGTTACAAACGTGTAATCCGTTCCCGGCGTTAACCCGTCAAATGTCGCGCTGTCTTGCCATGTCAAGCCGTCGTCCAGGCTGTACTCCTGACCTTCAACGGCCTCCAACGAGATGCTCGTTGCGGTTTTGCCAGCCTCTACCGGCGCGCTTGGTGCTGCAGGTCCGTCCATTTTCGTGACCGGCGCTGTCTCGTCGCTCGTCACGGCGCCAGTCGCATGCATGCCGTCGGCTGTAACCTTTACGGCAATGGGCTTGCCGATATCGGGCTCAGTTAACGCGTAGCTGGCACTCGTCGCTCCCGAGATGGCGACTCCGTCCCGATACCACTGGTACGTCGGAACGTCTTCCGTCGTGTCCGGCGTATACGTGATACCCGACAGATCCGCCGTCAACGTTTGACCAGCCTGGGCTGTGCCGCTGATCGCCACGCTGCCTCCCATCGTCGAATATCCCGGCGTTCTAACGCTTGTGCCGCTTACGCCCGTTGTAGGAAGAGGGCCGGTCGTGTCGGCAGGAACCGTCACGATTTGATACTCGGTAGCTGGATCAAGGTTTTCAAAAGTCAATTCGGAATCCGTACCTGTTTTCCAATCGCTTACCACGTTGCCTTGCGCATCGGCTATAGCATATTTAGCCAAAGTCGATGATGGATTTATCGTAATTGTTGTTTTACCGGGATTTCCCGTATCTTTTCCAACTGCAACGTTATGATCGCCTACTGTCGGCAAAGTAATGGCTTTCGTCTCAGCGGCCGTACTTGGAGTTGTAATGCTTGCATTAAATGTCGTCGAAGCGGCTACTTTGTAAGTCCCACCCGGCATTAAGGGCTTAAATACGATCGGAACTCCGTTGCTTGGATACCACCCGTATGCATCGGCCGTAATTTCATCGCCGTTTTGATCATATGCCTTATATCCCGTAACCGGGTTACCGTCCAGATCGGTGACGCTCATTACCGTACTTACGTCAAGAGGGGTGGCAATGATTCCGCCTGAGCCTTCATAAACAGCTGACGTTACGCTTTTGATACCGTCCGTAAAACTTGCAACATCCGTGGGGGCTGTAATGATGTCGCCTATGGCACCGGGACTATACTCGACAATAACGCCCGGATCCTTGTAGGCACTAGTCCCGCCGTGTGTATTATTTACGGCTACGTAGCCTATTTTGGTATTATTTGTATCCAGTACAAGTGTGAGATGGATGAGAGCTCCGTTTTGTACATAATTGCTCGTCAGCTCAAGACCGGTTGGCTGAGCGTTTGTTACATACCTTGTCTCCGTATAAGCAGGAGTGCTCCAGCTGGATGCCTCCGTAGTTTTAGTGGCGCCTATGAAGCTTACAAAGCTCCAGCCTCCTGTCCAAGGAGTCTTAAGCTCTTGAAACAATCTAGCAATGGCCAGCATTTCTTCAGGATGGTCGGCTGTCGGCTCTACAAGATGTCCGTTATTGGCTTTTGCAATCGTCACAGCATCATTAAAAGTCATGGTGCTCAGTCTTTCCACATATGCAAAGTGACGGCCATTGTAGGTGCGCACAGAGGTTTTTCCATTGCTCAATTGCGCCCCCGGCGTCACATTCACGGTGACGCTTTGGGTTTGCCCTGAATCTTGTGTAAATGTCATCGTTCGAATAACAGCTTGAATTTCTTCATAAACAGTGCCGCTTGAAAAATTGAACACTCTATTTTTAGGTGTGGATTTGTCCGTAACAACGCCGCTGATTGTTATGCCATTGGTCAACTCGGTAATACCGTTTGAAAGAGTTCCAACAGCAATCGATCCATTATTTACAGCTACAGTAAAATATCCGCCCCCTTCATTAACGATGCCATTGCTTTCAAAGGCAGCATTTGATAGCTGATAGTTTGTTTCGGATAATCGAATAGGAGTGCCAAGATTAAGGATGGCTGTCTCCGCTGCTCTAGCTTGTGACGCGTGAAACGGCATCATCGTCAATACCATGACGATTGCCATGAGAAAAGATAACGTTCTTGAACTTTTCAATTTCATCTTTCGTTCATTCCTCCTAAAGAAAGCTATTGAAATGGTCGCACAGCTTCATCACCTCTCCCCGCCACAAGACAACTAGCGGAGAGACCGTAATGCGCGGTTTTCTATGCACAACATCATAGACAAAACATCTAACCAAACTCTAACCACAACTAATATAGGTCTGAAGGAAGTGAACCCCATCTCCATTTCGGATCCGAAATCCAACCATTTTCTTATTAAATAGATATCAGCTTTTACCGATATAGATACAGCATTAGAGTGGATTCAATGTTCGACAATTAGGGGCTGCGTATGAATGAAAGTCATGCTGGTGGACGATGAGCGGCTGGCGTTAGTCAGGCTGGAAAAAATGCTGGGGGAATTTCACGATTGCCAAGTAATCGGATCCTTCTCGAAGGCAGAGGTAGCGATTCATCATATTGGCGAATTCAAACCCGACGCCGTCTTTCTGGATATTCAGATGCCGGGATTGAATGGTTTGAGGGCAACAGAGAGAATACGTCCTGTCTCGCCGGACACGAAAATCATCTATGTGACAGCCTATGACGAATACGCGATTGAAGCATTCGAACTGAATGCGACCGATTACTTAATGAAGCCGTTAAGGCGCGAACGCTTGGGCCGAACAATACAGCGTCTACGGGAGCGCGTTGTTGAGCATAAATTGGAGTCTTCGAAAGAAGAAGGATTGTTGTACCATTGTTTGGGTGCCATGCAAATCCGGAAGCCAAACGGGGAACTGGAGTTTTTGAAGTGGAGAACGACGAAAGCGAAAGAGTTGTTTGCCTACTTGTTGCATCATCGCGGAAAAGTCATTAGCAAGAATATATTGCTGGAATTATTTTGGCCCGAAATGGATGAACGAAAAGGGCTCGCCAACCTGCAGACGAGTATTAATCGGATTCGAAGCGTATGGAAGGATACAGCCGGAGAAGGCTATGTCACCATCCGATATTCTCAATACGGATATGTCCTTGATTCGAGTCAGCTGCGAATTGATGCGGAAGAATGGGAGCAAGAGCTTCGCAGGTTAAGCCCTGTTTCAATTGAACTAGCCCCTGAACATCAGCGATTGGCCGATATGTATCGCGCTAATTTTTATGATGAGGATAATTATGCGTGGGCGGAGAGCGAACGCCAACGGCTCAAGGCACTTTGGCTGCAGCATGCTCGGCAGCTGGGGCAATTCTATTGTTCTCATGACATGAATATCGAAGCGCTGGGAGTTTATCATCAAATACAAAAGAAGGATCCCCTGAATGAAGATAGTTACCTGGCGCTAATGAATATATATGCTCGGCTGAATGACACGGTTTCCGTTACTAAACAGTATGAATTTATGGTTCAAATCTTGAAACAAGAAGCAGAGGCCGATCCCGGCCCCGGCATATTGGAATGGTATGCACAATGGAAAGAATCTGATAAAAGAGCGGTGCAGGGACTGATCAAATCCAAATGATTCCGCATTGTCTTCACGAATTTAGGCTTAGCCTTTCTTTCCCCTGATTTTCGGCACAATAAAACGGACAATAGTGCCTTGATTGGGGACACTCCGGATTTGCAATCCTGTGCCGTATATTTGTTTCAGTCGCCGATCCGTATTGAACAAGCCGACTCCCGCCCTTCCTTCCAACCGACTGTCCAGGACGCGCTTCACTGTTTCCTCATCCATTCCTATCCCGTTATCCGCAACCGAAATTTCCGCCTCATGTTCTTCTTGGGTAATTCGGATATGAATTTCTCCGCCTTCATCGCGACTCAGAAGGCCGTGTCGTATTGCGTTTTCGACTAGAGGCTGGATGCAGAGCGGGGGGACCAACAAATGAAGCCCTGAGTCGGCCTCCCAGCGAATGGTTAATCTGTCCTCAAATCGTTCCTTTTCGATATACAAATAGGAGCGGACAAGACCAAGCTCATGATCAAGCGGAACGAACCTCTGCAAGTTCCGAAAATCAAAGCTTGCCCGCAAGTAATGGCCGAATGCCTCAAGCAACGCGCTCATTTTATCATGATCGATTTCGCTGAGAGCAGCTATCGAATTGAGCGTGTTGTACAAAAAATGCGGTTGGATTTGCGCCTGAAGCCATGCCGCTTCCATGCGCAGCCTTTCCCGCACGGATTGCTTCAATCCAGTCAATGCCCGTACCCTGGACTTCAATTCCATCGCATCAACAGGCTTCGTCACATAATCGTTGGCGCCATGCAAAAATCCCATCTCTATATCTTCCGGTCTGCTCCGGGCGGTCAAGAGCAGAATGGGGAGCTCCGAAACGGAAAAGCGCTCACGAATAAAGCGGGAAAATTCATATCCAGACATATGCGGCATCATAATGTCGGCAATGATCAAGTCCCATTCTCTGGTATCCAGAACGGCAAGTGCTTCACGTCCGCTTGCAGCTGTGACGACAGTATACTTTTCCGAAACAAGAAGATGGCTCAATATCTTTAAATTGACCGCATCATCGTCTATGACCAGAATGTTTGGCCGGTCCGAATCGGTTACCGACTCAAGTCCGGTATAATCGCCGCAAGGTTCAGAGGCAGCAGCAACAGCCGCTTCTGCATACATGGCCGATCCCGGAGCAATCGCTTCCGGATCGAATTGCCTGAAGGAAGCATCCGATAACGGCAGCATGAAGCTAAATACTGAACCTTGGCCCGGAGTAGAGTCGACCTGCAATGTGCTTCCGTGCAGCTCCACCAGTTTTTTGCATATGCTTAGCCCGAGCCCGAGCCCGCCTCCAATCGCCGTTATGCCAGAGTCCCCCTGCTCGTAGGGCGCAAACATCCTCTGCTGCGTTTCCAGATCTATCCCGATCCCGGTGTCGGCGACGACGATGTTCACCTTGCCGTCCTTGACCTCGGCCTTTATTGTGATATGTCCTTGATCTGTATATTTCACCGCATTGTGAAGCAAGTTGAACAAAATTTGCGTAAGCCGGTTTTCATCGGCCATGACACTGGGAAAGTTGGCCGGAATGTCGTTGACGATGCGAATCGGCTTGCCTTCCGTCATGAAACGAAGCATATCGGTCACACCGGATGCGACTCCCTGAACGCGGACACTCTCTATGTGCAAGGAGATGCCATTCTCCTGAAGCCGCGTCATGTCCAGCAAATCGTTGAGCATGTATGACATCCGCTTGCCTACGGAAATAAGCAGCTTCATGTTCTCTTTGTTTTTGTCGTCCTGATCTTTAATTCCGGTATCCAGAACGGTCTGGGCGATGTTAAGAATTCCATGCAGCGGATTCCGCAATTCATGGGACGTGTTGGCCAGGAAATCGTCTTTCAGCTTGTCCGCTTTCTGCAGCTTCTCGGCGAGCTTCACCGTTTGGTTGGAATTATGGAAATAGCGTTTGAACCAGAAAGACGCAAAAGCGAGGAACGCAACGATCAGGTCGATCGGGTAATAACCCATGTCGAGCAGACCCTTAAGATAACCACCAATGATATTAGTCAAAACACTGATTAGACCGATGACCAGATAAATGGCGTTTTTATCGCTCTTCAGAGCCGTACGCAGCGACAACATCAGAAAGTACAAGCAAGCGAGCAAATCTAGGGTATAGTACACAGCTAATGCGCTCAGCCCGTACCTGGCTGGCAAAAACACAATCAGCAGCGCCGCAATCACACAGAGCACGAGAAACCAGCGAAACACTCTGTTTTGCGCATGCTCCGGAAAGAGGCTTTTGGCAAATTGCAGCAGGAAGGCGCCTACTCCAATAAAGGACAGAAGAACGAGTTTAATAGACCACTCGTAGTTGATGGCCGGCAGCCAAACGAGCAAAAGCTTATCATCGTCGAGCAGTGTCATGACAACGGCACTAATAACGAGCATGAAGAAATAGATCAAAGTCTTTTGTCGGGTGCCGATCAGATACAGAATTAGCGCATACAAGGCATGAATCAACAGAACGACACATACGACTACCTGCATGTTGATGGAAAACCCTACTTCTTTGTCCACCGCATGCTCACTGCCAAACTTGATCGATCCTACCAAACCGCCTTGTAAACTGTTGTCATAATTCGCAACTTGTATGACAATATCGATTTCGCCTGTATCCGCCTTGAAAGTGGCGGTATATGGCAAGCTTCGGGCTGTATACTGATGTTTGATTTTTGCCGGCTGCCCCTCTCTTGCCAAAAGACGATCGTTCACATATAGTTCGGACGAAGTACGCACATTCGAAACGCGGACGCCATAGGTTAGTTCTTTATCCGGGTTGACCATGACGCGCAAACGATAGGAGCCATAGCCATATGGGGAATTATGCGAAGATATAGACGAGTCCCACTTTCCGGGAACTTGAATGAACAACCTCCCCTCTCCGGATGAGATTGTGCTGGAGTCGCTTTGCATTACAAGCTTGCCTGGATAGAACTCCCACCCTCCATCTAATGTAACCGTGCGATCCTTGGTGAAGTCGAAGCCGCGCAAATCCAACTCGCCCCGAACCGCACGAGGGTGATCCGGCGACGCCTGAAGAAAAGCCCAGATGATTCGAATCAGGATTAAGGTGATAAAGAATGACCCTGTAATCAGGACCGCTTTTCGTTTTGTCATCATCATCCAACCTGTTTCGACAAAACCGAGGCAATTCCTTTGATCATGATGATTAAATCGTGAACATATGCTGATAATGAAAAAAATGCCCCTAACATCTATAGAGCGAAATTTAAAGGTCAGGACATATTGAAACGGCTTGATTTCACATCGCTAAACAAAGTATGTAAAGAGTGCTTTCCCAAACGCATTCCCGTGAAAGAGGAAGCATCTCCTTTTTCACCAAAAAGGACCTCAACTTCCACTGTAACGTGGAGACTGAGGTCCTTTTTTCGAGGACTCGATCGCGTTGCGCCGGGATGCCGAAGCATGTGGGCGCTCAAACCAGATATTCGTTGGTCCGCCATCGATGGCGGGCCAAGCAGCGATAGGCGTCTCGTCCTATAGTGAAGCGAGTACGCGCTTGATGATCGCCTTTACGAACGGGACGTCGATCGGTTCGCGCGAGAACCAGCGGCGGTAGAAGAGCGGCCCCAGCAGGGCCGCGACGATCGTTGACATGTCGGCATCGGCCGACAGCTCGCCCCTGTCTACCGCGCGCTGCAGAACTTCTCGCAGGGGTGCAGCGTGTCCGCGTTGAATCCGACTGTGGATTTCCGCGAACTCCGGATTACGCTCGGCGGTGTCGACGATTGACGGCAGGACAAAGGACCAGTTCGCCGTCGGCAGCAGGTGCGCGATTTCCTCCAGGATAGCTGTGACGTCGCCTTCGAGCGTGCCGGTGTCGGGTACTTCCTGCTCGGCAATCATCCGTGAACAGGCGTCGATCACCAGGGCTTCCCGCGTCGGCCAGTGGCGGTAGATGGTCGTCTTCGCGACCCCGGAACGACGCGACACCTCGTCGACGGTGAAGCTGGCCACACCGCCTTCGCTGAGCAGTTCAAACGCAGTGGTCAGGACGGTATAGCGCGAACGCTCGACGCGTCCATTCACCTTGGCCGACGGCACTCGTTCAGACTTCTTGGACGTTGTCACCATCTTCCCTCCAACATAAATGGACTTAAACAGAGATTCGTTGCCTTAACAGAACCGATTCTTCCCATTATACCATGGCGGCATCCTTGCCGCCGGGACTGTGACCGCGCCAGCGCCCAGAGACGATTTTGCCGTTCACTTGTATTTTTTAGATCAATATGATACGATACCGTATCGTAGCGTTACATTCCATTAGGAAAGGTTGATTTCTCATGAATTTGGCTTCTGTACGCATCATTACCGACGACTTGGATCGGCTTGTCGCGTTCTATGAGAAAGTCACAGGAATTTCGGCGATGCGCCCCGCGCCTGTCTTTGCTGAGTTCGTTCTGCCATCGTGTACGCTGGCGATCGGCCACTCCCAGACGGTACCGCTGTTCGGCGCCGGTTCCGCGCGCGCGGCCGACAACCACACCGTCATCATCGAGTTTCGCGTCCACGACGTCGATGCCGAGTACGCGCGCTTGAAGCCGCTTGTCGACGAGTGGGTGCAGGCACCGACCACAATGCCATGGGGGAACCGCTCTGCTCTGCTTCGCGACCCCGACGGCAACCTCGTCAACCTATTCGCCCCCGTTACCGAGGAAGCGCTCCAGCGGTTCAGCGGCAGGCCTTGACGGACAGCGCTCCTACGCAAGCGTCCCAATGGAATAGGCCCTGGAACTCTTCTGCTTGCCGCGGAACGTGATGCAACCAGACGCTGATGTCGTGATGAGCCGGGGTCACCGGCGGTCATCATGATTGCGACATCGGCGTCGAAGAAGGCACGGCCCATGTTGGCAGCACGCTGCTTTCCGTTCAATTAGGTCCTCATTCCGCGCCAGGAACAGAATCTAAATTTCGCCGTGTTCAGCTTAATGAGCCGCAGCAATAGCAAATTGCCTTGAGGCAATAATTGGGCGAACGATTTTCAAATCTTCCAGATGAATTCCCGTCAAGAGTTTCTCTTTCGGTTACAAAATCTTCCTGATCTCGTTGACATTCGATTCTCGCCTCCCGGCAGGGAATATATTCGATGTTCCGGCGGTAAGGCAAGGATTTTCCGTGGCACATCTGGGCGAAGCCGCCACTAACCCCCCGCTGCACATGCGACGCCGAGACGACGCCTATCCAATAAGAGGGCGTTCCGCTTGCCGGCCCAGGCTCACCCATGCGCCTGCTTCCAAGCGTCGTCCAGACGCATCTTCTGGAGCAAATGATGGCGATAGTGCATCTCGATCAGTCTGAACCATTCCAGCGCGTTCAATCCCCCTAATCGCGGATGGAGAACCGTATTTCGAACGATTTCCTTACCCGGTTCTAATCGCGCTTGGGTAACCGGATCAAACTCCGACGCAATTTTCGCTTCAATCTCGACCATCCGACGTACCGTATCCCGCAATCCGTCGACAAGTTGTTCCTTGCTTTCCGGTTGCGGCGGCGTGTATTGAGGGGACGGGGGAACTCGGATCCGATCCGGCGGGAAACTCCCCGTCTTGAACAGCTCCTCACCCGGCTTCGTCTTTCCCGCCTGGGAGATTTCCGGACTGCCGCCCGGTTCAAGGCACAATGCGGCGTTCCTCAACTGCATCAACTGCGCGGAACGAATTAAATGCATGTACATCTGACCAAGCGACCATTCGTCCTCCGCCGGCTTCCAAAGCAACTGATCAAAATTGGAGCCATCCAGCTCTCGAATATATCCACGGACCGTCTCCTCGAATTTATGCAACGTTTCTTTCGTATCCATTGCCGGACCCAGCTCCTTTTGCTTAAGCTGAATCCAGCATACAAAAACGCTACTGACAGCAGTTTGTCAGTAGCGTTCAAGCATTTTTTTGATTTCCTCGCGTACCCGTTTCCGCAGCGATTCCGGCTCCAGCACACGCACCGCGGCCCCCCATCCGAGCGTCCATTGAAGGAGATCCTCCACCCGCCGGACGCGGAACGTCGCCTGCCAGCCTTCTTCCCCCGGCTCGAACGACTCCATATAGAAATTGTCCGATTCCTGAACCCGGTCCGCAATGGCCTCGTCGACCAACATGTGGACGGTCACATTCCGATCATCTATAGGCCGGTGATCCTGAAAGCGAAAACCCGGAACGAGCAGGAACGAATCTTCCAGTAAGGCAAGCTCGTTCATGCGAGACAGCCGAAAGTGCCGGATGGCGTGCCTCAGCCCGCAGAACGCAACAAGCATCCACACCCCTTGGGAAAATACGAGCCCGTAAGGATCAACCGTTCGCTCGCCATGACGATATCCGTCCGAATCCGGCAGGTTTTTGGAGTAGCGGAAACGAACCCTGCGCTTCCCCAGAATCGCTTGGCGCAACTGTTCGAACGTCTCTTTTTCCTGCCCGCGCGTTTTCCCCCCTCTTTCGTTCAGCAGCCGAATCGCCGATCGGATCCGCTCGGTCTCTTCGCGTACGTTCTCCGGTAAAATCGCCTCGATCTTCTCCTGCGAACTGCGGGCCTTCGCGCCGTACTCGGCGTCTAGCCTTATTCGGACGAAATCCGCCCCGATGAGCAGCGCCACCGCTTCCTCCGCCGTGAAGCCGACAGGTGGGAGAAAGTAGCCCTCCATCAAGGAGTAGCCTACCCCCGGCGCACCCGCCACCGGAACGCCCGCTTCGCTTAGCGCTTGAACGTCACGGTAAATCGTGCGGATGCTCGTCTCGAACTTGGCAGCCAAATCCTCGGCTCACAGCACGCCTTTCCGCTGCAGCTCAATGACGATGGCCAACATCCGTTCGGTTTTGTTCACATCATCCTCTTCCTTTTCTGAAGCTTCAAAATGACTTCAATGCATTCCGAACTACCCAAGCGATTTTTTGAAATTAACATAGCCTGATAAACCTGATTCATGGTGAAGCCATACGTTATACCTTCGCTGTTTTTAAATGTCGTAATGGAATCCGGTATAGAAGAAGCAGCGGCGACAGCAGCTATACACCGGGTATTTGCGGAATCGTCTAACTCAACTCCGAAGCATTCGCTCACCCGATATAATTGACCCTGGAATGCGTGGTTAATTTGTTCCTGGAGGGAGAGCCTTCATCATCACTCTTTTAAAATAAAGAAGACATATTGAGCTCGCCAGCGCCAAAATCGCAATCAAGGTTAGAACCTTACTCCTGTTTTTGAATTCGCTCAATAGCCGTTCCCTTCCTCTCCTAATCATATTCCTAGATCCTTTTTTATACGTTTTACCTTGATTCAATCTTATCAGATTGCCAAGTTCATGACCTAACAAGTACGGTATCAACCTTTAAGCCGCTTCCATTACGCTTGCGAAAGAAGGCTGAATCTTCGCGCTGCCGATTTGGCGAGCCTTCAGAATTTTTAGGGAAGTCGTATGGAATCAAGGTGTTCCAGGTTACCACCGATATTTCCAATAAAGAACAAGTTGAATAGCAATAAATACGTGGGCATGAGATTCAATCCATTGCTGGACCAACGATTTCCACCCCTGTTAAAAGCATACCAATTGATTTTGGATACAAAGTAAAGTAATATTTATATATCGAGAATTATCAATATCCTTTTGCTCGATTAGTCCTTACTCATTCCAATCAAAATGGATTTCAATAAGCTCAGAAAGGGGAGGACGCCGTTGAATCGGGAATCAACGATGATAACTGACGAACAGGCAGTTGAAATTTTCAAGGCTCTGTCCAATCAAATAAGAGTAAATATTCTGCAAATGTTGAAAGAACCTGATCATCATTTTTCCACTCAGGCCCATGTTATCAAAGAAAAAGGCTTTGATGGCGGGGTTTGTGTGAGTGATATTCACAGCAAAGTAGGACTGTCGCAGTCCACCACCTCCCAGTATTTATCTATCCTGTTGCAAAGCGGTCTGGTGGAAATGAAACGAATCGGACAATGGACTTATTATCGACGCAATGAGGAAACCATCAAACAGTTTGAAAAGTATATAGGCTTGAAAATATGACCTTTTAAGGAGGACCAAGGGTGAGTTTTCAACATCATCGCGCCTATAACAGCATGTACCGGAAAGGCAAAATGACACTCGGATTTATCCTCCCGACTGCCAGGATGTCTAAAAATCCGATTATGGAGAATCAGCTGGAGCTTGCCCGTAAAATGGAGGAATATGGCTTTGCTTCATTATGGCTCCGCGATATTACGATACAGAATTTGAATATTGATGATAACGGCCAAAAGTACGATTTATGGATTTATTTGACCTATCTTGCTGCATATACGAAGCACATTGCGTTAGTGACAGGAAGTGTGGTTCTCCCTTTGCGCCACCCCGTCAGGGTAGCCAAGGAAGCGGCATCGATCGATCAATTGTTCCCAGGTCGATTGATTATGGGAGTGGCCTCAGGGGACAGGGAAAAAGACTTTACCGCTTTAGGGATATCTAAGCAGGAAAGCGGTCCGTTATTTAAAGAAAATTTCGAAATTCTCGACCGGCTGTTGAAAGAGGATCAGCCGACAATCCACAGCCGCGCCGGGCTGATCGATGGTACAGATATGAGGTTAATCCCAAAGCCTGTATCTTCGATTCCGACCATGGTGACGGGATTCAGCAATCAGTCCATCAATTGGATTGCCAGGAATGGGGATGGGTGGCTTCAATACCCGCGCAGCATGAATGAACAGGCTCAGCTTATCCAGGATTATCGTGCTTTAACTGATGGTTATGCTCCAGGAGAGTTTAAACCCTTCTCTCAAAGCTTATTCATCGATTTATCGGAAAATCCCGATGAAATGCCTGTTCCCATACCTTTAGGCTATTCCGTGGGAAGAAACCGTTTGGTCGATCTGCTTCATCAGTTTCAAACGATTGGCGTCAACCATTTGGCGTTTGTTCTGTATTTTTCCAAACGCCCTCCAGAGGAAGTCATTCAGGAGCTTGGAGAATTTGTTTTACCCTACTTTCCAACCCATAAAGGTACCGGCCAGCTTTAAGAAGTTGATTGTATAGAAGGAGAAAAATGTATGACAAAGAAAATAGACCTTTCCGTACTCGATCCCTCCCCAATTGTCGAGGGAGGATCAGCCGAGCTTTCCCTTCAAAACACGCTTGATCTCGCAAAGAAAACAGAACAATGGGGATATAAACGGTTTTGGCTTGCTGAACATCATAACTGGGCAGGAATGGCGAGCTCAGCATCCCCGATTGTCATTGGACGAGTAGCCTCTGTCACGGAAAAAATGCGTATTGGGTCAGGCGCAATGCTGCTTTCCCATTATTCCCCTCTTTCCGTGGCGGAGCAATTTGGAACATTGGAAACCTTCTTCCCCGGCCGGATCGACCTTGGATTGGGGCGGGCACCCGGCACCGACCCATATACCGCAAATGTATTGCGGCAGCGGGTTGCTGGTGAACCTGATTTTGACGCCAAGCTCCATGAGCTTATCGCTTATCTTTATGGTACAGGAACAGCCACTAAGGATGGTTCCTTTCGCTTTCACGCCATTCCCGGCGAAAAAACAAATGTGCCGATTTGGCTGTTAGGTTCCGGGTCCTATAGTGCCCAATTGGCTGGATTACTCGGGTTGCCTTTCTCTTTCGCGGGACATTTTGCTCCAGGCAACATGATGGAGGCCATCCAACTGTACCGTGATTCTTTCCGTCCGTCTCCATTTTTGGAAGAGCCTTATGTACTGTTAGCCGTTCAAGCGGTGGCTGCTGATGAGAAACAGGAGGCACAAAGGCTTGCCACTTCGATGTATCAAAAATTTCTTTTGTTGACCCGCGGACAGCCCTCGCCCATCTTGCCTCCTGTTGATCATATGGACGAGCTTTGGAACGATAATGAACGCAGGGCTGTTGAAGAACAGCTATTCACCTCCATCATCGGGGACCCTGCAGGTGTGAAGCAGCAGCTCCATGAGTTGATAGAACAGACTGGCGCTGATGAAATCATGGCTCATACAGAGATTTTTGATCATAAGGCACGGCTGCGCTCTTATGAAATTTTGGCTCAGGCTGCCGTAAATTAAACAGGGTCTGGTTTAATAAAGGATGTATTTTCTGCAGATATTAATTCAGTTGAGTTCATGTGATTTAGATTGAACAGTAAAAGAAGACAAGAAAGAAGATGAGCATATGCCTGAAAATAATAGAAAACAACTTACGGATATTCCATTCTCGGTCCTGGATCTGTCTCCAATTGCAGATGGAAGTACGCCGGCTGATTCCTTTCGCCATACTTTGGAGCTGGCCCGCCTCGCCGAAAAGCTGGGGTATAACCGATACTGGCTCGCTGAGCATCACAATATGCCATTTATCGCCAGCTCTGCAACATCGGTAGTCATTTCCCATGTTGCCGCAGGAACATCAAAAATCCGGGTAGGTTCAGGCGGCATTATGCTGCCGAATCATGCACCTCTTGTTATTGCTGAGCAATTCGGTACTCTGGAATCCTTATATCCAGGACGTATTGATCTTGGCTTGGGCCGTGCGCCAGGCACTGATCAGCTTACCGCACGTGCATTAAGACGCGACTTGAGAAGTTCAGGCGATGATTTTCCTGAGCAGCTGGCCGAGCTCCGGAATTACTTTGACCCTTCCCCGGCACAATATAGTCATGTCAAAGCAATTCCGGGTGAGGGATTAAACATACCTGTCTGGCTGTTGGGTTCAAGCGGATTCAGCGCCCAGCTGGCAGGAGAGCTTGGACTGCCGTTTGCATTTGCGAGCCATTTCTCCCCGCATAACACACTGCCGGCTATCCAGCTGTACCGCCGTTCGTTCAAGCCTTCTAAAGTACTGGACAAGCCGCATGCAATGGTAGGGCTAAACATCATTGCGGCCGACACGGATCAAGAAGCTGAACGGCTCGCTACAACATTGCAGCAGCAGTTCTTGAATTTGATGCGCGGGAAGGAAGTCCCCTTGCAGCCGCCAGTGGACAATATGAATGAAATAGCGAGCGGCAATGAAATCGCTGCCCTTCAGAATCAATTAGGAACTTCGATTGTCGGCAGTCCTCGAATCGTAAAAGAAAAGCTGGAAAAGTTTCTGGAAGAAAGTCAAGCCGATGAAATCATGGCAATCGCCCAGGTCTACGATCATAAGGCCCGCCTTCATTCCTATGAACTATTGGCAGAAATTACTCCGCTAAAATAGGTCAAAACCGGCCGATCCTTTTTTCTCCTTATGTTTACAGCTTCCCTTTAGGCAATACGGCGGCACACAATTAATTACGGTCCTATTAAAGGTTAAAAATAAGAATGTGATATTTTCTCTTTTTGGTATGGTTCCCCGCGCTGTTTGTAACGACGAACCGTGTTTTAGTCATTACCTTGCAAAGGGTATACTAGGAACGAAAGGATGTGGTTTATTATGGCTACAATGAAGGCGGTAGGACTAACTCGATACCTTCCAATTGAAAATCCAGCAAGCTTAGTAGATGTAGTTGTGGAGAAACCGAGAGCGACGGGCCGTGACATCTTGGTCAAAGTCATCGCCATATCGGTCAATCCGGTTGACACGAAGGTACGTGCGCCTAAAGACAGAGTTGAAGAAGTTCCTAAAATTCTAGGTTGGGATGTTGCAGGAATTGTTGAAGAGGTCGGACCGGACTGCTCTTTGTTCCGTCCGGGGGATGAAGTTTTTTATGCGGGCAGCATTGCAAGACAAGGCGGAAACAGTGAATACCATCTCGTTGATGAGCGGATTGTAGGGCGCAAGCCAGCTTCATTGAATTTCGCGGAAGCGGCGGCTCTTCCTTTAACCTCTATCACAGCTTGGGAAGCATTATTTACCCGAATGTCGATCTCTCCGGATTCGGACGCCAACAAAGGAAAATCCCTGCTTATCATCGGGGCAGCTGGGGGTGTAGGGTCCATTGCCATCCAGCTTGCAAAACAAGCGGGGCTCATTGTAATCGGGACTGCTTCCCGGCCGGAAACCGTCGATTGGGTTAAATCAATGGGCGCCGACTATACCATTAACCACCATGAGCCGCTCCTTCCGCAGCTTGAAGCGATTGGGTTTTCAAGCGTGCCGTATATTTTCTGCCTGAATGCTTTGGAAAAACACTGGGCCGGCATCAGCGAAGCCGTTTCTCCCCAAGGAGTCGTTTGCGCAATTGATGATCCTGCCTCTCCGCTCAACCTCAATTTGCTTAAGCAAAAAAGCGCCACCTTCGTGTGGGAGTTTATGTTTACTCGCTCGCTTTATGAAACGGATGATATGATCGAGCAACACTTGCTGCTCAATCTGATAGCTGATGCTGTGGATCATCAACAATTGAAGACGACGCTCTCCGAAGTGCTTGGACCGATCTCGGCAGAGCATCTTCGCCAAGCCCACAAGCTATTGGAGAGCAATAGGACGATTGGCAAGGTTGTTCTAGAGAATTTTGTTTGAACATCTGTTCTTGGAAAAGCACACAATAGAATTCCATTGCCCAATAAGAGAAGAAATAAGCCGACTGCTGGTTGTAGTCGGCTTCAATACATTTCTGAGTACCCTTGAAAGGGTTCCATATAGGTTAACCGCACGAGCGACGTGCGTTAATTGCACTTTTTCGATTCCAATGACTTGATGCTGAGAGGCGATTATTTCAATGAGTTGATTTTTCACTTTTATCCTTTAACCAGCTTTCAAATTCGGAGGCCACAATGCGTTCCCCCGTAATGCCCTCCGCTTCCGGTGAAGCCAAAAAGACAATAGGCTCCGCCATAACCTCCGGCTGCATCAGCCGGAATTTCGCCTCGATCTCGCTGCGCAGATCATCCGGAATCATTCCTGTCGCCGTTGCTCCGCCCGGAAGCAACAGGTTGACCGAAATTCCAACTTCCCTCAGATCCTCCGCCATGATCGCCGACAGCGATTCTGTTGCGGCGCGCGACGGACCGTACGGAACAAAACCCTTTCTTTTCATGGTCTCATGATTCATGGAAATGTTGATGATTCGCCCTTTTCCTTGTTCGATCATGAGTGGGGTGAATCCTCGCGCTACCAGAAAATAACCGGTGAGATTGGTTTCGATAAGATCCCGGAAGCCTGCCGGCGTTACCTTGTAAAAGGGTTGCGGATCCGCCAGAAAACGCGGGTTGACCGTTCGCATCCCGATGCCGGCATTGTTTACAAGGACATCCATTTTCCCCCATTCCGTTTTTACCCATTTCACCGCATCTTCTACCGATCCCTCTGATCTCACATCCAGTGGAAGTTCAAAAACAGTCGCATATCCCTTTTCTTTAAGTTTTTTTACGGCTTCAGTTAATTTTGGCCCTGGACGGGATGCTACTGCTACTTTTGCCCCTTTATCAAGAAGGGCTTCTGCCATGGCATAACCTAAGCCGTCGGAGGCACCGGTAATGATAACATGGACATTCTCCAATGCTTTTACCATTCTTTCACCTCATTCGTTAGAGTGCTTTCTTTCCGTGGAACAATTTCAAAAAGTTCGCATTGATTTCGAAAGAGCCGTTTTTCGTTTTTCCGGACTGCTCGCCGACATAGATGCCCAAGTTACCAAAAAAAGGGGACCAGACATCTTCGCATGAGAGCAAGAAAAGAAGCGGAAATTTACCCGCTCCATTCATGGATGTACGAATGCTATGATGACGGGATCGAAAGCATACCTAAAGCGCATGATTCATATCATGTATCGAATCAGTCGAGAGGGAGAGGACACAGATGTTGAAAATCACACTGGAAGTCGCCAAAGTGTTGATTCACGCAGCGGAACTCCGGGCAAGGGAGCTCGGGATCGCGGAAGTGATCGCCATCGTAGACGATGGCGGGAATTTCGTTGCTTCTCATCGGATGGACCATGCCTGGCTGGCCAGTGTCGACATCGCCCTTAATAAGGCATGGACGGCGGTCGCGCTAAAAATGCCCACGGCGAACCTTGCTCCGTTGGCGGTCCCGAACGGGGAGCTGTACGGGATCAATACGACCAACCACGGACGCGTGGTCGTGTTTGGAGGGGGGATTCCGTTGGCGTACGAAGGAAGAATCGTCGGGGCGGTCGGCGCAAGCGGCAGTACGGTCGCAAACGACATGGAGGTTGCGAAAGCGGCGGTGCGGGCTTACGCAACCTATCCAAAGGCGCGGATCGGGTCTTCCGGGGGCTTGCTGTAAACCTGGCGGTTTTAGCCCTATAACGGAACTAGGTCCCGCCAATATTGACGAAAGATCGGCTAAACACACGGGGCTGTCCCTCAGGATACAATTCCCCGTGGCACAGCCCCTCTTCTCATTGCCGTCATTTAAGGCTTCAGGACAAATTTAATGCATTCGTCCGCATGGTTGTAAAAGGTGTTGTACGCGTCATGCGCCTGATCGAGCGGCACTTTATGCGTGATGATCTCCGTCGGATCGAACTCGCCTGCCATAATTTTTTTATACAGCATCGGCATGTAATGAATGACGGGCGCCTGTCCCATGGTCAGCTTCACGTTTCGTTCCCAAATGTTTCCGAACATGAACTGGTTGTATTTAGAACCGTATACCCCTGTAATCTGAATTGTGCCGAATTTCCGCACCGCATTCATCGCGATGTTGATCGGGCTGAGCGTTCCGCCAACCAGCTTGGCCTTCTGCTCCTCCTCCTCCAATGGCGTCTTCTTGCCGTCCATTCCGACGCAATCGATGACGACATCCGCACCCCCGCCTGTTATTTCTTTTATATGCAGCCCCATGTCTGTGAAATCTTCAAAGTTGAAGATTTCGACTTTATTCATTTTTTTGGCATGGTTCAGCCGGTACGGGAGATTGTCGACTGCGATGACCCGTTTGGCCCCTTTCATCCAGGCGAATTTTTGCGCCATCAAGCCGACGGGGCCGCAGCCGAGCACCACCACCGTATCCCCCTGCTTCACGCCGCCGTTGTCCACGCTCCAATAGGCCGTCGGCAGAACGTCGGACAGGAACAGGAGCTTCTCATCCTCCAATTCGCATGACTCCGGAATAACGAACGGCATGAAATTGCCGTACGGCACGTAAAGCAATTCGGCTTGTCCGCCCGGATAATTCCCGTAACGTTCGGTAAACCCAAAGTAACCTCCCGTATCCACTTGAGGGTTGGGGTTGGAGTTGTCGCATTGGCTTTCCATTTCATGCTGGCAGTAATGACAGCTGCCGCAAGAAATATTGAACGGGAGCACAACCCGGTCCCCTTTTTTGACCTTTGTCACCTCAGGGCCCACATCTTCGACGATGCCCATCGGTTCATGTCCGACCACGTATCCGGTTTGGGCTTGAATCGCCCCCTGGTATATATGGAGATCGGAACCGCAAATGGCGGTCGAGGTGATCCTGACGATAATCCCGTCTTTTTTCTGAATCGTCGGATCAGCGACCTGCTTCACCTGCATGTCCTTCATGCCATTGAAAGTTACAGCCTTCATAATCACCCTCCTGTTATGGCACGCCTTGAACTTGCATGCATGCTTCTATTATGGAAATGGAGAGTGATGATCATACATTCCATGCACGGTATTTTCGACGAGCATGCCGGTGTAGGGAGCCCTAAAGCACTGCTTTAATAGTACTATTCTTCCTGCATCACTTTTAACAACAGGCGTAGTCCTTACAGGAAGAACAGCCCCATAATCACAACGACGACAATACCGACCAGGCCTTGAACCAATGTCGCCATGGTTTGGGCGCGATAGGCGGTATTCAGGTTCATCCCGGAGAACTGGGATACAACCCAGAAGTAGGAATCGTTAACATGGCTCACGACCATCGCACCGCATCCAATCGCCATTACCGTTAACATTTGCCCGATCGGCACCGATCCCATCATCGTATCGAGCCCCAGTGACGGAATCATGGGCATGACGAGAGTCGATGTGATAACCAGTGAAGCCGTCGAGCTGCCTTGAGCGGTTTTCAGGAGAGCAGCGAT
This sequence comes from Paenibacillus humicus NBRC 102415, assembly GCF_004000905.1. Classification (GTDB taxonomy): domain Bacteria; phylum Bacillota; class Bacilli; order Paenibacillales; family Paenibacillaceae; genus Paenibacillus_O; species Paenibacillus_O humicus. The sequence goes on from NZ_BIMD01000011.1 coordinate 100,348, forward strand.
AATAAAGACGAAGAGAAGTGCTCCCGCACCGACCATTGCGCTGTTGCCGCCAATAAGCGTCTTCACGTAATCCGCAATCGGGGTTGCGCGGATGACTGCGCCCAATGCGCCGCCTGCTCCCGTAATCATGATGATGATCGCGGAGTCCAGAAGGCCTTCGCTCATCCATTTGGTAAGGGTTTCTTCGTTGCGCTTCGGAAGAAGCCAGAACATGGCGAGCAGCAACCCGATAAAGAGAGCGTTCACGGGTGCGCCGACAAATGTGAAGAACGTATAGGCAAAACCGCTCATCAGCAATTCTTTGTTCCCTTCGGCATCCGTTCCCACAGGGAAGTTGGCGAATGAACCCAGAGCCAGCAAAACGATAGGGACAAGCAAAGGAGCGAACGCTGCCGTTGCCGACGGCAGTTTGCCGAAGCGCTGTTTGTACTCTTCGAATGTTTCCGTTGCTTCATCAAGGTTGGAAGGCAGCTTGGAAGCGACTGTACGAGCCCATATGTGGCCTGCCAATGCAACCGGGATGGAAACGAAAAGACCGATTACGATGACCCAGAATAGTCCGTCCGGACCGATTCCGACATTCGTTGCGGCCGCGATAGGGCCTGGAGTAGGGGGGACAAGCGTATGAGTGGCGTATAAACCGGTTGACAGGGCAACGCCCAGCGTAACGACACTGACTCCCGTCTTCTTCGCCAATGATTTCTTCAGGGAAGAGAGGATAACATATCCGGAATCGCAAAAGACGGGAATGGACACGATCCAGCCGATAATGGACATTGCAACAGCTGGATGGCGGTCACCCAGCAGTCTAAGGACAACGTCGGCCATTTTAACCGCCGCGCCAGATTTCTCTAGAATCTTTCCAATCATCGTTCCGAAGATGATAACGAGACCAATGCTTGTTATAATTCCGCCGAATCCGCTGGTCAGAGTAGCCCCAATGTCTTTGATTAGAGGACCCTCTATACCGTTCAATTTGGCGAGCAGGTTCGTGCCCAAAGCCAGGATGTATGTAGCGGCCACGATGGAAATGAAGGGATGGAGCTTCCATCTTGCTGTCGCGTATACAATGAATACAATACATACAAGTAGAAGGCCTAGTAGAATAGGTCCTAAATTTATGGCTTCTTGAGTAAACCCGTCAGCTCCCACTGCTATTACCTCCCGATCATGTAGATACGAATAAGTTGTTCGGCTTGTTGTTCGAGCAGCTCGGCTGCTTGTTCCATCGCTTCTGAAAGAGACATAGGGCGGTTCATGATGCTGACTACCGCATGGACGCCTTCTTGATATAAGGCATCGATGCCCTTACCTATAGAACCGGATAGGACGATGACAGGTACGCCGTGTTTTCGGGCGATTCTCGCAACACCGCATGGCGTTTTTCCCCGGGCGGTTTGAAAGTCGGTCTGTCCTTCACCTGTAATAACCAGGTCGGATCCTTGTACATATTCTTCGAGGTTAGTCGTTTCAGCCACGATATCGAAGCCCGACTGAAGTTTGCCGCCAAGGACAGCTATGATTGCGCCAGCCACACCCCCGGCTGCACCGGCGCCCGGAACATTGTGGATCGCCACACCGGTAGACGATTTCAAGATGTCGGCGTAATGATGAAGATTGCAGTCAAGTTCGTATGCCATTTCGGCAGTGGCGCCCTTCTGCGGTCCGAAAACATAGGAGGCGCCATTCGGGCCGATAAAAGGATTATCGACATCGCAAGCTACCGTAAAGGTCGATTCCTTCAGCCGCGGATCCAGATCCGTCAAATCGATATGCGCCAAACGCCCTAAACTTCCGCCGCCATAAGGCAGCTCTTTGCCGTCCTCGTCGAGCAATTTTACGCCCAGCGCCTGCAACATACCGGCGCCGCCGTCGTTGGTCGCACTACCGCCGAGTCCGAGTATAAATTTCCGGCAGCCAGAATCAAGACCTGCACGAATCAATTGGCCGAAACCATAGGTGGTCGTAAGCATCGGGTTGCGTTCTTCTTCACCGATCAAGAACAGACCGGATGCCATAGCCAGTTCGATGATGCAGGTAACCGTGTCGCCTGAAACTCCGAAGCCCGAACGTATCTCCAAGCCTAATGGATTCAAGACGTTAGCCGACACCGTAGTACCGTTGGTCTGCTCGACCAAACAATCCATGGTGCCCTCGCCTCCGTCAGCCATAGGCGCGATGAAGATAGCGCTTTCAGGAAGCGCTTTGCGAATCCCTGCTTTTATGGCGAATGCGGCTTCTTTTGCCGACAGGCTGCCTTTGAATGAATCGGGCGCGATGATAATTCTCATTTGATGTCTCCTTGATCCAGTTCCTCCATCAGCTGTTCAATATGAACCACATGCTTCGCGACATCCTGCAGGGCTGCAGCTTGATCGTTAGCCGTGATTTCATTCGCTTTAACTTGCTTCTCGATGTTGCGGAACCTATTTTGGACTTGGGTAAGAGCGTGTTGAATCTCTTTTACGGATTTCTGACTCTTTTGGGCCAGCTTACGTATTTCGGATGCGACGACCTCAAAGCCTCTTCCGGCTTCTCCGGCTCTTGCAGCTTCAATAGCGGCATTCAGGCCGATCAGATTGGTTTGGTCCGCGATTTCATTGATTATCGTCAGAACCTCACCAACATTGTTGACATGCTCGCTGCCAGTCCGTACCTCTTCAGAAGCGGCTGCACTGGCGGATACGAAATCCTCTGAGCTTGCCGTGATTTCTTCGATGGAGGCAGCCATATTTTGCAGCAGCGAGAAGGCGTTGGAAGAAGTCCTGTTCCGCGTAACAGCTTGCTGATAATTCCGAAGCCATAGAATAACAGTCCTTACGGCAACTCTAACCACCGGGCGCATTTCTTGCGGATTACCCGTCATCCCGATGACACCCACACGATGGCCATCGAACTCAATGGGGAGATTGCATCCGGGTCGGACGCCCTCCATTCGAAGTGCGTCTTCTTCCGTTATCATAGCTTCATTCAGGAGGCCTTCCATAATTTTTTTGGCGCCTTCATGAACCGTCCCTTTTCTTTCCGGTCTCGTCGTGGATAGAATAACACCCCCAGCACCCATCAGATTAACGTTTTGTCCGGTTTCTTCATGAAGTATCATCACAATCTCATCTAAGAAGCCCTCTTGCCGTGACAAATCATAAAGATTCATATCGATAATTTCCTTTCCCTTCCGATGCTCAATTTCATTATAGAATGTGCTGATTTTGTTGCAATATATAAAACATACAAATTAGATAGCGCTTTCAATTCAATCTTTTATATATATTGTATAAAAAGTGGTTGCTGAACAGTCCTTTAATTAACCTTATTTCATGCGTACGAGAAGAAGCGCCACATGCATCTGGGCCGCTTGATCGAAGTTTCTAGGATTGTTGCCCGATATCTCTTTGATTCGATCCAATCGATACAGCAGCGTATTTCTGTGAACGCAGAGCATCTTCGCCGCAGAAGCAATATTTAAGCTGCAGTTGAGAAATGCGTTCAACGTCTCCATCAAATCCGGGAAATCGGGAAGAGCGCCCAGCGATCGGTCAATAATATGCGCCCTCGTGGAGGCATTTACTTCGGCACACATGAGCTCAAGACCGAGATCGTAAAAATGCTTGACGGCGGCGTTTTCAGGAAACAGCCGGTTTATTTTCAAAAGGGTTAGCGCCTCTTTGTAGGAAACGTGCAGGGCATCTGCGCCGGGTACCTGTCGTCCTACCGTAAGATAAGCTTTGGTGCTCATCCGCTCCGAGATCAATTTCCGGATTTGGTTCGAGATCGACTCAAATCGGCTTCGATCGGTCAAAGGCTGCATTTCCGTAATGATAACCCAACGGTTCCTTTGTACCCGGGAGCACAAGATTTGCCGGGGGTTTGGAAACAGGTTCGATATTTTGCGGACGAGCGATCGATGAATCTCTAACGTTTCTGTTTGTTTATCGCTATTTTCGGTTTGGATAACCCATGCGCTTCTTGGAAGGGTAAGATCAACGCCAAGCAGCTGGCCTCTGGCTATCACCGCATCGAGCCCACGGTCGTTCTGCCCGGCGATCAAATCCTGTACCAGAAAGTCGCGCGCCTTCTCCTCGTTGCCGACCTGTTCACTCAGGAAGGCTTGCTGCAGCATGAGCTCCGTCATCATTTGAACCGCTTTGCCGAAAGGCTGCACTTGATCCGGATCGCCCGTTATACCGATAACGCCTATGACCATATCGTCAAAGCGTATAGGCATGTTTATGCCTGGTTTGGTTCCTATCATCTTCTGATAGATCTCTTCGGTTATGATCTGGTCTACACCGTTCTGGATAGCCTTTGCGGCTCCTTCGTGAAAGATACCTATTCGCTCATGATCGCTGGAGCTGATGATAATGCCATTAGCGTCCATAACGTTCATATGCAATGCTGTTAATTCCTTTGTTTTCTGAACAATATTATCCGCAAGAGATCGAGTAAGAATCATCACATTTAACCTCACAACCTGTATTTTGATTTTTACTACCTCCATATACCAAAAAAAAATATTGCCATTTTGTTGGCATTTACGGGTCGGAAGGCAGCCTAAGTCCTAATGGCGGGAGGAATTATACCTTATATCGGTATCCAAAAGATAATGCATAAAACCGTTCGTTAGCGAACAAGCTACTTGTTAGTGCTCCAGCGAGCGCTTCAATTACCAGGAGGCGATAAACGTATGGCAAAACCGGATAATCGAGCAGATAATGTGGAGCATTTACAGCAAAGTATTCAGAATACAAAGCAAAACCTGAATGAAGCTGAAGAATATTTAAACGAATTCTCCTCTGAAATCAGCAGCGAGGAACGCAACCAAATCGAAGAAAAAAATGAACGCCGTAAAGTAAGCATTAAAGGCTTTCAAGAGGAAGTTAAGGACGAAGCAGCACATAATCAAGAGTAAGAAAAAAACGGCGATTCAACCCCACACCTGCAAAATGGGGCTGAATCGCCGTTAGCCTTTTAGGAGGACAATTCCGCCAGCAGCTTGCCATGTCTGTCAAGCATCCGGTCCATGGATGGTGAACAGCTATGACTCAACTTCATGCTTATCCTCCCATACCGTCTACGGCTGGTAGAAGTAGACTTTACTCCCAGCATTGCTCTCAACAGCGCCTTGAATGGGCTGTTACGATGGCATGGAACATATAGCAGCCGCGTAAATTGACAAGTGATAAAGTTCCTCCCTCATCTTTCATCACTAGAATGTCAAAATTGCCGGCCTCTTCCCCACGCAGAAAATCCCAGCCACTGAGGTCGGCCTCTAATTTTTCCGAATACTTTATAAGTGCCTCAGCGGTATCCCTCTCTGGGTCAATCGTAAAAGAAAAAAACTCTGCATCGCGGGTCCCGGCCTCGATCTCTAAGACGTCGAGCAGCTGCGCCCGAGCATCCGTACCGCCATCTGCCCCACGTGCTGGCGACGCCCCATATCGGCTACGTGACGCAAGCTGCCTGCCGTCGGTTCCTCGAGCACTCCGTCCGCAGGCCAGTCAGGCATCCAGCGAGAGCCTGAACGCTTTTACCGTAATGCCATCGTCCGCCGGTTGAAAATCATACTGCGGCACGTGTTCGAAACCAAGCCTCCCGTACAATTGAAGGGCGTCCTTCATAAACTCGCCGGTATGCAGGCCGATCCACCGGCAGCCTCGGGCTCTAGCCCGCCCGATGCATTCTGCGATCAGCGCCGATGCCACGCCCTTCCCCCGATATTCGGGAGACACCGCGAGCATTCGGATCTCCGGATAGGCCAGCTTCAGGGCATGGCCCTCGTATGCATCCGTGTCTGGCGGGAACATCGCCACGCTGCCTGCGATATGTCCGTCGACCTCGGCGACGATGAGATCGACGCCCGGCTGCGTGTCGGCTTCCGACGTGATCGCCCGCGCCAGCGCCTGCCAATGGGCGTCCGGAATGGACTTCGCGTGCTCGCGGTAGGCGTCCAGTCTTTGTTGCCGAATGTAGCTCCTCTCGCCCGTTGCGGCGTTGCGTAGATTCATCGTTTTCGACTCCTTCCTGTTAGACGCGAATGAGAAACTTTCCTTCCTGACCGCTCAGTACATGCCGATCGTGCGGCGAATCCCAGACGGCCAAGTCCGGCCCTTTCGGCAAAATGCCTGCTTCCGGCTTGTCCGTCGCAATGGTGATCGACAGATGATAGTGCCGCTTGATCGCGTCGAAATCGGTCGTGTCGCCGAATCCAGGGGTCTGGTACAGGTCGCGCGCATACCCCCACAAGTGTTTGAACTCGCGTATGAGGGTGCGGTTGGTCCGGAACGCGGTATAGTAAGCCGCATCGAACCGGACCAACGTCGTATACAGCCTGACGTCAGAGTCCGTGATGTAATCCCCGTGCAAAAAGCGGCGCTCCGACAGCCTCTGCTCCAGCTCGTCCAATCGGGCGAACAGCGTATCGTAAGCGGCGTCGTAGGCCTCCTGGGAGCGGGCGAAGCCGCATTTGTATACGCCGTTGTTGATGTCGTGGAAGATGGTCTCGTTCAAGGCGACGATCTGATCGTGCAAAGGCTCCGGATACAAATCGGGCGCATTCGGCTTGTGATAGGGGGCCCACGCCGTCTCCAAATCGTTGGTCAGCTTGAAATAGTCGTTGTTCGCGACCTCCCGCTTCTTCACGTCCACGACCGCCGGCACGGTCGGTCTGCCCTCGTAATCCGGGTCCGTCATCAAGTAAATCTCGCTCATATATCGAATGCCGAGCACCGGATCGACGCCGTCCGGGTCCAAAGAGAATTCCCAGTCCACGCGCTGAAGCCTTGGCCTCATCGGACTAACGGTTCCCAGGCTGATCGCATCCTCGAGTCCGAGGACGCGCCGGACGATGACGGACCGATGGGCCCACGGGCATGCCGCGGACCACAACAGGCGGTATCGCCCCGCTTCGACCGGCAGCTCGCCGGGCCCATCCCCGAACGGGGTCGTGAATCGATTGATCTGACGTTTGAACGACCCGTCCTTCGTGATCTCGTCAGGCTTGTGGCTGGATTGTTCGCTCTGGGTCATATTTCTCATCCTTTATTGGGGATTTATAGCTTTTATTCTATCTCATTCTCGGCGGCCCTGACACTATGATGTGACTGGCGCCGCACCCCGTTCACGTCCACTGAAAATAAACCCAAAGCGCTTTCGTTATTCGCTCAGGCACAGCTTGGCACATGCTCATATATTGCTTATTTCACAGAGAAGGGAAGGGGAATGCTGTGGGGACGCATATCAAAATAGCCAACCAACAAATCGGAAAAGCACGGGAACACTTCGGAAAAGTAAAGGATAAAGAGCTGGCGGAAAGCTTGAAAGACTCTTCCACGCGGACGTCTTCATGCTGCTCGGGCGGTCAAATATAGGGGAGAAGTGTTGATCACCCTAAAGAAGCCGCCTATCCGCATATGCCGAAATGGATGCCAACCCGCGAGACAAGGCAGACCCTATTACATGATGGAGTGGATCGAAAATCGGAGGCTTGAAGCGGAGGAGTAAGGTTGCTTGCGCCTGGGGCGCGCGCTTGACGAGGTTTAAGCAAGATAAGCGAGAGGCGTATTGGTTTAAACGGCATGGGCATGATTGCATGACGCCATATCAGGACGCCGCGATTATTCTTCGGAAGCCCTCCGTGATGAGCATGCTGGCCGAGGAAAAAACCTTCCGGCGGCCCTCATCCACGGAGACGTTACTTCCGAACCTGATCAACCCCTCGCTCCTGTATGCGTTGCTGACGGGTTACGAAGAAATAAAGCTCCTGCTTCCCGAGAAACGAGCGTTGATCCGGGCCTTATTCGCCTTTCCGCGCGAAGCCTGGATCGCGGCCTTCATCTTGCGCTGAATCGCAAAGGGAAAACGCTTCGCCTGTTGAAGCAATCCTGGGATGCGCGCCTTCCCAGCCTTGCACCCATTTCCTGTCAATGCGGAGATGACCGTGATGATCAACAGCGCCGCCCACCCCAGCAGCTGTGAGCACCGCCGTACAGCCGTTTTTGTCATCGGCTTATCCCAAAATGGACGCATGACGGAAATGCCGGCTGCGGCGAGACGTTCAGTCCACCACCGGGAACCAGCCCGGTGCGCCCATGATGCCCTGCCAGAGCGGATGCGGAATGACCAGCCGGCGCTGGTCCTGCTTGCTGAGCGTCGTCGCGATCTCGGCCTCCCGGCCTTCCGCGACCTTAGCGACCCAATCGGGCTCCATGATCAGCTCGCGGCCAAGGGCAACCAGCGCTGCGCCCGTCAACAGCGCCTCCAGCGCTTCCTCGGGTGTATGCACGGAGCCGACGCCGATGACGGGCGTCCGTCCTCCGGCCGTATCCACAATCCATTGCAGCCGCGACTTGCTGTCGTCCGCCCCGACCCGCGGTTGGGACCGGAAGTCCATGAGCGACACATGGAGATAGTCCAGCTCCCGGCCTGCAAGCGCGTCAACCAGCTTCAACGTGTCGTCCATCGTGATGCCGTTCTCCTCCGGTTCTTCCGGCGAGAAGCGGTATCCGACGGCGAACGGCCGTTTGGCATGCCCGGCGACGACCCGCTTTACCTCCTCCACCACCGCGAGCGGAAAAGTCAGCCGTTTGGCCAAATCCCCGCCCCAGCGGTCGTCGCGGCGGTTCGTATGCGGCGAGAAAAACTGCTGCAGCAGGTATCCGTTCGCGCCGTGAATCTCCACCCCGTCGAAGCCCGCCTCAATTGCCCGCCGCGCCGTCTCCCCAAAGTCGCGCACGATGGCTTCGATCTCTTCATCCTGAAGCGGCCTTGGCCTGAAATTCCCGTTCTGTTCCGACGGTACGTCGCTCGCACTCACGATATCCCCGTTCGGCACCAGCTCCGGCGGACACAGGCGCCCCCCGTGGAAAATCTGCAGCAGCGCCACAGCGCCTTTTTCCTTGATCGCGGACGCAAGACGCCGCAGGCTTGGGATCATGTCGTCGGTGTCGGCACCGAATTCGCCGGCGAACCCTTTGCCGTTGCGGGTGACGTAGGTGCATGCGGTCACGACCATGCCGACGCCGCCGGCGCGACGGATGTAATAGTCGACCTCGGTGTCCGACACCGTGCCGTCCTCATTCGACGACCAGTTCGTCATGGGGGCCATGACGATTCGATTGTCCACCCGGATGCCGCTTCGCAGCGTAAAGTCTTCAAATAATGGCTTATACTTGGGGTTCATGCGCATGTCCTCCCTATGGATGATTAGACCTTCACTAGTTTGTTCAACAATAGGAAAAGCATGCGAAGATGGAGAAACACGATTAAGATGGCATCAGGATACTTACTGTACGCCGCAACCAATCGGGTACGACAGCTTCCCGACAGCGGATCTGGCCGACAAGCCCTGCCGGGAAATTTAATTCCGCGGTGACGAGGAAAAAGAGGAACACGATGTCATCGTGTATGATCCAGCCGAATCATACCGGAACACGCTGGATTTTGCCACACATGCCGACAAGTGGGGATACCACCGGTATTGGCTTGCGGAGTACCACAATAGGCCTTTTATCGCGAGCTCGGCCACTTCCGTTTGACCGAGCCGTCACCGACTGCGAAAGAAAAACCGTCAGGGAACGTCCCCGACGGCTCTGCAGGATTGGTGAAACGATGTCGGTTCCTTGTTGGGATGAGATGCACCAAAAGCCCGGCCTTCCAGGCCAAGCTCCTTACATATTCCTCCGACAAATCAGCCTGAATCGGAGATGCCCGCTTTGCGTCTTCTCTCCAGTTCTCGTTCCAGGCTCTCTTTTCCCCGGTCCATCGCCCAGTAGTGGTTTGCCCGGAACAACGGCTTGAAAATTGGCGACAGATATCTCAGCAGCGGCTTGTCGGCAGTCACGTACCAATCGAAACGCGCGTTTACGTAATCGCCGTCCTGTTGAAACGTCCACGTGCCGTGGCCGGTCAAATCGCCTGTGCCCTTCAGCGAAATGCTGTGAGGCGCCTGCTCGCCCGTTTTGCAGGACTGCCAGCGCAGCTTGTACGGCAGCTTGCTCTTCGACAGAATGGCGTACACCTCGCCGCCGGTCTCCAGATCTTTGCCGGCCGAATCGATCCTCAAGTACACGCTGGGCCACCATCTCTGATAGTCCGGGAAATTCGAACAGATTTCGAAAACCTCCCAGATGTCTCCTTTAATCCGCCATTCCGTCGGCATATAGTACTCGTTCGTAGCCATGTTCCCTCCTGTATCAAATTACGGGTTTTATTCCATATCATGTTTCTATTTGTAATAATACACCAAACCCCAATTTCCGGTGAACGTGCATCTCAACATTTTTTTTAAGAAAACGTACTGCGGCATCGGTTCAAACCCGAGCTTCGTATCCAAGTTCAGCGCATCTTTCATAGACTCGCCGGTATGCATCAATTCGCGACGCTGCAGCATACAACTCACCTATCACGATTCGAATTGAAAGCCAGGAAGGTATAGGAACGGAATTAATCGTATATGTACAAAATGAATAGGAATAATAAGCAAGATAAAGTGTTCTTGCACAGGAGTTATGAAGGGAGTCCATTACTTTGAATGTTGAATTGTTAAAGGATCTGATTAAGGATGATCGGGGCAATTATTACGCAGCAGTCCACAAGGAAGGGAAGGAGCTGACTTTGGTTAATGCGATGCTAGAGCGGTCTTACGTAGATTTATTGGAGTTTAATGAGGAATTCAAAAACAAGTATGCAGAGTACGAGCACCAGTTCATTGGCAAAATCATCATGGATAAGGTGCGGCACGACGTCGTATTCGCTTCCAAAGAGGACGGTCATGGCCGAATGCATGATTTGGGCAAGGTAATGAGCGAATACACGGTTACGTTTATCGATATGATTGAATTTTACCGACATCCTCGAACAGGACGCCTATGACAGCGAAACCGATTAAACTTAGTGTTTTGGATTTGGTCCCCGTTTTTGATGAGGTCGATGCAACCTTTGCACTGGGACAAGCTGTAGAGCTGGCTCAAGCAGCCGAAAGACTGGGATATTTCCGTTATTGGGTGGCGGAACATCATGATATGCCAGGGCTGGCATGCACCTCAACGGATGTGCTGCTATCGCATATCGGTGCAAAAACGCAAAGCATTCGTATCGGATCCGGGGCATTGCTGTTGCCGCATTATAAGCCTCTTAAAGTTGCAGAATCCTTTCATTTGCTCGCTAGCCTGTACCCGGGACGAATTGATCTTGGGTTAGGAAGGGCGCCCGGCGGTTCCGCTGAAGTCAGTCTCGCTCTTAGTGACAACTTTCTTGAAAATGTCTGGAAAATGCCAGAATTGCTCCGGGGAGTTTCCGAGTTTTTGCAGGGGAGCTATGAATATGAAGGACGTCGGATTACCGCCCGCCCAACTCCATCCGTACCGCCAGAACTGTGGCTGCTAGGGACAAATAAGAAAAGCGCGGCTTATGCGGCTGAGTTTGGAACCGGTTATGTTTTTGGTCAGTTCATGAGCGAAGTAGCCGGGGAGGAAGTATTAAGGGCTTACCGCGAAGGGTTTACTCCGTCAGCTCTTTCCCCTGTACCGCGAGCGATCGTTGCCGTTGGTGTCGTTTGCGCGGAAACAGAGGAGGAGGCAGAGAGGCTGGCATCCTCGGGTACAGCTTTGTTTCAACAAGAAGCTTCCGCAAGGGAAACGGCTCCGCTTTCGGAGCGTAAGCTGCTGATAGGCACGCCTGAGAGCCTAAAGAAAAAGCTCCAACAGTTATCTCACTTGTATGGCGTTGATGAATTCATTGTCGTTACAATGATTCCCGACTATCGGAAACGGTTGCGTTCTTTTGAGCTGCTTGCCCATGCATGCTTAATGGCTTAATTCGTTAATTTAGAACACAGAAACCTCCTATGGTCCATAGGGGATAATTATCCTTCTATAGCCTTCCTCCACCGCTTTTACCGTTCTATCGGCCCTCCTTGACTCCCATTTTTCGCCCTACTTATGATATGGTTCACCGTATCAGCTATATTCCATAAACAAAGGCACCCAAACGGGTGCCTTTGTTTATGGAATCCCAGTACAACCAGCCTAAGGCATCGTGAATTGGGCATTATCATTACCGCTCTGGATCGTTTCGCTCAAGTCGCTGGTTTGAACGTTGGACACTTGGACGCTTACGTAGATGCCAGGCTCTAAGCTCGCCAAGCTATCGACCTCAAGCGTAACCTCGTTCTCATGCCCAACGCCGCCCCAAGTCACGGAATGAACGAACGCCGGTTGGGAGAACATACCGTTCTGAATCAACACCGTGTAGTTGCCATTCTCTGCCGACTTTTTTATCGACGGCCTTGCTGAACGTCATCTTCAGAAGACTGCCGGATGAGCCGGACGCTTCGCCGATATACTCTACACCGGATAAGGAGAGGGGCCGTGTGCTTGAATCGATTCTATAGCTCAGCGTCAACACGTCGCTAACCTCCCAGCCGTCTCTGAAGGCGACGGCATGGATGATCATATCGTTCACTACGTAAATCGGCGAACCGGCACTATACATGAAACTATTTAAGTCCGTGTTATCCAATGTCGGCGTGCTGCCGTTCAAGGTATAACGAATGGTCGTGCCGCTCTCTGCACTCAGTTGGACGTAAGTTCCGTAGGGTACCTCTCCGCTCTAATCAATATAACAAAAAGATTGAGGTGCTCGAAAATTGCTGTCTTGCATAACGGGATCGTAAGGTTGTTCATATTGCACTGCCCTTGAGATCTTTATTGCATAGCCTTCCGTTCGATCTCCAAAATACTCCTGAAAAAAACTATAACTGATGCCAGAATCTTTTTGTGTAGATGACCAGATGGACTCAGGAGAATCGTTTAAAATATATTCTATAAATAACTCCCCTACAATCTTCCCTTCTGGTTTGGTCGAATATACGACAATCGATTCTACATCTTTTTTGAAAATCGTGCGTCGGTACTCGAACTTCTTCTCTCCTGCGAATATCTTTTCAACAAATTCGGGCTTAATCGATAACAAGACTTTCATGTGCATCACCTGCCTGTAAAATGGAATCAAATTGATTGTCGGTCAGTTCAAAATACGTCCAACGATCACTCTCAATCCCAAGTTGATCTATAAGTTGCCCTCGCGTCAACCTCTTCCTTAGAGCAATATTATATACCATCTTTATAACATGCTGACGTTGCTTCCCAAAATAAATACCCTGTAACTCCTCTTTCGTATAGACACTATACTTGTCACAATATTCAATGAATGAGCTAACATCACTGAAACTCTGTTTAGATTTAATCTCTTCTACGACACAAATAGAAGTGGCTACTGACCTGAATCTCGCCTGCCCTTGTCTGTCAGTAGTTCTATAAATGACTATAATGTCACCTGGCCTAAGACCAGAAACCGGAGCAGCGGAAATGAATACTTTATGGATGCTATTTGTGTGTGAAACATCTTCAAGAATATCAAAGCGCTCATTGTTAAGTATTGAGTCCGGGAATAGTCGAGTATGGAATTCCGGGAAAATAGAGAGAATATGCTTTCTTCTCCCTCTTTGACTTATTCTCGGAAAATCCAAGAGCAAATTATTCTTTGTTTCGGTTAAGGATTTCCACAGCACAAGCTCTGTACCGGAAGCAGAGTCCTTAGTTGACCGCTGAATGAAACCATACTTCAGAAAAAGGCTGACTAGTGCCTCGTGCTTAGCAAATACTGTAACGTAAATTCCTTCAACACCTCTGCTAATTGCAACATCTAAGGCCCTTTTAATAAAGCGTTCTCCCAACCTTGTGCCATGCGGGTTTACTTTCATTGTACCTATCTTCAATACGGATTTCGCTTCAATTACCGGTGTGACATCTTCAATTGGACCATTCTCTACTTTTAAGTATAGAAAAGCTTCCAATTTTCTTTGGGGATTGTACAAAACATATGCTTTTTCTTGAGCCTTCCTTTCAAACCAATTTTCGAAACCCGGATAGTCTCCTTTAAGACTATCGAAAAACGGGTCGGCAAGATCGATTTCAGAGAAAAGCTTATGCTGAATATATCCTTCCAAATAATGTCACATCCTTATTGAGTCTGAATCCTCTTCCATGTTACCATATTTTTGAATCCTTGGTAGTATTGGTTTTGGTATAGTTCTTAGAAAGCCGAATGGAGGATTACACTTTTGAGAAAAATGATTTTTTTTGGTGGTATTCATGGAGTCGGTAAAACCTCATTATGCAAAGATCTCGCTACGCTACACGAAATTCCCCACTTTTCGGCAAGTAAGTTGATATCTAATGAAAAAGAAGAAGTCTATTCGCGTAACAAATTGATTCCAGATATAGAACAAAACCAAGATTTTCTATCGAACTCGTTAAATCGACTTACGATCAGTGGCTGGTTCTTGCTTGACGGACACTTCTGCCTACTCAATCAGTCCAGTGAGATTACACGCATCCCCTTTGAGACATTTAGTAGAATATCACCTACCATTATCATTGTACTGACTGATTTAATAGGCTCCATCCAAGAAAGATTTTCTCAAAGAGATGGATACCAGTTCGATTCTAAACTCCTTGAAAGCTTTCAAACTGCAGAGATTGAGTATGCTCGTGAAATTAGTAATCATCTAAATATCCCATTTTTTGTGGCCCAATCTGGAGATACAATGAGTATTCGTAAAATCATGAGTAAGATTATTCAATAGACATGGACTAGGAAAAATTTCGCCCTACTTATGATACGGTTCAGCGTATCATCTCAAATGCGAAATTTTTATCTCAGCTAAAAGAACAAAAAACCCCCATTTAGAGGGTTTCAAATGCAGTTAATTCAAAAGAACCATTTTTTCTAAGTACGTAATTGGTTACAACTTCAATATCCTCCATATAGTCATCCATATGTTTAGCATTAAGCATGTAATAGCCTGCCAATTGAATGTCATTTTCCTCAATATCCAAAACTTCTAGATTTTGCGAGACACTTTCAATTTCTTTGTAGCCTCTTTTATCTAACTCGTGAAATAGTAATTCAATACCGATTAATGGTAATGTGTTTATGATTATTTCAACTGTACTTATCTCCAATAAAGAGAGGAACGGGAACAACTCTTCAAACTTATAGCCATAATTATTGTAGGCTACCTGAATTGTCTTTATTATTCCTTCAGTTTCCGGTTCTTGGGGAGCTTCGGTTGGTTGATTTTGTAGATCTTCACCAAGACTTAAAATAATATGAATTGCAGCAAGTTGAACATGATCCTTTTTCGCCTTTTCAATTATTCTTTCAAAAATATATTTTAGTTCCTCGTGATCATAAAACTGAAGAGTTCTAAACAAAGATATCAATTCAAAATAACTCAATCTCTCAAGATCATTAAAGAACCGATCATCTCTGCTAGAACCTTCAATAAAGCTTTTGATCAATGTTCGTAAAATTTTATAGTTTCGCTCGTCTTCGGGGTAAACGTCCTTAGGTTGAATAATTGGGACTATTTCCCGGTACATCTTTCTAAGGTCAGGAGTTGAACTATTATCCACTGCTGACCAGAATGCTTGAATTAGTCCTCCAAAAATAACTTTCTCTGAGTGCCACCCACCTTTAATAACATTGCCGACCCAACTTTTAATAGCATTTTCAAACAATGCTTGGTTAAATGCGCGAACAAATGAAAAACATATCTTCAAAGCGTCTTGTAGCGCATTTGAATCTGCCAATAAGTTTTTATGCTCGTCTTCATTCAAATCGTCGGTTATTCCCAATTCTTTAGCATTATGTGCATTTAACTTTCCAGCCCCGTGAACAGCACAGTGTCTTAGATGACAAACTTTATTAAATTCCTTTAACGCAGCATCTAATGAAGTACCTTGGTTGATAGTAAATCCTAATAGGGAAGAAGATAGGCTACGTATTTCTTTTGAGGATGCAAAAGAATTTTCTTCAAATATTCCTTCTGCTGCTTTTTTAAGCCCATAATAGTCTATCGAACCGAGTTTGATCTTTTGCTCAGAGGATTTCTTTTTTGCATGCGGACATAAATAAATTACTTCACAAAATATCGAGCGCAAATACTTCTCAACAGCCGAAACAAAACCCAGAACTAATAACCTTGAAAGCGAGGGGTTTTCATTCAACATTGAAGGCTCTGTCATTTTCACTAACTCAGTGCATTCGTTATAAAATGTATCAATTGGACTCAAATTTTTAGTTTTTTCAGTTACAAAAAATCTCGAATATTCTATGGTGAGTGTTTCTTCGCTTATATTGACCGTCGGAACTTTCATATTATCCCCCGATAAACTCTTCTGCATAAGACCTTATCTTATCAGCCCACCACGCGCCAATTCTCTGAACTTTTTTTAGTTCAATTCCATTTTCGTCCATTAATATATCCTTGATAGTTCTAATTTCAGAGTCAATTTTAATTCGTTGAATTCTTTTTGATGTCAGCGGAAGAACATCTATTTCCTGTTCAATTATTTCATAAAAAATAGATGCACTTCTCAGCTCAGCTCCACACCCAGTACAAAATTTTGCCTGTTCGGAAGCTCTTGGTGCACCACAATTATTACATGGAGGTAAATCGAACTGACATCTACTTTTTACCTCTTCAGAAAAAATCCTATCTGCTTGGATTCGAGCAAATTGCCGAAGTTTCGAATTGCTTATGGAATCACTGGAATATGCTAACGTCTTGGTTTTTCCTTCTGCAAAAGAGTTCGCTTGAATTAGCTTACCTAAATGGACAAGGTATCTGGTGTAAACTCCTTTTATACCTTTACTAATATTTTTCTTCTCTCTAAGCAATCCCGAATACTCGAGAAAATCAATTACTTTTTGTAACTCGGCTGAAATTGGGTTAGATATCCCAATATAAACCGCCTTAGAACTTTTATCCTTACCCTTGTTGTACTCCTTAATAAGTTCCAAAAGCCTTTCCATTATTTCTGAGCCAACATCAACAAAGTTCTTATATCTTGGAATCCGAATCTTCAATGAATCGTGGTTTTTTGAGACTGTTTCTGTCCACATATCTATGGCATCATAATATTCTCGTTGCGTTATCTTTTTACGAGTATTATCGTCTAATAAGAATTCAACCATAACTATTAATCCGCGAGGGATACCGTTCGCTGCATAATAAAGATTGTTTAAACCTGCTCTATTTTCCTTTAACTTTGTAAAGACCTCATCTCCAAATCTTTTTTCCATGATATCATCAAAAAAGCTAATATAATCAGGCTCATCGGGAGAATAACCTACATCGAGAAATAACGCATCATGCCCTATGTTAAAATATGGGCTGTAATTAGTAAGTCCCGGATATACCGCTGCTTTAGCAGAAACTTCTCTACTCTTTAAAACACGAAATATTTCAAAGAATTCCTTTTGTAACCTAGGTGAAAATGCATGAGCTGCATCATCCAATAGTAAAATAGCTCTTTTCATATTGTTCTGATCTAGAATGTGTTTTATAAATGCGATCACATTACCAACACTTAGATCAACGCTGGATGTCAACTCTTCAATTCTATCAATTGCTGACCCGCCCTCTAACTGATAAGTTAACCGTTGTAAATACTCTATATCGACTTTAAAAAAATCTAAAATTTCTTTTGAAAACTTTTCAGAATCGTACCGATTGCACTCAACCAAAGTAGGTACGATTTGTGTAATAACTTTTGATAGTACCCACTTAGTAAAAATCACATTACCATTAGATGCTTGATGAAGAATTGGTTCAATGTATAAATATTTTTCAAAATTTATGTATATCGGAAGAATTTCAGGTTCATTTTCAATACTTGAGTAATATGCCCATCTCATCAGCATACTTTTGCCTGATCCTCTAGGTCCTACAAGCAATTTACTAGAATTTCCTTGAAGTTTTTTAATAATGAACTGGTCCTTCTCAGTAAATGATGTCCATTGAAGTATTTCTTCTTTTGTTAGATTCTCAGCTCTAACTTGAAAGACATTTTCTTTTATCACTTGAGACCCCCCAATCAACGAATTGGCTACTTACTAGTTTATCCCAATCTAAATATTTATATCTAGCCTAATAATGTAAGCTTGACAAAAATAATTTTCGCCCTACTTATGGTACGGTTCACCCCGGTTAATCTTCACCGCCCGGTACACCTGCTCCGTCAGCACCAGCCTCATCAGCTGATGGGGCAGCGTCATCCGGCCGAAGCTCATGCGCTGCTGGGAGCGCCGCAGCACTTCATCGGACAGCCCGTGGCTGCCGCCGATGACGAACACGACATGGCTGGTCCCGTAGGTGCCCAGACGGTCCAGTTCACGGGCAAGGTCCTCGGAGCTCCAGAGCGCTCCGTCGATGGCCAGAGCGATCACATGCGCGTCCGGCTTGATTTGGGCCAGGATCCGCTCGCCTTCTTTGGCTTTCACGATCGCAACCTCTGCGTCGCTGAGCGTGTCGGGGGCCTTTTCGTCCGCAACCTCGATGACCTGAAACTTCAAATAAGGCGCCAGACGCTTCGCATACTCCGCGATTCCCTGCACCAGGTACTTCTCCTTCAGCTTGCCGACCCCAACGATCTGTACGAGCATAATTCCTCCTCTATATCCTCGCTCGAATGACCAAGCGCGATTGTCCTCACCGGGAACTTCCTTCTGCCGCTATCATACCGCAAAGCGGCTCCGAACCCTAGTCTCGACCGGCGCAAGGACAGAGAGAAACCTCCCTCCATTCCGCTGAGATGCTTCTCTTTCCCACCCTTTCCTCCAAGCCCGATTTGCAACACGAAAATTACTCGGATTTTGTCGGAATTTGCGTACAAGTCGAGGGATGTCGCGGTATAATTCGAGGAAGATCGCGTTCGACGGAGGAATCTATGAAACCGCTTCGTTTCCTTTACACCTTGGCTACTCTTGTTGTCGCAGCAGTCGTTCTGCTGTCATGGCCTGCGATGAGCTGGGCTTCTACGCCGCAAGCCCCCCTGGACCGCTGGCAGGTCATGCCGATCGCAACGGATGAGAAGAACGGAGCCTCCCCTCCCCTCAGCGGCTCCTGGGAGGAAGCCGGCACGGACAATACGCTTGTCGAGCTGCCCGATGGCGCCAAGGGCGTCTGGATTCGGCTGCAGGTGCCGGCGACAGATGCCTGGCGCCGGCCGGGCCTGCTTGTAGGGCGCATGTATGGGCTGGAGATGCAGGTCTACCAACGCGGAGAGCTGCTGTATGAGTCTCGGCGCGGCTTCGAGTTCGATCAGACCCGGCTGCTGCTGCCGCTCGACGTATCCGATCGGGGAACCGAGCTGGATGTACGCATCGTGACGACGGCCGGGAGAGCCGGATTCCTCTCTTCCGTACGGCTCGGGGAATTCGACGATCTGGAGAAAGGCTACATCCGAAAAGAGCTGCCGAGCCTGCTGCTCGGCGTCTCGGTCGTTTATCTGGCGCTTCTGATGTTCGTCTGCTCCAGCTTCCTGAGCAAGCGTCAGCGCAGCTTATGGATTTCGCTCTGCGTCATCGCGCTTACGGCAGGCATTCTGATCGCAGCCTACTCTCCGCTGCTGTACCTGTATTATCCATCGGCGGGGCCCTTCTTCCTGGCGTTGTTCGAGCTGTCTCTGTACACGATGTTCCCTGCGCTGGGCTACTTCGTCAACGAGACGTTGGAGCGGAAGTCTCCCCGGTTCCTCCGCTTCAGCCGGTGGCAGGCCTGCTATTCGGCTTTCGGCATTGCCGCCTACATCGCCTACAAGCTGTCGGACGGCAAGCTCTACAGCTTCTACTCGATCGTCTCGGTCATTGCGATCGGCCTGCTGATGCTGGTGCAGCTGATTTGGATCTCCTTCCTGTCGATCGCCCACGGGCGGCGCGGCGACCGTCAAGCGCGAGTGCTGTCGGCCGGTCTGCTCGCTTTTGCCGGCTCCAGCGCCACCGATTTGATTTTGTACTACGCCAGCGGCAAAAGCTATGTGCTTTTTCTCTGGAAGCTCGGCGTGGTGGCCTTCATCTTTTCGCTTGTCGTCATCCTCTCCCGCCGCGTTTCGTCCGACTACAAGACGCTGCTGTCCTACTCCCACCAGCTGGAGCTGTTCAACCTGCGGCTGGAGCGGACGGAGAAGATGAAGATCATCAGCGACCTGGCCGCATCCGTCGCGCATGAAGTGCGCAATCCTCTGCAGGTCACGAGAGGCTTCCTTCAGCTCCTCGCCAAGAAGGACGACGCCAAAAGCCAAAGCTACATTACGATCGCCGTCAGCGAGCTGGACCGCGCCGCCGAGATTATTACCGACTTCCTCACCTTCGCCAAGCCTGAGCTTGAGGTCGTCTCCCGAATCGAGATATCCGAGCTGCTGGAGCAGCTGGATCTGATCATGAGACCCCATACGTCTATGAACGGGGGAAGTCTGGCGATCTACTCCGAGGAAGGGCTCGCAATCATGGGCAGCGCCTCCAAGCTGAAGCAGGCACTGATCAATCTCATCAAGAACAGCGTGGAGGCGCTCGGGGAGGACGGATTGATCGAGCTGACCGCCTGTGCAGAAGGCGGAGAGGCCGTGCTGCGGATCAAGGACAACGGAGAGGGCATGGACGAGGAGCAGCTGTCTAAGCTCGGGGTTCCTTACTTTTCGACCAAGTCGAAAGGAACAGGACTCGGAACGATGGTCACGATGAGGATCATCGAGGTCATGAATGGCAGCATCGCCTTCAAAAGCCAAAAAGGAAAGGGAACCGAAGTGACGATTCGGTTCCCCCTTGTGCAGCAGCTCGCTTCGGAGCTGACAGCCGCTTCTATATTACCAGACTAGCTCGACGTTGCCAGCCGCGTCAACGGAATCCTCCGGTTTCGGCGGCACCACGAGGTAGAAATGCTTGTCCGCTTCTGCCACGGCCGTGAGCTGGATGTCATCCGGCAGTTCAACGCCGAATGCTTCCTTGATGGCGGCTTTGGGATCGGCAAGCAGCTGCTTTTTGAAGGTTTCGTCCTTCCATGCTTTTTGAATGATCTGCACTTTCAACGATTGGGATGACATGAGATCACGGCTCCTCGAAGGGTTATGGGTAAATCTTCCTATAATCTACCACATATCGCGACGAAAGTACCTATACTTTTTCCTGATTCGACAAATAATGAGAGAATCCCCCTTCGACCGCCAGCCTCATGGCCGTTTGCCGGGCTGAGCGTGCATCGGCTTCGATGCCCGAGAGCACCTCTTGCTGAAACCAGACAAGGCCCGGGGCCGCTTCCGGAAGCTCGGACAAGCTCCGGCGATGGCTTCTCGCGATGGCCGCAAGCCGCTCCAGCACTTCGTCCTGATAGACTGCCCGGCGGACCATCCTATCCTCCAGAGGCTGCTCTTCCGTCAGCCCAAGCTCCTGTCTGACCAGCGTCAGAAAGGCATTGCTGCGCTCCTCGCCGGAAGCCAGATCCTCTCGCCAGTCCGCCCAGTCGTCCGCCAGCTGCAGCGAGGCGAGCGCCAGCTCGACCGCCTGCTCTGCCGGCAGGATGCGCTCCTTCTGGCCGGCGTCCAGCCAGACAGCCGAGGCGCCGATCTTGACCGGGGCGGACTTGCGCGCCAGACCGGGGACGTCCAAGGGATCGGCGCGCCGGATTTTCTCCATCGCTGCAGCCAGCCCCCACGCCTCCGTATGCCTGAGATAGTCGCTCCAAAGCTGCGGCGGCATGGCCGAATGCCGGCTGTACCGTTCCAGGAACAAGGAATGCAGCAATTGGGACGCCGCCAAGGCTGATTTCGAGTTGAGCTGCATTTCCTCGCCGTCCATGACGTCGTCCAGCAGGAAATAATGCAGCATCATATAGACGCTGCCGACAGCGAGATCGCGGCATACGGAGGCCGGCGCGCCGGCCTGCTCCCCTGCCCAGACCGGCAGCATGTACGTAATATAGTTGGAACCGCCAGCCGTCCTCGAAGGATCGGCTCTCTCGATAAGCTCGCGCAGGATGGTGCGCAAAGGCTCCGGACATCCGTCCGCCCCTGTCCTGGCTTCGGCAATGATTTTAGCAGCCTCGCTTCTTGCCCTTTCCAGACTCCACTCGGTTGACATGCAATGGCTCCCCCTTCGCTGCCTTCAGGCAAGTCCCGGTCCAGCGTGTGTGCATCCTGCGGCATCTTCTCCCGCCGGAGAACACCGCTTCACGCGGCCCAGCCCACAAGGAGCATCCCACATTTCTTCCGGTTTGAAAAGAGGATGGCGATATGCAGCCCGCGCTCGTCTGCCGACCGTGCGGCAACCTTGCACGGGGGTCGATGGCAGTCTCCCAATCCCGCTTCATGGCTCCAGAGAGGGTCGAAGACGAGGCCATCTCCTCTTGTTTTTGCAACCATAATCATCCTGGTTTATGTCCCGCTGATTATGGCTTCGATTATCCTCATCAGTGGTAATCTCCTATGATACCATTCCAAATCAGAGAGGAAATAAGGGCATGAACAAAGCCATGATCATCCTCAATCCTTCCTCCGGCAAGGAGAAGGCGCTCGACTACAGCAACCGGATCGAAGAGGTTCTGCGCCGCAAAGGCTACGAGGTGGCCAGAAAGGAAACCGCCCAAGCCCTCGATGCGACCCGCTTCTGCCAGGCAGCATGCCGGGAAGGCTGCGACCTGGTCGTTTCGGTAGGCGGAGACGGCACATTGAACGAAACGATCAACGGCATCATGGATCAGGATCACCGGCCGAAGCTCGGCATCGTCCCTCTCGGCACGGTCAACGATTTTGCTCGCGCGCTCCGGATTCCGCTCGATCCCGAGGAAGCCATTCGAGCGCTGTCCTCCTCCAATGTGAGAACCGTCGATCTGGGTCAGCTGAACGGCCGCCTCTTCTCGAATGTCGTCGCCGCGGGCTCGCTGGCGGAATCCGTCGCCGCGGTGAGCTCGGAAGAAAAGTCCAGGCTCGGCGCTCTCGCCTACTTGAAGGAAGGCATCAAGGAGCTGCTCGGCAGCCCTGCCCATCCCATCGTCGTCGAGCATGACGGCGAGATTTGGGAAGGCGATTCTCCGTTGGTTCTCGCCGCTCTCACCAACTCGGTCGGCGGCTTCGAGAAGCTTTCGCCGAATGCATCCGTCGACGACGGATTGATCCACGGCTTCATTATCCGGGACATGAACGTCTTTGATACGATTGCGGCCGGCTTGTCGCTCTGGTTCGGCAGCCTGAAAGACAAGAAGGAGGTCGTCTATTTCACGGCCAAGAAAATCCGGATCACCTCGCCGAAGCCGCTCCGGACCAATGTCGATGGCGACGAAGGGCCGGCTCTTCCGGTTGAGCTGAGCATCCTGCCGGGGTACTTGCAGGTCATCGTACCCGAGGAAGGCTGATTGCTCTCTGCATCATCCCAAGCAGGTCCTATGAGGCCGGCCCCATGCCCATGCGTAAGCCGGCTCCGGCCAATCGGTGCTTTCTTCCCTTTCATCGCTTTCATCGCTTTCATCGCTTTCATCGCTTTCATCGCTTTCTTCGGTTTCTTCTCCGCATGAGACGGTTGGTATACCATACCAAGAAATACTTTGCGTTACTTCGTCATACTTTCGCTTCATTCCTCTACATTTTCATCCTGGCAGGCGGCGAGCCCGACTTCATTCCAGGCGCCCCCGTCTCTGTTGCTCTCCCGCTTTTCAAGGAAAAAAGCCAACCCGACAATCGGGTTGGCTTGATGACGCATGCTTATCCTCCATTCCGCCTGACTGTCGGCAGAGGTGCGGCTCCATACGAGCTGGGCTCGTCCCTGGAGTTCCGCCGCGGCGCGAACGATCCTTCGCCTTCGTCTCTTAGCTGGACGCGCTGTCTCCCGAGTTGGCCGACGCTCCGGAATCGCTCTGGCCGCCCGTTCCCGGCGCTGCGCTGTCGCCCGGCGCCGTGCTCCCCGGACCGTCGCCCTGGGCAGGCGGCTGGCCGTCCTGG
>NZ_BIMD01000012.1 GCF_004000905.1 Paenibacillus humicus NBRC 102415
TTCGGCTTCGGCAGCCGCTGCGCTCTCGCGCCGCGCCGCTTCGGCTTCCGCCGGCACGACCGCCGGCGCTGGAGGCGCCGTGGCGATGCGCGACCCGCTTCCGGCCACGAGGGTTCCCCTCTCGGACGGAATGAGCAGCTGCAGATTCCGCACGCCATGCTCGCGGATCTCGTTTTCAACCAGATAACGGATTGAATCCATCAGATTGGACTGGCCGTTGATCCAGTCCATCACATCGGGGGATTCGTTCTTTTTCGTTTTCAGGCTGATATTCTCTCCGGGCTGCTTGATCTTCTTCACCCGGCTTCACCCCCTGTACCCTTCTCGCCTATGCCGGCTGCTTAGGCCCTTTCGACTTGAGCGCTTCGAAGATCTTGCCGCGCACGAAGGCGTCCAGTCCCTCGGCATTCATCGTTACGGCATGCTCGGCCGGTATGTACAGAAGCTTGATCTCGCGCTCCTCGCACAGCTCCTCGAGCATCGGCTGCAGAATCGGCTTCATCAGGACGCTGCCGCCGCCGTACACGCAGATGACGTCGATCTCGTTGCGCGCCTTGGTCAGCTGCTTGCGGATGTTCTGCACGATGTGGCGGGCTTGTCCTTCGAGCGGACGGCGCAGCGTCTGGATCGCCCGGCTATGGTACTTGTGGGCCGGATTCTTGATGACGTCGCTGAAAAACTGGCGCGGGCTGTCCGGCAGATGCACGAGGCGGTTGAAGTCGTCCAGCGCTTCCTCGATCGCATAGCCGGCGCCATGATGGCTGCCGTGCACGAATTGGCGCAGGAACTTGTTGCCCTCGGTAATCGGATATTCCGTCGACCCGTCGCCGATATCCGTATGAAGGACGCGCTTGTCCTTGAAATAAGCCCCCGTGAACTTCGCTCCGAGCTCGTACCGGTCCACGAATTCCTGGAAAATATCGCCGGAGCGCCAGTTGCCTTCGCGGTCCTTCTGCAGGGCGAACACGACCGGCGTCGCTTCCGGAATCGCCTTGACGTATTCGAAGTCGATGGATA
Source organism: Paenibacillus humicus NBRC 102415 (assembly GCF_004000905.1). Lineage (GTDB taxonomy): Bacteria > Bacillota > Bacilli > Paenibacillales > Paenibacillaceae > Paenibacillus_O > Paenibacillus_O humicus. Next base: position 1,018 of record NZ_BIMD01000012.1, read on the forward strand.
CCGGAACGCGGACCTTGTTCAGGTGAACGGTAACGCGATGGGTCCCTTCCATGAACTTCGCTTCGAACTTGGCCGCCGTCTCGTCGGTATGCTGGGTGACCGGCAGAGCCGTAGCCATGTCGACCGTCGCCTCTACAGGCTCCGTCGGAACGCCCTTCGCTTCGTCATAGGCACGCTGAACCGCTACGGCCGCTACCTGCGCCAAAGTGTTGATGATCGGCAGATCCATGTCGCTCTTGTTGTCGATGCCGATCTGCAGGTTCTCCAGCAGCTCGCCGCTCATCAGGGCGAACTTGCCGATATAGTACATCCCGGGGCGCGCCGCGGGCGAATCGATGGTGACGATCAATTGGTCCTGCAGGTTGCGGATGAAGCTCTCGGGCGGGAGCTCGTCGCTCCACGGAAGCTTGTCCACCCGGCAGCACACGTTCGGCTGGCGGATCATTTTGCCGTCGACGAACAGGTCATGCTCGCTGTTGCCGTTGTCGTTGCCTACTTGAAAATGTACCTTCATCTTGTCTCCTCCTTCGCTCTCCGCATGCCGCGGAGGCTGTGCTAGCATGGAATGATTCCTTCACCAATACGCAGGATTCCCGCCACTCCGAGGCTGATTGACGCCGATGCTCCAAATCAAAATTACGAAGAATTGCCAAAAACAATTGCGGCTGGTGATGGTGATACCCAGTAATATAGTTCGACGCGCCGTAGAGCATTTCCTTCCGTCGCCCAACAATTACCGTTTTTTCGCCTGCCAGGCTCCGGGAGGCTCCCCTTGGCCCCGCTCGGGGTGAAGACGTTAAGAAAGCCAGACAACTAGCCGTCAGCGCTCTCCTTGCTCTCGTCCGCCAATTTCCGGCATCCCTTCCGGCAGCCGCCCGCTCGAAGCACGTCCTTATCCAGGCTTACCAAGTATAACCTACCTGCTCTGTCGAAGTAAGGGGAACGATGGCCCTGGCACGGGAATATCCTCGCTTCCCCGAAAGCGCGGAGCCGCTGGCGCCTCCGCGTATCAAATCCCTGGTTCAACTCCTCTCGGGGCAGGTTAAGCCAATACTAACTAAGCCTCACGGGAGGAAATACAGATGAACAAGCAGCCTGCGCGCAAGCTACATGACGGTACTCTTTACTGGCCTTCGACGCTGGATCGGCGGGATGAGCTGGGACAGTACCCTGCTTTGTCGGAAAAGCTCGTTACCCGGGTCGCCGTCATCGGCGGCGGAATGACCGGGGCAATCATCGGGGCTTCCCTTGCGGAAGCCGGCATCCCTGCCGTCATTCTGGAGGGCAAGCGCGCCGCCGCGGCGAGCACCGCCGCGAGCACCGGGCTGCTTCAGTTCTCCAACGATATCATGATGAGCGAGCTGGCGGACCGGTATGGCGGCCAGGCGGCAGTCCGGTTCTATGAGCAGTGCCGGGGCGCGGTAGGCTCGCTCGGCCGGCTGGCCGCCGCCGCAGGCCAATGGAACGACGGATTCCGGCCGGCTTCGAGCCTCTACGCCGCATCATCGGAAGCGGATGAAGCCAAGCTGGTGCGGGAGTTCCGAATGCTGGAGAAGAACGGCTTCCCCGTAGCCTGGGGCGCTTCCGCCGCCATGCCTTCCAGCGTTGCGGAGGCTTTTCCGGCCAGCATGACGACTTACGGCGACGCTCTGGCCAATCCGCCCCGGCTCGCGAGGGCGCTGCTGCGGATGGCGTCGGATAATGGCGTCCCCATCTTCGAGGAATCTCCTGTCCGCGAGGTGCGCCGGCGCGGCGGCAGCTGGGTCATCAGCGCGGGGGATGGAGAGGTGTCGGCCAGCCATATCGTCGTGGCGACCGGTTATATCCCGGGCATCAGCGCAGCCTCGGAGCTAAAGCCGATCCTGCGCCGGACCTACGCCCTGGCTACCCGGCCGGGCAGCGTGCCGACAGGCTGGCCGGAAGACAGCATGGTGTGGGAAACGGCCCGGCCTTACTTCTACTTCCGGACGACGCCGGACGGAAGGATCGTAGCCGGAGGGCTCGACGAGGACCGTCCTGACCCCGCCGGGGATGAGACGTTCCTGCGCGACCGCTCCGACATGCTGCTCTCCGATCTCAAGCGCTATTTCCCGGACGCCGAATTCGAAGCGGAATACGCCTGGTGCGGCACATTCGGCGAGTCGGCGGACGATCTTCCGTTCATCGGGGAAGACAAGGAGCAGCCCGGCATCTTCCACTCGATGGGCTGCGGCGGCAACGGCACCGTCTACAGTGCGCTGGCGGCCTCGATGCTGCTGGCCGCCCTTTCCGGAGAGAAGCATCCGCTGGCAGACATGCTGAATCCGCGCCGCATCATCCGCCAAGACGATGCCAGCGGCAAGCGCGGACGCTCGCTGCTCGCCTAAAGGAAGCCAAGGACTGCGGCCCAATCGGGGCTGCAGTCCTTTTTGACGCATGCCGCTCCCGGCTCTCCGCACTGATCGGGCGAGGCCAGGCGGTTATTTCTTGCCGATCCCCTTCTGCCATCGGACATGGCGCAGCTGTGTCAGCAGCCGGCTCCAAGCTCCAGAAGCCCCGCCGCTGCGCGGAAGCAGCTCGAGACCGGCGAGCGCCGCGATCCTCTCCGCCGTCTCGGCGACGCTCCAAGGCTCCGTATCGAGCTGCTCGGCGAAAGCATCCTGCTTCAGCTCGCGGACGCAGCGTCCGATCTGAGCCGCAGCCCAGGAACGGCGGCCTTCTCCCCGGGATCGCAGCCGGCGAAGCAGCTCTCCTTCGGAAGCGAGCAGCGCATAGTGGCGCAGATCCCTCCCGTCGCTGCGCAGCCGTCCCGCAATCTCCGCGAATATGAGCGGGTCCGTCACGGTCATCGGCACGAGCAGCACGCCGTCGTGAAGGTCGGCCAGATAGGACAGCATGTCGTAATTGAACCGCCTCCACAGCGGGAACTCCTGAAAATCCCCCTTTTGCAAGGAATCGGGCATGTTCGCCCTGATGTAGTAGCCGGCATTCTCCGGATCGAAGACATAGGAGCCCGGAAGCCTGCGGTGCAGCTCCCAGGCGGTCTGCGTCTTGCCGGATCCGAAAGCCCCGTTGATCCAGACGATCCGGCAGCCGCGGAACCCGCTATGGACAGCCTTCCTTTCTCCCGGTTCATTCACTTCATTTCAGCCCTTCCTTTAATCTCCATTTATGATAGTCTTGAAGCAATAAGACGAAGGAGGCCCCTCTTAAGTTGCCGGCAGGAGGCGGAAGACGACGCCCTCTCAGAGGTAAGTGCGGATCCCTGGGAAGGCAAGATCCGGGTACGAAGCTTCCGGTAAGCATCTCTATGAGAATACGCCTGCTTCTCTATGGGCATTACACCTGAAAGAAGGGAGGTCGGGCATGAACGACATCCAAGGGAGCTTCCAGCGGACAGATGGAGCCGAACGCAAGCAGCAGCTTGAACAACGGCTCGTTGCCTTACTCCTGTCCGATCCGCAGGCTCCCGGTCATCTCAGTCATTTGAGAGATCACGGCCCGCCAGGAGCCTGGCTGGCCGCCGGTTATGTCCGCAATCTGGTCTGGGACCGCCTGCATGACTACCGGGAACGCACGCCGCTTGAAGATGCGGACGTCATCTATTATGATCAGGAGCATCCGGACGAAGCGGAAGAAAAGGCATGGGAGCACAGGCTGGGCGCAGGCTGCCCGGAGCTGCGCTGGTCCTGCAAAAACCAGGCGCGCATGCATATCGTCAGCGGACTCCCGCCTTATGGCGATGTCGCCGATGCCATGAGCTGCTGGCCGGAGACGGCAACGGCCGTCGCCGCCGCGATGAGGGAGGACGGCGCCATAGCCGTACTCGCCCCGCATGGCCTGGAGGACTTGTTCGCCCTCCGGCTGCGGCCAGGGCCCCGGCTGACAGATGCCGGGCTGTTCCTGCGCAGGACGCGCTCCAAGCAGTGGCTGGCCAAATGGCCCCGGCTGCAGCTGATTTCGGACAAGGACAAGAAGGAGGAGTTGACATGAGTCTGGCTTATTTCAACGGCCGGTTCGTCCCGCTGGAGGAGGCGGTCGTTCCGGTAGAGGAGCGCGGCCATCAATTCGGCGACGGCGTCTACGAGTACATGCGCTTCTACGACGGAAAGGGCTTCATGCTGGAGGAGCATCTCGACCGGTTCTACCGCAGCGCGGAGCTGATCCGATTGAACCCCGGCATCTCCCGCGCCGAGCTGCTGGCCGTCATGAGCGAGCTGCTGGAGAGGAGCGGGCTGCGCCATGCCGATATTTACATGCAGCTGACGAGGGGCATCGCCCCCCGCAACCATCCGTTCCCGGATGCGCCTGCCTCTCTGTCCATGACGGTGAAGCCTTCCAGGAAAGTGGATCCCGAGCTGCGCAAGCAGGGCGCATCCGTCCTGCTGCATCCCGACGAGCGCTGGATGAACTGCCATATCAAGTCGCTCAATCTGCTCCCCAACGTGCTGGCCAAGCAGGCGGCCGTCGATGCGGGCTGCTTCGAGGCCGTGCTGATTCGGGAGGACGGATACATCACCGAAGGCTCCAGCTCCAACATGTACCTCGTCAAGGACGGCGCCATCCGCACCGCGCCGCTGTCCAATCGGATTCTGCCCGGCATCAGGCGCGAAGCGGTCCGCCGCATCGCGCTGGAAGCCGGCATCCCGTTCATCGAGGAGCCGTTCACGCCGGCCGAGCTGCTGGATGCCGATGAAGCGTTCCTGACCAGCACCGGCATCGAAATCATTCCGGTTGTGCAGCTCCACGGCCAGGGGCCGATCGGCTCCGGCGCGCCGGGCGAGACGGTCCGCGAGCTGCATCGCCTGTTCCTGGAGAAGACCTCGCTGCCGGCTTCGGTCTGATCCTGATTGTCCGCAGAAAAGAAGGCCGTCCCTCCAGCATGCGGAGGACGGCCTTCTCTTCTTATTCCATGCTATATTTATTGCTATTCCGCTCTCCCTCGACCGGTTGATTGCTTGCCAAAGGAAATCCGGATGAATATTCAGGGAGACAGCCTCAGCAGACGAAGGATGCCGTCCGGACAGCTCTTACATGCAGCTGCGGATGCGGGAGGACAGATTCTCGGCCAGGGCAGTCCTGCCGCGCTGGATATCCGCCTCGTATAGACGGAAGGAAATACGGGATTCATCCGTACCGAGCCACTCGGCAAAGCCGCCCGAACGGCGGTCGACCTCCATCAGCACATCCACGTACGCAGCCGAAGGGATGAAGACGATCTCCAGCTCGTCGAGTTTGCCGAAGCCCGACGCTCTGCCCGGAACCAGCTCGAATTCCTGCAGCAGAGTCGTCCCATACCGACTGTGGGGGGCATATTTGCATTCGACCTCGCGGGTGTGGAATCCGAGCGAGGACAACGCTTCCAGCACCTCGCCCACCAAAGGATGGGGGAGCACCTTGATGTAATCCTCGTCCGATGCGTCGAGAGAGCTCGCGATATCCAGCGCGGTCTTCAGCCAGATCTGCGTGCCGCCGGCGGTGATCGGCGCCGTCACCGGCAGCTGCCAGCGGAACGGAATCTCTTCCTTGCCCCCGGCTTTGACCTCGAATGCCGTGCGCAGGGGCAGCCTGGCGATCGCTGCGTTTTCCCGGACCTTCTGGTCATTCACTTCCTTGATGAAGGAGGTCATGAGCAGCAGCTCGATGCCGTTGATCTGCTGGGGTACCGCCCCTCCCGTCACGATGACCCGTCCGTTGATCTCATCCCCTGGACGAATGCCGCTGTAGGATACTTCCAGAACCGTATCGACCTTGGCCGACCCGATCCCGATTGAAGCCATCATATTCTTGAAAAAAGACATCCCTGCCACGCTCCTGCATCTGTATTCCCAGGATCTCTCGGCTGCACCGGGAACAGCTGGCGGTGTGGCTGCCGTCAGATCATGGATTGACAGGTAGTACGGCTCATGCCGTTCCAGGTTTCAGATCGGCAGCCGGCTTGCCGCGGGCTCCGGCATGCATGCAAAGGAACCGGCGGAAGCGCGCTCCCCCGGGTCCTGCCGCATGCTTGCTGCGGTGCTGGAATCATCATCATGTTCTTGCCCATCCCGATGTGTCTGTCTCGAGACCCGCATCATGCCCATCCCGTTCTTACTCCTTCTTTGGCGATGCGCTCCGCCACCAGCCGCCCGCCGATCGTCACGATCGGGGTGCCTCCGCCCGGATGGGTGGAGCCTCCGACATACCACAATCCGCCAAGGCGGGAATCCTTGCTCGGGTAGCGGAAGAAGGACTGGCGGAAGCCGTTGGAAGACATGCCATAGATGCTCCCCCTCCAGGCTCCGGTCCGGCGCTCCAGATCATCCGGCGTCTGAATCCGAAGCAAGCCTCCTTCCCGCCGGACAGCCGCTCCGATGCCGCGCAGGCCGCGGTCCTCCAGCAAGCCCAGGATGCGTGCGGCATATTCTTCCTTCCTGTTCTCCACGGAATAGCCGTCGCGCTGCGCGGGAGCGTTGACCAGCACGAACAGGCTGGACCTCGGGATTTCGCCCGCACCCGCCCTAACCGCCCCTCCGCCGGAACGGCAGACGTAGACGGCCGGCTTCTCCGGCAGAATTCCTTTGCGGAACAGGTCGTCGAATTCAAGATGGTACCGCTCGGGGAAGAAGACATTGTGATGCAGGAGCTGAGGGTAGTCGCTCTCCGCCCCGGCCAGCAGAACGAAGCCGCTGACGGAAGGCTCCAGCTTATGCAGCCTGGAGGTCATCCGTGAAGCTCCCGGATGGTCCGGAATCAGGCGGGGCACGGCCGCCAGCGCATCGGCGTTGACCACGACGGCGTCGGCCTCCCACAAGTTGCCGCCTTCGGTTTCTACGCCCGCCGCTTTCCCTCCGGCAATAAGAATCTCCTTGGCCGCGTCGCCGGCCGCGATGACGACCCCCAGTTCTCCGGCCAGCTTCGCGAAAGCCTCTACAATGGAGTACGTGCCTCCCTTGACTCCGAACACCCCTTGGCCGGCTTCGACATGAGCCATCATATTGAAGATGGACGGAGCGCGCTGCGGGGATGCGCCGACATAGGTGGCATAACGACCGAACATCGCCAATGTATGAGGATGGCGGAAATAGGTCCGGATCGTCCGGCTCATCGGGGTGAACGGACGAATCCGCCCAAAGCCGGCGAGCAGCGAAGGCTGCAGCTTGTCCCGCCAATCCAGCACGAGGCGGCTGAGAAACTCTTTGGAAGCCAGCTCATACAAGCGGGCGCTTTCCTTCATGAACGGCCGGTATTTCAGCGCGTCCTCCGGACTGTAGCGGGCAATCTGCTCCTCCATGTGACCGATGTCGCCGGTGACATCCACCACCGTCCCATCGTGGAAGGCATTGCGCGCGACGGGATCGAGCGGATAGAACTCGACATAATCCTCTCTGCGCCGTCCGGCCGCCTCGAACACCGAGTCGAAGACCGGCTGCATCGTCATCGTGCTCGGGCCGTTGTCGAACCGGTAGCCGGCTTCCTCCACGCGCTGCAGCTTGCCGCCGGGGCGGGGCTCCTTTTCGACGACTGTCACGTTCCATCCCTGCAGGGCCAGATGGATTGCGCAGCTGAGCCCTCCCAGGCCGGCGCCCACGACAACGGCTTTTCGGCTTCCGCTCATGCGTACCGCCTGCCTTTCCATTCGTAGCCGCTTCCGGCATAATGGACCCTCGCCGAATCCAGGCCGATGAAAATCGTCAGCAAGATGCTGGCGGGCACGAACATGCCGTACCAGGCCGGAAGTCCGCTGGATAGATCCGCCGCCGTCTTCACCGCCATGCCCAGCGCCGCCGCGGACGCGGCCCAGCCCAGCCAGAGAGGAGCCGCCCCGGAGACGGCCCATGCCGCCAGTCCGCCCAGCAGAGCGGCAGGAGGCGCCAGATAGAGCAAGGCATAGACGATGAATACGAATCCCATCAAGGGAAGGCTTCTCCCGAGGCCGGGGAACAGGTTTTTGCGGTAGCCGCTCCATACTTCGCCCGGGCTGCGGTACATGCGCATGGACGCTACCCGGTCGATCCGGGCGAGCCGTACCGGCTCGCCCCGGAGCTTCGCCTGGCGGATCAAATCCATATCGTCCAATAGAGACTCGCGGACCGCCCCGTGCCCGCCCATTCTCTCGTAGCTCCGGGCTTCGACGAAAATGAAGGCGCCGTTGGCCGCGGCGAAGCGCGGATCGTCCGAGCGGGAGACGAGCCGCAGCGGCAGATGGCTCAATATCGTGAACATCATCATGGATACGACGAGCCGCTCCATCCAGCCTCCGGTTTCCTGCCGGGGAAATCCGCTGACGAGTCCGCTCCGCTGAAGCGAGGCTTCCGCCGCGGCTGCCTCCAGCGCGTCCGGACCAAGCCGGACATCGGCGTCCACGAACAGCAGCCATCGGCCTGAAGCGGCCTCCGCCAGCTGGGAACAGGCATGGGACTTGCCCATCCAGCCTTCAGGCAGCGGTCCGCCCTGCAGCAGCTTCACCCCTGACTCCGGATCGCCGGCAATCCTGCTCACGATGCTCGCCGTCCCATCCTCGGAATGGTCGTCAAGCACCAGAATTTCATGCGGCCGCCCGCGCAGCGCCAGCAGCGACTGCAGGCAATCTCCGATATTCCTTTCTTCATTGCGGGCCGGCACGAGAATAGAGATATCACTCGGCATTACTTTGTAACCCTCTAGAGGAATGTCCGCTCTGGCTCTGGCTCTGGCGCTTCCGACCCGGCTCTCGGCTTCCTTCTTGTTCCGGCCTCCCCTGTGCCTGCTTGGCTCGCCAAGCTCCACAAGGTAACGGCGGTTCCACAGCACGAACAGCAGCTGGACTGCGAGCGCGCCCGTCAATGCCGCGAGAATGGCTGCCATGGCCGGACCCCCTTCTTGAGCTTCCGGTACCGGTCCGCTGTCGTTCTCCTGCCGCCTTCCCAGACCGCCTCATATCCGTTCCCGGTCCCGGGCAGCGGGCATTCCGCAAGAATCCTCCGCTGCTCGGCCGCCTGCTCCCGGAGCATGACTTCGACCTCGAACGCGGCCTCGCTGCGGTCCATGCGGCTCCAATCCCGCCTCACGGGCTCGCCGAAGCGGACAGCCGCAAGGGGCTTCTGGTGATCGCCGAGCAAATAGCGCAGCGTGACCGGCCTGAGCTCGGCCCGCCCGGCCCGGCGCATCAGATGGCCGATTCCGCTTGCGGCCCGAATGTCCGCATCCGGAGACATGATGGCTCCCTGCGGAAAGACCCAAACCGGCGCTCCCGCCTGCAGAAGGCTTTCCGCATAGCTCATCGATTCCAGCATGTCCCGCGGCCGGCCGCGGTTGACCGAGAACGCCCCGATCTTCCGGAAGAAAGGATAGTTCCTGAGGCCTTGCTCATCCATCATGATGTAATGGTCCAGCCGGGACAGCTGCTCCGTCAGCTGGAACAGCACAAGCCCGTCCCACCAGGACACATGGTTGCAAACATAGAGCACGGGAACACCGGCGCCTGTTCCTTCCCGGTCTCCTTCCATGTCTCCCGATACATACAGGCCGTGCAGATATCTCGGGAACAGGTAGTGCTGCTGATAGCGGAAAAACAGCCGCCGGAACCATGTCTTCTTATCGGCCTGAATCAAAGCGGACCCTCCCTTCGGCGGCCGCCATGACCAACAGCGACAGCAGAAATACAGGCATCATGCCTGCCTTGGCCGCGAGCAGCCCGAACAGCAGCAGCATTCCCTGCATGACCCGCAGCGCGGCAAAACGGGCTGAAGCAAGCACATTGCCGGAAGGCAGCAGCAGGGACAGGAGCGCCCCGACGACGAACCAGCCGGCAAAATTGGCGGCCGGGATGCCGTAGTAGGCTCCGCCGTCCTGCCAGTGCCAGAACCCCCGCGCCTCCGCGACAGGATCCAGCACCAGATCGAGCAGCACGACCCATGCGCCCGTCTCCAGGGCGCGGACAAGCCTGCCCCGCGAGCCCGACAGGAGGGCGCCGTTCAGAATGACTCCGACCCATGCCAGCCCCATCGTCCACGGAACGCCGCCGAGCAGCGATCCCAGCGTATTTTCGTAGCGGTAGGAGCCGAAGGGGAATCCGGTATGCACGCCTGCATACTCCACCGCGAAGGTGCCTGCCGCAATGCCGGCGGCGGACAGAGCGAGACGGCTCCAGCCGACCGGCCGGGAGAGAGCTTCATCCCGATGCTTCGGAACTGCGCCTATTCCGTTCGCGGCCAGCTCGCACAGACAGAGCGCGTAGAGGACCAGAAACACTCCATTGGAGAACTCAAGCGGCTTCGGCACCTCGGAGAACACCATCAGCAGGAAGCCGACGGAGTACCAGACGGCGAACAGAGCGGTAACGGGATATGCGGATGCAAGCCGCCGAAGAGCGGCCCGCTGCCCTTTTCCCGATGCCCGCCCTTGCCCCTCTTCTCTCGCTTGCCGTTTCTGCCTTTCTTGCCGTTTCTGGCTGCCAGGCCGTTCCTGGAGATTCTGAAGGCCGCTGTCCATGTGCCCCTCCCGTTCCGTGCTTCTGGAAGGATGGACGGGAAATGTCTCCTCCTGCGCGGGGCGGCTCATTGAGCCAGCCTCTCCGGAGACGAGGGCTGCATTCCGGCTTCCTCCTCCGCCGTAAACCCTTCTCCCGGATCGGCGGCTTCCCGCTCCGCCTCGGCCATATCGGCCATCACCGCCCGGAAAATCGTCTTTTTGGCCTCGTCGCTCACATACGCCCGCTTGCCGTACACATCGTATCCGTTCTCTTCCACCGCGTGCAGAATGGCAAAATAGTAATGCGCGGCGAGGCGGATAGCGAACGCGCTTTCCTGGGGATACGAGGACAGATGGGCGAGGCCGCGCCCGAACCACTCCCGGGCCGTCCCGGCAAGCTCGCCGAGCAGCCGGCGGAACGCCGCGTCCACCTCTCCGGCCTCGAACATTTCCTCCGAATACCCGCAGCGCCTCATCAGCTCAAGCGGGATGTACCGCCTTCCAAGACCGCGGTCTTCTCCGACGTCCCGGATGATGTTGACGATCTGCATGCCTTTGCCGAGCCAGATCCCCGCCTCGACGATGTCCCTGTCCGGGCTTTCGTGCAGGACGGGAAGCAGCATCTCGCCGACGGAGCCGGCGACTCGGTAGCAGTAATCCTCCAGCTGATCCAGCGAGTTGTAATGGGTCTGGACACGGTCCAGCCGCTGTCCGCTCATCTGGGTCAGGAACGGCTCCTTCGCGAGCGGGAAGCTGGCCATCAGCCAGCGCAGGGAGGGCCAGATGAAGTGGCCTTCCGCTTCGTCGAGATTGCCGAACAGCGCCTCCAGCTCGTCCAGACTGTAATCGGCCTTGTCCGGCTCGTCTACGGAATCGTCGATCATCCGGCAGAAGGCATAGATGACGAAAACAGCCTCGCGACGGGGCGAGGACAGCAGGCGGAAGGCTTCGTAAAAGCTGGCTGAGCTTCTTTTCATGACCTCCTCGCATGAGGCGGCCAGCCGCGGATTCAACATGGTTCCAGCTCCTTTGCGATTTGTTGGGCGAGCAGGCGCGCGCCTTGCATGACGATCGGAATGCCCCCGCCGGGATGGACCGAAGCTCCGACCGCATACAGCCCCTCCACCGGAAGCGGCTTGACCTGAGGACGGAAGCTGCCGGACTGAGTCAGCACCGGAGCGATGCCGAAGCTGCCTCCCCGGTAAAGGCCGTCGCGGGCGGCATCGCGCGGCGTCCGGATGCGGCGCCAGCGGATGCTTTCCCGCAAGCCGGGGAGCAGCAGCCTCTCGGCCCGCTCCAGCACGCGTCCCGCCAGCGCCTCGCCCGCACCGTCCCAATCCAGAGCCTCGTCGGCCGGCACGGGGACGAGGAAGTACAGCGCGCTATGCCCATCGGGAGCGGCATCCGGGTCGATGGCGGCAGGGTTGAACATGTAGAAGGAGGGCTCCTCGGACAAGCGTCCGCGCCGGAACACATCCTTCATATGGTCTCCGTGGCGCTCGCCCAGGAAGAACTGATGAACGCCGGCATGGTCCCATCGCCTTGCCGTCCCGGCATAGATGAGCAGGCAGCCGGAGGATGGGCGGAAGCGGCGCGGCTTGCCGCGCCATCCTTCCAGCAGCCCGGCCAGCGCCGGATAGTCTCCATTGAACACGACCGCATCGTAGGCGAGCTCCTCCCCGCCGGTCCGGATGCCCGTGCAGCGTCCGCCCGATACGACAACCTTGTCCACCGGAGCCGAGCAGCGGATGAGAATGCCCTGGTCGGCGCAGGCCTGCTCAAGCACAGGCGCCAATCCGGCGTACCCGCCTTTCAAATACCAGATGCCGTGCTTGTGCTCGCTGTAGGGAATCAAGCCGTACAGAGCCGGGGCCTCCTGCGGCGATCCTCCTATGTACAGCGACTGCAGAGAGTACGCCTCGCGGATCCGGCGGCTGCGGAAGTAGGAGCCCGCCCAAGGATCGATAGCCCGGTAGGCTCTCGAGCGAAGCAGGAATTTCAGGTTGGCAGGCGTCAGGAAGGAACGGATGCCGGGGAACGAACGGGATAGAAATGCGTCGAAGCCGTATTCGAACAGCTCCTCCATATCCTCCATGTACCGCCGGAAGTCAGCCCCGCCGCCGGAATACGCTCTCTCCAGATTGGCCTCTTGCAGGCTTCGATCCTGCCACTTGGTCCAGCGCGTTCCGTCCGGGTAGTAGAAGTCGTACAGCGGATCGCAGCGAAGCAGCTGCACGGCATCGTCCGGCACTCCGGCTTCGGAGAGAATCTCCCTCAGCAGCTCCGGCAGCAGGACGATCGTCGGCCCCCGGTCGATCCGGTACATGCCCGACTCGTCCGATTCGTAGGCCAGCCGTCCTCCCGGCGCCGCCTCCTTCTCGTAGACGTCGATGTCATGTCCCTGCCGGCGCAGCAGCAGCGCCGAGACCAGCCCGCCGACTCCGGCACCGATGACGGCGATCCTCATCGTCCCGCCCTCCTCGCCTGCAGCGGCGCATGGGCATCCGTCCGCGCCTGCCGTTCATATTGCCTCAGCAGAAGCTCCGAGCTGATCATCGCCGACTGCATGATCGTCGGCAGCCCGCTGCCGGGATGGGTGCCTCCGCCGACGAGGAAGCAATGCTCCGCATCCTGGAACTTGTTATGCGGCCGCATATACATCATCTGATCCAGGCTGTGGGCGAGATTGAAGGTCGCTCCCCGGTAGACGAACGATTCCCGCTCCCAGTCCGCAGGCGTATGCATCCGCTCCTCCTCGATCAGGCTGTCGACCTCCGCAAGGCCGCTCTCCCGGGCGAGAACGTCCAGCATCCTTCTGCGGATGCCGGGGGCTTCCCGCTCCCAGTCGATTCCCGACCGGTTATTAGGCACCGGCATCAGCAGATACACGGCCGATTTCCCTTCCGGGGCCAAGGTTGGATCCAGCCGCGACGGATTATGGATATAGACGGACGGGTTCTCCGACAGCCGCAGCCGCTTGGTCATGTCATCCACATTGAGGCGGTAATCTTCGGCGAACACGATCTTGTGGTGGGGAAGCTGCAGCGGAGCCCCGATGCCCAGATACAGCATGAATGTGGAGAGGCTCAGCTTCTTCTTCTCCAGCCGGGCCGGCGCATGGCGGCGAAGCTCCCCGGGCTCGAACAGCGTGCTGACGGCATGTCCGTAATCGGCGCCGATGACGACGTCGTCCGCTTCGACGACCGTACCGTCCTCCAGGCGGACTCCGGCTGCGCGGCCAGCGCTCAGCAGCACCCGTTCGGCCCCGATCCCGGTTCGGATGACGCCTCCATGCTCCCGCGTCACCTCCGCCATCGCCTCGCAGATGCGGTTCAAGCCTCCGACCGGATGATAGAGTCCGTATTCATGCTCCAGGAAGCTCAGCATCGTGAAGGCTCCGGGACATTCCCAAGGCGACATGCCGAGGTATTTGGACTGGAAAGAGAACGCCCAGCGCAGCCGCTCATCCGTAAAATACTTGGACAATCGGCTGTGGACGGTGTCCAGGACATCCATCTTCGGGAGCGCGCGCAGCATCCGTCCCGACAGATAGTCGGACCGCCGCGAGAACGGCTGCCGCAGCAGCGGCATGAGACCGGCAAGCTTTTTGCGCTCGCGCTCCATGAACCGGAGGTAGTTCGCCCCATTGCCCGGGAACAGCTCCTCGACATGGGCCGCCGTCTCCTCGTGGCTGCCTCCGGGAGAGAATTCCTTCTCTCCGAATTTCAACGTATACAGAGGATCGACCCGCTTCAGCTCCACATAATCCTGCAGCCTGCGCCCGCTGCGCTGGAACAGCTCCTCCATGACGGGAAGCATCATGAGGAACGTCGGACCGCGGTCGAAGCTGTACGCTCCCAGACGCAGGCCCGAGGTTCTCCCTCCTACATAGGGCTGCTTCTCCACGACAGTCACGTCCACACCTTGGGAGGCCAGCAGCATCGCTGCCGCCAGCCCGCCCGGTCCGGCGCCGATTATGACAGCCCTTTTTCCCACAACCATCCCATCACCGCTCCCATTATCCGATCTGGCCCTGAAAATAGACATAAAGGAAAGCTTAACCATACCCATTAATTAACCCAACGGTATAATTATCAATCAGGACTATTTCTCTTTCCATCCGGATTTTCCTGCTTGTCCGCAGGCGGGCATGAAGATAAGTTTTTAAAGCTTGTACTTGCAGGATATGAGCCGGAGATGCGATTGAGAACGGAAGGACGGAATCGGGGATATGACAACGGGGCAGCCGCAGAATGAGCGGGAGCAACTCGAGGCGCAGCTGAATGATTTCCGGACGCTGATCATGCTCATGCTCTCAAGCGCGAGAATGGATCCGAGCTCCCGGAAGCGAGGCCGAACAAGCAAGTGAGTTCACAAAGAGCGGCAAGCAATTCTACCCTCCATACTTCCACAAAAAGTAAGAACCCGCAAGCAGAGTACCCTCTCTGCCGCGGGCTCTGCCCTCTTTTCATCAGCAAATGCGCGCTTTCTTGGCCAGCGAAAGCCCCGGGCACAAGGCCACGGCAACGGGATGAACGGACCGGTCTGCCGGAAAAGACGGCTTTCTCCGAGAGGAGGGATAGAAACGCCTCGATTCGGCCCGCTCGCCCGTCGTGCCTTACGCGTCCCCTTCCCTTCGCCATTCTTCCGGCAGCAGCCGCTGATAGCGGGGCTGCATATAGCGGTCGTCCACGAGCAGCAGGACGCCGGTGTCGCTCTCGGAGCGGATGAGGCGCCCGCCGGCCTGCAGAACCTTGCTGATGCCGGGATAGACATAAGCGTAATCGAAGCCGCTCCTTCCTTGCTTCTTCTCGTAAGCGGCAAGCAGGTCGCGTTCGGGACCGAGCTGGGGAAGCCCGACGCCGATGACCGCGACTCCTTCCAGCCGTTCGCCGGCGAGATCCACGCCCTCGGAGAAGATGCCGCCCATGACGGCCATGCCGAGCAGGGCATCGCCCCCGGGCTCCGGAGGCTGGTAAGCGGCGAGAAAGCGGTCCCTCGCCTCCTCGTCCATGTCGGGCCTCTGAAGGCGCAGCCGCAAACCGCGCTCCTTGCCCCCGCTTCCCGCCCGCGCAGGGAACAGCGCTTCTTCCGCAGGCTCTCGGGCATCGGCAGCCTCGCCTTCCGCATGCAGGACCGACCCTTTGTCCCCGCTTGCTTCCTCTTGCCCGCTCGGATTCTTGCCCCCACTCGCTTCCTCTTGCTCGCCCGAACCTTCCGCCGGGTTGGTTCCGGAAGCCTTCACGGAATCGGCGCCAGCTTCACCCGCTTCCGCACCATCCGGCAGCGCGGCGGCGCTGCCGGGATTCAATTCCAGCAGAAGCTGTTCGTATAAGGCGTTCATATAAGCATAGGAGGGAAAGAAGGCGAGCCAGTTGCCGCCCTTCTCCCGCACCGCTTCAAGCAGCAGGCGGGCCAGCGGCTTAAGCGTGGCGCCGCGGTCGGCATAACGCGTGGACAGCGGCACGAGGCGGACCTCAAGCTGCTCCCGTCCGAACGGGGACGGCAGCGTCAAGGAGCGATCCTCCTCCATGGCGCCTAGCTGATCCATATAGAAGGGCAGCGGCGACAGAGTCGCGGAGAAGAACACGCGTCCTCCGTAGGCCTTGCCCGTCTGCTGCAGCAGACGGGATGGATCGAGGCACATGATTCTCGCCTTCACGCCGCCCCTTGCCAGCTCGGCCATCGCAACGAACCGCTCGTCCATCCACTCCCCGGCAGCTGCGAACGCCTTGGCTGCCCAGTAGGCTTCAAGCAGCAGCGCCGCGGTCTCCGCTCCGCCCTCATCCCCGCCTGCCGCCAGATGCGGCTCCGCCTGCGCGATGAACGCATGGACCGACTCCAGCAGCTGCTGCGGAGGAGCTTCCGACACATACGCGCCGGGACCTGCCGGACGCAGCCCGCCCTCTCCCGCTGCAGCTCCAGCCTCCGCTTCCTTGCGCAGAGCGATGAACGCCGCGTTGACGCCCTTGGCAGCGGCGGACAGCCCGGCGGACAAACCCTTGTAGGCGCGCTGCAGCGCCAGGAAAGGCGCCTTGTCCAGCTCCGCGCTGTACATGGAGCGGGCGCGGTCGGGCAGATTATGGGCCTCGTCGACGAGCAGCGCGGTCCCCTTGGCCTGCTCGGCCAAAAACCGCTTCAGCGAAACCTTGGGATCATAGATGTAGTTGTAGTCGCAGATGACGGCATCGGAGGCATAGGCCGCCTCAAGGGAAAATTCGAACGGGCACACCCGGTGCTTGAGCGCGTACCGCTCGATGACCTCGCGCGTCATCAGCGTCTCATGCTCCATCAGATCCAGCACCGCGCCGTTGATCCGGTCGTAGTATCCGTCCGCGAACGGGCAGTCCTCCTTGCGGCAGCTGACGGTGTCCTGCAGGCAGATCTTCTCCTTTGCCGTCAGCGTGACGGCATGGAGCTTCAACCCCTGCTCTTCCATGCGGCGGACCGCATCCTCGGCGGCAGTCCGCGTCGTCGTGCGCGCCGTCAAATAGAACAGCCGTGAAGCCGCGCCCGTTCCGAGGGCGCGCACAGCGGGCCAGAGCACCGACATCGTCTTGCCGATGCCGGTAGGGGCTTTGGCGAAAAGCCCTCCCTTATCCTCCAGCGTCTTGTAGACGGCGGCGGACAGCTTGCGCTGGCCGGGACGGAAGCCCTGGAACGGGAACTCCAGCCGCTCCAGGCTGGCATTCCGCTCCAGACGATGCCGGCGCAGCATCCGGGCGAAGGGAGCGTACTGCTCCAGCATCCAGAACATTCCCTCCCGCAGCTCGTTCAGCCCGAAGCTCCGCCGGATCCGGAATACCGCTCCCGAGTCGGCCTGCACATAGGTGAGCTGAACATCCATCCGTTCCAGGCCTTGCTGCATGGCATAGATATAAGCGTAGCCCCGGGCTTGCATCCAGTGGACCCGGTGGCCTTCCCCTCCCAGATCCTCCAGCCTCCCGGAAGTAGACTTGATCTCGTCGATGACGGGACCGCCTTCTGCGGCGAGCAAGCCGTCGCAGCGCCCCTCCACGGTCCATTCCACGCCGCCCAGGGCCAGCTCCATGCGAAGAAACACCTCGCGCTCGCTGCCTTCTCCATATTCGGCCTGCACCGCTTTGTGGATCCGCGTCCCTTCCGTCAAGGAGGTCAGGCTGCGGAAGCCAGTCTCGATGCTGCCGCTGCGGCATGCATATTCGGCCAGCGCCCTTACCGCGATTCGAACCGCCGGCGCGGTTTCTGCAGCTTCCGGTTGTCTCAACGCTTCCGGCGCTTCCGATATATCCGTCGCTGCCGGCGTGCTCATCGCTTCCGGCGCTTCGGCTGCTTCAAGTCTCCCCAAAGCTTCCGGCTTGTCCATCTCTTCCGCCGCTACAACCGCTTCCGGTTTCACCGGCGCTTCCGGCGCTTCTGCCGCATCTGCAGCTTCCGATCCTGCCGGCGCTGCCGCAGCCTGCTTCGGTCCGCTCCCATCCGTTCGGCGGGCTTGCTCCGTTCCGCTTTCCTCCGCTCCAAGCCGTTCCATCCGCGCCGTCCCCTTTCCGTCTCCTTCTGCGAACACTCGTTCCTCCATTGTAGCATGGACCGGCACTTTGCACGATCCCGCCGGCCCGTCCCGAATCGACGCCCGCTCCGGACTTGCCTCCGCCGTTCAGGCGGGCTCGACCTCCCGCCGGGAACCGAAACCGGCGCGTCGCCATGCGCCGTGCCGGGTAAGAGGGGACATGCTTGCTTTCTTCTTTTCCTTCCAGAACCTGCGAAAACAACCCAACGGAAACAAAAAGAGTTCAAGGAGGTTTTATCCATGGGAACCTATATCGAAGTTGAGCCGAACGTCCGCCTGTACGTCGAGGATCTCGGCCAAGGACATCCGGTCGTGTTCCTGCACGGCTGGCCGGCCAGCCAGCGCATGTTCGAAACCCAATCCGTGCTTCTGCCGAAAAACGGATACCGCTACATCGGCATCGACTTCCGCGGCTTCGGCAAATCCGACTCTCCATGGGAAAGCTATGATTATGACCGCATGGCGGACGACGTGAAGGCCGTCGTGGACAAGCTCGGCCTCTCGTCCTTCACCCTGCTTGGATTCTCCATGGGCGGAGCTATTGCCGTACGGTACATGAGCCGCCACCGGCAGCACGGCGTAGAGCGCCTCGTTCTGGCTGGCGCCGCCGCGCCGCGCTTCACGCAATCCGAGAGTTTCCCTTATGGGACGCCGCCGGAGAAGGTCGACGAGATGATCGACGACACTTACCGGGACCGCCCGGCGATGATCAGCGACTTCGGCGCCAAGTTCACGCTCAAGAAGCCTTCGCCTTCATTCGAGGCCTATATGTCGATGCTTTGCCTGGAGGCGACCGCGCATGGCACGATCCGGGCGATGGAATCGCTCCGCGACGAAGACCTGCGGCATGATCTCTCGAACATCAGCGTGCCGACATCGATCTTCCAGGGAGTCAAGGACGAGATCTGCCCGTTCGAGCTGGCCGAGGAGACCAAGGCGCGCATCCACGGCTCCACCATGATCCGCTTCGAGGAAAGCGGCCATGCGATGCTCTATGATGAGCCGGCCCTGTTCAACGAGTCTTTGCTGGATCTGCTGAGAGCCGGCAGCGGCGCGGCAGCGGCGGGACGCGTACTCTAGCCTTGGCGCTCCGCCCCTTTTCCTTCCCGGCTGTCGGAGAGGAAGCGCGAATTCCATGCGCCTGCGGAGATGAAAAGCCCCTTTCCGGGGCTTTTTCCCTTCCTTCTCCATAAATATTGCGGCTTATCGTCACATTCGCTGTTCCATCGAGCCTGCGGCTGTGCTACGCTGAGGAAACTAGATTCCACTGGAACGGGATGTATGACGTGACAGCCTTTACCTCTACCTATATCGTTCTGACGGCTCTGGCCGGCGTCCTGAACGTTTTTGTCGCCCTCTATGCCCTGATGAGCAGGGCTTTGTTCTCGGGCAAGCTCGTCTTCATCCTGATGGCGCTGGCCAATTCCTTCTATACGTTCGGAGCCGCATTGGAGAAGACGTCCGAGACTCTTGACGGCATGATGCTCTGGACGACCGTCCAGTATGCCGGGATGCCTTTCTCCGCGGTGCTCACCTTGCTGCTCGCGCTCCACTTTCTCGGCAAGGCCGACCTGATTCCCGCTTGGGGACGCTGGCTTCTGTTCGTCATCCCCTCCATTACCTTTCTCCTTGTTCTGACCAACAGCCATCATCATCTTTTCTACCAGGACATCTACTTCCATAGGGGTCCGTCCACGCCGACGATGGATTTCACGATGGGCGAATGGTACGTGGTCCATGGCTGCTACACCTTCGGCACCCTTTTCGCGGCTCTCTGCCTCATGTTCCAGGCGCTGCTCCGTCCCGGGAACAAAGCTTACCGCCGCCAGCTGATCGCTTTGTTCGCGGGAATCCTGCTTCCGATTACAGCCTCGCTCCTCTACTTGCTGGGCTTCAGTCCGAACGGAGTCGATCCCGTGCCGGTCGTGCTCTGCTTCACGAGCCTTCTGTTCGTCTATGCCTTCCTGTCCACGGACAAAATGGCCCTGCTTCCCGTCGCGCGGGAAAACGTCATGGAGAGCATGGGAGAAGGCGTGCTCGTGCTGGACGCTTCCTGGCGCCTGCTCGACAGCAACCGTTCCGCCCGCGTTCTGCTGCCCGCGCTGGCGCGCTCCGCCCTGGGGCAGAGCCTGGGCAGCCTCGAGCTTCCGGACGGAGCCGCCGCCGCCTTCCGCAGCGCCTGGGAGCAGCCGGGCAAGCCTTATTCGTTCGCTAGCCCTCCGCTGCCGGGCGAAGAGCCTCGCTGGTGCGAGGTCTACGCCGCTCCCATCTCGAGAGGCGGGGGACAAGCCGGCGGCTGCCTGCTTGTGCTGAGCGACATTACGGAGAGGCGAAGCCTGCAGGAGGAGCTCAAGCGGCTGGCCTCCCGCGACCCGCTGACGGGAATTCTCAACCGCGGCGCCTTCATGCGCGAAGCGGAGGAAGCGCTTGGCCGCTGCTTCGGCGACGGACTTCCCGTCTCGATGATTCTGTTCGACATCGACCACTTCAAAGGCATCAACGACACGCTCGGCCATGAAGCCGGCGATTCCGCCTTGCTGCACGCCGTCTCCGTATGCAGCTCTCTGCTCGGCCCAGACGTCCTGTTCGCGCG
The DNA here is from genome assembly GCF_004000905.1 of Paenibacillus humicus NBRC 102415. Classification (GTDB taxonomy): domain Bacteria; phylum Bacillota; class Bacilli; order Paenibacillales; family Paenibacillaceae; genus Paenibacillus_O; species Paenibacillus_O humicus. The sequence continues at coordinate 21,570 of NZ_BIMD01000012.1, forward strand.
CTACGGCGGCGAAGAATTCGTGCTGCTGCTGCCCGGCATCGACAGCTTCACGGCCGAAAAGCTGGCTGAATCCATCCGCATGGCGCTGGAGAGCACTCCTGCCCTCGACCCGGACGGACGTCCGCTCGGCATCCGGGCAAGCTTCGGCGTCGCCGGCTTCGGCAGGGCGGCGCTGCCCGTGCAGGATGGCTACCGGGCGTTGTTCCGCTCCGCCGACCAAGCTCTTTATGCAGCCAAAGAGCAAGGAAGGAACCGCGTCATCTCCGCTCCGTCTTCATGAAGCCCCCTGTCCCGAAGCCGAATCTCCTTTCGGGCTGCGGCCGGCATGACGCTCCTCCAATCTTGCCTTTCGGAGGGAAGGGTTGCGCTCTCTTTATAACCGAGTATAATAGTCGGTATAAATGGGTTTGGAGAACAGGAGAGAAGCCGATGACGAATGCGCAAAAGTATGCTCAGTGGATGGATGACCAGCTGGATCTGTACAATTACGCGGTGCGGATCGGCGACGATCCATGGCGGCGCGAGCTGCTGCAGCAGCTGCAGGACAAAGAAAGCTTCCAGGAGCAGCTGCTCCGGGATGAGGCCCGTTCGAAGCTCTGGAGCGAATTCGAGGAAATCAACCGCAGGCTGGAAGGCCTGTACGGCCGCCTGAAGGAAGCGGAGAACGACGAGATTCGCGCCCGGCTGTGGGAAGCGGCCTGGAAGCTCCGCAAGGAACGCTCGCGTCTGGCCGCCCGCCTCCGCCAGAGCGCAGAGGAAGTTAGCCGGCAGCCAGGCCGGAGCAGCCTGAAAGGGTAGGAGATAAAAAAAGGGTATCCAGCCGCAGCCGGCCGGATACCCTTTTGCATTTGTTTTAGGCGTTCAGCCCGGATTGGCCGCTTGCCTTGCCGCCTTCCGGCTCGGGATCGTCCTGCTGCTCGACCTTCTCGCTCGGCACTTCGGCGCCTCCCTTGCCGACTTCGGCCTCCTCGCTCTCGACTTCCTCGCGCACCGACTTGTCCTTCTCTGCGAATGATTCCATGTCCTCATCCCTTTCCCGCATAGTAAGCCTCATGTTCTTCCTTCAACGGTTTCCCGGATTTAGAAACGCCTTCCCTGTCTCGCTGTTCAAAGAGCGTTCCCGAACGATGGCAAGCCCATACCGGAATCATCGGCGCAAGAGGACTTCACGGCTGCACGGGGCGGCGACATCGCTCGCCGCGAGCCTGGACACGGGGCGGAGGAGCCGCCGGCCATAAAAAAGCCGGCCCGGAAAATCCGGCCGGCTGTCGAGCACTCAGTTGTACTGCATCGGAATTTGCTTGCTTCTCCAGAGACTCAGCTCATCGGTCAGCTTGCCGCCATTGCGGTCGGAGACTTTGAGGAAGTTGGACAGCTTGAGCAGCAGCGGGCTCTTGGAGACATCTCCGTCCGCCACGGCTTTCTTGTAGGCTTCAACCGCCTTGGCATCGATGACTTTGCTCTCGTAATCAAACAAAGGCGTGTTGTTGCTGCCATAAAAGACGTTCCACTTGGTCAGGCGGTACATGGATTCCACCTTGGCCTTGCGGTTCGAGGACGGATAGCTGCGCAGGAATTTCTCCTGGGCCAGGTTGCGCTGCAGCAGCTCTCCCCAGCCGATAATGATCGCCGCATCTCTAAGCGTCGGCTTCGACGTCTCGAGGGACATCATCGCGATATATGCGGCGATATCGGCCCCGACATGGGATTTGTAGGCTTCATAGGACACATAATCGATTTCGGGGAAGTACATTCCTTCCGCCGTGGAGATGCGGTAGCCTTGGCTGCGGGCTTCGCCGAGCAGCTTCTTCGTCTTCTCGTCGGCCGCGTTTTTGATCAGCGAATCGATCGAGCCGCTGCTTCCCTTGCGCCAAGCCGCGTCGATCGACTTCTGCACGGAGCTCGCGGCGATGCGGTCCTGCAGCGATTCCAGCCCGGCAGTCTGCGCATTCTCCAGACGCAGCACCATCATGGAGGCCGTCCATTTGTCGGCTTCGCCAATATGCTTGTTCAAATAGGCAACGGCCTGGCCCAGCGTTTTGGAGCTGGATGCCAGCCTGATATATTCGTTGTACATCTTCTTGATCGCTGCCGCATTTCCGGGAACGGCGGTTATGGCCGCTTCGCCTGCTGCGGGTGCCGGCTGGCCTTCGAGGGCAAATACAGCGCCGCCTCCGGAGAGAGCCATCGTCAAAGCCAAAAGAGAGCCTGCGGTTCGTTTCCAAGTCTTGTTCATCATGTTGTTCCTCCCTGATCATTCCGCTTTTGCTTCAGGTGCGCACCCTGCTTACCCTTTCAGACGGTATATACACGGGAAGGTTGCAAGAGAATCAAAGTCCGCTCCGCATTCATGCGAGTCATGCCGGTTCAGCGGCCCGCATACCCTATTAGGGACAGGTATCCAGCAGCATCGAGACGGAGGTGAATGCAATGGCATGCGAAGTAACATGCGAGGTCAGCAGCTGCAAGAACTGGTCTCTCAACAACGTCTGCGCGGCGGCAGCGATCACAGTGGCGCTGTCCGGCGAGCGGACGGACCGCAAGGCCGAGGAAGCGGGCTGCCGCACGTTCGAGCCCAGACAGCAGGAAGCTACCGCCTGATTTCCTTCTTCTCCGCTCTTCCGAAGCGGCGTGCAGGCTTCATGCGCTCAACTGCCGGCAGTTGGAACGGTGCCGGCCGAGCCGGCGGCGGTCGAAAGCCTGTCGGTCTGCCAAACGACAAAAAGGCGCCTAGGCGCCTTTTTGTCGCGGCATTTATTTCTGCAGATCCAGACAGCCGCTCAGAGGAGCCGGTTCAAAGCCTGGGCTTCGACTTCCAGCTGCTCCGCAGCATCTCCGATCGAATGGAACTCCGCTACAGCCTCCCGGATCCGGGCTCGGCTGTCCCGCATCGCGGACTGCGACCTGCGGGTGTCTTGGCTGAGCCGGCCGATCTTTCCGGATATGGCCTCGACCGTCTCCTCGATCTCCTTGGCGGAGGTCTGCACTCTCTGGGCGAGCTTTCTCACTTCCGTCGCCACGACATTGAACCCCCGTCCATGCTCCCCGGCATGCGCGGCTTCGATCGCCGCGTTCAGGCCGAGCAGATGCGTCTGGGACGAAATCTCTCCGATGATCTGGACGATGCCGCCGACCGCTTCGGCCTGCTGCTCCAGATCCAGAAGAAAGCCGAGCTTCGACTCGCTGTCTTCGACCAGTTCCTCGAACGTCGCCGCAATGCGCTCATTGCGCCCGATGCCGACTTCTGTCCGCTCCCGCAGCTCCTCCGCCATTCCCGTCAGCTTCTCCCTCACGCCCGCGGCTGCGGCTTCGCGTTCCGTAATATCGGTCGCCACCTTCAAGACGGCCTTCACGCCGCCGTCGGCTCCGATAATCGGCATATAGGTCGCTTCCAGCCACAGCTTCCTCCCGTCCTTGGCCAGACGCAGAATCTTCTCCTGGAATTTGCGGCCTTTCCTCAATTCTTCCCATAGCTTCAGATAGGCCTCGCTGGCTGCAAATTCAGCCGTGCAAAACTCCCTGTGATGCAGGCCCGGCAGCTCGTCCTTCCGGTATCCCATTGCCGCGGCAAAGTTTTCATTGGCCCAGAGCACATTTCCTTGGGCATCGAACTCGATCATCGCCAAAGCCTGCTCAAGCGCAGCCAGGACGGAATTCCCCTCCAGCACTTGCGTGCTCTCAGGTGTTAGGTGGGCTATTGTACTCAAAGATGACACTTCCCCGCGGCTGGTTTAGGAATCTAGATGTCGGCAGGCATATGGACGTTCATTACCCTTCATTCGGCGGCTTGAACCGTTTCTGTTAACCATCGAGAAAACTATTTTTCGGCGGGAATACGACCTTCATCGCCATCATGCTCAGAAACCGTTGCCCCGAACGGATCTCCGCGCACAAAAAAGCCCGCCGGCAGCATGGCTCCGGCAGGCCTGTCGATCCCTTTTCCCAATGCAAGGCCCCGATTTCCCAAAGCCTCCTTACCCTTTTGCTTGCTTGCGGAACATGCCGTACAGCTTGCCGATCGTAGCGGTATTGATATCCATATTGTTCTCGTAGGCATACTTGACCGCGTAGCCGAGCGCCAGCGTCATCGCTCCCGCCACCGAAGCTCCGGCTACGGACCCCGCTCCGGGAAACAGCTTCAGCACTTGCCTGAATACGCTTTTGCCGATATTGCCGACCACAGTGGCGACGACGAGCTCGCGCGCCGTCTCCTTGCTGATCGGCTTGCCGTACAAGACGGCCAGCCGCGTCAGCAGTCCGATCTGCACCGCCGTGATCGGCACGATATCCGCGCCGGGAATCGGAGCCGCTCCGATGGCCGATGCGGAGGCGGCCGCTCCGAGGATCCACTTGTTAGCCGCCGCCGATTTCTCCTTGAGATTTTTCGCGAACAGCAGATCCTTGGACTTTTTTCGGAGCAGCTCCAGAATGGCGGCCCTCAGCGCTTCGATATTCTCGCCGGTGCGGGAGGAGACGGGAACGACATCGTACTTGCCTCCGGTCTCCTGCTTCACCCTTGCCGTGATGCGGTCGACCTCGTCCGCCGCATCGATCTTGTTGAGCACGATCAGAATATTCGGATTCGTGTCCCGGATCGCCTCGAAGGAGCGCTTCTCCGCCTCCGAATATACCGTTCCGGCTGCATTCAGAAAGAACAGGATGATGTCCGCCTGACGGTAATAATCCATCGTCTGCTGCGAATTCTCCACCCGCACGTCGTTCAAGCCCGGCGTATCGACAAAGAAGATCCGCTCCTTGAACAGGTACGGGCGGATATCGGCCGTTTCTCCAGGCTCCGCCCCGACTGCCGCCACCGTCTCGCCGACAATGCGGTTGAGGGTCGAGGATTTGCCGGCGTTCACGTCGCCGACGAGCGCGATCAGAATATCCTGGTCGAGCTCCCTGCCGATCTCGGCCATATGCTGCTCGTACTGCGCCTCCGCGGCTCGTCTCCATTCGACTTCCCAGCCGGAAGCTGCGGGCAGAAGCTCATTCAAGCGTTCCCCGAGAGGAGGCGAGAGCAGGCTGGAGTCCGGGCGGGAATCATCCATACCGGCTGCAAGCGCGCACATGGAGCCTCCTTCCGCCGGGTGGACCAGCAGAGCGCCGGCGCTCTGCTGGCTCGACGCCTGATCCAGCTCGGCAGCGGCGGCATAAGCATCCGCGGCATCCCCTCCCGAGGGCGCCGCCGCGCTTGCCCCGTCCTCGGAGCCATCCGGGAACGCCGCCGCGTACGATGCGATGCCATCCGTCAGCGATGCGGGGGCGCCTGAGGCTTCGGATGAAGCCGCTCCGGCAGGCAATCCGGCCGCCGCCGCACGCCCCGCTTCGATCATGGCATCCGCCTCGCCTTGCATGGCCTCCTCGGCCATTTTCCGAACGCGATCCGCTTCCGGCAATTCCCGTCCCTCGTCGTGTCCATATACCCGCTCTTCCATTCCCAGTTCTCCCTTCGGCTCTTCCGTATTCGACCGTCATGAAGTCTTTCTCTCTCTTACCTCGAAAAGGCCCGGCGTGAATCTCTGGCGAAGCGCCGCGCAGCGGAAGAAAAGGTTGCCCGCACCGCGCCGCGGGTATGATAGCCTCATAACCGTAAAACCAAGGAGGTCCGCTATGAAACCCGTTCCCGAGCATCGCCCTTCCGTCCGAACATTTTCATTCCGCGATGACGGCAGCATTCCCAACCATCACAGCCTTTCCGTCCTTCTCTATCCTTCGGCCGTCTCCGAGCCGGGACGGATGGAGCCGCTCTTCGCCTCCAACGGATGGGGAAATACGTGGACGAACGGAGTCTTTTCCTATCATCACTACCACAGCAATGCCCATGAGGCGCTCGGCGTCGTGCGCGGCAGCGCCAAGCTCCAGCTGGGAGGAGAGCAAGGAGAGATCGTCGAGGTTCAGGCAGGCGACGTGATCGTCCTGCCGGCAGGAACCGGACACAAGAAGCTTCAGGCGAGCGCCGATTTCCTTGTCTCCGGCGGTTATCCCGGAGGCATGGATTACAACATCCGCACAGGCAAGCCCGGCGAGCGTCCGCGCGTTCTGGAGGAGATCCGGCTCGTGCCGATGCCCGTTTCCGATCCCGTCTTCGGAAGGGAAGGACCGCTTCTGACGCTGTGGGACCAAACCGAAGGGTTCAAATAGAGAATACGGCGGACTTGGCTCCAACATTGGAGCCGGCTGCTCCGGCGAAAGCAACGATGGAGCCGGCCCCTTTCCATACCTGCGCAGGAGAAGCATAGGTCAGGCATGGAATTAAGATAACCCTTCTTTATTTCCTTTTTTCGGCTTAAAATAGAAGTGAGTAATCACTTTTTTTGAAGGAGTTGAAGCCTCCATGGATCATCCAACGCTTCCAGCCGCAGACCTGCGGCAGATTACCCGCCGCCTGGGCAATCGTGAAGTGCTGAGGAACCTCAGCCTGCAGATTCCTCGCGGCCGGCTGACCGGCCTGCTCGGCCCGTCGGGCTCCGGGAAGACAACGCTTGTCAAGCTGCTGGCCGGCATCGACAAGGCCGATGAAGGCGAAGTGACCGTTCTTGGCCGGAGCATGCCAGCCTTGCCCGTGCTGCAGCGCATCGGGTATATGGCGCAGTCAGACGCTCTCTATGCCGATCTGACCGCCAAGGACAATCTGGTCTTCTTCGGGAAGCTCTACGGGCTGCGCGGAAGCCGATTGCAGGAAAGGATCGCCGCCGTAATGGCGCTCGTCGCCCTGGACGATCATCTCCACAAGAGCGTCGCAGCCTATTCCGGAGGCATGAAGCGGCGGCTGTCGCTGGCCATCTCGCTGCTGCACGAGCCGGAGCTGCTGCTGCTCGACGAGCCGACGGTCGGCATCGACCCCGTGCTGCGCCAATCCATCTGGCGGGAGCTGCTGCAGCTGCGCGACGGCGGCACGACGATTCTGATGACGACTCACGTCATGGACGAAGCCGAGAAATGCGACTCCATCGCCTTCATCCGCAGCGGCGAGCTGACCGCCGCCGGATCTCCGCGCGAGCTGATGGAGCGCAGCGGCGCCTCCAGCATCGAGCAGGCGTTCATCGCCATGGGAGAGGGTGTCACCGCATGAGGACGCGCGCTCTCGCCTACCGCATCATCCGCCAGTTCCTGCGCGACAAGCGCACGCTCGCGCTGCTGTTCCTGGCGCCGCTGCTCGTGCTGACGCTCATGAATTTCGTCTTCGGCGGCGCCTCCCCGGCCCCTTCCATCGGCCTCGTCACCGTCCCGGGGACTTCGCAGGAGACCGTGTCCCAACAGCTTCGTCAGGCCGGTGCGACCATCCGCGGCTATGGAGACTCCAAGTCGGGAGAGACCGCTCTGGAGCATGGGGATATCGACGCTCTGCTGGATCTGGGAGGCGCCGCGCCGCGCATCGCGCTGGAGGGAACCGATCCTGCCGTATCCAAGGCGTCGCTCGGGCTTCTCCAACAAGCTCTTTCCCCCGGCGCCGCGGCATCCGGGAGCATGGACGGCAAGCTGCAGGTGGACTACCTGCACGGCTCCGCAAGCCTAAGCTCCTTCGACGCCTTCGGCCCCGTGCTCGTCGGCCTGTTCGGGTTCTTCTTCGTCTTCCTGCTGGCCGGCGTTTCCTTCCTGCGCGAGCGGACGACCGGGACGCTGGAGCGGCTGCTGGCCGCGCCGATCCGCAGATGGGAAGTCGTCGCCGGCTATCTGGGCGGATTCGGCTTGTTCACCCTGCTTCAAGCCGCCCTCATCGCCTGGTACTCCACGTCGGTGCTTGGCTTGTATATGGAGGGCTCCTTCTGGCTGCTCATGCTCGTGAACCTACTGCTGGCGCTGACGGCGCTCACTCTCGGCACGCTCCTCTCCACTTATGCGGGCAACGAGTTCCAGATCATTCAATTCATCCCCCTCGTCATCGTGCCGCAAGTGTTCTTCTCCGGCCTCTTCAACCTCGATGCCATGAATGAATGGCTGAGGCATATCCGCCTCGTCATGCCCCTCTATTACGGCGCCGACGCGCTGAAGGGCGTCATGCTGAGGGGAGAAGGGCTTGCCTCCATATGGCCTGATCTCGCCGTGCTGTTCGGCTTCTCCCTGTTGTTCGCCCTGCTCAATGTGCTGGCGCTCAAGAAGCAGCGCTCCATTTAAACGAGCCTGCCGGCTGTGTTACGATGGACGCCATAAGGAGTTGGCAATGATGAACGATGAGAGAGAACCATGGCTGGAGGAGCTGCTGCAGGGCGGCGAAGGCAAGATGACCGACAAGCAGGCGCGCATCATCGCCGCCGCAGCGGATCTGTTCGCCGAGAAAGGGTATGCCTCCTCCTCCACGAGCGAGATCGCCTCCAGGGCGGGCGTTGCCGAAGGAACGATATTCCGCCACTACAAGACGAAGAAGGACCTGCTGCTGACGATTGCGAAGCCGGCGATCATCAAGCTGCTGGCCCCCTTTCTGCTGCGGGAATTCAAGGACGTGCTCCATGCCCGCTACGGCGCCTACGAGGAGTTCCTCCGGGCCATGGCTACGAACCGGCTGCAGTTCATTTCCCAGAACAAGCGGCTGTTCAAGGTGCTGCTCCAGGAGCTGCCCTTCCACCCCGAGCTTCAGCAGCAGGCCAGGGAAACGCTGATGCCGCTCGTCCTTCCCCAGCTGCTGTCGGTCATTCGGAAGTTCCAGGACGAGGGCAGCCTCGCCCCGCTGCCGCCCTTGACCGTTCTCCGGCTTACCGCCTCCGGCATCATGGGCTATATCCTCGCCCATCTGGTCGCCGCCGATCAGAACGCCGACGGCTGGGACGAGACGGCCGAGCTCGAAGCGACGATCGCGTTTCTGGCGAAGGGGCTCGCACCCTGACAAGTCCGTCCAGAGGGGAAGGAAGCGGCGCTTCACCCCTCAGGCGGGAAGTCTTCGAGATCGAGGCGGGGTCCCCGTCAGCCCGGCTTCCGACTGATTATGCCCGCCCGCCCGAGGCGGGCTTTTTGGCGAGGCTCCGCTGCCTTGATTAACCGGCCGCCTCCGAAGGTTAATGATGCGGAAACGACAAGCAGAAGGGTGATTTCCGCACGATGGAGCGCAACCATACGATGATGCAGTTTTTTGAATGGCATGTACCCGCCGACGGCCGCCATTGGCAGCGGCTCAAGGAAAGGTCCGCCGAGCTTAAGGCAGCCGGCATTGATGCCGTCTGGATCCCTCCCGCCACCAAAGCCTCCTCTCCGGAGGACAACGGCTACAGCATCTACGACCTGTACGATCTGGGCGAATTCGACCAGAAGGGCGCTGTCCGCACGAAATACGGGACGAAGGCGGAGCTGCTCGAAGCTATTCAGGCCTGCAAGCTGGAAGGCATCGCCGTCTATGCGGATCTCGTCATGAACCATAAGGCCGGCGCGGACGAGAAGGAGAAGTTCAAGGTGGTCGAAGTCGAAGGCGACAACCGCCAGGAGGAGATATCCGATGCCCGTAACATCGAGGGATGGACGAGATTCACGTTCCCCGGACGCGGCGGCAAGTACTCGGACTTCACCTGGAACTTCAACCATTTCAATGGAACCGACTTCGACGCCAAGCGGGACGAGACCGGCGTATACCGCATCCTCGGCGAGAACAAGGACTGGAACGAGAATGTCGACGACCAGTTCGGCAACTACGACTACCTGATGTTCGCCAACATCGATTACAACAACCCTGAGGTCAGGGAAGAAATGATCAAATGGGGCAAATGGCTGGTCAAGGAAACGGGCGTGGACGGCTTCCGGCTGGACGCGATCAAGCATATCGACCATACGTTCATCCGTGATTTCGCCCATGCCGTCCGGGAAGATCAGGACGGTCCGTTCTACATTGTGGGCGAGTTCTGGAACAGCATTCCGGAGGACTGCTTCGCTTATCTGGATGCGGTGGAGAGCAGCGTCGACCTGTTCGACGCCCCCCTTCATTACCGGTTCAAGGAAGCGGCCCAGGCCGGTCAAGGCTTCGACCTGCGCACGATCTTCGACGGCTCCATCGTCAAGGAACGCCCTCTGGAGGCGGTGACGCTCGTCGACAACCATGACACCCAGCCGGGGGAAGCGCTGGAATCGTGGGTGGACGACTGGTTCAAGCAGAGCGCATATGCGCTTATCCTGCTCCGCAAGGACGGCTATCCGGTCGTTTTCTACGGAGATTATTACGGCATCGGCGGAGAGGCTCCGGTAGAAGGCAAGAAGATGGCCATCGACCCGCTGCTGTACGCCCGCTATCACCGCGCTTACGGCGATCAGGACGACTACTTCGACGATCCGAATGTGATCGGATGGGTGCGCAGGGGCGTGCAGGAATTCGAGCGCTCCGGATGCGCGGTCGTGGTCTGCAACAAGGAGGAATGCTCCAAGCGGATGTTCGTCGGCGAGGAACGCTCCGGCCAGGTGTGGGTCGATCTTACCAATACCCGCGCGGAGCGGATCGTCATCGGCGAGGACGGATTCGCTGATTTCCCGGTAAATGGCGGCAGCGTCTCGGTATGGGCGCTGCCCGAGTTCGACGTAGAGCCTGAGGGCGGCGAATAGGACGCCCCGCAGATCATTTGCGTTTGCAGACCGGCTTGCCTGCAAAGAAGAAGAAGAGCAGGAGCAGCGTCTCAAAGCCTGAGCCTGCAGCCTGTCCCCCAAAAAAGGAGAGCTGTGACCATGAATGTAATCGACTCCCTGGAAATGACCCGTTCGGAGCTTGTGGAAGAGGTCCATGCCATACCCGTTGATCTGCTGACGCAGAAGCCCGCGGGAGGCGGCTGGTCCGTCATGGAGATCCTCGAGCATCTGTCGCTGCTGGAGGCGCGCATCGTCAAGGGCATCGAGGCCTCGCTGCTGGCCCCGGAACGCGCCGATCTCCGCCCTGCCCCGCTGGAGCTCGTCAAGGACCGCTCCCGCAAGCTTCAAGCTCCAAGCCAGGCCGAGCCTTCCGGGCGCTACCATACGCTCGCAGATGCGCTGGAGGCTCTCCATGGCGCGCGGCAGCGCACGCTCGAAGCTCTGGCTTCGTCGATAGGCACCGACGCCATGGACAGCCACGGCTTCGACCACCCTGCGTTCGGGCCGATGAGCGCCAAGCAATGGGTGGAGCTGATTCCGCTCCATGAAGCGCGCCACCTGGATCAGATTCGGGAGGTTGCCGCAGGCCTGAAGAGCGGAAGCTGACCGACATCACTTGCCGAAGCTTGCTGGAATTAGATAGACCGTATCCCGCCTAAGGCGGATACGGTCTTTTTTGCGCGCATGCTCCTATGGCATTCGCCGAAGCAAAAAACCGCCTCCCGCCGAAAAGAGCGGCAAAGGCGGCATTTCCTTTCGCTTCGTCTGGATGAAGCATTATTTACCCCCTGCTAGGAATATTTTTCCCCTATTGCTTTCACGTTAAATGCCTTATTGTGGTAGCAAGAGACCTTCCAATGTCTCCCACTTTAGCGCAAAGGAGGCCTGTCGCCGACCCGGAGGAACCCCGTTCCCGCCACGGATCAGACAGAAGGAACTTCATTTATCCATCTTACAGGAGGCATGATTAATGAGTGTACGAATGAATGACAGCCGCATGTTCATCTGGAAGCTGGCAGCCGCTTTCGCGTTGATGCTGCTGGCCCTCGCCTGCGCCAAAGCCTTTGCCGGAAGCGCCTCCGCGCATGGCTATATCGATTCCCCGTCCAGCCGCTCCAAGCTGTGCAGCACCGGCGTCAACACCGGCTGCGGCGCGATTCAGTACGAGCCTCAGAGTCTTGAGGCCAAAGGCAACTTCCCGACAGGCGGCCCGGCCGACGGCCAAATTACGGGCGCAGGCGCCTTCCCGGAGATGAATGTGCAATCCGCGACGCGCTGGAGCAAAGTCAACCTGAGCGGCGGCTCGAACACGTTCACGTGGAAGCTGACGGCCCGCCATGCCACGGCCGAATGGAAATACTACATCACCAAAAAAGGCTGGGATCCGAACAAGGCGATCGCCCGAGCGGATCTTGAGCAGTTCTGCTACATCAAGGATACAGGCAAGCAGCCTGAAGCCACCGTCACGCATACTTGCAGCGTGCCGACCGACCGCAGCGGCTACTACGTCATCCTCGGCGTCTGGGAAATCGCGGACACCGGCAACGCCTTCTACCAAGCCATCGACGTCAACCTGACGAACGGCGGCGGCACGCCGGCCGACACGACAGCTCCATCTGTCCCGGGCAACCTGCGCTCCACGACGGTATCTTCCACCAGCGTAGGCCTCGCCTGGAACTCCTCCTCCGACAATGTCGGCGTTACCGGCTACAAAGTCTATCGCGGCACGACGCTGCTGGCCACCGTGTCCGGCTCCACGACGACCTACACGGCAACCGGCCTGACGGCCGGCACCGCCTACAGCTTCACGGTCCAGGCCGTTGACGCCGCAGGCAACGCCAGCGCTTCCAGCGCCCCCCTGAACGTCACGACGCCGACGGGCTCCACGCCGGACACGACGGCTCCGACCGTGCCTGGCGGCCTTCATATCCATACCTTCGACGCCTCCAGCATCTCGCTCATGTGGAGCGCTTCGACGGATAACGTAGGCGTCACCGGCTACCGCATCTACAACGGCTCCACCCTGGTCGCCACCGTCTCCGGTACGACGCTCGAGTACAAGGTGAGCGGCCTCAGCGCCGGCACCTCCTACACTCTGAGCGTGCAGGCTGTCGATGCGGCCGGCAACGTCAGCCCGTCGGCGACCGTTGCCGGCAAGACTTCCGACTCCACGACGCCGCCGACCGGCCCTCAAGCCTGGGCCGCTGGCGTCGCCTATAAAATAGGCGATCTCGTCACTTACGGCGGCAAGACGTATTCCTGCCGCCAGAACCACACCTCCCTGACAGGTTGGGAGCCGCCATCGACGCCGGCCCTGTGGCTGCTGCAAACCTGACGAGGCTTCCGATCCAAAAAAGGAGAATAGCGAAGAGCCCCTGCCTCCGGCAGGGGCTTTTTCGGCCTATAACCAGCTATTCGGAAAAGGAATATCAAGACAGGTATTCGAAGTGCTAAACTAGGTAAAAGACTAGCAAGCGCGGCACAAGGAGGCCCTTCATGAGTACCCCCACCCTTAAGGACAAGCTGCTGAGCCGGCAGAGCGGCATCATCACCTACGGCATGACCCCGCCCAAAAATACGCATCCGGCGGAGAAGGTGAGGGAAATCGCCGACAAGCAGATCGAGCGTCTGCAGGGCATCGGCCTCGACGGCCTCGTGCTGTACGACGTCCAGGACGAAGCCCAGCGCACCGACAAGGACCGGCCCTTCCCCTATCTGGCCTCGCTTGATCCGACCGCCTATTATCGGGACTATCTCCAGCAGGAGCTCGGCCTTCCGGCTGTCATCTACCACTGCGTCGCCGGCGGGAGCCGAAGCGAGCTGGAGGAATGGATTCACCAGAACCGCGACGAGCAGCGTTATTCGGTGTTCGTCGGCGCCTCGTCGAGCAGGCAGCAGGTGCAGGTCAAGCTGCCCGAAGCCTATCGTCTGGGCACCAGCCTGAACGAGAAGCTGATGCTCGGCGGCGTCGTCATCCCGGAACGGCACCGGGGCAAGGGAGACGAGCATCTGCGCGCGCTCCACAAGCAGGAGTCCGGCTGCGCCTTCTTCATCTCCCAGGCGACCTACGACGTGGAGGCGTCCAAAAGCTTTCTGTCCGACTACTACTACCACTGCCGCGACAACGGCATCGGCATGGCGCCGATTCTGTTCAATCTGGCGCCATGCGGCTCCGCGAAAACGCTGGAGTTCATGAAGTGGCTCGGCATCAGCATCCCCAAGTGGCTCGAGAACGAGCTGATTCATTCCCACGATATTCTGGACAAATCGGTCCAGCTCTCGCGGGAGACCTTCCGCGAGCTGTATCAGTTCGGCCTGGAGAAGGGCATCCCGATCGGCTGCAGCATCGAGAGCGTATCAACCCGCAAGGTCGAGATCGAAGCTTCCATTCAGCTGGTGAAGGACATCAAATCCGATATGAGACGCTGAAGCCCTGCCTCAGGCAGAAGGCAGCTGGCGGGTTTGCAGGACGAAGAGCGCCTCGGCGCTCTTTTTTTCATTGTGCCGTCCGCGCCCATTGACAGCGAAGCCCTACCCCATTATATTCGTTGTACATACAAAATTGAAAGGAGATGGTTGATCCATGGATACCAATCCTCAAGCTCAACAGGGACCGGATGACGGCTTCCTGGATACATGCCTGTTCTTCACCGCCAACCGTCTCGGACGCGCCATCACCCGAATGGCGGAGGAGGAATTTGCGCCGACCGGACTGACGCCCATGTACGGCTATGTCATCCGCCTCGTCAATGGATCGCCGGGCATCTCGCAGAAGGAGCTGGCCTCCAAGCTCTCCATCGCGCCCTCCACTCTGACCCGCTTCATCGACAAGCTGGAGATTCGGCGGCTTGCCGAGCGCCGTGTCGACGGCAAAACCGTCCGCGTCTATCCGACGCCCAAAGGACTGGAGCTTGGCGATACGATCGTCGAGGCTTCCCGCAGCCTTCGCGTCCGCTACGAGGAGCTGCTCGGACCCGAGATGGCCCGCAAGCTGTCGGAAGATTTGAAGACCGCCAGCGGAACGCTGGAATAACCGCCCTTAAATCCGGACTTCGCCAAGCTGCAAGACTTGCGGAGATTCGTTTTCATATATTGTATGTACAACTAAAATTAAAGGCGGTCTGATTCTTGAACCTCAATTCTCCGCAAGCAAAGCCGCTCCATTACGGCTGGTTCGTGCTGGCCGTCACATTCGTCACGCTGCTTGTGTCCGCAGGCGTCCGCTCCATGCCGAGCCTGTTCATGCTCCCCTTCCAGAACGAATTCGGCTGGAGCAGGGGCAGCATCTCGGGCGTCGTCTCCATCGGAATCCTGCTCTACGGACTGGCCGGCCCCTTCTCGGCCGCCCTCCTGCTCCGATTCGGCATCAAGCGTGTCGTTGTGCTCTCTCTGGCCGCTCTCGCCGCAAGCCTGGCTCTGACTCCGTTCATCACCCGCCTATGGCAATTCGAGCTGCTGTGGGGCGTCCTGTCCGGCCTCAGCACCGGCATGATGGCCAATGTGCTCGGGGTGACCGTCGCCAGCCGGTGGTTCGTCAAGCGCCGCGGACTCGTCGTCGGCATGCTGACCGCCAGCGCCGCCACCGGCCAGCTGCTGTTCCTGCCGCTGCTGGCGAAGATCACCGTCGGCTCCGGATGGAGAACGGCGGTGCTTGCGGCGGTCGCAGCGGTCATTGCCGTCCTGCTGCTCGTCGCCCTGTTCATGAAAGACCATCCTCATCAGGCTGGTCTCGCCCCTTACGGATCCGACGACACATCGCCGCCAGAACCGTTCCGCGGCAATGTGTTCCTCGGCCCGCTGCAGGCGCTGCGCGATGCGGCCCGGACGCCGGTGTTCTGGCTGCTCTCCGGCACCTTTTTCTTCTGCGGGTTCTCGACCAACGGCCTGATCGGCACCCACCTCATTCCCGCCTGCGGCGATGCCGGCATCGCCGCCGTGACGGCCGCCGGGCTGCTGGCGCTCATGGGCATGTTCGACCTCGTCGGGACGACCTTGTCGGGCTGGCTGTCCGACCGGTTCGACAGCCGCCGGCTGCTGTTCTGGTACTACGGGCTGCGCGGACTGTCCCTGCTCTTCCTGCCATACGCCCTCCATGCAAGCCCCGTCAACCTGCTGATCTTTTCCGTCTTCTACGGACTGGACTGGATCGCCACGGTCCCTCCCACCGTCAAGCTGGCCGCGGAGGCGTTCGGCAAAGAGAGATCCGGCATGATCTTCGGCTGGATCGTCGTCTTCCACCAGATCGGCGCTTCAACGGCCGCTTATGGCGCCGGCCTGATCCGGGATTTCATGGGCAGCTATACCGTCGCATTCGCGATGGCTGGCTTCGCCTGCCTGTTCGCGGCTCTCATGGCCGTCCGTATCCGGGCCGCCGGAACGGTTAGCGGCAGCCTGGGGGCTTGAATAGGCTTGAAAAGAGATTAAAGCACGGCCCCAGCCTGCTCCTCGCCTCTGGTCCTTATTCCTGAGCCTCCGCCTCCCTATAGTCGGCCTTGCGGACGGCCGGCGACCGGCTCCCCGGCCTCTGGCTCCAAGGCGGGAGCCTGCATAGTGGGATCACGGCAAGAAAGCCCGGCTGCGGATGACCTTCATCCATAGCCGGGCTTTCGGATTATGCGCGCGCTTCTGCCGCCGGCATCGTCAGCTCGAACGGTCCGGCCGCGAGCTCGACGCCGTTGACCAGCACCTTCAGGGCATGGACGCCCGGGTAGTAGCGGCGGGTCGTGATCGGCTTCAAGGCATGATGCCGGGCGACGGCGGAAATTCCCGGCGGGTAGCTGCGCTCCGACAGCTTGAACCGCTTGCCCGAGAGGCTGCCGCTTGCCTTGACGAAGCCGATCTCATATTCGATCCGCAGCGGCACGGAATATTCTCCCCGATTGTGCACTTCAAAGGAAAATTCAAGCTCGCCCCCGAACTCTACCGACGGCGTCAGGATGCGGAACCGCTCCACGCCGGCATCGGCCGCGGCCGGATAGCCGAACAGCGCCAGCGCCTCCGGCAATCCCTGCTTGAGCAAGGTGCGGCAGCCGTGCTTCAGGATCCAGTCCGTCCGGGCCGAGCTTCCGATCTCGCGGACAGCCAGCTCCAGCACCCGCTGCGGGTGGTCTTTGGCGATATCGTTGAGATTGTTGGCAACGCTGCGCCTGACATATTCGCTGGCATCGTCCAGCATTGTCTCCAGCAGGCTGAGCACAGGCTCGGGATTCCGGACGAACACGGGCAGCCTCGTCCCCCAAGGAAGCCGCGGGCGGCAGCCTTCGCTTGCGAGCCTCCTGACATGCTCGTCGGGGCTTTTGGACCAGAGCGCGAGCCGCTCCATGACGGCCTCCGGGCGGCGTTGCAGGAACGGACGAATCGCGAATTCCGATGTCGAATACCGGCTGATCTCGGCCAATGCCGCGAGGGAGGCCGGCTCATGCTCCGGCTTCTCCATGCCTCTAAGCTCGATGAAATCGGGAAAGAAGATATATTCGACGCCACGGAACTCTTTCGCCGCCTGACATAAGAGATGCAGAGCCATTTCGTACGATTCCGGCAGCGTGTCCCGCAGCGCGAGCGTGACGAGCCTCATCCTTTCCTTGAACGGAGCCTCCCCCCAGGGGTCGCGGTGAACCAGGTCCATGAACCGTCCCGCCGGAAAGGCCGGCTCCAGCTTGCGGAGCGTATCCGCGACGGCTTCAAGCTTCTCATCGGTGTACAAATTGCGCAGCGGCTCCATCGTTCGGCTTCACAACTCCTCTAGGTTTAATAAAGACCGCTCAGCTCCCATTGCAGGAGACTGATAGGCAAAATCCGGCTTGAAATCCCGCATGCGCTCCAGCATGCCGGGCAGTGCGGCTTCAAACTGCGAATGGCGGCTGCCATTGGCGCCCGACGGATGCGGAAAGCCCCAGAGCACTTGAGCTTCGGAAAGCCATCCGTCTGCGGCAAGCAGCCGCAGCGCCTCCTCGACGGCGCGGCCGAGGGGAATGATCAGAGGCTTGTGCATCGAGCTCAGCTCGGTCCCCATATGGCCAATCATGATCTCGGCCAGCAGCGGGCTTCGTCTCAGCGGCGGACGATGGCCCGAGTAATTCGCCCCGTCCATGAATACCGGACAAGGCAGCACCGATGTCGTATGGACCAAGCGGTGATCCAGCAGGGCAAACGGCTCCCCTGCCGGGAAATGCAGGTGTGCCTGCGCGGCAGAATTCTGCTCCTTCATTCCATCCGCAGCCTCATGCCCGTCAAGGCCGGCCGGAGAACCAGCAAGCCCGTCGGAGGCTGGCGAATGCTTGCCAGCCGGTTCACGAGCCGCGCTCTCCGCCGCTTCCCATTCCGCCAGCTTGCCGGGAAGGCCGAGCCGCTCCAGCATGGCCAGCAAGTCGCGCCGCATCGATCCGGCGAATCTCGCTTCCCGCTTGGCCATCAGACAAGCCCCGGGGGCATCCCGGCCATCGAGCAAGGCGCGGCGCATCGTCCGAAGCGAGATTTCCATCTGCCTCCAGCCGGGAGTGAGTCCGGCAATCAGAACTTTCGCCCGGCTGCTTGCGATTTCATTATGGGGAGCGTAATATTCCTGCAGTCTCCCCGAGCTCTTCAGCAGCAAGCCGGGGACAAGCAGCTCGCCGCGCTCGTACCGGTCCCGCTCCGGCAACGACGCCATCACTTCCGCCGCACGGACGAACGCATCCGGGCGGCGCAGGCGATCCAGCCCTTGCAGCCCATAACCGCCGAGCTCAGCCATGGCCGAGCCTTGAGCGGGCCAGCTCCATCGGCTGCTGCCTTCTCCGCCGCAATCCGCTCTCTGCAGCGGGCTGCTGCCGCGATACCGTTCCCATCCGGCATGGTCCATTCCCGCCATTTTTCTTCTCCCCGCTTTTCCTCATGCCGATCTTCTTCCCATTATACCCATGCAATGCTGACAGCTTGTTGTCAGGAAACAAAAAATTCATCAACGCAGCCTCGCCTCAAGCGTTAGACGCCGAAATCCGGCTAGTAGAGCGGAAATGCAAAAAAACCGGGCTGCCCGCCCGGCCGATTGCCGAAAACCTTGCTCCGTCAGGAGCTCTTCCGCTTCCCCAGTCCCCGTTCTTCCATTTTCCCGCCGGGCAAAAGCCCGCCTGCGCGAGCGGAAGAATCCGAATCGGACGTGCCGGATTGACCCACTCCGCCCATCGCATCGATGAACAGCTTGGCATACTCCGGGTCCCACTGGGTGCCGCTGCCTTCCTCCAGAATCCGGAGCGCACGGTCGATCGGCATCCCGCGCCTGTAAGGGCGGTCGGAAGTCATCGCATCGAAGGCGTCGGCCACGGCGATGATTCTGCCCATCATCGGAATATCCATCCCGCTCAGGCCGTCCGGGTACCCTTGGCCGTCATAGCGTTCATGATGGGATCGGACGCCGGGCAGGAAGGCGGCCATCGCCTCGGCAGGCTCGATCTGCCTCAGGATGTTCTCGCCCATAACGGTATGGAGCTTGATCTGGTCGAACTCCTCGTCGGTCAGGCGGCCTTCCTTGAGCAGCACGCTGTCCCGGACCCCGATCTTGCCGATATCATGCAGGAGAGCGGTCTTGTGCAGCGCATCTAGCGTCCATGCATTCAGGCCGGCGGAGCGTCCGATCATGAGCGCGTACCCCGCCACCCGGTCGGAATGGCCCGCCGTATAGGTATCACGGGCATCGAGCGCGGCGGCAAGCGTCGAGAAGTAGCTCTGCAGCAGCTGCTCGTTCATCTTGGCGCGCTCCTCCAGGCTGCGGATCATATCGTTGAACCCGTCGACGAGCCGGGAGAATTCATCCGAGTACAGATCCGGAACGGTAGCGCCCAGATCGCCTCGGCGGACCTGCTGCATCGTCCCGTACAGCTCCTCGATCGGCTGCTTGATGTTGCGACCGAGCAGCCAGGCGGCAAAGGAAGCGAAGCCCAGGCTGACGATCAGGACGAATCCCGACCAGCCCCAATCCTGATTGTGATGGCCGCTGCCGTGGACAGTCTGGCGGATCTGCGTGGAGAGCAGGAACAGGATGACGGGCAGCGTTCCGATGACGAATACGCTCAGTTGGAATTTCTGCTGGATCGGCACCAGCACCTTGCCTTCAAGCGACAGGCCGCTGATTCCCGCCTTGACGGCACAGTCGCGGATTTGCACAAGCACCGGCCTTACCGCTTGGACCGTCAGGAAAAATTCCACGAGCGCATGCAGGCAGGCGACGAGAAACGAAGCGATCGCGGCAATGCTCAGGAAGTAGGGCTTGAGGGTAAGCCAGCCGAATTCCACGCTGATGGAGGCCAAGATGAGAGCGGGTACTATGAAGCCGAACAAATGCGGCCCTATGATTCGCAACACGGCGAGCATCGGCAGGCGGTGGGCTCTCAGATAAGCTGCGCGGATCTCCGTTTCACTGAACTGATCCGCCATGAACAGCTTGCGGATCGGCTTCAGATGGCTGCGGAACACAAGTCCCTCCAACGATCCCATGATCAGCAAGGATACGAGCAGCACGGCGGTCACAACGGCCAGCTGCTCGCCCTCGACGCCGAGCGTAATCCATATGACAGCTCCTCCTACACCCAAAACGGCCAGGAGAGAGCCAGCCCAATAATTGCGGATAAGATTCCGTTGAAAATGACGGTAGCTGCTGGACAACATGAAGACCTCGATTCCGTGCGCCTTGCCTCGGAGCACCTTACATGAGCGAAGAGGGTCCCAGCCTCAGTGCCGGACCTATTGCTCTCCTTATTATCGCCCGTAGAGTTGTATTTTGTTAGATTTTGGCGAAATTAATGATTGTTTGTCGAATAATAGCCTTTTCTTGCTTATTTTCCTAATAAGCGCCAAAGACGGCACCAGGAGCGCAGCCTCGGCTGACGCTGCACCCGGTCGACTTCCGCATAAGTCGTCAGCTCGATGCCGGCATCCCGGATCGCATAACGGAAGTCGGCATCCTGCGGAAGCAGGAATTCCCACTCCCGTTTTTCCCAGGAAGGTATGATGGCGGCCATCGCCGGATCGGGCACGGCGGGATGGATATACGTCTCGACAATGCCTTCCGGCAGGGCGTACAGCTTGCGAATCATCATCTCCTTGAAGGAATCGTACGTCTCTCCGGGCTCCGCATGATAGGAATGGCTGACCAGATAGTCGGGAACGGGAACATTCAAGGCATCCGCCAGCACGAGGACCTTATCCAATATTCCTTGGGCTCCCGGTATCGAAGCCAGGAACTGATCCCGCTCCCAGATCCGGCGGAACAACCGGTACGGCAGCCTTCTCCGCGAGCATTCCCGCAGCGCCATCGGGAGAAAGCTTCTGCCCGTAGCGAGGCCGAACAGACTGCCCATGTGATTGTCCGCATGGGAGACCGGGATGCCCGCCTCCCGGATCGCATCGAACTGCGCCCTCATCTCCGTGCGAAGCTCGCGCGCATCGACGCGGCGTTCGAACGCCTCCACGGTGAGATGCAAGTACCCTTCCGCGTCCTGCAGAGACCTGCCTCCGGTGAGGCTGCCCCATCTGTACCCGGGAAATTCGCTCGTGAAGGTCAGATGGGCCCCGATATTGACGGCGCCGGTCCGCCTGCACCATGCCGCCGCCTCGGAAAATGCAGGGGCAGGCGCCATGATTGTGGCCGAAGAGACAAGCTTCTCCTCCAGCAGGCAAATGATCGCTTCGTTGGCGGCCCGGCTTTGGCCGAAGTCGTCGCAGTTAAGAATCAGCTTTTTGCTCCCCATGCCGCTTCTCCTCCCGGTACAGCAATGATATCGCCAGCGATACGGCCATGAGGCCGAACGGCACGAGACTGATCAGCCAGCGGAAGGCCTGCTCCGGATCCGGTCCCGGGTCATGGCCGCTGACATAGCCGAACATGCGGCCTACAATCCAGAAAGCCACAGCGGATATGAGCCCGCTGGAACGGTTGATGAACCCTCCGACTGCGGTATAGACCCCCTCCCGCCGCCGCCCGGTGCGCTCCGCATCCTGATCGATGATATGCCCGTTCAGCACCGCCGGAGTCACCAGAAATCCGGCCAGACCGAAGCCGATCGAGATTCCCGCCGCGATCCCCGTCCCCAGGCTTCCCGCGAACCAGAGCGGAATCGCCGTGACTCCGTACACGGCAAGCGACAGCCGCCAGCTGCGCAAGCCGCCGAGACGCCGGGCAATGAGATACCAGACCGCGACCAGCGGAATGACGGAAACGAATACGGAGGCAAGCAGAATGGAAACCTGGCTCTCCGGAATATGCAGGGCATACTTGGCATAAAACGGAATCATGGAGCTGAGCAGCCCGTTCACCGTTTGGGCGAACGAATTCGCCAGATGGAAAATCCAGAAATTGCGGTTGCGCAGCGTTTCGCGGAAAGCTTGCCGCAGCGGCAGCGGAGACGGGACGCGGGCTGCGGGGCTCTCCTGCAGATGCTTCAGAAAGACGAGCATGCATAGAAGGAAGAGAGCGGCGTATGCGACAGACATGCCGCTGAAGCCGACCGCTTTGAACAGCAGCGGCGTGGCCGCCGTGCCGATCAGGATGGCCAGCATCTGGAAGCTCTGCTGGACGGCGGAGGCTTTGGCCCGGAGCGCGGCTCCGGCGAACAGCTCGGGAAGGAGGGAGCCGTAATTGACCCAAAGGACGGATGAAGCGCTCTCGAACAAAATCAGCACGATCAGAAACCACCAGAACAGCTCTCCGGCAGCCGAGGCTCCGGACAGCCCGGGCGGGACGGAGAACATCAGCACGAACAGGATGGCGAATGCGGGGAGTCCTCCATAGAGCCAGGGCTTGCGCCGGCCTCGGGGAGACCGGGTCCGGTCGGACCAGTAGCCGAGAAGCGGCTGGTTGACCGCATCCCATACGAGATAGACCGATCGGGCCAGCGTCGCAAGACCGATGCCGAGCCCCAGCTTCTCCACGTAGTAATAACTGTAGAACGACGTGAAAGCCTGGCTGGGCACCATGATGGCGAACATTCCTAGCGCGTACATAAAGGTGGAATTCACGCGTTTGGACGACATGATTCACACTCCCGGCTGATGGAATTGCGGCAGCTCCGCAGCGGCTCCCGATGCTCTATATTACTTCACGGTCTTCCAGAAAAATCCTTCCATAAGTTTATTATAATCATTATAAAAAAGTATTGACTATCAAATTAGAAACGTATAAAGTTTATGGCAACAGAATGAACTCATACATGGGCGCTTATGCCGAAAAATTCGAGCCGAAGGAAGGGGAGCTTGCGATGAACAGACTTACGACGAACCAGGGTGTCCCGATCGGAGACAACCAGAATTCCAGAACTGCCGGACAGAACGGCCCGACGCTGCTGGAGGATTACCAGCTGCTGGAGAAGCTGGCCCATTTCGACCGGGAACGCGTGCCTGAGCGCGTCGTCCATGCCCGCGGCGCAGGCGCGCATGGCGTATTCCGCACGGCGGCCAGCATGAAGCGCTGGACCAAGGCGGCGTTCCTGCAGGATGCCGGAACCGAGACGCCGGTCTTCGTCCGCTTCTCCACCGTCATCCACGGCCAGCATTCCCCCGAGACGCTGCGCGATCCTCGCGGCTTCGCCGTCAAGTTCTATACGACGGAGGGGAACTACGATTTTGTCGGCAACAACCTGCCGGTCTTCTTCATCCGCGACGCGATGAAGTTCCCGGACATGGTCCACTCCCTGAAGCCGGATCCAAGCACGAACCTGCAGACAGCCGACCGCTACTGGGATTTCATGTCGCTGACTCCCGAGTCCACCAACATGCTGGTGCATTTGTTCTCCGACGAAGGCATTCCCGCGAACTACCGCGAGATGCGCGGCTCCAGCGTCCATGCGTTCAAATGGGTGAACGAGCATGGCAACCGCGTGTACACCAAGCTGCGGTGGGTGCCGAAGCAAGGCGTGCGCAGCCTCAGCGCCGAGCAGGCGTCGGAGATTCAGGGCCGCGACTTCAACCACGCCACGCGCGACCTTATCGACGCCATTAACCGCGGCGACTTCCCGGAATGGGATCTGTTCGTCCAGATCCTCGATCCGGCCGATCTCGATTCCTTCGACTTCGATCCGCTCGATCCGACCAAGGATTGGTTCGAGGAGGATATCCCTTACGTGCATGTCGGCACGATGGAGCTGAACCGCAATCCCGACAACGTCTTTGCCGAAACGGAGCAGGTCGGCTTCAATCCCGGCGTCGTCGTCCCGGGCATCGAGCCGTCCGAGGACAAACTGCTCCAAGGACGCCTCTTCTCCTACTCCGATACGCAGCGTTACCGGATCGGACCGAACTACTTGCAGCTGCCGGTCAACTGCCCGTTCGCCCAGGTGAGCAACAACCAGCGTGACGGCGCCATGCAGCACGGCAAGTTCAGCGGCTCCGTCAATTATGAGCCGAGCCGCCACCTCGACGCGCCTCAGCCGGATCCGGCCTATGCCGAAGCTGCCGCTCCTCTCGAAGCCGGAGCTGCCGCAGGACGCCAGCGCATCGCCAAGACCAACGACTTCGGCCAGGCCGGCCAAGTGTTCCGCCGCTACTCCCCGGCCGAGCAGGATGCGCTTGTCCGCAACCTGTCCGCCGATCTCGCCTCCGTCGAGGCGTCCACACAGCTGCGCGCGATCTGCAACTTCTTCCGCGCCGATGCCGAGCTCGGCAAGCGGCTGTCCGCGGAGCTGGGCGTCGATCTCACTCCTTATCTCCAGCATCTGGGCTGATTCGGCCTCCTGTCTCCCTCCGCCACCCGGCGGGAGACAGCGCCTTGGACATAGATAGCCTATTTCCCCAACACCTCGGAACGGTATAAAGGGCAGCCGCCAGTCTTGAACAGGACTGGCGGCTGCCCTTTTTTTCGATGAACAAGAGGAATCCGTTCTTCTGGAGTGCAGAATGGAAGCCCGACATTTGAGCCTCATGCAGCATGGAACCGGCTTGCTTGCGACAGCTTGAAGCATCCTCCAGCAACATTCGATGTTGTTCATCGATCGAGCGGGGCTGAGACGAGCGGCCGCCATGGAAGCATCTTCTGAATCCAAGCGGCGGCATCAAGCGTATAAGGGGAAACCAATGTCCGCCGCCCGAGGCGGGACTCCCGAAAGGAAGTGCGCTTTTTTGGAAGCCTGGATTACGGAGGTCATGGACAAGTTCGGCTACGCCGGCGTCGCGCTGCTGATCGCCCTCGAGAACCTGTTCCCTCCGATTCCCTCCGAGGTCATTCTTACGTTCGGAGGATTCATGACGACACAGACCAGCCTCACCGTGACAGGGGTGGTCATCGCCGCCACGATCGGCTCCGTCTCCGGAGCGCTGATCCTATACGGAATCGGCGCCTGGCTCCATGCCGAGCGGCTGGAGCGGATCGTCGAACGGTACGGCCGCTGGCTGCGCCTCAAGCCGGAGGATGTGCGCAAGGCCGACCGCTGGTTCGACCGCTATGGCCCATGGGCGGTGCTGCTCTGCCGGCTCGTGCCGCTCGTGCGCAGCCTGATCTCGATTCCGGCCGGCATGTCGGGCATGAATCTGCCCCTGTTCCTGCTGTATACGACGATCGGCTCGCTCATCTGGAATATCGTGCTTGTAAGCGTCGGCGCATCCGTCGGAGCTTCCTGGGAATCGGTCGTCGGGTTCATGGACGTCTTCTCCAACGTCGTTTATGGACTGCTCGCCGCAGGCGCCGCCGCAGCCGTCTATTTGTTCTACCGCAGCCGGAGCAGGAGCAGGAGCCGCCGCTGACGACGCTGCATCGCCAAAAAAAGCAGGAGGGGCCTCGCCCCCTCCTGCTTTTTTGCCGTCAAGTCCTCGTCCTGCTAACTCCATCATGCTTCCGAAGCCTTCAGCCCGGCTCTCTCCGCGCCGATTCGTCTCAGCGTACGCCGGCGGTATGCCATACTCCATAAGGCTCCAAGTCCAAGCCCGCCATATAGGAGCAGGCCGGATACGGCCAAAAAAGTCTCGACGCTCAGAACGAAAACCAGCCCTGTCCTCAGCAGGCTTTCCGACAGCAGCAGCCCTCCCCAGAACACGGTCGACACCCGCGAGGCCCGGCGGTATTCCGCAAGCTCCCATCTCTGCTCCATCGCTGCGGCATCCTCCGCCGGCACGAACCTCGCCGCCAGCCGGTAGACGAGCGGACGCCGTCCTGCCAGAGACAGCAGGAAAGCGGCTCCGGCAGCTCCCGTGACCAGCGACTCGCGCAGCAGCACGGCCCGCTCGCCGCCTCCGGCCAGCGCCGCTCCCGCTCCCAGCACGAAGAGCC
The DNA here is from genome assembly GCF_004000905.1 of Paenibacillus humicus NBRC 102415. Taxonomy (GTDB): domain Bacteria; phylum Bacillota; class Bacilli; order Paenibacillales; family Paenibacillaceae; genus Paenibacillus_O; species Paenibacillus_O humicus. The sequence goes on from NZ_BIMD01000012.1 coordinate 47,335, forward strand.
CGGCCATAAGCAGGCCGAATGCGTCCGGCTTTCTGCGCCGCGTCAAATGCCACAGCTGCTCCAGCAGCGGGAGGCAGGTCGCGATCAGCAGCGCCTGCAGCCCGGTCATGCCCTCGCTCAGGATACGATACGCCATAAAAGGCAAAACCGCATTCATTAAGATCGTCGCCGCCGCTCCGGCAGGAATCCGGCGCAGAGCCCTGACTCTCGAACCCGCCATCCAATCCATCCACTCCCGTTGTCGAATGAACTTAAGCTGCATGATGAATCAGCGAAGCGCCTTTGAGATCAGCGAAAAGATGTCTGCCGACGCCAATCCGTCCTCTTGTTCCAGCGTCCCCAGCGTCCGCATGCCATAGCTGAATACGATGAACAGTCCGGCCATCTTCGCGGCGTCGATCTCCCCCGGAATCGCCCCTGCCTGTTGGCCGGTCTCGATCCAGCGGCGGCTGAGCTCCAGATTGAACCGGTGAAGCTCGTTCATCATGGCTTCGATTTTGGGATTGTCGATTTGGCTGAGCAGATACGTAAAGATTTTGTTGGTGACGGCATTCCGGTCCGTATTGCGCTGGATCGCCTCCGAGATCATGCGGATGGGAGGAGTCGCCTCTCCTTTGGGCGCTTCCGATACGGATTGCTTGAAGCTCTCGTTCATCCGGTCCATCTTGGCTTTCAGAATCAGGCCGAACAGCTCGTCCTTGCCCGATACGTAATGATAGATCGCGCCCTTCGACAGCCCCGAGCGGTCGATGATGTCCTGCATCGTCGTCTGGCGGCAGCCCTTCTCCTGAATGATCTGCTCCGCCGTATCCAAAATGAGCTGGAAGCTGGAGGTTCGGCTTGCGGGTTCGTTCATATATCGTCCTCTCCTTCAGCTGTCGGTTATGGTCTTCTTATTGTATACCAACCGTCGGTCCGGTCAACCCAACGTCGCGCCCCTTCGATCTGCGGATGATCCACTCGGCGACGGCCAGATTGACGAGCCAGCACAGCCAGCTCACAGCCTGGTAAGCCGGTGTGAAGGAGCCGAGCAGCAGCACCAGAGGTCCCAGCAGGACACGCAGGGATACGCCTGAAAAGGTCAGGGCATAACTGCGGATCATCCAGCGGCGGTGCTTCCCGATGCGGCCAAGCATCGCCTGCCTGACGCCATGAATCGTCGTTGCCAGCCATAATGCGTCCATAAGGAGGAAGCCGGCGCCGGCGATCCGGCCACCGCTGGCCTTGAAGGCCAGATACAGGCTTGCCAGGCTGCTGAGCGCTACGGAAACCGCATAAATCCGACCGGCGAGCCGGTGCAGCCGCGCCCTTCTCAAGGACGGCGAGCGGGTCCGCCCTGCCTGCCCGGCCGCAGGGCGCAGCAGCGCGTACAAGCCGCTGAGCATGGCGGCGCTTGCCGTGACGATGTGGACATACAGCATGTAGATCCACGGCGTGTAGCTGAACCCCGCCGACTGCAGCTTGTAATTGACGAACCCCGCCTGCCTCGCTCCCGCAATGCCGTACTGCACCAGCACATAGCCGAACACGAGCAGCAGCGCGGCGGCAGTGAGCGACCAGATTCCCATTCTCGACTTCAACGTCATTCTTCGATCTCCTCCTGCCTCATATGGACTGATGGGCCATTTGCCGCGGGTAGCGCAGCGCTACGAGAAGGGCACGTCCAAGGAATATTCCCCCGATGCCAAGCAGATAAGGCACGAAGGGAAGCTCATGCGACAGCTCCATTGGAATCCCGAATGCGCTGGCCGCGCCGAGCTCGATGCCCAGCCTCAAAGGAATGGAAAAGAGCCAGACTGCCGCGCCCGCAACGGAGCCCCGTATGACCCACACAGAGCCCTCTTGGAAGATCAGGCTCAGATGGCCCTGAAGCAGGCCGATGCCTATCCCCATCAAAGCTTCCAGCAGCAGCAGAATACCTTCTCCCTCTCCAGCCTCAGCGCCGGAGGAAGCCGCGAGAGCGCCTCCCAGCAGCAGCATGGGAAGAACGAACAGCCTGGCGCTCAATAGTCTGGTTTTCAGCTGCGATCGCAGCATCAGGAGAAAGAGAAGGGAGATGACGATCGGCGACAAAATGGCTGGCATGCTAGCTCAGCTCCTTTCTCCGAGTCAAACCGGCCGGTCTACAGGAAGTGTAGCGGCCGATCGAATCCCATTGCTGCTGCGTCATGTCTTATCTCTCCCTTTAGGCTTTAATAAATTTCCATACCGACCAGCGGTCTGTTGTTACTAGAATACAAACCGACCAGCGGTCTGTCAAGAGGGGATGAAAGAAACGATTTATTTTGCCCTATCCTTCCGCTGCCGCAGAACGCTCCGCGCTTCTCCGCTTTCTTCCCCTTTGCTACCTCTGTCCGCGCAAAAAAAAGAGCATGCCTCCAGGCATGCTCTTTTCTTGGATTATCGGCGCTTCCGGACCGAAGAAGCCGGAATTCGGAGCTCTTCCCGGTATTTGGCTACGGTCCGGCGGGACAAGGCAATCCCTTCTCCCTCAAGCAAAGCCGCGAGCTGCTGGTCCGACCAGGGATGCGCCTTGTTCTCCGCGCCGATCATGGCCTTGAGACGCTGCTTCGCGGCCGCAGCTGCGGTCCCATCGCCGCCGTCCGGGGACAGGCTGGCGGAGAAGAACGAGCGGAAGCTGAACACGCCGTGCGGCGTCTGTACGTATTTGCCGCTGACAGCCCGGCTGACCGTCGACTCATGCAGATGCACGACGGCCGCGATATCCGCAAGCGTCATCGGCCGAAGGGCTGAAGCGCCCGCTTCCAGAAAGCCCGGCTGTCCGTCCATGATCGCTTGAAGGACTCTGCGTATCGTCCGCCTGCGCTTCTCCAGGCTCTGCATGATCCCATAGGCCGACCGGTAGCACGCCTCCAGGTAGGCCCCCGCTTCCCCCAGCCTGTCTCCGAGCAGCCGGCCGTAACCGGAATCCACCGACAGCCGCGGCTCCCAGGAGGCATTGAGCTCGATGCGGAAGCCGGAGGGCATGCGCTCGATTCGGGCATCGGGAATGATGGTCTGCGGTTTGCCTGGACATATGCCTGCGCAGGGGCGCGGACTCAAGCCGCGGATATAATCGCGGATCTCGATGACCTTGGATCGGCTCAGGCCAAGGGATGACGAGACGGCCTCCCACTTTTGGCCGGCCAGCTGGTCCAGATGCCGCTCCACCGCCACGGCGGCCAGCGCCGGGCTCCGGTCGTCGCGGGCGATCTGGAGCAGGAGGCACTCCTGCAGGCTCCTCGCCCCGACCCCGGCGGGATGGAGCGATTGCAGCCACCGGAGCGCTTCCTCCGCCTCCGCCTGATCCAGTCCCAGCTCGGAGGCGATCTCGCCCAGATCCAGCTGCAAATAACCGTCGTCGTTCAGGTTGCCCGCCATATAAGCTGCTGCCTGATGGATGCGCCGAGGCAGAGACAGCAGCCGCAGCTGGCCGGCCAGCTCTGCCTCCAGCGTCGGCTCGGCCTCTGCAGCGCGGGAGAGCGGATTCCCGGGGAAGGAGGATGCACGGCCGCTGCGCAAGGCGCCTCCGGCGCGGGTGCCCTCGTACTCCAAAACCGGATTCTCCGCAGCCAGCTCCCGCACATAGCTGTCCAGCTCGCATGCGGGCAGCGTCAGCATATGGATCGATTGCCTGATCTCCGGCGTTACGGCCAGCCTGAGCCTCTGCTCCTGGCGCAGCTCCAGTCCTGTCATCATCATCCTCCGCCTCCTTGATCCAGACTCTCGCGGCGCTTCATGCCCCCAGTATACCTAAGGGGAGCGGACGATAACAGTCCCGCTCCCCGCTTTGATTCCACTGCGCTTTCCCCGGTACGAGCCGCTTTCTCTCCGGATCGGCCGCTTTCCCTCAGGGACAGCTGCCTTTCTCCCCGGATCGGCTGCTGCTCTCAGGAACAAGCTACATTTTCTCCGATACGAGCTTCGCTTGCGTGAACAGAAGCAGGTAATCGCGTCCGCCCGCCTTGGAATCGGTGCCCGACATGTTGAAGCCGCCGAACGGATGGACCCCGACGAGAGCGCCGGTGCATTTGCGGTTGAAGTACAGGTTGCCGGCAAAAAATTCGCGGCGGGCCTTCTCCAGGTTCTCCCGGCTGCGCGATATGACCGCTCCAGTAAGGCCGTAATCCGTATTGTTGGCGAATTCGAGCGCCTCGTCGAAGGAGGACGCCTTGATGAACGCGACAACCGGCCCGAAGATTTCTTCTTGCGCGATGCGGGCCTGGGAGTCCACGTCGGCGAAAATCGTCGGCTCGATGAAATAGCCGGACGGATCGCCGGTGCCGCCGCCCGTCACGAGCCGGCCCTCCTGCTTGCCGATCTCGATGTACTCCTGGATTTTGCGGTAGGCGTTCGCGTCCACTACCGGACCGATATGGGAAGCCGCCTCGGCCGGGTTGCCGATCCGGAGCTGCTTCGTCAGCGCCGTTACTTTCTCCAGCACCGTGTCGTAGACGTCCTCATGGACGATCGCGCGCGAGCAGGCGGAGCACTTCTGTCCGGAGAAGCCGAACGCCGATGCCGTGATGGCTTCCGCCGCCAGGTCGAGATCGCTGTCGGAGTCGACGACGATAGAGTCCTTGCCGCCCATCTCGGCGATGACGCGCTTGATCCACTTCTGGCCGGGCGCCGTCTTCGCCGCGCGCTCATTGATGCGCAGGCCCACGTCCCGGGAGCCGGTGAAGCTGATGAAGCGGGTCAGGGGATGCTCGACGAGGTAGTCCCCGATTTCTCCTCCAGGTCCGGGCAGAAAGTTGACGACGCCCGCAGGAACGCCCGCTTCTTCGAGCAGCTCCACGAACTTCGCCGCAATGACCGCGGTCGGGCTGGCAGGCTTAAGGACGACGGTATTGCCGGATACGAGCGCGGCCGTCGTCATGCCGGCCATGATGGCCAGCGGGAAGTTCCACGGCGGGATGACGATGCCGACTCCGAGCGGCATGTAATAGAGCTCGTTGTCCTCATCCGCGAGGCGGGTCAGCGGCTGAGGAGCGTGCAGACGCAGCATTTCACGGGCGTAGAATTCCATGAAGTCGATCGCTTCGGCCGTGTCCGCATCCGCTTCCGCACGGTTTTTGCCCGATTCGAACGTCAGCCATGCGGAGAACTCATGCTTGCGGCGGCGCATGATCGCAGCAGCCTTGAACAGGCAGCGGGCGCGGGACTCCGGAGCCATCGTCCTCCAAGTCTTGAACGTGTCGGATGCCGTCTGGATGGCGCGTTCCGCAAGCTCGCGGTCCGCCTGGTGGACGCGGCCGACAACCTGCTTCGTATCCGCCGGATTGATGGAATCGAGCAGGCTGCCTGTCTCGATCTTCTCGCCGCCGATGACGACCGGATAGGTTTGGCCGAGCTCGGCCTCCACCTTTTTCAAAGCTTCGTCGTAGGCTTGGGCGGTCTTTTCATCCTTGAAGTTGGAAAACGGCTCGTTCACAAATTCCTCTCTCATGGTACATCCTCCTTGGATATGTTCTCAGCCCTGCGTCTGCATGGCCGGCTCCTTTTTTTGTTTCTCAACATAAGTATTCAAGCAAGTTTCATGCCAACTTCAACTCTTTGTTGATGCAAAATGTTTTTTTATTTTTCAAGCTCGGCTTCCTCGATGTTGGCACGGCGCTTGCTTCTATTATTTGCAGGCAGCCGATTCCCGGCGACAAGGCTTCGGGAATCTATTTTTTTCGACGGAGAACGGAAGGGGCAATCGAGGATGGAAATCGGATCCGAGCTGTACCGCAAAACCTTGCTTACCATTACGGGCAACAGCCTGGTAGAGAAGCTGACGCTCAAATACGGCAAGAAGCTTGCCGGCAAATTCATAGCGGGGCAAGAGCTTCCCGAAGCGATAGACGCCATCCGGGAGTTGAACGGCAAAGGCATCATGGCCACGCTGGATCATCTCGGCGAAGGAATCAAAAGCATGCGGGAAGCCGAAGGCTACCGCAAGGAATATGTCCGGCTCGTCCAGGCGATCGCCGCAGCCGGAGTCGTCTCCAACATTTCGCTGAAGCCGACTCAGATGGGCCTCGCCCTCGATCCCCAGGCTTGCTACGAAAACATCCGGCTGGTCGTAAAGGAAGCGCAGCAATGCGGCAACTTCGTCCGCATCGACATGGAGGACACGCCGTTCACGCAGGCGACGATCGACATCGTCAAGCGTCTGCATGCCGAAGGGCTGACCAACGTCGGCACGGTCATTCAAGCCTACCTGCACCGGACCAGGCAGGATATCGAGGACATGATCGAAGCCGGGATCCGGCTGCGCCTTGTGAAGGGAGCCTACAAAGAGCCCGCCGAGGTCGCCATTCAGAAGAAATCGGCCGTCATCGACAATTTCAAGGACATGATCCGCACCCATCTGGACCGCGGCATCTATACCGCCGTCGCGTCCCACGACGATACGATCATCGACTGGACCAAGAAGTATGTGGAGGACAACGGCATCTCCAAGGACGCCTTTGAATTCCAGATGCTGTACGGCCTCCGCATGTCCTACCAGGCCGAGCTCGCCCGGCAAGGCTACCGCGTCCGCTGTTATGTGCCTTACGGGGCGATGTGGTACCCCTATTACACTCGCCGCCTGGCGGAGAAGCCAGCCAACCTGATGATGGTCCTCAAAAACATGTTCAACTAGTTCTCTCCAAAGTGTCTAATCCATTAGACACTTTGGACTTTTTTTGACATGTCTTGCCAGAGACATTTCGGTGCAAGCCCCTTGGAGGCGAGAGCCCGCCTCCAAGCGAACCGTTCTCCATGCAGCACATAGGGGCTCGTCCGATATGCTCATGGCGCAGACGGCAACGAAAACGCTTCGGAGAGATCGGCTTCCCGATCGATTCGGCGCCTTAGCCTTTCTAGCCCTCGTTTCATGCCAGGCTGCATCCCTCCCAAGGGATTAAGCAGCCTGTTTTTTTGCGTTTCGACCGAAAGTGTCAAAATTTTTGTACACTTTTCGCCGCCAATTCTTATAATAAAGATAACGGTTACATCTGAAACCGCGGATGAGGAGGGATAAGATGAGGCACCAGCTTCCTGCAGGCTGCAGCATCATGACGCAAGACTTTGCCCTATGGACCGAGGAAGAGGCCGGCTCCGGCATTTTGCCCCAGACGGGCATCGTTACCTTCATCCGCACCGCGGAAGGGCTCTATGAGTGGCTCGTGCCTGGAGCCCCCGGCAATTCCGGCCGGATCGCGGTCCATGCCGTTCCGGAAGGAACCGGACTGGACGAGCTGGCCGCCATTGCCGGGGACTGTCCCTACGCGCTGCTTACCGGGACATCCGGACAGCCCTGCGGCATCGTCCGCATGAGCGATGTCCGCCGGGAGCTTGCGCTGGCCTACCGGCAGCTCAAGGCGGGCTTCGACGCGGCTCTGGAAGCATCGGAGATTGCGATTACAGTCATCAACGAGCACAGCGAGGTGATCGCATGGACCGCCGACGCGGAGCGGATGTTCGGCATCCGCCGCGAGGATATTCTCGGCAAGCAGGCATCGGACTTTTTCCCCAGAGAGCGCCTTCAGGTGCTGCGCACGCTGCATACGGGCGACGCCGTCCGACAGATGCAGCATCAGCCGCGGCAGGATATCCATGCCATGATCAACGCCCGCCCGATCGAGCTGGACGGCAAGGTGATTGGGGCGGTAGCTGCGGAGATCGACATCACCTCCCAGATCCGCATGAACAAGCAGTTGTTCACGATGGCGGCCAAAGTCCAGCATCTGGAGCGGGAGGTCGCCAAGCTCAGCCCGACGAGCGATCCTTTCGCCCCCATCAAGGGAACGAGCGCGGCGCTCAAAACCTCCGTCGAGACGGCCCGCAAGATCGGCTCCACCCAGGCGACCGCGCTCATCCTCGGCGAAAGCGGGGTCGGCAAGGAGCTCTACGCGCGCGCCATCCACGATTCGAGGGAGAAGGCCGGAGCCCCGTTCATCGCCATCAACTGCGGCGCCATCCCTCCTTCCCTGTTCGAGAGCGAGCTGTTCGGCTATGAGCGCGGAGCGTTCTCCGGCGCCGATCCGAGAGGCAAGAAGGGCAAGATCGAAATGGCCGGAGGCGGCACTCTTTTTCTCGACGAGATCGGGGAAATGCCTCTCGACATGCAGGTCAAGCTGCTGCGCGTGCTGCAGGAGAAGAAGTATTACGCGGTCGGCGGCTCGGCCTTGAAGCAGGCGGATTGCCGGATCGTCGCCGCTACGAACCGCGATCTCAAGGCGATGATCGGCGAGAATAAGTTCCGCGAGGATCTGTACTACCGCCTCAATGTCGTCACGCTCGACGTGCCTCCGCTTCGGCACCGGAAGAGCGACATTTATGAGCTGATCCAGACCTTCCTCTCGGAATTCTCCGTCGCCTACGGCCGATTCATCGAAGCTTGTCCGAGCGAAGTGGTGCAGGCGATGATGAGCTACGATTGGCCCGGCAACGTCCGAGAGCTGCGCAATGCGGTCGAGAGGCTCGTCATTCTTTCTTCCGACGGAGAGCTCAAGCCGGAGTACTTGCCGGGGCCGGTGCTGAGCGCTCCGGGCTCGGCGGCTCCGGCTGCTCCCGTCAAGGAAGCGCAGGCCGGCGCCCGGCTGCAGTCCATGAAGGACGAGGTCGAGAAGCAGAAGATTCTCGAAATGCTGGAAGCCGAAAAAGGCAACAAGCGGGCCGTCGCCAAAAAGCTCGATATCTCGCGGGCGACGCTGTACAACCGGATGAAACGGCTGGGATTGCCGCTTTAGGACATACCGACGGAGCACGGAATTGTCCCGATGCCGGGCCAAGGCCGGACCGATGCGCCGGCGGAGCCTGAGGCCGACCGCTGTGCGCTTCCCCTGCGGGACCCAAGCAGAAAGAGGGGAAAGCGATATGCATTCGATGAAAATCCGGATTCCGAAGCGTGAAGAGGCCGCGTCGATGAACGCTTTTTTCCGGACCGTAATCACGGATACGTTTGCCAAGGAAGGCTTGAACGATCACGCTGAAGACCTGGAAAATGAAATCGAAAGCAAGCGGCTCCGCCTGGAGCGCTGCTTCGAGAGCGAAGGCGGGGAAGTTCATTTCCTGGTTGCCGAGGTCGACGGAGCCCTTGTCGGTTCCATCGAGCACGGTCCGCCCAGCAGCCTGATTCTCGAAGTGACCGATGGCCGGTACGGCCATCTTCCGGAGATCGGCACCGTCTTCGTCCATCCCGCCTACCAGCGGCGCGGAATCGGCAATTCTCTCTTTGAAGGCGCCTTCGCTTCCTTGCGGGAGCGGGGCATCGACGAATTTTGCCTGGACAGCGGCTACAGGAGCGCCCAGCGGATCTGGACGAAAAAGTTCGGCGAGCCGGACTTCCGGCTGCGAGACTACTGGGGAAAAGGCGAGGACCACATGATCTGGAAAAGAAAGGTGCCGAGCCCCTGATCCCTCCCTTCCATTTAAAAAGGCCATCCGCTGCGCAGTCAGAACCTGATGCGCGGCCGATGGCCTCTTTTCGCATGGAATGCCGCCGCTACCAGCTCATCAGCAGCCGCTCGATGTCTTTTTCATCCAGCACATCGCCAATCTCGACCTGCATGCAGAGCAGCTCCGTGACAGCCTTCACTCCGTGCCTGGCGCCAGGAGGAAACCGCATCACATCCCCGGGTCCGACCGTGTAGATCTGATCCTCGAGCATGAAGCGGCCGGTCCCGGACAGAACCGTCCACACCTCTTCCTTGCGCTCATGCAGATGGTAGCTTGTGTGGCTGCCCGGCTGCAGCTCCACGCGCCGCGTCAGCACCGCCCCGTCCTCCGTCTCGGCGTAATCGATCGTCCGGCATATTCCCCATCGCTTCTCCTCGTACATGGGCAGCCGCGCCTGCTCGCCCAGCATGCTCTTGATGCGGCTCGCCTCGCTCTTGCTGGCGACGAGAATTCCGTCCGGGCTTGCCGCCACGATGACATCGCACAAGCCGATCACATGAATCGGGCTGCTCAGCTCGTTGATCAGATGGGTGTTGTGGGAGCCTTCAGCGACATGTCCAGGCCCGATCACAGTGCCGTCCATATGGCTGACGAACGTCTCCCAGCTGCCCAGATCATGCCAAGGGCCCTCATAGAGAAGCGCCGCCCGGCGGGCGCACCGCTCGACGACCTCCTCGTCGAAGCTCGACTCCCGCAGCCCGCGGAAATTCTCTCGCCGCTCCCCGTCCGCGGCCAGCCGATCGTCGCCGCTCATCCGCTCCAGCATATAGCCGAGGCGAAAGGCGAACACCCCGCAGTTCCAGAGCGCCCCCCGGCGGATCAAGCTTGCGGCTGTCGGCGGATCGGGCTTCTCCGCGAACCTTTCGACAGGAAACCAGGGCAGCTCCTTGCCGTCCCCTGCCGCCTCCTTCTTCCCGCGCGCGGCACGCTTCTTCCGCTCCGGAACGATATAGCCATATTGGCTGGAGGGATGAGAGGGGGCGGTGCCGACGAGAGCGATGTCCGCGCCCGCCTGCTCCAGCGCCTGCGGCAGCCGCTGCAGGAGATCGAAGAAATCGGACTCTACGAACAAATCGACGGGCAGGACGCAGACGATCTCATCCCGGTCTGCCTTCAGCTCGCTTGCGAGATAGGAGCATGCCTGCGCCACGGCGGCATAGGTGCCCCGCTTGCGGCTCTCCTCGATAATGGGAATGCCAAGCCCGACATGGCTCCGCGTGATTTCGGCCTGGCTGCGATGCGTCACGATCGCCGCTTGGGCGGCGAGGCCTGCCGCGGCGAGCTGGCGGCAGACGCGTTGGATCATCGACTCCAGGCGCCCGTCTTCGCCAGGAAGGAGCTTCAGGAACAGCTTGGAGCGAACGTCGTTGGACAGCGGCCAGAGCCGCTTGCCGGATCCTCCCGATAACAAAATGATGCGCAACTGATGAAGCCTCCTTGCTTCTTGACCTGCTTGCATTCTCTATGCGGAGCGGCTTGCTTGCTCGGGCCGCTCCGCTGCCTGCTCACGGCTTCCTTGCCCGCCAGACCCCTTGCGGAACAAACATCTCTCGCCGGGACGGAACAGCCCAGCCCGGCGCCTGCCGGGATGAAGTCGCGCTTCCCCCCGCCATTCGGGCCGATAAGGCTCGCTTCGGCGTTCGGCGAGACGGCCCGGGCTTAGTTCCGGACGCCCGGACCGGCAGGCGCTTTCCGGGGAAAGCTCCAGCCGGCTGCCCCTTCTTGCCGGAGCGGACCGCTTCGAGCGCTTTCGCCAGAGCCTCGCCGGCCTTCCGCCAGCTCATGCCCATCATATCGCGGCGCCCCTTGGCTCCCTTCTCGCGGCACAAGGCCGGATTCGAGCTCGCCTTGCGCATCTGCACCTTGAGCTTGGAGGCATCGGCCTCTGCCCACAGCTGGCCCTTCTCGGCGAACAGGCTTCGGAAGGTATGGGAGATGGCGGACGGCTTGCCCATCGAGGCGGCGGGGCTTTTGAGCGAGTAGGGAACAAGAAAGGAATTGGAAGGCTTCAGGAAATCCATCTGGCCGCCCCATGCCGTCGCAATGACGGGAACCCCGCTCGCCAGCGCCTCCATGAACGGCATGCCCACCCCTTCGCCGCGCGTCGGCAGCACGAAGGCGGATGCAGCCGTATACAGGCCCCTGAGCTCCCGAGAACTCATGCGGCGGGTGAGCAGGACGAGCGGCGCGGTTGGATGGGCGATGCGCAGGGAGCGCCGATAGCGCCTTATTTTCTCCCGAATCCAAGCCCCGCTCTCCCGAGCTCCGTACCCGCTGGTTTTGATGACCAGCAGCACGTTGTCCTTGTCGGTGAACTCTTCCCAATAAGCTCGAAGAAGCGCCTCCGGATTTTTGCGGTGCTGGAACCCGAACACGGAGAGGAAGACGAATCGGCCTTTGCTGCCGGGAATTGGGAAAGGCGGATTGGACGGCCGGAATGCAGTCGTGTCCACCCCATGGGGAGCCAGGTGCAGCGGCACCTTCACCCCGCTGTCGCGCATCGCCTTGAGGTTATGCCGGCTCGGGACGATCACCGCGTCGTACCGGTTGATGGAGGAGCGCCATCGTGCGGGAATGCGGGTCGTCTCCCAGACGGTATTCAGGACAACCTTGTCATACCGCCCTCTGGCTGCCGCCGGATTCATCGTATGGGGCGGATAATGGTAGACGAGCATGCGTCGGCCCTTGCTCTTGCGCCCCCCGTCATGGACGCCCATGCCGGCACGGGCCTCGACCCGCCACCCCTGCCTCCGCAGCGCTTGCGCATATTCCCTGCTGGCGCTGCCAAGCCCGCTGCCGCGGCCGATCGGGCCGCGCCAATCGATATGCACGGCCTGCTTCGGCGCTTTGCTTCCTCCCGTCCCTCCCTTGCTCCGAACCCGCCCAGCGCGGGCGTCCATCAGCCGCGGCCTCCCTTCAAGGCAGCGGCTTCTCTCGGCAGGAAGGTCCGGCCCCGCAAGGACAGCCGCCTGTTCCGGCCCGCTGCCTTGCTTCCGCTGCGGACGTAGCCTTTGCGTTCATGGAAGCTGACGGAGCGGTACTTCGCCGCAAGCTCCTTGCTGCGCTGCGGCGTCAGCCGGCTCGCCCGCCCATGCAGCCCGCGGTTCAAAGCTGTGCGAAGCTGGACGCTGCCGGGGTAGCGGCTGTAGACAAAATTCCCGTACGTCTCATACTCGCTGAAGCCAAACTGCTTGGTCCTGTCGATGCTCTTGAGGATGGCGCGGTGCCAGCTCATGCCGTGCCGCCGCTCGATATCGCGCTTCAGCTCCCGCAGCTTTCTTTTCTCGAACAGCATATAGTGCGTGACGAGCGAACGGGGAGCCGATGGAGCGCGTCCCATCAGCTTTTTGTACGTGCGGAAATACTCCGGCTGGCTCCAGCTTCGGGTATAAAATGTCGTCCGCCCTCCCGAGCGGAACGAATGGGGACGAATCAGCACCGTATCGGCGTCGAGAACGAGAAAATGCTCGGCCTTGACGATCTTGTCGCCGCTCAGCTTGAGCAGCTGCTGAAACAGCCAGCCGGAACGGTCCCACTTGGCCGAGCGGTAGGTGATATCTTTTTTCGTCAGGGGAAGCACCGTATTTTCGTCCACGAACCTCCACCCATGGGTGGAGCAGGCCGACTGCATCGCTTCCGTGCGCGGCGCGACGATGACAATCTCGCCGACGGGGTGCAGAGATTGGCGGCGAACGGCCTGGACGGCATGCGGCAGCGTCCCCAGGTCCTTCTCGATTGCGGGGATAAGCACGTCGATCCGGGCGGCGGCGCCGGATCGGGCGGAATGGCTGGTCATATAATCATCTCCTGTGCTGGGAGCTCGCTCCATGGCTTTGCCACCAACATATGCGGGCGCCTCCCGCTGCGGTTGGGCAAGCGGCGCGAAGAGGCGTCAGCCTCCGGCACGGCCGGCCGGCAATGCTGGCTTACCCTGTCCCTGCCTGCTATGATGAAAGGACAAAGAGCATTCCGAAGGAGGATTACGATGGAATTGAAGCAGGATTTGATCCGCAGGCTCATCGCCTATGCGCAGGTGGATACGCAGTCGGACGAGAACAGCGAGACTTGTCCTTCCACGCCCGGCCAGCTTGTGCTCGCCCGGCAGCTCGCCGCCGAGCTGAAGGAAATCGGACTGACGGAGGTGTCGCTGGACGATAACGGTTATGTCATGGCGACCCTTCCAGCTACGGCGGACAAGCCGGCGCCTACGATCGGCTTTCTCGCCCACATGGACACTTCTCCCGACCTTACCGGTACCGATGTGCGTCCGCAAATCGTCGAGGGCTACGACGGCGGAGATATTGTGCTCGATGCGGAGAACGGCATCGTGCTCTCCCCCCGCGAATTCCCCGAGCTGGCCGCCTACAAGGGCCAGACGTTGATTACGACCGACGGCCGCACGCTGCTCGGCGCGGACGACAAAGCCGGCATCGCCGAAATCATGACGGCCATGGCCTATCTGGCCGCTCATCCCGAAATCCCCCGCGGCAAGGTGCGCGTCGGCTTCCTGCCGGACGAGGAAATCGGCCGCGGCCCGCATCGCTTCGACGTCGCGGCGTTTGACGCGCAATTCGCCTATACGATGGACGGCGGTCCGCTGGGCGAGCTGGAGTACGAGAGCTTCAACGCCGCCCAGGCGGTCGTCACGATTCAGGGCAAGAGCGTGCATCCCGGCACCGCCAAGGGCAAAATGGTCAACTCCTCCGCGATCGGCATGGCTTTCCACGGCAGGCTGCCCGCGGGAGAGGTGCCTGAATTCACGGAAGGATACGAAGGCTTCTATCACTTGAGCTCGTTTGAAGGCACCGTCGATAAAACCCGGCTCAAGTACATCATCCGCGATTTCGACCGCCAGAGCTTCGAGAACCGCAAGAGCGCCATGGAGACCATCGCCGACGAGTTCCGTCAAACCTACGGCGAGGACAGCATCAAGCTGGAGCTGACGGATCAGTACTACAACATGCGGGAGAAGATCGAGCCGGTCATGGAAATCGTTGAGCTGGCCCGCCAGGCTCTGCTGGATGCCGGCGTGGAGCCGATCATCAAGCCGATCCGCGGCGGCACCGACGGCTCCCAGCTCAGCTACATGGGTCTGCCGACGCCGAATATCTTTGCCGGCGGCGAGAACTTCCACGGCCGGTATGAGTTCGTATCCGCCGAGAGCATGGAGAAGGCGGCGGAGGTCATCATCCGGATCGTCACGCTCGCCCAGGAGCAGGCTTAGCCCGCTTCCCGGCCTCAAGATCTTCCCCAGCGCCGCCTGCATGCGCCTTCATTCATGCAAAGCCAGCCGGCCTATGAATCAGCCGTTTCAAAACCAGTCGAAGGGAATCCGGTCCAAGGACGGGATTCCCTTCTTTTGCCTCATCAAGCAGGAGCTGTTATTGTAACCATCTCGGATATGCCTTCTAAGCTGCACCTTGCTGCATGCGTATGAAGCGAAGCCTATTGCATTTCCTATCGATTTCAACCCTGTCTTCTTTTATCGCCGCTTTGCTGTTCGGGACGCAGCCTTCAAACGCTCTCAACATTTCCTTGACGATCCGCTGACAATCGCATGGTACTCTCTTCCCATCCGAGAACGGAGGGATGAGCCATGCGGGTCGCCTTGTTCACCGATACCTATGTGCCTCAGAAAAACGGAGCCGCGCGCACGCTCGGGCGTCTGGCCGCTTATCTGGAAAAGAGGGGCATCGAGCCGCTTGTACTGACGCCCCGCTGCTCCGCCGATACGGAACAGAGCTTCGTAAGGAGCTACCCAAGCATCCCCTTCTTTCTGTATCCCGAATGCCGGATCGCCGTGCCCAACCCGATTTCACTCCGAGCCGAGCTCGACCGCTTCCGTCCCGACCTCATCCACTTGGCGACTCCGTTCAACATCGGCCTGAGCGGACTGCTCTATGCCCGCAAAAACGGCATCCCCCATGTGGCCTCTTATCACACGCACTTCGACCGTTACTTGGCCTATTACGGCCTCCAGCATGCCTCCAGACTCTACTGGCGCTACGCCCACTGGTTCCACCGCACCTGCGCCGCGACCTTCGTCCCTTCCCGCGAGACGCTGTTCTCCCTCTACCGGCATCAATTCGGAGGCCTCCGGTTATGGCAGCGGGGGGTGGACTGCGGGGTGTTCCGTCCGGAGCTCCGGTCGCCGGAGGAGGTGCGCTGTCAATTCGGCCTGCCGGAGAAAAAGCTGGCTCTCTATGTCGGAAGGCTCGCGCCGGAAAAGGATCTCGCCACCCTCGCAGCCGTCATGAACGGGCTGTCCGGCGAAACCCGCGAGCAGCTCCATCTGCTCGTCGTCGGCGACGGCCCGCTGCTGCCCGAGCTGCGCCGGCAAATGCCGGACAACGTCACCTTTGCCGGGTATCGGGAAGGGACGGAGCTGGCGCGTCTGTACGCTTCGGCCGACCTGTTCCTCTTCCCCTCCAGCACGGAGACGTTCGGCAACGTCGTCCTGGAAGCCATGGCGAGCGGGCTTCCGGTCATCGGAGCGGAAGCCGGAGGCGTGAAGGAGCTCGTCCGGCACGGGCGCAGCGGCCTGCTCTGCCCGCCCGGCGATCCGGCCTCCTTCATCGACGCGCTTGAGCGGCTGCTCGCCCGTCCCGAGGAGGCCGCTTCCATGGGAGAAGCCGGGAGAAGAGAGGCTTTGGGCCGATCCTGGGACCAGGTGCTGGGAGGAATCGTGGATCAATACGAGGAGATTCTGCTCCTGCAAGCTGAATCCACCCCCGCGTGGAAAGGGAATTCCGTCTCGTGAGAAAAAGTATTCCTTTGCAATACCAGATAATTCCGTTTCATTTCTTCTAAACCATGTCGGCCTTTCTCAACGCATATGCTCGTGAACGCTCCCTTTCTTGAAGGACGTAACGGCTCCGCAAAAAATCCCCTGCAGCCCAAAAGGCCGACAGGGGATTCGTCCTGCGCTAAAGAGCCCGCTCCACGGGAATCAGAATGGTGAACTCCGGTTCCCGGTCGTAGGGATCCTGGCTCATGGGGTACTCCTCGTAATGAGTCAAGCCTTCGGGAGCGGTCTCCTTCATGCCCTGCTCCCCGATCCAGGCATACAGATTCCTGTAAGAGAGGTCTATGCTCTGCCCTTTGCGATGGAAGCAGCAGGCATAATCCAGCTCCGGGACTGCGATGCCCGTCATGCCTTCCGGAAGGATCCCGGAACCCTGCTCTCCCAGCTTCACGGCCGCATAATGGACAAAACCTTCCGCAGCGGGAAACGCGTGATAGGACAAGCCGAGCAGCACATCTGTCTGCACCGCCCCGTGAATCTCGCGCAGCCTCTTCTTGAATTGTTCCTGCAAGATCCGGATGCCTCCCGCGCCGGCCTCTGCGAACGTCCCCTCCCACCGAATTCCGACGGCCCGAAAGGCGGACCGCTTGATCAGCCGGGCCTCGGCGATCTGATTATCCATATTCCATATCCTCCTTTAATTTAACTTTTATGGAATCATCGCACTATACTATACAGACAAATTGTGTCATGGAAAGAGAAGAAAAACGATGACGATAACATCGCGGCTTCTGGAGCTGAAGGCTCTCGCATACGAACGAAGGCGCTTCACGGCGGAGAGATGGCGCTGTCCCCAGAAGGGCGAAATCTTCCCGCCTCTGCGGTCATGATTCCGATCAGAATCGGCTTCCAGTGGCTCAGCCATCACATGGCCCAGGTCGCCAGCCCTCCGTCTGCGACCAGCTGCTTGCTTCCCGCAGCAGCTCCCAGATTATCGGCTCCTTTTCCTTCCACGTATGCGGGACGGTCCTCCTTGAAGAGGGCCATCAGTCGATGCTTCCCGGCTGCGTAACGCCGGCATGCATCCGGATTGGACCTAAGATAGTCCCGGAACAGCAGCGCGGCCTGTTCCGCAAAGCTGCCCGCTTCCCGAACATGGATATGCGTTCGTCTCGCTCCTGGAAGCTCGCGGAAATACCTTTTCGTGAGGTCGGGGTTTCCTTCCCGGAACAGAAAGCCGGCCGCCTCTATTCTTTCCCTGCATGCCTGGAACTGTGCAAACGAAGCGATGGAAATCTGGATGTCAACGACTGGCTTGGCATCCAGGCCTTCGACAGCCGTGGAGCCGATAGGGTCGATGCGCAAGGCTCGAACCGAGCCCTCTCCGCAGCTAGTCCGCCGTCTCCGCAAAGTGCGTTCTCCACTCCGGCGCATGCTCCGAAATTCTCCACTGGTCCTCCATGCGGCAGCCCCCCGATTTCCCAATCCATGGCTATTATAACAGCGACTAGTGCCGCAGACAGAACAGAGTCATCCCCTCCATACAAAACAGCCTGTCGAGATAAAAGAAATCCCCTTCAGGCCATCTGCCTGAAGGGGACATCTGCAATCCCATTCCATGCCGCACATTTAAGCGGCAGCGCCACAAGGGAGCGATGCTCGGCGCTCCTCTTAGAGAGTTCCCTGCACGGCCGGCTGGCCCGCTGCGGAAGCCTGGCCCGCGGCCGCAGTCGCGGCCGCATCCCGGCGCTGGCGCGCCGACTTGCGGAAGAACAGCAGCTCGTAGATGCACGGCACGATAATCAGCGTGAGCACAGTCGCCACGATCAAGCCGCCGATGACGACGATGGCGAGGCTCTGCGACACGATGCTGCCGCTTTCCGAGGAGCCGAACACAAGCGGGAGCATGGCGCAGACGGTGGCGACGGCCGTCATCAGAATCGGCCTCATGCGGGTTCCCGCCGCCTCAAGCAGCGCTTCCCGGATGGTCATGCGCTCTTCGTTCTGCTTGACGCGGTCGATGAGCACGATCGCGTTGGTGACGACGATGCCGATCAGCATGAGCGCCCCGAACATCGCCGTGAAGTCCGGCGTCACCTGCGTGACTATCAGGCCCAGCACCGCGCCGATTGCGGCCAGAGGCAGCGTGAACATGATGGCGAGCGGCGCCCGCAGCGTCTTGAACGTCAGCACCATGATGAGGTACACGATTCCGATGGAGACGAGCGCGATCATGCCGAGATCCGCGAAATCCTGCGACTGGTCGCTGGAGGCTCCGCCGACGAGAACCTTGACTCCGGCCGGAGCCTTCACTTCCTCGGCTGCCTTTTTGATGTCGGCTCCGACGATCGACAGGCGGCTCGGCTCCGCCGATGCGGTTATTCTCACATAAGGCTTGCCGTCCTTAAGATAGGATACGGCCGCCTTCTCTTCCTTCTTCCACTGGGCGACGGCCGAAACTTGCTTCGGTCCCGCGTCCGTGATCACGGTAAGCCCCGGCAGGTCGGAAGCCTTTTCCGGCTTCAGCATCGGCTCCAGAATGACCGGTGTCTGCCTGCCGTCCGCTTCGGTCAGTTGGCCGACCGGAACCGGGTTCAGCATGCCTTGCAGCTGCTGGGCGATCTCCGCCGCCTTGGCCTGCGCCGGATCGACCTCCAGCGTATAGACCTGCTTGCGTTCCTGCTGGTTGCTTTCGACCTTCAGCACGTCCTTGACGGGCTTGATCCGCGCCATCACCTCGTCCGCCGTTTTCGATACGGCCGCGATATCGGAGCCGGCGACGTCAACGAACACCTGCGATCCCCCGCCTCCGGACATCAGGCTCATCGCCGAAGCGGTCAATTCCGCATCCGGGTAGTCGGACTGCTTCGATTTGATCGACTCGATGACGGCTTCGGCATCCGCGCCTTTTTTCATGCCGAGCAGGAAGGTGACCTGCGTCGGGGAGGAGATTTCTCCGAATCTGGCTCCGTCCGAGCTGTTGCCTGCCGACATATAAACCCATTCCTGGCCGTCCAAGCCTCTCAGGAAGGTCTCCATCTTTTTGCCTTCCTCCAGCAGATGCGCCTGGGTCGCGTCGGCCTTGAACGCAAGCGTAATGCTGACGTTGGAAGCGTCCGAGGAATCGATCGCCCCTTTCGGCATGGCCGCATACGCGCCGATCGAGCCGGCAAGAAGAATGACGGCAGCCGTCAGCGGCACCCATTTGCGGCGCAGGTTCCACTCCAGAATCTTCTGGAAGCGGCGCGACGGCGCATGCTCGGCAATTCGCACATTGCGGAACATGCGGGAGCTCATGAGCGGAATGACCGTCAGCGCTACAAGCAGCGACGACAGCAGGGAATAGGTGACCGTCAAGGCGAACGGCAGCAGGAACGACTGCAGCGAACCGCGCAGCAGGCCCATCGGCAGGAACACGGCGACAGTGGTCAGCGTGGATGCCGTGATGGCCGTGCCGACCTCCCGCGTCGCATCGATGACCAGCTTCGGCGAGAACGGCTCCTTCTGCAGCCTTCGGAATATATTTTCGATAACGACGATGCTGTCGTCCACCAGCCGTCCGACGGCAACGGCGACGCCGCCGAGCGTAAGGATGTTGAGCGTGACGCCGGAGGCGTCTAGCAGGTACAGAGTCAACCCGAGCGACAGCGGAATGGATACGATCGTAACCAGCGTCGCCCGGAAGTTGCGCATGAAGACGAGAATGACGATCGTCGCGAACAAAGCGCCCATCAGCACCTCCCGCATCATGCTGTTCACGGAATGAACGACCTGCTCGGAGGTGCTCATGAGCACTCTCAGCTGCACGCCCGGAATCTCCTTGCTGAGCTGCTCCGATTTCTGCTCGACCTGCTTGCCGACATCGACCGCATTCGCTCCCGCGGCCTTGGTGAAGGTGAGCACCATCGCATCCTTGCCGTCGATGCGGCTTATATTCTCTCTGCCGCTCTCCCGCTCGACGGATGCCACATCGCCAAGAGCGACGCCGGCCGCCACCGGCAGCTTCTTCAGCGCCGCCTCGTCATGCAGGACGGAGCTGACGTTCAGGTTGACCGCCGCTCCGTCCAGTATGCCCGAACCGACCGAGGCGGAGGCGGAGCGGCCGTTCATGACCGCATAGAGCGCCTGCAGGGGAACGCCTTTCTCCTGCAGTTTCGCCGCATCCGGCACGATCCGGATTTGCGGCTGCGGCCTGCCCGACACCGTTACCGAGCCGATGCCGTCGATGGATTGGAACGATTCCATGATTTCCTTCTGAGCCTGCTCCTGATGCGCCGCATCCAGGCTGTCGCCGTAGGTGAGCGTCACCCAGCTGATGGGAATCATCGACGTGTTGAGCTGGACGACATACGGCGCGCCGACCCGCTCCGGCAGCGGCACGGCGGCGATCGCCCGGTCGACATCGATCTTCGCCTGCTTCATGTCGGTCGACGAATCGAACGACAGATTGATTTGCGAATAGCTGTCTCCGGAAGAAGCGAACGAAGCGGTCTTCCCTTTGATGCCCGCCGTCGCCTCCTCCATCGGTTTGGTCACCAGCGTCTCCATGGAAGCCGCGTCATAACCGGGACCGATCGCGGTAATGGTCACTTGCGGATTGTCCGCCTCCGGCAAAAACTCCATCGGCAGCTTCGAGTAGCTGAATACGCCGAGTCCCAATACCAAAATCACACACAAAATAACAGCAGCCTTGTTGCGGAAAGCCCCTTCGATCAACGACCTCATCCCTTGAATCCTCTCCTCATCCGAATTTCCCTGTCTCTTTATGAAAGCCAGTTTCTAGCATACCCGCCGGAAGAGAGGGCGGGAAACGGCTTGGGAACGGTCTTGAGTCCGGGCTGAAGGAGGGCGGGGCATCGGTCTGGAGGCGGAGGCCGGCAACGGGGACAGCAACCCGAAGGGCTTTTCAGCGTCTTCATATAGAAGTTCTCAGCCGATAGATGAGGCGGCGGCAAGCTTGACGGCGGCTGCCAAGGAACGACGGCTGAACGGTATACAAACGGGGAGAGATGATTCTGAGGATCGAGCAGGTATGGGAGACGGATTAGAACAAGGAGATGACGGCAGCCATTCAAGGGCTGCTTTTGCAGAGCTTCCCGGATATCTATCCGAAGGACCGGATTTTTTTCAAGCAGCTGCCCCATTTTCGGTTTTTGGCTTATGACTCGGAAAACAGGCTGATTGGACATGCCGCGGCAGACTACCGAATGATGAATGCCGGCGGAAAGCTCGTTCGCGTCCTGGGCGTCATCGACCTGTGCGTCGAAGCTTCCTCGCGCTTGCGGGGAGTCGGGTCAGCCCTGCTGGCCGCAATGGATCGTTTTTGCGAAGGAAGAGCGATCGACTTCATTCTTCTGTTCGCGGATGACAGGACCCTGTATTTGAAAAACGGCTACCATTCTGTTCAAGCCAAATGCAAATGGATGAAAGTCAATCACGAGACATTGAGCACCGCCGGCATCGGATCGGAGGACATGGACGCCCTGATGGTCAAGCAGGTCGGACCCGACCGCTGGAATGAAGGCGAACTCGATTTTCTTGGTTATCTCTATTGAAGAGGTTTAGTGCATGAGCTTAGGAGAATCCTCCTCCGCCTGTCGCATGCGGCTGCGCAGTGGACCGGACTGCTGGCCGCTGACTGAATGGAGCCGGAATCAGGTTCGACATCGATGGAATGATGCCATCCATACCCAAAAAAGGAGATCTGCCTCCTCTCGGGAACAAGTCTCCTATTTCATTTCCCCTATTTTTCATGCTCTACAATTCGTAAGCAGACCATACGATCACCTCTGGACAGCTGCCTTGCCTCTACTTCCAAATCTCATCCGCGATCTCCTTGATCAGCGCCAGCTTGCTCCATTGCTGCTCCTCGGTCAGGATATTGCCCTCTTCCGTGGAGGCGAAGCCGCACTGCGGGCTCAGGCAGATCCGGTTGATGTCGACGTATTGCCCGGCTTCCCGGATGCGCTCGAGAATGGCTTCCTTATCCTCGAGCTCGCCGTTTTTGGAAGAGAACAGCCCCAGCACGATCTGTCCTTCTCCAATATGGCGCAACGGCTCGAAGCCGCCCGCGCGGTCCGTGTCGAACTCCAGGTAATAACCGTCCAGCGAGCCGATGGCAGCCAGCTGCTCGGCTACCGGCTCGTACCCTCCGGCGCCCGCCCAGGTGGAGGCGTAATTGCCGCGGCATACATGCGTCGTCACGGCCAGATCCCCCGGCAGATCGGCGATTGCGGCGCCGTTCACCTGCGCGTAGAGCTTGGCCAGATCATCCGGATCGGCGCCTGCGGCCTTGAGCCCGTCGCGGAACTTCGGATCGCACAGCATGCCCCAGGTGCAGTCGTCGAGCTGGATGCTGCGGCAGCCGGCGTCGTAGAAGGCCAGGATCGCGTCGCGGTAAGCCCGGGATACGTCCGCAGCCAAGTCATGGATAGAGGCATAGACGGCATCCGTGCCGGCTTTGTTCTCCGGACGGAGCAGCTCCGCCAGCAGCTGTGCCGGCGCCGGGATCGTCTGGCGCGCGACGGCATCCGTGCCCGCTGCGGCCAGCAGGAACCGGAAGTCCTCGATGAACGGATGGCTGCCGAAGGAGATCCGGCCGGTCAGCCTGGCCGTCTCGGCGCGCGTTTCCACGCCTTCGAACAGATAGCCCTGCGGCACGGCCGCTTTTTCCACCCCGTCCAAATGCCACATGAAGTCGAGATGCCACCAGGACCGGCGGAACTCCCCGTCGGTTACGGCCTTCAATCCGACCTGCTTCTGCTTGGCGACCAGGGCCAGGATCTCCCGGTCCTCGATCGTGCGCAGCTCCTCGGCGCCGAGCTCTCCGGCTTCATGGCGGCGGCGCGCTTCCTTCAATGCCTCGGGGCGGAGGAAGCTTCCCACCATGTCGAAGCGGTAGGGAGTCGTATGGCGGGCATGGGGATGGGTGGAAATCGTTTGGCACATGGAAATCATCTCTCCTTCGGACCTGCGTCTCTTGGTTGGTAAAGGAAAGATACCATGCCGGAGCCGTTATCAAGTAACTCCCATATTCTATAGCCAGTTATGCCTCTCAGCTATATCAACCGCCTATGACCTCATGCAAGGCCTCTACGTAAGCGGCTCCCAGCTTGGAAAGGGTGATATGCCGGTGGCTGATCCAGCCGACCTCGATCGTCTCCTCGCATTCGAGAGGCACGGGAATGATCTCGTTGCCGTTGAGATCGGCGCTCAGCACGCCCGTCGAAATCGTATAGCCGTTCAGGCCGATCAGCAGATTGAACAGCGTGGCCCTGTCGTTGACCCGGATGCTCTTTGGATGCGAGAGCGTGCTGAGAATCTCCTCCGAGAAGTGGAACGAGTTGTACTCCCCTTGGTCGAAGGAGAGGTACGGATAGTGCTGAAGATCCTCGATCGTGACGCTGGCCTGCTTGGCAAGCGGATTGCGGATGCTGATGAACACATGGGGCTGCGCCGTGAACAAGGTCCGGAATTCCAGATTGGCCGATGACAGCAGCTTCTGGATGACCTGGGCATTGAATTCATTGCGGTACAGGATGCCGATCTCGCTGCGCTGGGTGCGCACGTCCTCGATGATTTCATGCGTCTTCGTCTCTCGAAGAGCGAGCTCGTATTCCTCCTGCCCGTACTCCTGCACGAGCTGCACGAAAGCATTCACCGCAAAGGCATAGTGCTGGGTCGAGACGGAAAAATGCTGCGGCGACGGCTTGCCGCTGAGGTAGCGGCTCTCCAGAAGCTCCGCCTGCTCGATGACCTGCCGGGCATAGGCGAGGAATTCGGCTCCCTGGGCGGACAAGATGATTCCCTTGTTGGTGCGCCGGAAGATCGTAATCTGCAATTCGTTCTCCAGCTCCTGGATCGCCTTGGACAGGCTCGGCTGCGAGATGAACAGCCGCTTGGCCGCCTCGTTCATCGATCCGCGGACCGCAACTTCAATGACATATTTGAGCTGCTGTAGCGTCATGGATTTCCCCCTTCTCCTCTTCACACTTATGGAAATAAAAAGTATTACCAGGCATGTCTTGATTCCGGCTATCTTCAGCCCCTATTTCGGCTATCCTCAACCATGCGGCCAATCCTCGGCCTTGGCGGGCTTCACCCATGCGTCCTTATAACTGACCTTTCCCCAGGCGTTCAAGGCATTCACGCCCAGCCGCCGGTCCAGGCTGGCGGTGTGCTTGGAGTGGAAGAGGAACAGCAGGAACCGCTCCGAGCTCAGCCTCCGCTCCCAGCTTCTCAGCTGCGCGATCCGCCGCTCCGCGCTGATCTCGGACATGCAGGCATCCATCGCCTTTTCGTTCTCGGCCCGCAGGGAAGGACTCAGCAGGTTCGGAATGAAGCTTCTCGTCATCCGGTACATTTCAATCAAGGTCAGATCCGGCTGCTCGCCGAGCACCTCTCCCGCCACGACCAGATCGGCTTCGGCCAGGACAGCGGGATCCGACAGCTGCTCGATCGGGATGGATACGATCTCCAGCACGATGCCGATTTCTCCGCAGCGGTCCCGAATCCAGGCCGCATTCCGTTCATTGTCCGGCATGGCATACGTGAACAGCCGCAGCGTCTCCCCGCGGTAAGAGGAGCGGCGAAGCAGTCCCTCCGCTTTGCCGCTCCTGGCCGCCGGGTCGGAATCCATGGCATGTTGATTGGAGTCCCCCGTCGCGGAGCCTTCCGGAAAGAAGCTTCCGGAAGGCATTCCACGCACTCCCCCCAGCTCCTCGACCATAGCTTGCCGGTCCAGAGCGGCATCGACAGCCTCGCGGAAGATGGGGTCCTGCATCGGTCCGGCCTTGTTGAGGTTGAACGCCGCATACGTGCTGCCCGCTTCGAGGCGGCTGAGCGCCTTCTCCCCCTCGCTGCCGATGCCCGTCTCCAAATAGAGCAATTGGGATCCGGCCAGCTTCTCCGCATGCTCGAGAATGCCATCATAATCCGTCCATACCCACATCTCGATCCGGTCCAGATGGGGCCTCCCGAGAAAATAGCGGTCATGCGCCTCCAAGGCGAGCATCGACTCGTCATTGCCCGTCACGCGGAACGCCCCGGTTCCGACCGGCAGGCGGGCGAACGTCTCCTCGTTCAAATCCGAGGGCACGACTGAATACCGCTCCAGGCAGAGGGCATGCATGAGCAGGGCGGCGGGCCGGCCGAAGCGAAGCTCCAGGCTGTAGTCGTCCAGAACACGGATCTCCTGCAGATCCCGCAGGACGAAGTCCTCCCCGTTCAGCCGCAGAATGCGCCGGAACGTAAATGCCGCATCCTCGGCGGTCAACAGCTTGCCGTGATGGAACCTCACTCCCTTGCGCAGGTAAAGCCGCCAGCGCCTTGCCTGTCCGTCCCGTTCCCAGGCGTGGGCCAAAGCAGGCCTCAGCCCGCCTCTATCCGGATCGTACGCGCATAGCGTATCGAAGATTTGAGCGACCCAGTGCGCCTCGGTGCGCCGCATGACCATAGCCGGATCAAGAGCCGGTACCGGCCGATAAAAAGGGAAGCGCAGCACATCCCGGCCTGCATCCGGACGATGCACGCCGAATTGCCCGCTCAGCCATTCCCCGAAGGCAAAGTTCAGAGCGTCATCGCCCAACGGCTCCAGCAGCCTGCGGGCTTCGGCCAGCTTGCCCGCTGAAGCCAGGCGGCGGGCCTTGTCCAGCATCGGCTCCCGAAGGGAAGCCCGGAAGGTGAGGCGGGAGCGGTTGCCCCGTCCTCTGCCCGGCTCCCACGTCAGCAGCCCTCTCTCCTGCATAGACGCCAGCTGCAGCTGGGCATTGCGCCTCGTGCAGGCCAGCGCCTCGCACACCTGATCCATCGGCAGCTCGAAGGCCGTACCCTCCGGAACGGAAGCATGCCGTTCTCTCAGTTTGTAATAGTACCATTCCGCTTCCATTCCACAGGCTCCCTCCACAGGGCGGACTTTCGCCCGAAAAGGCGAACGGCGCCGCGATATCTTTCGCTTTTTGGCTTCGCATAGGCCGATTATACTGATGCTGCAAGCCTGCCCAAGCCATTCGGCAAACCGAAAGCAAGCAAGGAGCTTGCGACTCGAGAAGAAAAGATCGTACTCGTATGATATCCTTTCTGTTCTCATAAACCAAGGAGAATGCCGTTATGCCGCCCGATGACCGACCGACTTCCCCAGCGGCTCCGCATCCTGTCTCCGCCGCCGCAGACTCTCATCCGAACCGCCTCCGGCCCGCTCTGTGGAGGAGCCGCCCGTTCATGCTGCTGCTGGCCTCCGGCTTCGTGCTGGCGCTCGGCGGCAAGCTCTATGAGCTGACGCTGCCGCTGCTCCTCTACGACCTCACGCATTCCGCGGTCGCGATGTCGGCGATGCGCAGCATCGAATTTCTGCCCAATCTGCTGCTTGCCGTATTCATCGGCGTCCTGGTCGACCGTTCCCGCAAGAAACGCTGGACGATCCTGTCGGTCTTCTTCCAGATCGCCGTGCTGGCCGGCCTGTACCTGTGGACCGAGAAGGGGCCTGGCGCATCCTCCCTATATGCCTGCTATATCGGCGGCTTCCTGCTGATGACATTCGGTTATGCCTATAACAACGCGCGGGTAGCACTGGTCAAGCAATGCCTCCCGGCCGGCCTGCTCGCGCCAGCCAACGCCTCCTACTCGTTCATGACGACGCTTATCGGCATCGGAGGCCCGGCGCTGACCGGGCTGATCCTCTCCTTCTCGAACCTGCAGGACGGCCTGCTTCTGACGGCGGCCGCTTACATCCCCGCCCTGCTGCTGCTCTCGCTGCTTCCGGCCGATGACCGCTCGCCGCGTCCGAAGCCGGCCGGCTGGAGCCGGGAGCTCGGCGAGGCGTGGCGGGAGCTGATGCGCAACCGCGCGCTGTGGCAGATTACGCTGCTCGTCGTCTTCATGAACGCCGCATCGGGCATGGTGGATGCGACGGTGATCTTCACCGCCAAGGACCGTCTCGCCCTGAGCTCCGGCATGCTGGGCCTCGTGCTCTCCGCCGCCGGCGCCGGCGGACTGGCCGGCAGCCTGCTGCTGCCGCCGCTCAAGCGGCGCTTCCGGCTGGGAGCGCTGCTCGCCGCGAGCTCGCTGCTCTCGGCGATAGGCGGCTTGATGCTTGCCCTGGCCGCCTCTGCAGGAATGATGGCTGCGGGGCTGTTCGTGGACGGCATGGCGGGAGCCGTCAGCACGGTCTGCATCTGGACCTACCGGCAGGAATCGACGCCGGCCCATCTGATCGGCCGCATCAACGGCCTCACCGGTTCCATCTTCAAGCTTGGCATGCCGCTGGCCATCTATGCCGGCGGATGGGCGAGCGAGCTCGGCTCCACGGCTCACGTGTTCCTTGCCGCCGCCTTCATCCATCTGTCCACGGCCGCCGCATGCCGGTTCAGCTCTTTATGGAAAACAGCATGAAAGAGGCGTATGACCAGGTAATGCCTGGTCATACGCCTCTTTTGAAAAATCGATTAAAGCTTGCGAGCCCAGTGGCGATGCGCCGCGACCGCTTCGACAAAGGCCTCTGCCGAGCCTTCGGCGCTGACGATGCCGGGATCGCCGGCTTGCGCCTTCAGTCCGGCGAGCTCCAGCAGCTGAGCGGCATCTTCCGGGCTGCCGAAGCCGATCGCCTTGAAGTGCTGGAACGCTTCCTTCAGGAAGTCCGGCAGCTTCGGATTCGGCTTCAGCATCGCGAGGCTCGCCTCCCCGCCGGCGACGAATACGGCATCGAAGAGCACCGAGTCGCTCGTCAGGAAGCTGTGCGCCGCTTCCACCTCGCTGCCGTCGTCTCCGCTTACCGTGCCAAGAGTCGAGCTGAGGTATTCCGGCAGCGCTCCGGCCGCCGTCAAGGCAGCGGCCAGCTCAGCCGTCTCCGCGCCGCGGAAGCCGTCCGCGACCACAATCGCCACCTTGCGGTTTTTCGCCGACTTGACCGTATTCATGATGCTGAGGGCCGGCGAGGAAGCCCTCACTTCCGAGCCCCCGTTCAGGTCCGCCGGAGGCTGCGCTCCGATGTTGGCCGCGACGGACGCAGCGAGCTTGCCGCTGACCTGCGCGAACATGTCCACGACGCCCTGGCGGATGTTCTTGTCCTTCACATGCCCGAGCTCGAAGCTGAAGGCGGAGATGATATGCTGCTTCTCCACCTCGGACATGCTGTTCCAGAACAGGATGGCCTGGCTGTAATGATCCTTGAAGCTGTCGCTGCGCTCGCGCGTGACGCGGCCGTCGACCTTCTCCTGATAATGCTTGTAGCCGTCCTCGGTCGTATGCGGCGAGCCTCCGGCGATGCCGTTCTTGTGATAAGCGACCGGACCGCGGTTGATCGTCATCCGGTGCATGCCGTCGCGCTGGTTGTTGTGGACCGGACACATCGGACGGTTGATCGGAATCTCATGGAAGTTCGGACCGCCGAGACGGGACAGCTGCGTATCCGTGTAGGAGAACAGCCGGCCCTGCAGCAGCGGATCGTTGGAGAAATCGATGCCCTTGACGAGATGTCCCGGATGGAAGGCGATCTGCTCCGTTTCCGCAAAGAAATTGTCCGTATTGCGGTTCAGCGTCAGCTTGCCGATGCGCTGCACGGGCACGAGCTCCTCCGGCCACAGCTTGGTCGGATCGAGGATGTCGAAGTCGAACTTGAACTCGTCCTCTTCCTCAAGCACCTGGATGCCGAACTCGAATTCCGGATACCTGCCG
Source organism: Paenibacillus humicus NBRC 102415 (assembly GCF_004000905.1). Lineage (GTDB taxonomy): Bacteria > Bacillota > Bacilli > Paenibacillales > Paenibacillaceae > Paenibacillus_O > Paenibacillus_O humicus. The sequence continues at coordinate 76,181 of NZ_BIMD01000012.1, forward strand.
GCTTCGATCGCTTCGTACAGATCGCGGCGGTTGAAGTCCGGGTCCTTGCCGGCGAGCTTCTGGACCTCGTCCCAGACGAGGGAATGAGTGCCGAGCACCGGCTTCCAGTGGAACTTGACGAAGCGCGCCTTGCCCTCGGCGTTGACGAGCCGGAACGTATGGACGCCGAAGCCCTCCATCATGCCGTAGCTGCGGGGCAGCGAGCGGTCGGACATCGCCCACATGATCATATGGGCGGTCTCGGTGTTGTTGATGACGAAATCCCAGAACGTATCATGCGCCGACTGGGCTTGCGGAATCTCATTATGAGGCTCCGGCTTCACCGCATGAATGAAATCAGGGAACTTCATCGCGTCCTGAATGAAGAAAACCGGCATATTGTTGCCGACGAGATCGAAGTTGCCTTCCTCGGTGTAGAACTTCACGGCGAAGCCGCGCACGTCGCGGACCGTATCCGCCGAGCCGCGCGAGCCCGCTACCGTAGAGAAGCGGACGAATACCGGCGTCTTGACCGACGGGTCCTGCAGGAAGCCGGCTTCCGTCAGCTCCGCCATCGGCTTGTACACCTGGAAGTAGCCATGAGCGCCGAAGCCTCTGGCATGGACGATGCGCTCCGGAATGCGCTCATGGTCGAAATGCGTCATCTTCTCCCGGAAATGGAAATCCTCCATCAAGGTCGGACCGCGCACGCCGGCTTTCAGGGAATGCTCGTCCTCCGCCACATGCAGGCCTTGATTCGTCGTGAGCCTCTGCCCGTCGTTGTCGACGGTATGCTGCGCGAGCTGCTCGTCCTTGCTGCTTCCGGCTGCGGTCTGCTTCGGGTCCTGGCTCATTCTTCGTATCTCCTCCTTAAGGGGTTGGAAGGTGCTTTTGCATGGCTGAAAGATCAGCTGAACATGAGCACTTTTCCTTACCCTCGGCCGTCCCCGGCCAATCACGCTCGGAGATGCGGATGGGACCGAACAAGGCTGATCAAGGGGCGGAGATGGCAGGGACCAGCGGCTGCGCCGTACCGACGGCCGCGCGCGAGGGCTCTGCTTCGATATGGAAGGCGTCCAGCTTCTCCTGAAGCAGCGCCGCCATCGCCTGCAGCGATTCCGCAGAGCCGGATATGTCCTGCATGGACGCCATCTGTTGTCTGCTTCCAATCGCCGAAGCCCCGGAATGTTCGGCAATCGTGGAAGCAAGCGACAGCAGCTCGTCGCTGGAAGCCAGCATCTGCTCCATGGAGGCGGACAATTCCTCCGCGGAGGCGGATACCTCCTGAGTTTGCTGGGCCACGGTCGTCATGGAATACGCCACGGAACGGAACGCCAATTCGGTATTCCCGATGCTCTCCGATCCCCGCAGCACCTCTTCCATCCCTTTTTTGACCGACTCGACAGCCTGGTCCGCATGCTCCGCGATGCCGAGAACGAATTCGGAGATGCGGGCCGAAGCTTCCTTCGTTTCCTCCGACAGCTTTTTGACCTCCTGAGCCACGACGGCGAATCCTCTTCCGCCCTCTCCCGCCCGGGCGGCCTCTATGGAAGCATTCAAGGAAAGGAGATTCGTCTGGGAAGCCACTTCGTGAATAAAAGCGGCCATTTCCTTGATCCGGCCGGATTGTTCGACCAGATTCTCGACGTTTTGAGCGGCTCCTTCCATGACGACCCGGATTTCGCCCATTTTTCCTTTCGTCTCCGACATCAGTCGGCTCCCCATGTCCGCTTGCTGCAGAGCCTGCTCGGAGGACTCGGCCGTAATAGAGGCCGCTTCGGCTACCCGCTGCAGGCTTATGGCGCTTTCCTCCATGGCGGTCCGGCTTTCATTCATCCGCTCCCGTTGACCGGAGGCGGATTCGGCGATGGCGCGGACCGATAGGGAGATGCGCTCCGATTCGGAGGCAGCTTGCGCCGATGCTCCCGCCAGCTGGCGGGAAGAAGCCGCAAGCTCTCGGGCATTTTGATCGATGGTTCGAAGGAGCTGGCTCAACTGCTTTTTCATGCCGTTCACGGCAAGGGTCAAGACGTTCAGCTCCTGGATCGAGGCAGGGGCCAGATCATCTCCGGTCAAGTCCCCCTCCGCGATTCGCCGAGCGGCGCGTGCGGCCGCGTCCACCGGACGGGAGATCCGCCTTGAAATGAGCAGAGCCGCAGCGGCTCCGAGGAGCAGCGCGAGCACGACCACGGCTGCAAGCAGCTTCTGCACGTCGGCCACATGCGCCGCCGCCTCTGCTTGAGATGCCGCAAGCTGGCTTTGCTGGAAGCTCTCCAGCTCCTCCGCGGCGGCCGACAGCTTGAGCGCCATAGGAATGCATTGCTCCTCCACCAGCTTGATATAACCTGCCGTATCTCCTCTCTCCTTGTAGCCGGCTATCGTCGCTACGATTCCCGCGTACTCGGCTTCCAGCCGCTCCAGCTTGCCTGCAAGCTCCTTGGATTTCTCCTGCTTCAAGCTTCCTTTGAGCTTCTCCATCCCTGTGGCGAAGGACTGCCGGTCGGCCTTGTAAGCGTCGAACGATGCTTGTTGTTCCGTAATCAGATAGCCGCGGACGTTTTTCGCCTCGCTGGCCGCCCGATATTTCAAATCTTTGATCAGCAGTATTTTTCCGACACGGTCCTGAATAAGGGATTGATACGTTCGATGAAGCGAGTTGAGCTGATTCCAGCTCACAGCTCCGACCAAAAGAGTAAGCGCGAGCACAACGGAGAAGCCTAGCAAAAGATTGGTCCGGATTTTCATCCTCTTTAACCCCCGATAAGTTAGATACTAAAAAAAATATTTATACCCATGAGTATATTAGACTTGATCGGATTAAGCTAAACCATTCTTACCGCCTTTAAACAAAAAAAAATAAATCGGGAAGGCATTTAAAGAATGGACTGATTTGAGAGGGTCCGTCAACTGGATGCAAAAGCGCGAAATCGGCTGGAAATGACTCTTCATACATGAAGGGATGTCTGATCCCCTTCCATATCCGACCGGTTCACTTGCTTTTTGAAACCTGATCACGAATAATAAGTAAGCAGGGGCTTCCGCCCCTGATTTCAACGCTCCCAAAGGAGGATGTACGATGACTGCATCTGACCATACACGAATTCCGATCTCGGTGCTGGATCTCGCCCCCGTCGTGGAAGGCTCCACTCCCGCCGAATCGTTCCGCCGCACGCTCGAGCTGGCTCGCCATGCCGAAGAGCTCGGCTATACCCGCTACTGGCTGGCGGAGCATCACAACATGCCCGGCGTATCCAGCTCGGCAACCTCGCTCGTGATCGGGCATGTCGCCGGAGGCACGAGCCGCATCCGCGTCGGCTCCGGCGGCATCATGCTCCCGAACCATGCGCCGCTCCAGATCGCCGAGCAATTCGGCACGCTGGAGTCGCTCTACCCGGGCCGGATCGACCTCGGTCTCGGCCGCGCTCCCGGCTCCGATCAGCCGGCATCCCGCGCGCTGCGCCGGGGCCTGACGGCCGGCGGCCAGGACTTCCCCGAGCTGCTCAGCGAGCTGCGCGGCTACTTCGACCCGTCGCTAGGCACGGCTGCTCCCGGCGTGCGCGCCGTTCCCGGCGAAGGGCTCGACATTCCGATCTGGCTGCTCGGATCCAGCGGCTTCAGCGCCCAGCTGGCCGGAGAGCTCGGCCTGCCGTTCTCGTTCGCCAGCCACTTCGCTCCGGATTATCTGATCCCGGCGCTCCATTTGTACCGCAGCAGCTTCAAGCCGTCCCGCCACCTGGACAAGCCGTATGCCATGGTAGCCATCAATATCGTCGCCGCGGATTCCGAAGCCCAGGCGGCTTATCTGGCCACCTCCCAGCAGCAGCAGTTCCTGAACATCGTGCGCGGACGCACCGGGATGCTGAAGCCTCCCGTCGACAGCATGGACGGACTGTGGTCGGAGCAGGAGAAGGCGGTTCTCGCCAGCACGCTCCGGTACTCGATCGTCGGCACGAAGGAGACGATCAAAACCCGTCTGCCGGAGATTCAGCAAGAGACCGGAGCGGATGAATTCATCATTGCCGGCCAGATCTACGATCAGGAGGCCAGGCTGAAATCGTACCGGATCGCAGCCGAAGCCGTGAACGAATGGAATGGCTGAATGGAAAAAACCGGTGTATCCAGAGCTTCTTCAGCTTGGATATACCGGTCTTTTTTATTGATAGCGTTTGTAAGAAACTGTATACTATAGAATGCCGCTCCAGTTGTTTTTACTACTGAAGCATGTACATATCGGATCGATTCATTTCACCCCATATATTGATCAAAGAGAGGGGCCCTGCAGGTACGATGTCCATACGTGTATTGGTTGTCGATCCCTATCAGCTGGTCCGCAGAGGACTCACTTCCATCCTGTCCGGCGAAGAATCCATCGAAGTCATCGGCGAAGCCTCCGACCGCAAGGAAGCGCTTGCTCATATCCAGAGCCTGCAGCCGGATCTTTGCATCATGAACAACCGCATCAATCAGCAGAGCGGCCTGGACGTCATCGGCAAGCTCAAGCAGGCCGGGGCGGGATGCCGATTCATGTACCTCACCTCGTCCATGAGGCCGGCCGAGCTCCAGCAGGCGCTCGACCTCGGCATCGAGGGTCTGGTGCTCAAGGAAGCGCTCCCGGAAGAGCTGATTCACGCGGTTCGGATGATCCATCGCGGCCGCAAGTATTATGACGTCGAGCTGCTGGAATCCAGACTGGCCGACAAGCCTGCCGAGAACTAACATAATCTGACGCCCAAGGAGCTTGAGGTGCTGCAGATGCTGAGCGAGGGCTTGTCCAACAAGGAGATCGCTTCGCGCCTCGTCGTTACGGAATATACGGTCAAGAAACATGTCAGCCAGGTGCTGTCGAAGCTTGAGCTGACGGACCGCACCAAGGCTGCGCTGTTCTATCATCAGAACGCCATGTTCCAGAACATCGGCTGAAGATGTTTCGAAAAACCCGTCCGGTTCCGGTCGGGTTTTTCTTCTATTCTTGAAGCTGTCCGGAATTCCCTCTCGGATGGTCAGATACCTTCGAGCGGCCCCGCGATGCCTTTCCATGGCAGCAGGCTTACGAGTGCATAACCTTTGACTTCCTTCACCGGCACCTGGCCCAGCTCGGCACTGCGGCTGTCGAGGCTCTCGCCCGGATCGCGGTTGTCGCCAAGCACGAATACGCAGCCCGGCTGGACCGCAATTTCTTCCATGTCCATCGCTTTGCCGGTCGTGTACATTTCGGGGAGGGACTTGCCGTTCACATAGACGATGCCTTCATGGATCGCCACGTGGTCCCCTTCGGTCGCGATGACCCTCTTCACAATGCTGTACCCGAGCGCCGCGCTGTCCACGATGACCACATCGCCGGCATCCGGCTTCGCGAAGTAGGTCGAGACCTTGTTGATCAGCAGAATATTGCCGTCCCCGAGCGTCGGCGCCATGGAATGCCCGTTGACACGGTCGAGCCCGATCGTATGCGTGAGCAGGAACAATCCCAGCGCGAGCAGGATGATATAGCGAATCCAGCCGATCAGCTCGGACTTTCGGGCTGGCTTGGCCGGAGCCGCCTTCTCTTCAGCCGCTTGGCTCGCAGAGGAGGCCGAGCCGCTTGATATCGATCTATCCTGTTCAAACGTCTGCTCGCTCATAGCTGCAACCTTCTTTCCTCATGTCCACTCAACGGTTACGGCTGCTCCGGGGCAGCATATACATCAACGGTCACGGAAGGCGCAGGAGGAATCGGCTCGGATATCGTGATGGCGCTGAGTTCCGCGAGCGCTCGGCTCTCCACGGACTGGATGCTCTCTGCGTAGGCCCTCTTCTGCTCCTCGCTGCTGAACTCGCGGCTGGCGGCAAGCTCCCTCGATCGATTCTTGATCGCCTGGATAGCGGCCTGCTTCTGTTCGGCCGCATAAGCCTGCAAAGCCGCTTGATGCTCTTGAAGTTTCGCTTGGAGTTCTTTCTGCAAGACGATTTTCTCGGCTTCGGTATCCGTACGGATCTCATCGCTCATCTTGGCGATGACCTGGTCGGCGCTCGATTGCATCGCGAACCGCAATTTTTCCTTAAGATCCACGTCCGCGAACGATACGCCAAGCGAAGCGAAGGCCGTCACGCTTGCAGCCACAACTCCAAGCAAAACCCGGGATTTCCATTTTTTCGACGATGCGCCGGTTGAACCCCTTTGTTTTCTCATTCCGTTCTCTCCCTTCGATGTTTTTTCAGATCAAATCACGGGGATTGGCTCCAATCCCCGTGTCGACCCGCGAATGCAATTACTTGTTGATGGAGTTGGCGACGTCTTCCAGCGCTTTCAGCGCTGCAGCCGTATCCGTATCCGCAGCCGCTTTAACCAGAGCTTTGTTCTCCGCGACTTGTTGAGCGGCGTAGTCGCTCAGCGTTTTGCGAAGTCCGGCGATTTTTTGCTCGAGGTTTTTGCGCACCTCAGCGTCTGCCGTCGTTGCGCTTTGATCGATCAGAGCTTTCAGCTCGTCTTTGGCCGCTTGGATCTTGGAAGCCAAATCGCCTGTGGAGGATGCTTGGTAAGCAGCCACGTCTTTTTTGACCTGCTTCACGCTTTCCTTGCCTTGAGCGTCGAGGTCGCTGTTCAGGCTGATTTTGCCTGCTTCTTCAGCACCTTTGACCGCAAGGTTGCCCACGAAGTTGAGGCCCGTGATCAGGTTTTGCGTATCGCGGCCGATTTGGTTGTTCTTGATGTCGTTTTTAGCAGTCGTGACTTGGTTGACGTAGTCGTTTTTCTTCGAGTTGATCGTCGTCATCGAAGCGTTGGATTGCGCCTGCTGATCCGACACGATGGCTTGCTTGGAGCTGGCCGTAAGCGCCGTGAACTCGGTTGCGTATCCGCTCAGCTGGTTTTTCAGCTCGAGAGCCGCGTTAGCCGTCACCGGAACGGTAACCGTGTTCGTGAAGTTCGTTTTGTACCAGCTTTGGAATTGTCCGGAGATGTCCGTTGCTGCGAAGACGGAACCCATGCCTGCGATGAGACCTGTTGCCAGAACGCCTACTGCTACTTTGCTTTTAAGGGATTTCATTGCCATGATTGATTGTCTCCTTTAAATGGGTTTGGGTTTGTCGGGTATGAACAAGTTATGTAATCCTCCTGATCCGGCTTACGAGCCGATCAAGGACTTTCTTCCCCGGATGTCTGCTGATTCAGCCATTGATCCAGAGTCTGTTCCAATGCCTGCTCCAGACCGGTCTCGGCTTCAACCGTCCTCGCCTGGGCAGCATCCCGGAACTTCTTCTGGATGGCTCCCTCGACGCCTTGGCTTCCCCGCAGCTCGGCAGCGGCTTCATCGATCTGCCTGCTGTAGGATTCGCTTCTCGCCCGAAGGGCGTCGGAAGCTTGCTGTCCGGCCAGATCGGCAAATGCCTTCAGCTGCTCGGCGGATTGTTGCGTCTGTTCCTGGACAAGACCGGCAGCAGAGGCTCGGATCGATTCGCCGGCTGGCTCCTCCCGCCCCCAGCGAAGGGAGCCTGCCTTCTGCGAGAAGGCATCCTTGTACCAGGCTTTGAGCTGCCCTCCGGCGTCCGAGGCGCCGCTGGCTGTTCCCGAACCAATGGCCGCCGCGAGCGCCAAAGCGGCAATGCCTGCCGTCAGAACCGTGCGTTTCATATCCTCACCTCCGCTTTCAGTCTCCGGGACTATATTCCTGGTGTCTGAACTCAGTATAGGGCTTGAGAACGGCTTAATCGTCACTATTAAGGATAATTCTGGATATCCCAGTAAGTTCCAAAGAAATCGAGTATATGGGGTATTGATTCTTTCTCCCCGCGAGCCCTTTTGGGGAAAAGCCGGAAGGCAGCCATCTCCAATGGGAGTAGATGATCTACTCCTTTAGATCCAGATTGGAAGCAATTGGGCTCGTTTACGTTGAAAGAACAGCGGTTATATAACGTTCACGACATCAAATCTGAAGGAGGCGGAAGAAATGAGCAAAAAAATCGTAGGCGTATACGACACGGAAGACGCGGCGATCAGCGCGATCGAGGATCTCAAGGCTCGTGGTGTCGACAGCGACGACATCTCCATTCTGGCGAGGGACAAGGGCGACGTAGCGGCGATCCAGGAGGAAACGGGCACGATGGCTCCCGAAGGGGTCGCGGCCGGAGCCGCAGGCGGCGGAGTGCTCGGAGGCCTTACCGGCCTGCTTGTAGGCATCGGCGCCCTGGCCATTCCCGGCATCGGCCCGATCGTCGCGGCCGGACCGATCGCTGCTGCGCTCACAGGCGCGGCCGTAGGAGCCGGAGCCGGCGGACTTGTCGGCGGCTTGATCGGCCTTGGCATTCCGGAGAATGAAGCCAACATGTACAATGAATATGTACAGGACGGCAATATTCTGGTGCTGGTCGAATCCAAAACCGAACGGGACCACGATATTTACGATTCGCTCCGTTCGACCGGCTCCATCAACGCGCCTTCTTACGAACGCGACATTCAGCCTTATAATCAAACGGCCGCAGCGTCCGAGCATGTCGGAGCGGACGGCGCCGTGCCTGCAGCCGACGTGTACCCGGACGGCGAGCCGGTCAGCAGAGCCGGCCTTGACCCCTCGCCAGGGGCAGGCCCCGGTCTCTCCGACGCCGGCCGCGACCGGGATGGACGCGTCATGGGAAGCGACCGCGATCCGGTCGACGGCAGCTACAGAGCCGGAGACGGCTATGCGGAGCCGGACCGCACGCATGACTCCCGCTACTACAGCGATGAAGAACGCCGGGACGGCCATGTGCCGTTGAACCGCGACCGCAACGGGGACGGCGACGTCACTCTGCGCGAGCGGGCGGAGAATCTGGGCGACAATGTGAAAAACCGCTTCTGATCAACCGTTTCCGCATTTCCCAGCTAGCCCGACCAAAAAATAACAAAACGGTACTGGAACGCCGCCCCTTTAAGGACGCAGCGTTCCAGTACCGTTTTTGATTTGCCGATAAATGGCGATTTCAACACGTCAGCCAAATTTCCGTTAAGCCGATGTCCCTTTCTCGCTTCCTTTGAACTTTTCTCTCTTGATCGTTCCCCATGAATGTCTGGATTTATTGAATTTCAGCAGGCCCTCGATCCGGTAGAGGATAGTGAGCTGCCGATAGCCCAGATTCTCCAGCAGAGCGAACAGCACCAGCCGCATGGTATCGCCGAAAGTCGTGTATTTGCGGAAAGAAATCTGCTCCAGCAGGATGCTTCCCATCGACAAGGTGCTTCCGAGCAGGAAGGCGATGAGGAAGAAGATGAGGAAGCTGTTGAATTCCAGAAGACCGAATAAATAAGCGAGCGGGATGAAGATGTATCCGAGAAACTCCACCACAGGGCCAATAAGCTCGAACAACCAATAATAAGGAATGGTCACCATTCCCACCTTGCCGTACTTCGGGTTAAGAAGCATGGATTTATACTGAAGCAAGTTGTCGAACAGCCCGATCTGCCATCTACGGCGCTGCACCCTTAAATCCTTCAATGATTCCGGGGCTTGGGTCCAGCAGATCGGATCGGCCAGGAACTTGATTTTATAGGTTTTTTTCTCGTCCAGCATTTTCTTGTGCAGCTTCATGATGATGTCCATGTCCTCGCCGATCGTGTTCGTCTTGTAGCCGCCGCATTCAATGACAACGCTTTTGTTGAAGGCGCCGAACGCTCCGGATATAATCAGAATCGAATTCAGCTTGCTCAAGCTGGTGCGCCCCGTCAGAAAGGCCCGCAAATATTCGACGATTTGAAAGACGGCGATTTTGTTTTTCGGAATCTCCATCTTGACCAGCTTGCCTTCCTTGATGACGGATCCGTTGGCAATGCGGACGATTCCGCCGACGGCAATCGTCTCCGGATCCTCCACGAACAGCATCGTCAGCTTGATCAGCGCATCGTTCTCCAGGATGGAGTCCGCATCGATGCTGGCGAATATCGGATAGGTCGAAAGATTGATTCCGGCATTGAGGGCGTCCGCCTTGCCGCCGTTCACCTTATCCACCAAGATCAGCCGCTCGTATTTGGGATTCCGGTACAATCCCAGAATCTCTTTGGTCTCCAGGCTTTTCTTGACCGGCTGGCTGATCTGGACAAGATCGAATTCCCGAATGATCTTGTCGCGGGTGGAATCGGTCGATCCGTCGTTCACAATAATGATCTCGTACTCATAGTAGTTCAGCGCAAGCAGCGACTTGATGTTGTCCACGATCGTGTTTTCTTCGTTGTAGGCCGGTACAAGGATTGAGATCGGAACCATGTTTTTTGAATTCACGTATCGTTTGTAGTCCGATGCCTTCATTTTCTTCAGGTAGCCGAACAGATCGGCGACCGAGATGAGCATCTGCCCATTGTAGAAAATATTGATTGCAATGGTGTATATGATGCAGAATTCACTGAAATACAGAATGAACTTCCAAAAATAATACATACCCTACCAACTCTCTCCCGATATCGCCGCCTAGACGGATCTCTCCATGACTCCGATGATCGCTTCCCGAGCGAACTGATCCTCGCCGTCGAGAATGCGCGCGGCATAATCCTTGCCTCCTGGAATAGCGACCAAAGAAGCCGCGGCATTGTGCCTGACCCACCATTCCGGATCGCCAGCCATCTTTTCCAGAGCCGCGAAGCTTTTGCTGGTTCCCGTTTTGTCCAGACTTTTAGCCGCGGCCGCTCGGACTTCCCACTCCTGGTCCCGGAGCATCTCAAGCAGATAGACCTCAAAGGCAGCATTCTTCAATTGTCCCAGGGCCCGGATGCTGGCGATCTTCAGGTTCTTGTTGTCGCTGTCCAGGTAGCGGATATAATAGCTGCTCAGGCTTTCGAACTCATAATCGGCCGCCGCCTTGATCAGGATTCCCTTGAGATAATCGTCGCTGCGCTCGATCGTATTGATGAACAGCTCTTCCTTGGAGCCCTTGAATACCGTCAGGATTTCGACGACGGCACGGAAGGACAAGGATATCCGGTCGGAATTCTCGACCAGAACTTCGGCCAGGCTTCGCGGATTGCCTAGCTTGGCCAGAGCAAGCAGCGCATGATAGATCACGTCGTTGTTGCTGCTGCCCATAAGAGCATGAATGTCTTTTTCAGCCGGTTTTATCGCCAAATCCCCCAGATAGCGGCACCCCAGAGCCTTGATATAATCCCGCTTGGAGGAGAGCTGACGAACTAGATAGGTTCTGATTCCCGTTTGTTCATACAATCGGGCCAGACGCTCCGCATTTGATTCGATGAAATCCTCGCCCTGCGCGACAATGATGCCGATGAGAATCTCTTTTTTGCGCGGACTGCGTCCCACGTAATCTGCAATCCGAGTTACTGCCTCCTGCTCCTCCTCATGCGTCGCGAGCTTGAAGGAGGAGAAGAGCACATTCAGCTTGCGGTTCAAATGGGCGAGGCTTTTTGTTAAGAAGTGCCCGTACAGCCATGTAACGACAATGGCCAGGAAAAAGACGGAAATCAATCCGCCTGATATCCAGAGTAAATAAAAAGCTTGCTTCGTCATGTAGAATCTCCTAATGCGAAATGATTTTCATCGGCATTCAGTTGGTAAAGGCTTCTTTGACCGCATCGTAGCTGCCTTTTGTACGGGAAGCATAGTCCGGCGCATCCCAAGTGCTCCATGAGAACGTCCGGTAACCCGATGAAGTAACGCTTTCCGGAAAATGGTAATCGACATGCTGAGTTTTTTTATCCATGAGGATCAGCGAGCCAACGATGCCATCGGTCATCCTGACGGAAAGGGAGTCTGAAGCCACACCCATTCCCTTTTTCTTGTCATCGTCCCATACAAGCAGGCTGGAAGGGTCGATGAAGTTGAGCCGTGCCCACGGAATCCGCACATGCAGCGTCTTTCCGTCCAAATAGAAGTTGCTGCCGCCCGTTTGAAACGCCCCGGGGGTCAAAGCCGACTCGTCCGTATAGACGGCCTCTATTTTCCTTCCCCCTTTGGTGACATACTCGGAGGACTCCATTCTCTTCATCCGCTCGAAAAGTCCCGTAGACGAGACCGTTGTATAATACGAACCCCGGCTTGCATTGTAACTCGGCATCACAAGCAGCTCAGCCTTGTCCTTATTGTCCATTCGGATTTGGAACTCGGCGCCGGACCAGTTCTCGTTGACGTCGGGCGCCAGCATGTACTCGCCTTTTTTGCGATCGACGGTGTCGAGATAGATCAGCTGCTGCTGCCGATTGAAATCAGGCCATCGGTTGAACTCCGCCTTGATGTGGAAGTAGGACTCGTCCGCCGCATAGGCAATGGAATTCAGAGGCCCGGAGCCTCGAAGTGTCATGGAATAATCCGTGAGCGCCTGGGACTCCAAGGCGAGAATGCCGTAATTCTGAGCCGGATCCACCGTGTTATGCCAGAGGCTGCCCCGCATGGACGGAACCGCGGCGGCCTGGAAATCCCCGCTGCCTGTGCCCCATTCATCTGCCCATTCATAGAGCAGCCCCCCAGCGGCTCCGCTGTCCCGGATCAAGCGGATGAGAGAGGCAAGCCCCTCCCCTTGCCCGGCCTCCGTCATCCCCCTTCCTGTAGACAGACCGAATTCACTGATCAGAACCGGATGCTCGCTGCGGGTGATCAACTCGCTGACATAGGTTCCGTATTCTCGGTAAGACGGCTTCCCGGCCGAGTCCCTTGCCTGGAACGCAGGCTTGTCCGGAAAGACGTTGTATGCGCTGAAGATGCCGCCAGCCGCTTTGGAAGTCGGCATCAAGCGATCGAAATCTACTGTTGGCCGATCGGCTTCGCCTGCCTTCTTGTACCCCCTCTGGTACACCGACTCAATCTCGGGAATGCCTACCATTCCGGCAGCATGCTGCATCCCGTACTTGGTCTGCTCATAGGCGTAGGTTTTTTCTAGAAGCGACGCAAGTGCATTCTCGGTTGGAGTGCCCTTGCCGCCAGTCGTCACATAGTCGCCGTCGAAGGCAAAGAAAGCATTCCCGTCATCCGTTGCCTGCACGTTCTCCGCACTTAATTCCGGATCCATCAAGTATCCCAGCACATAGCCGGACACATCATTGGCATACAGCTCGGTTCCCTTGCCATCCGCTTGCTTGATTTCGGCATGGCCATGCATTGCGTCAATCACCGTTTCGGTTTGTTGGGCGAACGCCGCCCGGTAATCCGCATCCAGGTAATTGCCGCCGCGAGGCTTTGCATCCACGGCTATGTTTTGCATGAGGTACAGCATTCGGTCAGGATGGTCATGATTGTATATATCCAGCGCGCGATAGAATGCCGATGGCATCAAGGTGTATACCCGAATCGTATTGGCGTTCATGCCTGCGATTTTGGAGAGCCAATCCGCATAGAAGGCAGGATCGTCCGGCAGCTCGCCTTTGTCGTAGCCCGGAATGCTTGCCCCGATGTCGACGCCGTTCACATAGAGCTGCTGCCTGCTCCCGTTCTTATAGACGGAGAACTGCTTTCCGTCCAGTAAAGGCAGATGCGCCCGTTGTTCCTCGCCAAGAGCTTCGATTTTTTCTGCAGGCTTGGTATCCTTCAGCACTTTCGACATGAATGGCACATAAAAATGCCAATAGAAATAGCTTAGATCCCCTTCGCTCTTGACGCTGAAATACCGGTAAAGCGTGGAAGCGCCGATAAAGGAATTGATTTTGGAAGGGCCGCGATAGTCGGTGAAATCTCCGGCGAGATAGAAAGCGCGCTTGCCTCCGGCAGAATGAGAAACAATGGCAGGAAACCGGCCATCGAGACCAAACGGCTTCAGCTGGTTTTGTCCTTCATCCGTAAGATTCAGCTTGTACCATGCGATGACAGATGCGTCCTCGGCGGGCTCCACGATCTCGAACCAGTTGTAGAAATCCACCTTCTGGGCGCCGTAATCGCCTTGATGCTCCTCATCCATAGACAGCTGGACGGAGCTTCCCGTAAATCCGGCATCGCGCTGCAGGACAACGATTCGGCTGTTGCCCGCGATGACAATGCCCGCTCCCGACAAACTCCATTTTTTGCCGTATTGCTGTTCGTAGGTAGCACGAATCCAGTTGGGCACATCGGCGGTTGACGTCAGGTCCGAGAAGAACTTTCCTGCCAAGCCGGTAAAGGCGACGCCGAAGATGGACTGAAGCTCCTTGGATACCGACGGCGAGGTCGGATCGCCCGCAATATTGTACTCTCCGATTACGGTTGCGCCCTTGGCGTAACTTGTAGCAATGAAACCGACTTCTTCTTTGGTCAAACCCGAAATTCCGGCTGCCTCGACACCTTCGGCCCTTGAATTTCCTGTGCCGTAAGTATCCGAGATGAAGATGGCGTCGGGAATCCGGTCCAGCTTTTGAAGCGGCTTGTTCACCAGCTTCCCTCCGGACATGAAATTCCCGTAATAATCCGTGCGGAAACCATAAGCCTTCCCGGTTTCGGGCTTCCGCATTTTCAAATGGTCCATCAGCCAGAACAAGCCGCGCTGCTTGCTGTAATCGAGCTGCTTCACGTTGCCGGATGCTTTCGTTTCGACAGGAAAGGTTTTGTTGAGCACGACGATGTCGAGATCCTTCGATGGCGCAGCGAGCCACAGTGCGAACGGCGCTCCCAAAGCAACGAGCAGCAGAAGGAGCAGAAGGTACCGCGCTTTGATTTTTTTAGTTTCATTTTTCCGTCAAACCCTCATTTTCCGGCAATGCCGCAAATCCCTTTTGGAGAATATAGTAGGATGGCTTCAGGCGCTCGTGATAGGACGGCTGGTCCCACTCCGCCCAAGCATACGGCTCCATGGCCACAGGCTGCTTGGAGGCTGCGCCCGAGTCGCCGGCCAGCTTCTTGATGCCGATATTGAACCCCTCTGTCTTGATCGGGGATATTTTGCCGCGGGTGCGCATATCGTCGATGATCATTTTTTTGGAAGGATCCATCACATTCAGCAGCTGCCATGGAATCCGGATTTCCAGCTGTCCCTCCGAGTAGTAGAAATCGCTCAGCGAGTAGTAGTCCGGGCTTTTGGGGTTCGCATTTCCGTAAGTCAGCTGCCCCGTCTCGTAACCGGTGAAAGGAATCACGGCATTCCCGGGCGGAATGACGACTCTCTTGTTCAGAGCGAGCCGGATCGGGTTGAACAGGCCCGAATTCTTGCGGCTGGCATCCGGATGATCCTCGATTAAACTGGTCTGCACCGCGTAGCGGAAAAGATAATTGTCATAATAGGGATCAACGAGAAGGCGGGAGTCGTTTTTCCCATGTATTTTCAATACAAAGTCAGCTTGCCTGCCGAAGCTGATTCCATAGGCCGAGAAGCGGTCGCTGCCCTGACCTTCGATGCTGTCGATGGGAAGAAGCAGCGTATCCTTGTCAAAATCATAATTCCGGGCATCGATTCTGAAGTATACATACGCCTCGTCGCTCTTCACGTACAACTTCGTTTCCTCATCATCATACAGGGGAGCGTCCCCGGCCCAGTCATCGACCTGGCCGTCCACGGAACGGATGGTCTCGCCATTGCCGGGGTCGAAAGCAAGCAGGCCGAAATGCTGCTCGTTCGTCTGAGGATTCGACCAGTAGGGACGGGAGTCCGGTAAATCGAGATCATTATTGTTCCAGGTCCGCTTGAACCACTCGTCCTGCCACGCGAAGACCAGACCTCCGGCGAGGTTGGCCGCATGGATGTCATTGATCATATGAACGAGCATATCTCCCTGGGTCTTCTCGTCGATGAATCCCTGATTGAAGCCTGTAACCCTGTTTTCATGAGCCTTTCCCCTAGACGCCGGGATGCCGAATTCGGATACCACAATGGGCATGGTATGGATTTTCTTGATATCCTCCAGATAGGCAAGGTAGGGATCCGGCTTTCCGTCCAGCCCCTTGTAGTTGATGTAGTCGGTCTGGAAGCTGAAGGTATCCGGGTAATAAGGATAGACATGATAGGATGCGAACATGCCGGGCTTGAAGCTTTCATGTCCTTTGACATGCTCCACGTTCACAGACACGAGATCTTCGTTCTTGTAAGGTTCGTTGGGGTGTTTGAGCGGATCGGTCGTGACCCAATTGGAAAAGGCGAGGGCTCTTTGCATCTTGTATTTCTCGGATTCATAACCGATGATCTTATCGCCCACTTCGGCCAGGAAGGCCTCGAAGGGTGAAGCTTGTTCGGTATAGAGATATTTGCCGTTGTATTCGCTGCGGGCGGGATTGTTTTCATTGGTTCCGACGACAAAGGAAGGCTCCCATTCGATTCCGAGAATCCAGCCGATGACATAACGCGACACATCCGAGGTATACGTGCCGTCCGCATGCCCTTTGTTGACGGGCAGGTATCGGTCTCCATGAATGATGTCGACGATTTCCTTGCCGCTCTCGACGACATCATTCAGTATCTTATCCTTTTCACCGAACGCATCCTCTATCGTCAACACATCATTTTCGTTCACCCATACGCCATGGATCACATAGATCGGCTGCTTGCCGTCCTTTTCCCGCTGTTCATTGAAATCGAGCAAGGCATTGTAAAACTGCGGGCGCTGAATCGTGTAGACCCGGATGGCATTGGCGTTCATTTCCGCTATGTACTTGAACCACCGAAAGTACTCCTCGTAAGTGATGGCGACTTCTCCGGGAAAAGCCCCTGGTTTTCCGGCGCCAAGGTTAACGCCTTTGATGAACATCCTGCTCCACTTCTGTCCGTCATGGACATAAAACGAAGCCGAATCCGTCTTGCTGACAAAACTTAAACCGCCCTCCTGTTGGAAAGCGGTTTCAGAACTCTCCTTCTTGGGAGAGAGTGAATATTGATAAACGATTACGGCCCCTAGAACGACAAAAATCGCCAAAAATCCGGTTAATATCTTCATTTTTCCAGTCATGTCATAACCTCCTTTGCCATTCTATAGGCAGTTTCACCCATATGTCAACGCAATTCCCAGTAAATTGGTCCCATATAAAAAGCGAGCTTCCGGAGGAATTCCGGAGCCCGCTTGAAGGAAGAGTTAGGTCATTTTCATCCAGCTGTCGTAGTGATGAATGGCTATGCCTTCAAAAGCAGAATTGGATTTGTATCGTTGGTACACCTGATCAAGCTGCTCATACATATATTCCTTTTTCTTTGCATAAAAGGTCACGAAGCTGTAATCGGGAGCCAGCTTGCCGGTCTCGACGGCAACCGACCCTCTTACCTGATATTTCTCGAACAGCTTCATCTGCGCTGCCGATACCGACAGGATGCTTTCGTCTCCGGCGGCCTTGTCACGGTAAGCCATGATCGTGATGAATTTCACTTGCTTGCAGAGCCACTCGGCAAGCAACCCGGCTCCATACTTATTGTCATATTTGACGCCATGGAACCAAAAGGGAATATCGATTCCGAGCTCCAGCTGATTTCGATCGGCCCATTCCTGAAACGACCGCATCATGGTCTGATAGTTCTCGATGTACCGATTGGCGTTCTGCTCGTACCCTTCGGATTCATAAGGCTCGACATCGAGATGGATTCCGCCGAACCTCTCCTTGTCGGAGGCTGACTGCTGATAGCCTTGAAGCCAAGTCAGAAATGTCTGTTGAAGGGCGGATCCTCCGGCCTCGACCCACTCGGGAGCTCCGTCCAGAGCGTGAACGCGAATCCCGCGCTGGGAGGCTTTTCGGATGAAATCCTTGTAGCAGCCGGGCTCAATGGCGGGATTGATCTGCAGATGCAGCAGATTCACTCCATTGGCAGCCAAGTCCTCGATGATAACATCCGTCTGAGAGACGATTTTTGAAGTATCCCACAGCCAAGTGGATAGGGTCGGAGCTTTCGTGAAAGCATGGCTCGCTTTGGCATCTGCGACTCCGGAACAAGCGAGAAGAAGCAAGGAAAGAATGCAGATCAATGAAGTTAATTTCATCACGGTATCCCCCGCCTGCAACGGCTTCAGCGGCCCGGAAATAAAAAACAGTCCGGGAAAGCAACCCGAACTGTGTAGGATACACATAAAAAATAAGAAGAAGGGAACCTTCTTATTTCTTTCTTCGTTCGGCAACTGGCTGCCATAGGCTCTCGCCCTTAGGCCCTCTAGTTTTGCGTCCCTGCCTTTCCGACAGGTTTGCCATTATCGTGAAGCACATCAGTAATAATGAAATCATAATCCATGAACCGCTAAAAGTCCAACCTTATCCATTCAGAGCCCTTCCCAGCAGACACGGCTAAAAACGCTCTACGAAGCTTCCTGGGCTTCCTGGTATGCGGCCGGAGCAGCTTCGCGCTGGCGCCGCGACATCATGATGTTGAGGATGATCGCGGTCAGCGATCCCGTGACGATGCCGCTCTGCAGCAGCATGGACGCTTCCGACGGAAGCTGGCCGAACATCGCCGGCACGGTGGCGGAACCGAGGCCGACGGCGAGGCTGCATGCCACGATCATCAGATTGCCTTCCTTGCGCAGGTCGACTTCCGAGAGAATGCCCATGCCGGAAGCGGCGACGGAGCCGAACATGACGATCATGGCGCCGCCCAGCACGGCGCTGGGCACGACGGTCGTCAGCGCCGCGAGCTTCGGCAGCAGGCCGAGCAGCACCATGATGGCGCCGGCAGCGACGATGACGCTCCGCTTCTTGACCTTCGTCAGCGCAATGAGCCCGACATTTTGGGAGAAGGCCGTATAAGGGAAGGCGTTGAAGATGCCTCCCAGCATGATCGCAGCTCCCTCCGAGCGGAGGCCGTTCACGATCTGCTTCTCGTCGACCTGCTGGTCGGTCGTCTTGCCGACAGCGAGGTATACGCCGGTCGATTCCACCATGCTGACGATATTGACGAGGATCATCGTCACGACGGCGACGAGGCTCACATGCGGAGCGCCGAAGTAGAACGGCTGCGCGATGCTGAACCACGAAGCGTCCCAGACGCCGGAGAAGCTGACCATGCCCATCGCATACGCGGCTGCTGTGCCTGCGGCAAGGCCCACGAGCACCGCGATGGCTCGCATGAAGCCTTTGGCGAAGCGGCTGACGACCAGAATGACGACGAGGGTGAGCAGCGCCAGCAGCAGATTGCGCGGAGCGCCGAAGTCAGCCGCTCCTTGACCGCCGGCGGCGTTGTTCATCGCGACCGGGATGAGCGAAAGCCCGATAATCGTGACGACCGATCCGGTGACGACGGTCGGGAAGAAACGCAGCAGCTTGCCGTACAGAGGTGCGGCCAGAAGAACGAACAAGCCGGACAGGATGATGGCTCCGTATACGGTCGCAAGGCCGTATTCCTTGCCGATGACGATCATCGGCCCGACCGCCGTGAACGTGCAGCCGAGCACGACCGGGAGGCCGCTGCCGAAGAAGCGCGTTTTCATGACCTGCAAAAGAGTGGCGAGGCCGCAGGTGAACAGGTCGGCGGCGATCAGATACGCGATCTTGGTCGGCGTGAGCCCGAGCTCTCCTCCGACGACCAGAGGAACGACGACGGCGCCCGCATACATGGCGAGCACATGCTGAAGGCCGAGCGTGACGGTTTTGCGGCGGCTCAGCATCCGGCCCCGTCCATTTCGGCGGCGCCGGCCGCAGCAGGCTCGGCTTCAAGTTCGCTGACATACGTGACTCGTCCGGGCGCCATCGAGGCGATCCGGGCCAGGGAATGCACCTCGACTCCGCGCTCCTCCAGCAGGCCGCGCCCTTCCTGGAAGCTCTTCTCGATGACGCAGCCCACGCCGCACAACCGAGCGCCAGACTGCTTGACGATATCGACGAGGCCGACAAGCGCCGCTCCGGTAGCAAGGAAATCGTCTACGATCAGGACGCGCTCTTCCGGTCCGAGATAGTTCTGGGAAATACTGACCTGATACGTCTCCTGGCGAGTGAAGGAATGGACCTGAGCCGTGTACAGGTTCTCGGTGAGCGTGACTGCTTTTTTCTTCTTGGCGTAAACGAAAGGCACTCCCAGCGCGATGCCCGCCGCCATAGCGAACTGGATGCCGCTCGCCTCGATCGTCAGCACCTTCGTAATTCCCCGATCCGCAAACATTCGCGCGAACTCGCGTCCGATCTCCAGCGCCAGCTCCGTATCGACCTGATGGTTCAGGAACGAGTCCACCTTAAGCACCTTGTCCGAGAGGATTTGACCTTCCCGGCGAATGCGTTCTTCCAGCTGTTTCATCGTTGTTCAGCGCCCCTTTTCCTGTTGTCCGGCCTCTTGGGAAAAACAAAAAACAGACCCCACTGAGCTGGTACCCTCAAGTGAGATCTGCCTGATAAGACAAGTCATTGATACGCCTCATGCTCGTCCGGCGCCAAGCTGCGCGCAGACGGAACCAAAAAAGGCGTTCTCACTCATAGTCGGACGATTGCATTGGTCATCCGGTAGAAACTTATGGGCCATATCCCCATGATTATACGAGTTATGAAATTGCGTTCGTTGTTATTTTGTTATCCTACACGGTTACACGAATGCTGGCAAGAGTAAAATCTGACAAGATCCGTCATGTCTCCATTCCCGCCCGGCCTGACTTCTCCTGCACCCGCATGAGCACAAGACCGCTGGCGAACAATAGGACGGAGCCGAAGTAGAAGATGAGATCCAGCGTGAAATAATCGACGAGGAATCCCCCGGCGATGACCGCCAGCCCCGAGAACAGCGACAAGCCCATATGGTAGCGTCCGATCTGCTCCCCGCGCCGTCCTTCCTCCGTTAGATCCGCGAGCAGGGCTTTTTCGCATGTCCGCTGCATCGCTCCGAACACCCCCATCGCCACCTGCAGCGCATAGACCTGCCAAATGCTGGTGACGAGCGGGAACAGCAGGAAGAGAGCCGCCATTCCCCAGGAGCCGAGCAGGAGGAATGGCTTGCGGCCGAACCGGTCGGAGGACCGGCCGAAATAACCGTTCAGATAAGCCGAGCAGATCGTGAACAAGCCGTAGGCGATGCCGTATTGGGTAAAGTCGCCGCCTATTTCCTTGATGCTGATCAGATAGAAAGGAAACACGATGCCCGAACCGAGCGTCATGACGTTCTGTGAAAGCATCACATACCGCATCGCGACGGCTTTCATCGCAAATACTCCGCGTACCATTCGTTCATGAACAAGGACTCCTTATCGTAAGCAAGCTTCGCTGCCTTGAATCCGTCCGCTGCCGGATAGGCCGCGCGGAACTGCTCCTTCGAAGCGAAGGGCTGATAGGTCAAATAATAGGTGCCGCCGGCTTGTTCGGCAAGCCCGATCATTTTCTGCGTCACGCCTTTCAGCCGCTCGAGTCTTGCCGGAGAACGCTTCTCGTTGATGAGCAGCACCAGCGCCGCGCTGTCCTGCCGGGAATAGGCCAGCAGCGACTCGTCGCTGCGGGGCATGTAGCGGACCGTGATGTTGACGAGGTTGATCGGCTCCTCGCGCAGAAGCGTCCGCAGCCCGTCGACGAATTCCGGATAACGGTCCAGCGGCACGAAATACTCCTGCAGCAGATCGCTTTTCTGCGCATCGCGGTATTCCAGGAACCCGCTCTCCGGACGCATGGCGTTATTGCGGGTGATCGGCTTGCCTTCATTGGAGCGGAACAGCCGCTCCTGCAGGCTCCAGCTCATATTTTTGCCCCAGCCGTACTTGCGCTGCAGACCGTACACGAACCGGGTCAGCTCCACGGCCCGCTCGCCATTCAGCCTCGTGTCGGCATCGGCCAGCGGAATGGAGCTGTCCATGTATTCGGTCATGTACATTTCGCGGAGGAAACCGGATGGAGCGGTGGAAATCCGGGCGATGACAAGGCCTGTAGAGCCGGATTCGACCGATGCCCGCAGACGGTCCGGGAACTCCTTGTAGTCCAGCAGCGACGTATGCTGCGTGTAGACGACATCGTCCGTCAGCCGGAGCGTGGCATCGAGGATGACGCCGAGCAGGCCGTAACCACCGATGGCTGCCCGGAACAGATCGGCGTTCTCGCTGCGGCTGGCGGTCATGATTTTGCCTTCCTCCGTCATCAGCCGGAAAGAGTCCACCGTCTCGATCAGCGAGCCTTCGGAGGGATCTCTTCCATGGATGTTCGTACCCAGTGACCCGCCAACGGTGAAGATGTTCTGGGACTGCATCACGCGGATGGACAGATGATGGGGATTGATGACTTCCTGAACCTTCTCCCACGTGGCTCCGCTTTGGACGGTAATCTTCTTCGCCGCCGTATCGAGGTCGAGAATGTCATCATACCGTCTCATGTCCAGCACGACCGCCCCTTCATAAAAGGTCTGGCCGCCCATGCTGTGGCGCGTCCCGGCGACACTCACCTTCCGCCCTTCACGGCGCGCTTCGCGGATAGCGGCTGCGACGTCCTCCGTCGTGCGGACCGCAACGGTCTTGTCGACCTTGGCGCTCACGATGCGGCCGACGTCGGTCGCTTCCTCGCCCCGGGGCATGGCCGAGCGGACCGTCAGGGAAAGAGCGAACGCCCCGGCGTAGAGGATGACCGCGACGGCTGTGAACAAGCGGGCTCTTGCGGTCATGCTTGCGCTCTCCTTCCGGGTTTAGGAATCTTGCATCGATCGGCCTCTTTCAACCATCTATCGGACATAGGATCCGCTATTTCAATCAATGGGCTCTTTTGGACCATCTATCGGACATACGATCCGCTATTTCGAGCAAGGGGCTCTTTTGGACCATCTATCGGACATAGGATCCGCTATTTGTGAACAAATCCCCTCATGTCGATAGCACTGAGACAAATAAGGGATCGTATGTCCGATAAACAGATCATCCATGCGGTTTATCCTAAAATAGCGGATCCTATGTCCGATAAAAAGCTCCGTCATCCCTGTTCATGCCTTTCGATGCCGACCTAGAACAAATGTGAATGGACAACTCGGGCCTCCGCTTGGTACAACCGACTTCCTGCTTTTTGAATCCATCCATTGCTTCCCAATCGGATTCAGACCGATTGCTTGTATTTCAACTCCAACCTCCTGCTTTCCTGCTCCGTCAAGGTCGATTGCATCCAGCTTGAATCAGGCTGACTGCCTCCAGCTGCATCCCAACCTGCCCGCTTTCAACTTGGTTCGGACCGACTGCTTTCAACTTGATTAAGACATACCCGCTATCAATTTGATTCGGACATACACGCCTTCAACTTTGTTCGCACCTGCCCGCTTTCAACTTGGTTCGGACCGACTGCTTTCCACTTTAGCCCGACCGTGACATCGCTCCATTACCGCATTTTGCTATCTTCGCTCATCCAAACACTTGCTCGCCATCAACCGACGCGTACCGCCAAATTCATGCCTTAGACGGACATCCTTTCCGCCTTCACGAAATCAAATTTCTTCGACTGGCATAGCTTCATCTGGCGGCGCCCTTCCACCCATCCGGACTGTGCCCGGATATGCCTACCGCTTCAAGGAGGGCTCCTCCGGCTGGGAGAAGCTTCTCAAGGGACGGTCCGGTCGAATAAATCGTCACGATAGACGCTCTAGCATGGTATTACCGAACCATACGAAGGGATTCCGGCATCCATGCCATGAAAAAAGGAACGTTGGACTTCTGCGGAATCGCCCCTGTCCATACGACCCGAATCGGCGGCATGAAGGGTTCTTCTCCGGAGCGCCTGGCCGCTCTGCTCAGACGGACCGAAAACCTCGGGCGGAGATTGGGTTGACCGCCTGATTCGAAATCTTCTCATGCTTGTCAGCGCCTCCCCTGGCCGTCCTGCCTTATTCAGCGGATGACGCTCGGATTGTAAACCACCTTTTTTCTGTACAAAAACCTCGTCTCCGGTCGGCCCTAAGGCCGGCAGAGACGAGGCGCATACGTAAAAGCATTAGAACCTAGGTTCACCCCTCCGTGAGCTGAACCCGTTTGTAGAGGACAACACATCCTTAGCGGCTACCTGCTGACGAACGGATTTCCGCTCTCCCAGAATCGCCACGGATAGCCGCGGGCCTCGCCGCTGTTGTCGATGCCGATACGGGGACCCGACGAGATGACGCCTGGCTTCCTTCCAGCTGCGATATATAGCGGCCTGGCATACATCGGGTGTCCATAATCCGCCATCGTGATGCCGAGCGCCTTGGTGAGTTTGCCGGGACCGCTCGTCAGATCACGCCGTTTCTTGTCCGCGCCCCGCCGCTCGATCATAAGCTCGAACCCTTCGCAAGGCTCCACCGCGCGAATCAGCACGCCCTCCGGGCTGCCAGGCTCCGCGCTGACGACGTTGAGGAGGCAATGCGTATGCATCACATGCGCATAGGCATGTCCGGGCTCGCCGAACATGACCTCCGTCCGCTTGGTCCTGCGGCCGCCGAAGCTGTGCGCCGCGCGGTCGTCCGGACCGCGATACGCCTCCGTCTCCACAATCCATCCCGCCGCCGCGCCTTCCGGCGTTTCCTTGACGAGCAGCATCCCGATCAATGCCTGCGCCAGCTCCAGCGTCGGCTGGTTGAAAAACTCCCTGCTTACCGGCTGCCAAATCATGCTCTGCGCCTCCTTGTTTCCTCGGATAGATTATAGCATCCAAGGACTGCCTCTCGGCGCCCCAGCCGCTCATCATCTTCCTTCAAAGACAGCTCCAACGGCCTCAATCTGGCGGAAAATTGCAATTACGGGGTAGGTGAGCGGGCGAATTTCTGATACAATAACGGAAAATTCAAACCGGACGAGGGGACTTGGCATGGAATATATCAGTACGAGAGGCAAGGTAACCGGAGTCGGCTTCATCGACGCTATTCTGATGGGACTGGCGGACGACGGCGGCCTGCTGGTGCCCGCAGAGATTCCGCAGGTGTCGGCGGAGACGCTGAAGCAGTGGCAGGAGCTGAGCTATCAGGAGCTCGCCCTGGAGCTGTTCACCCTGTACATTGGAGACGAAATCCCAAGAGATGAGCTGCGCGCGCTTGTCGACGACAGCTACTCGACGTTCCGGGACGAGTCCGTCACGCCGGTCCGCAGCCTCCGCGGCGGCCTCGACGTGCTGGAGCTGTTCCATGGCCCTACCTTCGCCTTCAAGGACGTCGCTCTGCAATTCCTGGGCAACCTGTACAGCTACGTAGCCCGCCGCACAGGCTCGACGATCCATATTCTCGGCGCGACCTCCGGCGACACCGGCGCTTCCGCCATCGAAGGCGTCCGCGGCAAGGAAGGCATCCGCATCTGCATCCTCCACCCTCACGGCAAGGTCAGCAAGGTTCAAGAGCTGCAGATGACGACCGTCGACGACGCCAACGTGCTCAATCTCGCGATCGACGGCACCTTCGACGACGGCCAGCGCATCATCAAGGAGCTGTTCGCCGACGTAGAGTTCAAGCACCGCTACCATCTCCGCGCCATCAACTCCATTAATATCGCGCGCATTCTGGCGCAGACGGTCTATTACTTCTACGCCTACCTGCAGCTTGCCCGCCGCGGCGAGACCGCTCCGGTCAGCTTCAGCGTGCCGACAGGCAACTTCGGCGACATCTTCGCCGGATACCTGGCCAAGAGGATGGGCTTGCCGGTAAACAAGCTGATTCTCGCGACCAACGAGAACAACATTCTCGCCCGCTTCGTCGCCGAAGGCGTCTATCAGCCCGGAGAGTTCCGCGGCACGTACAGCCCTTCGATGGACATCCAGGTCGCAAGCAACTTCGAGCGCTACCTGTTCTATCTCTACGGCCAGGATGCGGCTTCCATCTCGCGCCTGATGGCCCGGTTCAAGGAAGAAGGAAGCCTGAGCATCCCGGCGGAGAAGCTGGCCGCGGTCCAGGCGGACTTTGCCGCTTACGCGGTAAGCAATCAGGAATGCCTGGATACGATCGCCAGCTATTATCGCGATACGGACTACCTGCTTGATCCTCATACTGCATGCGGCGTAGCGGCCGCAGACCGTCTGGCCGCTCCCGGCGAGGCGACGGTGGCGCTGTCCACGGCCCACCCGGCCAAATTCGACGAGTCGATCCGGCTCGTCGGCATCGAGCAGCCGTTCCCGCCGCAGATCGCCAAGCTGTTCGACCTGCCGCAGCATCAGCAGCTTTCCCCTGCCACGAACGAGGCGATCGCGGAGAAGCTGGCTGAGTTCTTCTGAATCCATTCAAGACCGGAGCCTCATGGCGCCGGTCTTTTTGCTGCGTGCATGACGCCGCCTCACCGTTCAGAGGGCATCGGCACGCCCTGTTTGAAGCCAGGAGGCATTCAGGCGCTGCTTCCTTCCATTTGTTCGAACTATGATGCCCTTCGAGAACTATTTCCCGCTGATTGGCGGTCCAAGGAGGATTCTCTCATGAATGAAGCTTATTCATTTCTGAAGCCGGTTCCGCTCAGCGGCGATCTCCGAAAGGATATCTATGAATTCCTTGTCCGCAGCGGCCGTGAGGATACCGCCGAGCACTGCCTGGCCGTAGGAGCGGAAGCCCGCCGATTGGCCGAAGCCGCCGGATGCAGTCCCGCCCAGGCGGAGCAGGCCGGCTGGCTGCATGATATCAGCGCCGTCTATCCCAACGACATCCGCATAGAGACAGCGAGCAGGCTGGGCCTCGACGTGCTGCCTGAAGAAAAGGCCTTCCCGATGATTGTCCACCAGAAGCTTTCCAGGCAAATGGGACATGACCTGTTCCGCATCCGCGATACGGCCGTCCTGGATGCCGCAGGCTGCCATACGACGCTTCGGGCGGGTTCCACGCCCTTGGACCAGGCCTTGTTTGTCGCGGATAAAATCAAGTGGGACCAGACGGGAGAGCCTCCCTATCTGGATCTCCTGCTGCCGGCGCTGGAGCGGTCGGTGGCGCATGCCGCGCTCGCCTATCTAACGTACATGTGGAACCAGCGGGACAGGCTGCGGGTAGTCCATCCGTGGCTGCGGGATTCCTACCTGGAATTATCCGCCGCGCTTGCATAAGCAGCCCCCGCTACAGCCATTGCCCGGGCAATAAAAAAAGCCCGCCGCCTGCTGTCGAGGCGCGGACTGCTTCTGATTGCCGGCCTGCCATGCGCTTGCCGCATGCCATTCGGCTGTCAGACCTTCGTTTATATCGTCTTGATCTCAAGCACCTCATAGCTGATCTTGCCCATGGGCGCGTCCACTTCCACCACGTCGCCTACCCGCTTGCGGAGCAAGTTCTTGCCGAGCGGACTTTCGTAGGAAATCCGGTTCTCCAGCACATCGGCTTCGGCAGGAGATACGATCCGGTATTCCACGTTCTCGTCGAATTCCCGGTCATGAAGGACAGCGACCGAACCCACGTTGATCGAGGAAGTATCCGTCGTGGTCGCTACGCGAGCTTTCTTCAGCATCGCCTGGATCTGAAGAATTCTCGTCTCCATGAAAGCCTGGTCGTCCTTGGCCGAGTGGTATTCGCTGTTCTCTTTGAGATCGCCGTAGCTGATCGCCGTCTTGATGCGCTGGGCGAGTTCCCTGCGACGCGGTCCTTTGAGGTCCTCCAGCTCCGCTTCGAGCTTGGCCAGACCTTCAGCCGTCAAGATGATTTCGTTATTGTCCATTCCTGATCTCTCCTTCAAGTCCTGCTCCCTCTAGTGTAGCACAAAAAGGCCTCGCGAATGCTCCGCGAGCCCGGTTGGCCATTTCCACTCCTCTCGGAGGGGGAGGACGAGAAGGAAAAAACAAGTCCAACTCCGAGCATAGGACCGGGCTTGGACTTGTTTCATGGGAAGATCACAGCTTCGATATCTCCGCATCCCGATCAGCGGAATCGAGCTTCCCGTTCGCTGCGGCGATGCCGCCGACGTCGCCCTTGATCCGGTATTTCCCACGCAGCGAGCGGTAGCCGAGCTTCCGGTTCACAGCCAGCATCGGCTCGTTCAGAGAGTCGTTGTCCGTGCGCAGATAGAGAGCCCCGGTCCGCTGAGCGAGCCGAATGGAAAGAAGTTTCAGCGCAATGGCGATGCCGCGGCCCCGGTAGTCCCGATGCACGCAAGTATATTCATGGTACATCCCGCGCGTCTCCTCAAAGTAACGCAGGCTGCAAGCGCCCACATACCGGTCGCCGTCCAGCGCAAGAATAACCCGTTCCGGCGCATAGCCGTCCCCGCGCAAATACCATTTCTGCCAATCCCCGAAGCCCGGAGGCGTCCCCAGAAACCCCGGGATATCCTTGAAGGTGGGAGACTCCAGCTCGTAAAGCAGCTGCTCTCTTTCCTCCTCCGGCATAGCCGCCAACGAAACGAAGCGGATGCCCTCGCTCTCGAGACGCTCGATGACGGAGAGATCCGCGTGGAACGCCGCCTCCTCCGCTTGCTTGAGCTCGAGCACCGATTGCCAGGAACGGCGCTCGATCCCGAATCCGGACTGCTCGGCGAACCGAAGCGAGCGCAGATCGTCGTCCCATACTTCGGTATAGATCTGGCCGGCCCCGATGGATGACGCCCAAGCGGCCGCCTCCGCAAGCAAGGCTTGGCCAACGCCGCGGCCTCTGAATGCCTTGGATACGACCAAGGTGTGGTACAATCCGCCCGCCTCTGTCCACGGAGCGCGCCAGGTCCACAAATAGCCGACAATGCGGCCGTCTTCATCGACCGCCGCTCTCCGGAAGCGGTCATACCCTTCCAGCAGGCCATCCTCATTCACATACAGATGTCCGTGCTCATACAGCTTGCTGTCGGCTTCCTCCAGGCTCTCCGCCGTCGTCGGCTCAGCCAGCTCCTCATTCCATACAGCGGCAATGCCCTCGTAGTCATCCGGCAAGACCAGCGGACGTATGTTGAACTCCATGTTCGAATCCCCCTTATAGCGCGGTTTCCCGCTGTTCATGAGATTCATTATGGAGTCCACCCATTTCCAGGTAAAGGTAAAAGACCGCTATATCCGCCTTTAACCGCGCGGAGCCCACAGCATGATCGATACCCCCGCCAGGCATACCGCCGCGCCAAGCCAGTCGTACAGATCCGGCGGCTTGCGGTCGACGAGCCATCCCCAAAGAACCGCCATCGCGATGAACACGCCGCCGTATGCGGCAAACACTCTGCCGAAGGATGGAAAGCCCTGCAGCGCCGGGATGACTCCGTAGGAGACGAGGAGGATGCCACCTGCGATTCCGAACCAGAGCGGCTTGGACTCCCGCAGCCACAGCCAAACCATATAACCTCCGCCAATCTCGGCAAGTCCCGCCAGAAAGAACAGCAGCAGCGCTTTTCCCATACTTATTCACATCCTTCCGTGCAAGCCTCCCGGCTCCATGCTTTTGTCTCCGCTTATCGTATACACGGGAAAACCGATTGTCCAGCCGCAGAGCGGCGTACCGATCCGATGCCGGGATGCTGGAATCCTGCCGTTCCTGTCCCTGCAAATGGCGGACAGGCTCCCGCCCCGGCTTCTCAGCCTGGGGGTGCGCACAAGCGAAAAAAAGCAGCCCGCCTAAGCGGACTGCCGGTGTCTTGGAATGGCTGGGACGGCTCAGACCGCCGCCTCGCTCTTGCCGCCGTCCGAACGCAGCTGCTTGCTTCGCAGCTGGCCGCAGGCCGCATCAATGTCCGCGCCATGCTCCAGCCGCACGCTGCAGCTGACGCCGTTCTTCTTGAGCGTGTCGTAGAAGCCGTCGATCGCCTCCGGCGTGCTGCGCTGGTACTGGCTGTGCTCGTCGACCGGATTGTACGGGATCAGATTCACGTTGGCCAGCTTCATCAGCTGCGGCCGCGAGGACATCAGATCCGACAGCTCCTGCGCATGCTCCCGCAGATCGTTGACATCCTTGAGAAGGATATACTCGATCGTGATGCGGCGGCGCGTCCGGTCGAGATAATAATCGATGCTCTCCAGCAGCTTCTCGATCGGAATCGCCTTGTTGATCTTCATGATCCGCGTACGCAGCTCGTTGTTCGGCGCATGCAGCGACACGGCCAGATTGGCCTGCACGCCGCTGTCGGCGAAGTCGCGGATTTTGGCGGAAAGGCCGCTCGTCGAGACGGTGATATGCCGCGGACCGATCGCCAGTCCCTTCGGATGCTGCACGATCGCGAGGAAATTCATGAGATGGGTGTAATTGTCGAACGGCTCGCCGATGCCCATCACGACGATATGGCTGACCCGCTGGTCCAGGCCGGCTTCGTCCAGATACAGCTGCACCCGCATGATCTGCTCCGCGATCTCGCCGGCAGTGAGGTCGCGGCTCTTGGCGAGCAGGCCGCTCGCGCAGAAGCTGCAGCCGATGTTGCAGCCGACCTGGGTCGTGACGCATACCGACAAGCCGAACTTGTGCTTCATGAGCACCGTCTCGATCAGATTGCCGTCCTGCAGACGGAACAGGAACTTGACCGTGCCGTCCACCGACTCCTGGCGCGTATGCTCCTCAAGCGTGCCGAGCCGCCAGTTGTCCTCCAGCAGCTGAACGCATTCCTTTTTCACTCCGGCTTCGGCCATTTCGCCGAATGTCCGGACGCGTCTGCGGTAGAGGCTTTCCCATACCTGCATCGCATGAAATTTGCGGTGTCCGCGTTCCCCGAGCCAAGCTTCCAGCTGCTCCTGGGTAAGTCCGTACAGCGTGTTCATCTATATTCAAACCTCTTTCTTCTTTTCAGCATCCAGGCTCGCTTTATCGTCCCATAAGCCGCCCGATATTTCAAGCCGGGACAGGCCTGGCCATGCACGCGGGCACGCAGGGCCCGACGACCTGCATCCTTTCGCCGGAAAAGTCCGCTATGAAGCTGATAATCATCGTCATTGCGCTGAAAACGAGTCTCAATTAAAAGAATTGTAACCATCTAATAATCGGAGTAATATAATAATAAATATAATTTAAATGAAAGGTCGGGATCCGTTTGGCTGATTTTCATCATCTCCAGCACGTCAAGGAGCAATCCCGGTCCAAGAAGACGTTATGGATCACGCTGCTTCTGACCTTGTTCTTCACGATCGTCGAGATCGTCGGCGGCCTCCTGTCGAACTCGCTCGCCCTGCTGTCCGACTCCGCCCATATGATCTCCGACGTCATCGCCCTGGGGCTCAGCATGACGGCCATCTACATGGCCTCCCGGCAGCCCGATGCAAGGTTCACGTTCGGCTACCTGCGCTTCGAGATCATCGCATCCTTCCTCAACGGGCTCGCGCTCGGCGTCATCTCGCTCGGCATCTTCATCGAGGGCATCCGCCGCTTCCTTCATCCGGAGCCGATCCAGTACGGCCTGATGCTCGCCATCGCTGCCATCGGCCTCGTCGTCAACCTCGTGCTGACGATCGTCCTCAGCCGCAGCATGAAGGAAGAGGACAATCTGAACGTGAAGAGCGCCCTCTGGCATTTCTTCGGCGATCTGCTGAGCTCGGTCGGCGTCATCGTCTCGGCGCTGCTCATCCTGCTGACCGGCAGAGTCTGGTTCGATCCTCTCATCAGTCTCGTCATCGGAGGCATCATCTTCATCGGCGGCGCCCGCATTACGCGCGAAGCCTATCTCGTGCTGATGGAGT
Source organism: Paenibacillus humicus NBRC 102415 (assembly GCF_004000905.1). GTDB lineage: Bacteria > Bacillota > Bacilli > Paenibacillales > Paenibacillaceae > Paenibacillus_O > Paenibacillus_O humicus. Next base: position 107,398 of record NZ_BIMD01000012.1, read on the forward strand.
CCGTGCCCCGCGAATTCGATCTGGAGGCGATCCGCGCCTCGATCCGTGAGGTCGAAGGCGTCGAGGATGTGCATGAGATGCATCTATGGGCCGTTTCGACCGAGCATTATTCGCTTACGGCGCATGTCTTCGCCAATGAGAACATTCAGCCTTTCTGCATCATCCTCAATATCAACGAGACGTTGAAAGAGAAGTACGGCATCTCCCACTCGACAATTCAGATCGAGCATGCCGGCATCAATCCGCACGGGGAATACGGACGGGAATTTTTGAAAAGCCGCCGTACGCTGGCTGAAAGCCGAGTTTGAGCCCAGCGCGAGTCGAGTTGCACACATGCCAGATAGGCATTACTTAGGATTATTGAATAACACCTTCAATTAAGCGCCCTTGTCCGGGCGTTTTTTCATGTCCATCTGGCCGCCCACAGCTTCATTTCCTTGATAATCTGATGCAGATCCTCGCCCTTGGGGGTGAGCGTATATTCTACCGTGACAGGCACGGTCGGATAGACCTTGCGTTCCAGCACGCCCTTCTCCTCCATATGGCGAAGGGTGCTCGTAAGCGCCCGGGGGCTGACGGCCGGAATCAGGCGCTGCAGCTCGCCGAAGCGGCGGGTGCCGCAGAACAGCTCCCGCAGGACGAGGAAGGCCCATTTGCCGCCGATGACATCCAGCGTTTTTTCGATGTTGCAATCGATCGTGTCGGGGTTTTTGGGAATGTAGTTGCTGCTTGCCATGGAAAAATCTCCTTTTTGAAAGCTAGTAAACCTCAGTATAGTAGATATCCTTCATATAATAAAGTGAGGATATTTTCACTACTTTCCCTGAGATAGAAACGTGCGTACAATTAGCCGTGTCAGGGCAAGCATTTGATTATAGGAGGTATTCTCTATGGATTATCGCAGGCTCGGAAGCACCGGCGCCAAGGTGAGCGAGATCAGCCTCGGCAGCTGGCTGACCTACGGCGGCTACGTGGAGCGCGAGAACGCGGTGAAGGCCATTCATGCCGCTTACGATTTGGGAATCAACTTTTTTGATACGGCCAACGTGTACGAAAGAGGAGCGGCCGAAACGCTCGTCGGCGAAACGATCAAAGCGTTCCCCCGCCACTCCTACCTGCTCGCGACGAAGGCATTCTGGCCGATGGGCGATCTGCCCAACGACCGGGGCCTCTCGCGCAAGCATCTGACGGATCAGTTCCATGCGAGCCTGAAGCGCCTCGACGTCGATTACGTGGACATCATGTACTGCCACCGCCACGATCCGGAGACGCCTCTCTATGAAACGCTGCGCACGCTGGACGATCTCGTCCGCGCAGGCAAGGTGCTGTACGTCGGAGTCAGCGAGTGGACCGCCTCCCAGATCGCGGAAGCGCATGCCATCGCCGACCGCTACCTGCTGGACCGCATCGTCGTCAACCAGCCGCAGTACAACATGTTCAACCGCTACATCGAGCCGGAGATCATTCCGTACAGCGAGCGCAGCGGAGTGGGACAAGTCGTCTTCTCGCCGCTCGCCCAAGGCCTGTTGACGGGCAAGTACACTTCCGTGGACAACATCCCGGCCGACAGCCGCGCCGCCAAGCTCGAGTGGATGAAAAACGGCATTACGGAAGAGAAGATCGCCAAAGTCCAAGAGCTCGGCGCGATTGCTTCCGACCTGGACCTGACCGTCGGCCAGCTGGCGCTCGCCTGGATTTTGCGCCAGCCGAACGTAGCCAGCGCCCTCGTCGGCGCGAGCCGTCCGGAGCAGGTCGTCGAGAACGCCAAGGCTTCCGGCGTCAAGCTGACGCAGGAAATCGTCGACAAGATCGAAACCATTCTCGAAGGAAAGTAACGGCTTCCCATTCGATCAAAAGAGTCCGGGCATCTGGGTATCCAGACCGCTCGGACTCTTTTTTAGTTGCCGCCTCGCCGCCTATTGATCCGCGACCTCGATCGTACTCTCCCCATCGTCCTCCGCCATAGCATCCATCAGCAGGATCGTCCAGCTCTTCGTTCCCGCCTCATAACGGATATCCTTGACTGCGGGAACAGACAGAGGCGGGTCCAGGCGGCGCTCCAACGCTCGCGCCACAGCCTGCTCGGGAAGCAGGAAAGCCCCGGACGGCCGGTCCGTTTCAATGGCCTGGACGTCCTCTGCCTTGCCCTGAGCCGGATAAGATTCATCGATTCCTCCGCTCACGAAAGCCTCCACCAATTGGCCCGGCCTCAGACTTTTGCCCGTATGGATGAGCAAGGCTTCCGCCCTGCCGCTTGACGGCGCTCCGTTATAGGCGGTGAGGAGATAGCGGCCCCCGACCTTCCGAACGACGTAACCGGTGAACAGTGTGCTGTCTTTCCGGCTGCTGAAGCCCCAGTCCAAGCCCTTGACCCTTGCCGTCCGCTCCCGGCGAGGAGAAGCATCGTCATCGAACAGAATGACCGCCCACTGTCCGGAGGCTTGGTCAAGCCGGGTTTCCTTGATGACGGGCACCCGAAGGCCGGCATGCCGGGCAAGAGCCTCCGCGACGGCGCTGCTCTCCGGCCTGGCGGATCCGGCCGTGGCAGAGCTATCCAGCAGCCTTGCCGACTTGGCTTGTCCCATGCCCGGATAGCTCGTCCGAATATCCCCTTCCAGTTCCACCGCTACACGGCCGCCCAAAGGAACATCTCCCTTGAACCGAATCCATAGGGCCTCGGTTCCCCGGCCTTGGCCGGAGCTGTAGGAGGTAAGCAGGAATCGGTTCTTGTCCCGCTTGACGACGTATCCGCTGATCTCGTTCTTCCCCTCGGGTACAGGAGGTCCGCTGTTGGCCTGGTCGGAGCATCCCGACAAAACGAGCGCCAGCAGGAGCAGCAGCGCCAAGCTTAGCCGGAAGAGCGGAGCCCTCGCGGCTGCGGCCCCGCTTGATCTGCCGAGTCGTCGTTTGTTCGAGACTTGAATCATCCCCGCCGCCCCCCGTTCTCCATCGTCTTTCTTTCCCGACGGGCTTCGTCTTCAACATGTTTCCAGGTTCCCGCTTTTCTCAGAGGCTTCGCTTTTCAACCCAAGGCGATTCTCAGCAGCCTCGTCTTCGTTACCATGCCCGCGCTCTCCAAGGTCCGCTTGGAAGCCTCGTTGCCGTACCCGCAGCCGCAGACCGGCGTAAGGCCGCGCTCCGCGCACCATTGCCTCAGCCGCAGGATGAGGCTCCGTCCAGCGCCCTGATTGCGGCACGATTCGTTCACGAACATCCCGATGCTCGCTGTCCCTTCGAACAGCCTCGACTTCTCCAGCACCCCGATTCCGAGCAGCAGGTCTCCCCTGAAAAGGACGAACAGCTCGCCGCTGGCGATCCGCTGCTCGTACTGGTCCAGAAACTCGCCGCACACGCTCCCGATCTTCTCCGCATCCCCGAGCTCGGCCGGACGGAAATGAGCTTCCGATGAAGCCGGCGCCGGAACGGCGTGCCACGGGATGCCTTCCTGAAACATATAGGCCTGCTTCCGGATGGGGAAGCCCCTGTCGAGCGCCAGACTGAGGAACAGCTCGTCGCAGGTCGGGAGCAGCAGCGAATGGATCGAATGAACCTCCATCACTTGTCCGAACAGCTCCTGAGAGTGCTTCAGCCAAGGAGGGCGGATGTGAAATTGCGTCAGCAGCGCTTCGCCATGGATGGCATAATAGCCGGCCCATTCGGTACCGGATCGGAACGAATAGAAGACGGATTCCGTAATGTGCTCCTCCAGGAAGGAATCGAACGGCGCCGCCAAGCTCTTCAAATATTCGTCCATCAGAGCACCGATCTCATCCATGGCGCAGGCCTTGGCGGTCGGGATCAACACGCGGCCGGCTCCAGATACCGATCCCTCAGCTGCTTCAGCTGCGGCTCCGTCAAGCCGATTCCATCCCTCAGATAGGCTTCCGCCGTCCCGTGGACGCGGCGGATTTCGTCGAATGCGGCCTGAATATATTCCTCTCTCACGGCCAGAACCGTACGCACCAGCTCCAGATGAGACTCGTCGTTCAAAAAAGCGGAGGCTTGGCGAAGAATGGCTTCGTTGGCTTCCCGGCGGTTTTCCCCGGTACGCATATAGTCCGCCGCAATCGCAGCCTCCGGTACGCCAAGCGCCAGCAGCACGACCGCCGCGGCGAAGCCGGTTCGATCCTTGCCGAGCGTGCAGTTCCACAGAACGGGACGTCCCTCCGCTTGCAGCAGCACCTGCATCAGCCCGCGATAAGCCGCCAGAGCTTGGCTGTCGGTCACGAACCTGCGGTAAATTTCCAGGATCGGATTGCCCTTGCCGCCTTCATCCTTCCACTGCTGCAATAAACGGGGCATCTCGCTCAGGCTGAATTCTCCCCCGATGACGGGCAGCGAGACGAGCCGCACACCCTTCAGCTCCGGATTAGGCTTGGAAGAGCTCTTCTCCTCGGTGCGCAGATCGCAGACGGCCGCCAAGCCGAGCGATTCCACATAAGCGGCCTCCGCCGCCGTCAAGCCGTGCAGCTCGCCCGAACGGAACAGAACGCCTTCCTTCACCTGCCTTCCATCCGCCGATATGAACCCGCCGAGCTCTCTCATGTTCAAGCGGGCCTCCAGCTGTTTCTTCATGGATTTCACTCCCCTATTCATCCGCTCTGGAAAACGCAAGTCGAAAAGCTGGCGGCTGCCAGGGTCTCATCCTGCAAAAGCCGCCTGGTTGCGGCATCGGCCGCCACAAGCCCGATTGGCTTGGCCAAGTCATACAAAGTAACTCTAAGTATTACGCAATCGGTTTAGACGGATTTTGACCCAGCACCTTGATGCTCAAGAACAAGCCGAGCACGATAGCTGCGGCAGAGAAGATGAGACAGACCGCTTGAAGACCGAGTCCATCCGCAAGCCCTCCGACCGCAAGAGTGAGGCCGATCTGAAGCGCACCTTGCGCGGCGTCGGCAAGGCTGGCTACACGGCCTATCTTGTCGGCAGGAACCTGCTTCTGAAACCAGGTGGCGTAGCCGGCTCCGGCATAGGACATGAAAAACCCGAGCAGGACAAAGGCTGCTGCAGCCAGGAAGAACGTATGCGACAAATAGAAAAGAAAGTAAAAGATGCACGTCAGAAGCGTCGCCGGACCGAGATACCAGCGCCAGGAGATCCGCTTTGCGAGCAGGGCTGCCGTAAAGGAGCCCGCCAGCGCTCCGATGCCCGTCACGCTGACGATGAACCCGTATTGCTCCGTGGAGAGCTTGAGATGCTGCTTGATATACGTCAATTCTTGGGAGTCGATCGAGTAGCCGATGATGACGGCGCTTTGGAACAGCAGATAGATGGCCAGGAAGGACGGCGCGGTCAGGACGAAGCTGCGCACGGCGCCCCAATCGGCTCGAAGCATGCGCAGCGTGACGGGCTCCCGGGCCGTCCCTTCAAGCCGGGGAACCGCGGGCAGCAGGGAGATCATCAAGGCGCAGACGAAGAAGGTGGCGGCGTTGAAATAGATGCTGAAGTCCGTGCCGAAACGGTAGATGAGCAGCCCCGATAGGGCAGGCCCGAGCAGGAAGGCGCCCGAGCTGCTCATGCCGAGAATGGAGTTGAACCGCTGGCGGTCTTCCGCCGGGATGAGCTTCGTGATGTAGACCGACTGGCTTGGGCCGAAGAACGAGCCGGCCAGGCTGATGAGGAAAAGGAGCCCGAAGATGAGCCATACCGAGGAGGCGAACGGAATAAAAAGCATGAGCGTGCCGCGCACGACGTCGGTCAAAACCATGAGCTTGCGCACATCGGTGCGGTCGACGATGCTGCCCGACCAGAAATTGGTCAGCAGAAGCGCGATCGGCCGGATGACGAACAGTCCCGCCATAGCGGCAGCGGAGCCGTCCGTCAGCTCCAGCAGGGCGATGTTGATGGCGACGAAATAAATCCAGTTGCCGAGATGCGAAAACCCCAACCCGCCGACGAGAAGGGCTGCATGCTTCCAGGATTTCAAGGCTGTCTATCCTCCTCGTGGAAAAGAAACCGTTTTCTTCAATCTATCACGGATTCCATGTTCCACAATAAGGAAAATGTGACAGCTTCGGCACTATGGCAGCAGCCGAATATCCTCGCAGGAGGCCGCGACGACGTCGGCATCCGGCAGCTGAAGGGCCGCCTCGCCCGCAGCCAGTCCGATCGCAGCCGCCGCTCCGGCCGCCTTGGCCATGAGCATATCCCCGTTGGAGTCGCCGATGATGACGACCTTGGAGATGTCCAGTCCCATCCGGCGGCAGGCGAGCTCCGCCATGTCGGGATAGGGCTTGCCGCGTTCGACAAGGTCGGTGCCGATGATTTCGCCGAAGTGTCCGTCGAGGCCGAGCCAGGAAAGATGCTTGACCGCCGCGATCGTTTCGTCCGCCGTCACGACAGCCATCGGGATGCCTGCAGCGCGGCAGGCATCGAGCAGCTCCGTTACGCCTGGCAGGGCTAGAGCGGCACGCTCCCGGTCGAGCTCCCGATCGGCATGCTGCCAGCTCTCGTGCACCGCCACCCGGGCATCGGCCCAGGACAGGCCGCGCCGGTAGCCGCATGCGCTCAGCAGCGCCAGCAGCTCATGCAGCGTTCCCATCGACAGGGGGCCGCTGCGGTCGTAGCTCTCGGCTTTGCCGTCCTTCGAGAACGAGATTCCCCACTCGTTGCCCAGTTCTTCCAGAGAGAGAGGCTCAAGCCCCCGCTCCTCGAGCTTGTCGCTGAAATGCTGCTTCATATGGCGCGCCCAAGCTCCCCAGGTATGGACGAAATCAAGGAGCGTTCCGTCCTTGTCGAACAAAATGGCTTCCGCTTCGAATATGCGGCCTGCTGCGAGAATTTGCGGCATATGGCTTGTCCTCTCCCTTGTCGCGCTTCCCGTCCGTTGTGCGGAGCGCTCTTTTTTTTCCACTATATAGGATCGGCATAGCACTTGCATAGCCATGCGGAAGGCCGGCAAGGCGGCTTTCCGCGCTTGTCTCTGGCTATTAGGCCGCAATGCCCCCTACTTTCAGAGACAACCTCCTCAAGCGTCGTCTGTGCGGCCCATGCCATCCGCTGCTGTTCATGGCAATCCAGGACGCTTCGCCGCAAGCGGCAAAAAACCGCCCCGGCCCCTTAGGGCCGAATGCGGCTTGATTTGTCAAAATGTCGTAAAGCCAAGCAAATCCTGCACTCGGTAAAGCACGCGCTTGATCCAGACCGTGTCATTCTCGTACTGGCCATATTCGGCCGTATACGGCGCATCCTCATTGGACCAGAGCCGCTGAAAATATGCCTCCGCCTCCATCGCCGCACGGCTTCCGGAAGGGGCCGTTATTCTCAGATTCGATTCCAGGTTCAGATCGTCGAGGTTGCGGGCCGTGAAGTTGGCGGAGCCGTTGTGGATGACCGAGCCTTCCGGACCTGCGATGAGCATCGCCTTGACATGATACTGCTCCTTGTCCGTGTTGTACCAGCGGATCTGGATGTTCCCGTCCGACTTGTTAGCAAGCTCCTGCGCCACGGGACGGTTCGGGATGCCGATCTTGCTGTTGCCGAAGGCGACTTCGTTGGGGTCCAGGATCAGCCGGATTTCGGCGCCCCGCCCGGACGCATCGAGGAGAGCCCGCACGACGCTGCGGTCGGCCAGATAGAACATGCCCATCCAGACGGTGTCGCCGGCGCCGGCCTCCTTCAGATCGGCAAGCACATGCTTGCGGATCTTGCCCTCGGTCAGCAGCTGCACGCCGACCGTTCCTTGCGCGGCCGATTCGGCTGCCGCGGGCGGAGGAGCATCAGGCAGCCGGATGCCTGCCCTGGACAGATCGAGAGCCGCCTGCTCGGTGCGCAGCGCTTCTCCGATCAGCCCGCTGCTTCCGCTTACGGCATACCCGCTGTTGGAATTATAGAAGCTGGAATCATGGGCGTTGGCGCTTGCAAGAACGAGCTCTTTCTCCGTAATGAGCACCTTGCGGTGGTTGGCCTTGGCGTTGACGAGCTTCAAGTAGGAGCGCAGCGTCATGTCCGGCGCCTCGCTCGCCATCTTGTTCGGAAGCCAGCCCTTGCCGTGCTGCCCGAACCAGCCTGCCGTCATCCTCCAGGCGGCGGTGTAGAGCGGATTGGAATCCCGCAGCGGGTTGACGTTCGTAATCGACACCTGGATGCCCGCGCGCTTCAGTAGCTCCAGCTCCGGATCGTCATGGGAGCCGTAGGAGGTGTTGACATCGTCGGTAATGACGACCGCCGCAAGCTCGGGGTACCGCTTCTTCTGCTGTATCAGCTTGTCCGTCATCTTGCGGCTGAGCGGCGGGTAGGACTGTCCCTTGTTGGCATAACCGTTGTACAGGAACATATCGAGAACGATGAACTGCCTTGCGTTGCCGATCGCCTGGAACATGCGCTCGAAAATCTGCTGCTCCACCTGCTGCCCGCCGCTGGCGTCCCGATGCGTAAGGTCGGTGAGCAGCTCCAGGCTGCCGTCCGGAACGTAATGGACCGTTCCCTCGAAGGATACTCCGGGAGGAAGCGGCTTATGGGTCTGATAAACGACAACGACGCCGTACAGAATCAGCAGGGCAAGGACGGCCAGCAGCCAGGGCCTGCGGTAAAAAGGCCTCGAATGCCGGCCGGACCGGCCTTGGCTCCGGCCAGGAGAGTCGGAATGCGATGGGATCGAAGCTCGTTTCATGGATGGTTTCTCTCCTAACAGGGGTCTCCCCTTGTGTACCGCCCTTGGCTGCTTTTTGAAACAGGCTTCTCGGCTCCTAAGAGCCGCCGCGGCCCCGAGCCCGGTCCTCCGCCTTCCCGTACCTGGCTTCCCCGTATGTCTGCGCGAGCTTGCCGGCCTCTTCCGGCGTCAGGGAGGTGAACGGCTCTTCCGCCGCGGACAGATTCGCGGCATGCTCTTCCGGAGTCAGGCTGGGCCGATATTCGTAGCCTTGGGCTATCGCGCCGCGGATGAAGGAGCGGTACCGCATCCGCGGATCGCCGCCGTCGCCCTGCGGCTCCTCCTGCGCCTTGCGGCCAGCGGAGCGTTTCTTGCGCTTCCGGGGCACCCGCTCCAGCTTGATGACCTCGTCCGTGTAATCCGAGCCGGACGGCGGCTTGAGCGACCTCAGCAGCTTGAGCCTGCGGAACAGCGCCTCCGCCAGCTGTCGGATCCGCTCCGGAAGGATGCGCCGCAGGAGGAGGTACAGGAAGTAAGCCAGCAGAACGGCGGCGATCAAAAGCACGATGACGATCAGGATATTGCCGATCAGCACGATCCATTCGTTCGGCTCCTTGGCCTCCGGCAGCTGCATGGGCCCCGCTTCGCCTGCAGGCGGTTGTTGCGGCTCAAGCGGGGGCAGCCCCTGCTCTGCGGGGGGACGCCTCAGCGCCGCCAGCATCGCGTCGCGGAGATGGCGCAAGGAATCGGCAAGCCCTTGCCAGGCGCCGATTACAAGCATGAGCGCGACGAGGGATCCCGTCAGCAGCCGGTTCCAATACCGCATCGCGGGTGTGCCCCGCCAGCCGGCCCCGTCCTTGCCAGCGGCATTTTGAATCTGCAGGCGGTTCAGGCGAAGCAGATACAGGCACAGAGCGAGCGTAAAGGAGACCTGAACGGAGAAGGCGTACGGCTTCAGGTAGGCATTCGTCAGAACGACGATATAGAGGACGAAAGATGCCAGCATCCCCACCTGGACGAGCATCGGCGCAGCCTGGTTCCACAGCGATCGCCTTCCTGCAATGAGCCCTCTGACGGCGGCGGCTCCGGCGGCAAATCCCCATACGCAAGCGCGGATGGCTTCTGCGGTCTCGGATGACCCGGGGAACAGCCGCAGGCCGATCCAGGCTCCTGCGCCGGCGCCGGCCAGAGCCAGGAATGCCTTGGCCAGCCGCCCGGCAGGCCCAAGGGATACGCGGCTCCCGGCGATCGCAGCCGCCGCATGGAGCGCCAGCACGATGAGGCCGAGCAGCAGCGGCGGCAGGAATGTCGGCAGTTCCGCAGCCCGGAACGTGGGGAAGACGGCTCCCAGCAGCAGGACCGGATACAGCGCCAGACATTCAAGCAGCGAAAAGACCAGCATGGACGGAACCGCTTGAGGCTGACGGCCGGACGGCCTTGGCGCTTGGCCGGTCTGGGGCTCCAGGCCGGAATGCGGAGCTTGCAGGTCGGCATGCTCCCCTCCGCCTCCGGCCTCGTAATCGGGGCGGACGGCTTCTCCCTTCGGGGAAGAAGGCGCGTCAGGTACAGAACGGGTGCCTGGACCGGCGGAACGATCTCTTCTCATGACCGTCTCCCTCCCTTCGTGCGGACAGGCGGCTCCACGAAAGCAACGCGGTGGCCGGACTGCTCCAGCAGCGCCGCCGCCTCCATTATCCGGTCCGACCGGAACGCCGTCACGAGCAGATAATCCATCCCGTCCGACAGCTCCAGCTCCGCTTCCCGTCGGAGAAGCTCATAAAACGGCATCCGAATTCTCGGCTCTATCGCGGCCATGGAAGCTAGCGTCTCGTCGAGCTTCCCGCTGCCGCTGCCGAACTCCACTCTCCCGGTATCGTCCGAATACCGGCTGACCACTGCGTTATGGGCGAATCCGGCCGACAGGCCGCGGCCCAGCATTCCGGCAGCCAGAGAAGCCGCGCAGCTGATCGTCGTCTCCATGTCGCCCGGCCTTGTCACCCGGTCCCACATCATTTCGGATTCCTCGATATTCAACAGGATCATGGCGCGGGGATCGGCCGTATGCCCATGCCGGCGCACCTGCAGCTCCAGCGAGCGGGCCGATGCCTTCCAGTCGATGCGGTTGAACGCGTCTCCGGGCAAGTACGCCCGCGTGCCGCTGACGACGAACGGGTCCTCGACGATCCAGCGCCTCACCTCGAGCTCTCCCTGCCAGCTTCGCCAGGAGTCGGGCATGACGCTCTCTTCCATCGGAGCCGGGTATACGGTGAGCTTATGCGGAAGCGACAGGGTAATCGACGGCGTATGGATAGAGAACAGGTCTCCGCCAGTCAGAGACGCCGTCTCCATGACAAATACGCCTCTGCTGACGCAGGTCGTCTGATGAGTGCGGACGATCTTGACACGCGGCTGCAGCGTGAACAGGCTCGTATGGTTCTGATAGATCCTGCCGCGGCTGACGGACGTATCGCCGCGGCCGCGGAAGACGATGGAGGCGGGAAGCATCGTCTCCAGGCGCAGCCAGGGGACGGGAAGCCCCTTGGCATTCTCGATCGTCTCGACAATTTCCAGCCGATCGCCCGCGTAGCAGGCTTCCTCGCTGAAGCGGCGGGACACCTTCACCCCGCGCAGGGATCCTTTGCCGAGCACCAGTCCCTGAGCGTAGACGAGAGCTCCGCAGACGGCAAGCAGGAGCAGCAGCTCCATCAGCGAGCCTCGGCCCCAAGGCCTTCTTCGCTCGGTACGGGCATCGCGTCCAGCAGCTCCCGAACAAGCGCTTCCGCCGGCCGGGCCTCCGTCGAATGGCGCCTCTTCAGGACGATTCGATGGGCGCATGCCGGCACAGCGAGCCGTTTGATGTCATCCGGCAGCACATAGCTGCGGCCGTGCATGGCCGCATAGGCTTGGGAAGCCCGCATCCACGCCTGAGTGCCGCGAGGGCTGATGCCGAGCGCGACTTCCGGATTGGAGCGGCTCGCCTCCGCGAGGGCGACCATGTAATCGAGCAGGTCCGCATGCACCGATACGCCGGCGCACAGCCGCTGCGCCTCCAGCACCTCTGCTGCCGAGGCGGCCGGCCTCAGCGCTTCCGCCCATGGAGAGACGGCGCCGACGGTGCGCAGCAGGATTTCCCTTCCTTCCTCTCGGGAAGGATACCCCAAATTCATCCGGATCATGAATCGGTCCATCTGCGCTTCCGGCAGCGGGAACGTGCCCTGGTTGTCGACGGGATTCTGGGTCGCCACCACCATGAACGGCTTCTGCAGCTCCATCGTCTTTCCTTCAATGCTGATCTGCCGCTCCTCCATGCATTCCAGAAGGCTCGACTGCGTTCGTGGCGTGGCGCGGTTGATCTCGTCTGCAAGCACGATCTGCGTGAACAAAGGACCCTTGCGGAAATAGAATTCGCCGTCCTTCTGATGGTAGTAGTGGATCCCCGTCAAGTCGGAGGGGAGCAGGTCGGGGGTGAACTGAATCCTCTGAAAGTCGAGGCTGAGCGATGCGGCCAGGCTCTTGGCCAGCATCGTCTTGCCCGTTCCCGGCACATCCTCGAGCAGCACATGCCCCGATGCCAGCAAAGCGGTCAGCAGCAGGTCGATCTCTCGATCCTTCCCTACCATTACCCGGTTGATGTTCTCCTTCACTCTGGCGGCCAGCTGCTGCACTTGATGCACATTGCCACTTCCTCTCGATATCGTCGCTTGAGGCGGGCCTTCGCAGGCCGCATGCCTCTACGATTCTATTCTAGCAAATGGGATCTGGAAAAAACAGACAGGCGGACTCCTGAAAGAGTCCGCCTGTCTGGGGAAATCAGGGGTTCTGGACGCTGAACGTATCCCCGCCCTTGATCGTCCCCGATTCGAAGCCTTTGTAGAACCAGCGCTTGCGCTGCTCCGATGTGCCGTGCGTGAAGCTCTCCGGCACGACATACCCTTGCGACTGCTGCTGGATGCTGTCGTCGCCGACCGCGCTGGCTGCCGTCAGGGCCTCGTCGACGTCGCCTTCCTCGAGCAGATTGTTTCCTTGCTCGTAGTGGGCCCAGACGCCGGCATAATAGTCCGCCTGCAGCTCCAGCCGGACCTGGTACTTGTTGTACTCCGTCTCGCTGAGCTTTTCGCGCAGCGGAGCGATCTTGTCCATCGTGCCGAGCAGCGTCTGCACGTGATGCCCGACCTCGTGGGCGATGACGTAAGCCATCGCGAAGTCGCCCGGCGCCTTGAACCTCTGCTTCAGCTCGTCGTAGAAGCTGAGGTCGATGTACAGCTTGCGGTCGCCCGGACAATAGAACGGCCCCACCGCCGAGGACGCGCTGCCGCAGGCGGATTGGACCGAATCGTTGTAAAGGACGAGCGTCGGCTTTTCATAGGTCATTCCCTGCTTCTCAAACACGTCGGTCCAGACCGTCTCGGTGTCCGCCAGCACGACTGACACGAACTGGGACAGCTCCTGCTCCTGCTGCGTCTGCTCATAGGGCTCCGAGGAGCTCTGCCCGCCGGTCATGCCTCCGAGCAGGTCGCCGGGATTTCCGCCGAGAAGCGTGACGATCAGAATCAGGATGATTCCGCCGATTCCGCCGCCGACCAGCTTGCCTCCGCCGCCCATTCCCCTCCGGTCCTCCACGTTGCCGCTTCCCTGCCTGCCTTGCCACCGCATGGCGACTCCTCCTCGTCTATCTCCAAAGGTCATTTCCCGTTGAAAGGTTTACCTTTGATATACCCGCAGGAGGCGGTTTGACGCTGGAAGAGCTTTCATGGAGCCGGCCCGGCGCCGGAGGTCAGAAAAAGCATCCGCCGTAATCGGCTTTGCGGTCGCGCCAGACGGAATGGACATGGCCGCGCCCGGGCATCGCAGCTTCCCTCTTCACGACGGATTCGATCCATAAGCGGGGGCCTTCGATTCGAAGGTAGGAGCCCGGCTCCTTGTCGTCCAACGAGCCCGACCAGCCGATGTAGGTCCTATCCAGAGCTTCTTCCGCGAAGTAGTCCGCCAGCAGCTGCGGCATATCGGAAGGATGGGCGTCGATCGCCCAGCCGGTGACGGCTTCTCTCACCTTGCGCTTCTGCTTGTCGTCCAGATGGGAGTACGGAAGGCCCTCGTGCTCGGGGAACCTCGCATCCCTGCCCGGTCCGAGACGCACATCCTCGAACTTCTCCTCGAGCTGAGCCGCCGCCAGCTGATCGGGGTTCAGAGAACGGAACAGCTCGTAGGAGGCTTGGAGCCGGCCTTCCATCGGTCCATAGGTCCGGCCGCCCGCCGCAGAGATTCTCGGCTCGATGCCGACGAACATCGGGGTCAAGCCTTGCTCTCGCGTATGGTACGTCCGGTTGACAGCCAGATGGTGGCCGCTGATCTGCAGCATCCATGGGTTCGACTCGCTCGGATCTCCCAGAAACGCCACATGATATAGACGGGAATCCCATTTCGGGTTGCCTGAAGCCTCCTGCTCCGCCTGATCGGCCAATAGGATTGCTTTCATCGTATGGTAGCCATGCGGCCCAAGAGCTTCCGCAGCGAGCGCTTTGAAGGCTTCCAGGCTGGCAGGACTCATCGAGCCCAGAGAAATGCCGTTGCGCGGCGCCTCCTCGAGCGGGAGATAGCTCCAATTCACCGCATGCTTTGCTGTGAACGGATACCGGATCGCCTTGCGCTGCTGCCTTGGGAGGGTATCCTCAAGCGCGCGGGCAAGACATGCGACCCGGCTGTCATGGGGCAATCGGGAGCATGCGGCCTTCGCCTCGCGGGCGATGCCTTTCTGCAAGGCGGTGTACACATCCGCCCCGCTTCCCTTCTTGCCGGGAGCCTGCTTCTGGACCGGATTGGCCCCGCCCTCATATGATGCGTTCCATGCGGCTGCTCCCACCGCGCCGGCGGAATTGCCCGGCCAAGCCAGCATCAGCGCCAGAAGCGCCGCTGCGGCTATGCTTTTGTTCATGATCGGTTAAGACTCCTTTATCCAGATGAGATAACGGGTGCGGCGCCTGCCTGTCATGCCTAGCATTCGCATTCGGCCGCCTGATCATTCCATTATTGTGGAAGAACGCAAAAAGGAGCGGTCCCTCAGTCAATGGGATGACTGACGGCCCGCCCTTCCGCAGACGACTTATCCGTTCTCTCGGCCGGCTGCCGGAGCGAAACGCCCGTTCCCGCCATACAGATACAAATCAGCTTCCTCCGATGGAACAGCGCCCATGTAGTCTTCATGCCCCTCAGGATGAACAGCCGGGGATTTGTACAAATAGGCATGGCCGTAAGGACCTGGCATTCCCTGCATTCCCTGCA
>NZ_BIMD01000013.1 GCF_004000905.1 Paenibacillus humicus NBRC 102415
TCGCCGAGTCGAGCGTGGGAAGTCAGCAGCTCGCCGAAGGCAGCGTGAAGAGCGAGCATATCGCGGCTTCGAGCGTAGGAAGCCGTCAACTGGCCGAAGGAAGCGTGAAGGGCGAGCATCTCGCGGAATCGAGCGTGGGAAGCCGTCAACTGGCCGCAGGCAGCGTGACGTCGGAGCATATCGCGCCTTCGAGCCTATCGGGCAGCCTGCTCTTGGAACAAAGCGTTGCCGGCCGCCACTTGGCTCCGAACAGCGTGAACTCGGTCCAGCTGGCGGAAGAGAGCGTGACGAGCGCGCATTTGGCTGCCGGCAGTGTGAGCGGAGATCATATTTTGCCGTCAAGCGTAGGAAGCGAGCATATTGCTGCGGCCAGCATAACCGGCGAGCATATTGCGCCATCGAGCCTAACCGGCCTTTTGCTCGCAGAACAAAGCATAACAAGCGGCCTGTTGGCGCCTGGCAGTGTGACCGCCATTCAACTGGCGGATAAAAGCGTGACCAGCTCGCATTTGGCCTCAGGCAGTGTAGGCGGCGAGCAGCTGGCGGCAGGCAGTGTGACGAGCAAGCATTTTGCCTTTTCGAGCCTAAATGGAAGTTTAGTCCAGGAGCAAAGCATAACCGGCCGTCAATTGTCGCCTGGCAGCGTGAACTCCGTCCAACTGGCTGAGGAGAGCGTAACGAGCTCGCATTTGGCAGAAGGAAGCGTGAAAAGCGAGCACATCGCGGAGTCGAGCGTGGGAAGTCAGCAGCTGGCCGCAGGCAGCGTGACGATAGCGCATCTTGCCGCAGAAGTCCTCCGTCAGCTGTCGCATCCGGCTGTGCCGATTCCGGAACCGGCTCCATCACGCAAAAGCAGCGATTTCAACCAGCAATTCGGCCTGACGCCCTTCGCTTTCAACGACCGGGACGATCAGCTTGAACTGGAAGTGGCCTTCAGCGAGCCGTTCGAGGATGCCTCCTATGCCATTGCCGCGAACGCGGACCATCCGTACTGCTATGCGGCGATCAAGGCCAAGGAGCGGGAACGCGCCGTCCTTACGATCGTCCGTACCCGCATAGGTCCGGTGCCGGCCGGCAGCATCAACTGGATTGCAATTGGAAAGGGCCGAGAAAGCAACGAGTAACCCGGAAAAGAAGAGGCTGCCGCCAGGCAGTCTTTTTTTTGCCCTGACCTCGGCGAGATTTTGATTACAGCCCGAATTGTTTATAATCAAGGAGAACGTTTATTGTCGATCGGAGGAACAGGCATGAAAACGAAGTATGCCGCCGGCACGTCCCTCGCCGTCATGGCGGGCGGCTTTATATTGACGACGATCTTTACCAGCGAGCAGCACAACGCGCTGTCGCTGCTTCAAGGCGGCTTTGAAGCGGGGCTTGTCGGGGGAATCGCGGACTGGTTCGCGGTGACGGCCCTGTTCCGCCATCCTCTGGGGCTGCGGATTCCGCATACGAACCTCATCATCCGCAACAAGGACAAAATGGTCAACGCTCTCGTATCGGCGCTGGAAAACGAGCTGCTCAACAAGGAAAGCATCAGCGCGCGGCTTCGCCGGCTCAATCTCATCGGGGGAGCGGGCCGGTTCATCGTCAAGCAGCTGGCCAAGAGGTCCAACCGGGAAGCGGTGATCGGCGCCGCGATGGCCGTTGTGGAGCGGCTGCCGCTGGAACGGCTGTCAGCGTCTGTGCGCAGCGGGCTGGCCGGCTATGCGAGAGGCGTGGACCTTCGCCCGGCGGTGGAAGGAGCGGCATCTGCGATCATCCGCGACGGACTCGACGAGAAGGCGCTGGACTATGCGCTCGACCAGGCCGTCGACTGGGTGGCCAAGCCGTCTACCGGCAAGATGCTGGGAGAGATCGCTCAGAAGAAGCTGCAGGAGCTGCAGGTGGGCGGTTTCATGGGCTTTGCCGTCCAAGCGTTCGCGGGCTTCATGAACGAGGAGAAAATGGGTGCGATGCTTCAGCATATGCTGCTGTCCGGCATCAAGGATCTCGGCACCCCGGGAAGCAGGCAGCGCGACAACCTGCTGCTGGAATTCCGCTCGCGCGTAATCGGAATTGCGGAGGATGAGGAGAAGCTCGCGGCAGTCAAGGGCTGGCTCGAAGGCAAGGTCGATTCGGAAGAAGCGGAGGCGTTTTTTGTCGCCCGCCTGTCCGAGCTGAAGGCTTTTGTGCTGCAATGGCTGCAAAGGGACAAGGAAGAAGGCGGTCGAAGCCTCGTCCGCATCGCCCACGTTGCGAACGAGCGGCTTAAACGCGAGGAAGAGCTGGTCCGCAGCTGGGAGGAGCGCTTGTCGGCCGTCCTGGTGAGCACGATCGAGGCCAACCATTACCGGCTCGGATTGCTTGTCCGGGAAAACCTGAACAGCCTGGACAACAAGGCGCTGGTCGAGCTTCTGGAATCCAAGGTGGGAAGCGATTTGCAGTGGATCCGGGTCAACGGGGCGGTCTGCGGTTTCCTGGTAGGTATTCTGCTGACTTTGCTCGGCTGGGTAGTCTAGACGGGCGGGCAAGCGGAAGCTCGCGGGCTCTGCGGCTGCATGGAGTACGCTTGAATCGGATCAAGCCAAGCAGGAAATCATGAAAAAAGAAGCCGCCTTCCTTGAACAGGAGGGCGGCTTCTTGCGCGCTCTTGCTGCGAAGCTCGGCTGCGATCCGGAAGCTGCGTGCAAGCTTCCCTCAGTCTTCCGGCAGCCGCCTGCGCGGCTTCGCCT
Organism: Paenibacillus humicus NBRC 102415; assembly: GCF_004000905.1. GTDB lineage: Bacteria > Bacillota > Bacilli > Paenibacillales > Paenibacillaceae > Paenibacillus_O > Paenibacillus_O humicus. The sequence goes on from NZ_BIMD01000013.1 coordinate 2,712, forward strand.
AGCCGGAGAACGATGAGCCGATAGGAAATCGGCAGGCGGACGAGGATTTCCGAGCCTTATCAATGAGTTCCGGTTACTTGTCCTCCTGGACAGCCCGGCTGTCGGCTCCGCTGCGGTCGTCTCCGGGATATTCACGTTCCTTGCTGCCGTGCAGGGCGCGGTTCTCATAGCCGAATCGATTCGGCTGCCTCTGCTCCGGCCGCCAAGGGGTGCTTTTTACCGGCTCCTCTTCATGGAGGACAGCTCCGTAAGGGCCTTCCGGAAACTCCTCGAACGTAAGGTCGTTGCGCTGCGACTCCACCGTAGATAAATCGGTATATTTCTCCCGACGCGATTCTTCTGTCGCGAAGTCGGTGTCGCCGCGCCGAATGTCGTTGTCCATCCTTCGTACAGCCCCTCTCTGCTGCCGGGGGATCATGCTCCCCTGCGTGAAGGCAGCTGTACTAGCTTTTCCCAATCAGTCGGTGAAATTCACTTCGCCGACGACAAGCGACAGGAAACCGCCAAGCTCGGACGCTTCTTCCTCGTCCAGCTTGAACGTATGCTCCAGATAGCCTTCCTCCTCCAGATCGTCCTGGCCGATGATGGCTGTCTTGCCGCTCTGCAGATCGGTGACGAGCTTTTTGCCGTAGAAGCGGTTGGTCGTCGTGACGGCCAGGTCGAAGCGCTTGAGGCCCGGCGTAATGAAGGTGACGAAACGAGTCGAGGTTTGCTCGGTCGAATCGGACATGAAATCATAATCTTTCAGCTGCAAGTGGATTCGTACCTCCTTCTTGTCCGATGTAAGGCGGGTCCGATCCAGTATAGCATGGATGTTGAGCGGCCGCCGCCTGCAAGGAGGATAAAGAAGGCGTTGCACAGGTGCCGGGCCGTATGATAGGATGAATGTACCAGAACAAGAACCGAACGACCGGGAGGAAGCACCTCTCTTGCCTGCATTTGCGGGCGGGAGAGGTGCTTTTTTGCGTTTGCAGACGATAGGAGTCTTGATCTGGACCATAATCGGAGGTGCGCGAATAATGCAGATCGTCTTTTTGAATTCATTCGAAAAACCGCTTGGAGACGGGAGAATCGACAACGCCCAGCTGTCCATCTGCGAGCAGCAGGGAACATGGTCCGTCGTATGGAACGGAGCCCGGCACGGCAGCGCGGAGCCCTCTTCCCTATGGTATGAGGGAAGCTCCTGGGAGGAGATGATCACCGCTTTCCGGCATGGGGTCGCGGTGCAGATGGGCGAGGGATTCACGCCGCTCATCGACGGCATGCTGGACGAGCGGCCGGCCGGCAAGGGAGGCGTCATTTCCATGCAGCAATGCTACGGAGAGCTTCATGCCGATCACGAGCTGTTCGAGGCGCTTCGCGACTGGAGGCGGATCAAGGCTTCCTCCGAGAAGAAATCGGCTTATCTGGTGGCGACGAACCGCACCTTGCTCATGATCAGCTCCTATGTCCCGCATACTCTCGAGGAGCTTGCCCAGATTCCGGGATGGGGACCGGGCAAAAGCCGCGAATATGGAATGGAGGTGCTGGAGCTTACGGGAGCTCGCAAGCAAGCAAGGGCGTTCCCGCTAAGCTGGGTGAGCGAGGCTCTTGAGCCGAAAGCCTATATCCAGTGGCTCTACAAGCAGAAGGAAACCAAATTCAAGAACAAGATGGACAGGCAGCAGTCGAGCCGTCTCATTCTGGAAGGAATCAATCAGGAGCGGTCATTGGAGCAGCTGCTGGCGGATACCGGCCTGCAGAGAAGAGAGCTCATGGAAAGGATCGAGCAGCTGGATCAGGAAGGCTATGATCTGGAGCCCTTGATCGCCAAGGAGCTGGAAGGAATATCGCAGGAGGAGCAGCAGCGCATTTGGGAAGCGCTGAAGGAGGAAGGGGACAAGTACCTGAAGCCGATCCTCCAAAAGGTTTATGGCACGGAGCCGGCACCCTCCGCCAAGGTCGACCTGATCTATGACCGGCTTCGCCTGGTGCGGATGCGGTTTCGCCGCAGCGCCGCCGGCGAAGCCGGCGGCCTCGAAGCGATGTAACGCAGACGCATGGCGTCATGCTGATGCCTTCATGGCAGCAAAAGGACGCCTGGAGTTGTCCAAGCCCGATTCAGAGAGGGCCGGGCGGGGCACGGAACCATTCCTCCATGCGGCGCACGAGAGCGGCGCGCAGCTCCGCCTCGCGCCAGCCGAAATCCTCAGCGGCCGCGGCCGATTGTCTGGCCCCAATGGATAGCGCCGCTTCGTCGCGGATGGCGGAAGCTCTCAGCCAGCGGACGACGATGGCAAGCAGGCTAGAGGCTGGAACCACAAGGTCAAGATAAGCTTCCCATGCCTGTCCAGACATTGCGACGGAATGCGGAGTCGATGAACCGGCTGAATGCAAGGATTTCAGCCCGTCTCTCCGGACTCTGGAGTAGGCTTCAGGGGCGAGGAAGCGCGAGGCGATCATGCTTTTGAGACCCCGGGGATCCTGCAGATGCCTCAAGACGGCCAGCATGCCTCGCATGCTCTTGTTCCAGTCATCCTTTTTGACGTAAGGAGCAAGATCCGCATGATGGACGGCGATCATGCACTCATAATTTTCGATTACAGCGTCCGGCAGAGGACCGGCGGCGGCCTGAAGCATCCATGCGTCGAGCCTGGCATCGGACTCTGGGCTTGCATGCATATCCAGCGACTGGTCATCCACGTTCAAGCGGCGTCTGATGGCTTCATATCCGTTGGGAGAGAGACTGCCGTCGGGCTTCATGCCGGCATCAAGGAGCAGATGGAGGATGAAACCGAGCGTGTAGACGACGGCTTCGTCTGTCTCCGGGCCATCGAGAGAACGTCCGGAGACTCCGTCGAGCAGATCCAGCAGCACGGGCAGGGGATTCTGCCGATGAAGCCGGTCGGCCAGCACGTGCATGAGAGATCGTCTCGGCCATGGCATCAGCCGGTGGCAATAAAGAAAATCCGGGCCCAGGCATCCCAGGATGAAGCCTCTTTCCAGCTCCGGCGAAGACAGCAGGCGCTGCTCCCCGGACGTCTCAAGCACCAATCGGCCGAACCGGATATGGGTCCATATACCAGGCATGAGTCATCCTCCGCCTTTCCAAAATTAGAACCAAGCTCACCTTGACGTTATAGGTCTTTAGTAGCGTTAATGGTTATATTGGTATACTTGCACTAGTTAATTTAGTATAATTGCTACCAATATAAGGTTGACGTGAAACTTGGTCTATAAGGAGCTTAAGTGCCGATGAGAGCCGAATTTATCAATCCGTTCCTGGAGTCCGCAGTCATGGTATTGGAACAGGTCGTCCAGATCAAACCTATGCCTGGGCCAATCGGCCTGAAGGTGCTGAGCGGCGCCAACGATTTTTTATGGATTCGAATTCAATTGATCGGTCAAGTGAGCGGAGATATCATGTTCGGCATGAGCGAGGTGGATGCCTTGAACATCGTTTCGGCGATGATGGGCGGTTTCCAGGTCGACGCGCTGGACGAGATCGGCCGCAGCGCCATATCGGAACTGAGCAATATGATCAGCGGCAATGCCAGCACGAAGCTGTCCAGCCAGGGAGTTCATGTGGATATTACGCCTCCGGCGCTGCTGCAGGGAGCGGAGCTTGATTTCCTGGATAGGCGCCAGGCGCTGTCCGTGCCTCTGATTCTCGAAGGAATCGGCCAACTGGACATCCAGGTATTACTTGCATCGTAACATAAGCCTGCCGGCTGCGCCGTTTTTTTTGCTATGGGCGGAACATAGGGCTAAGGACGAAAGCGCAGCAACAGCTTTTTCCAGGCCAAAGGAAGCTCCCCAGGGAGCTTTTTTTTGTGGCTTCAGCGGTCGGGGACGAGACCGGATCTAGAGAGCGGGCGGATGCCTTCTTCGAGATGGGAGCAAGCCGCCCGGCTTTGCTATCATATCGCTTATAAAGTACACTTGTAGCAGGTGATAACAATGATTCGCGACAAAGTAATCGTGGTTACAGGAGCGACCAGCGGCATCGGGGTGCTGATCGCCCGCAGGCTCGCCGCCAAAGGCGCCATTCCGGTGCTTTGCGGACGCAGCGAACAAAGGCTTGCTGCGGCGGCTGCATCCATTTCGGGCCGCTGCGGCAGCAGGCGGCTGGACGTGACGGACAACGAGGCGGTCCAGGCCGTGATGGACAGCGTGCTCCGAGAGTTCGGCCGAATCGACGTGCTGATCAACAATGCCGGCTTCGGTCTATTCAAGACTTTTGCCGACAGTACCGTTCAGGAATTTGAATCCATGATGGATACGAATTATATGGGCCTCGTGAGATGCACCAAGGCCGTTCTTCCCTCCATGCTGGACAATCGAAGCGGACATATCATCAATATCGCTTCGCTGGCCGGCAAGCTCGCGACGCCGAAATCAAGCGGTTATTCGGCCAGCAAGCACGCGGTCGTCGGCTTGACGGATGCTTTGCGGCAGGAGGTAAGAGGTCGGGGCATTTTCGTGTCCGCCGTCAATCCCGGTCCCATCGATACGCCTTTCTTCGATCAGGCCGATCCCGACGGTTCTTATGTCAAGAACGTAAGCTGGCTCATGCTGAAGCCGGAGAAGGTTGCGGACCGCATTGTGCATCTGGTCGAGAAGCCGCGTGCGGAGCTTGATCTGCCTTGGCTTGCTGCCGCCGGAGCGAGGCTGTACCGGCTGTTTCCGAGATTGGCTGACCGGATCGCCGGACCGATGCTGAACAAGAAATAATGCATCCGCCTTCGCCTGAGCAAGGGGAGGCGGTGCGAACAAGGAGAACTAGACAAGATGTCATTGGATACTTGGAAGCAGCTTGGAATTGAAGAAGCCGCAGCCGGCAAGCTGGCGGAGAACGGCATCGGGGAGCCGACCCCTATACAGGCGAAGGCCATCCCTCTCCTGCTGGAAGGCAGGGATGTGTCGGCCGGATCGCAGACGGGAACGGGCAAAACTCTCGCCTACATGCTGCCGCTGCTGCAGCGGATCGATTCGGCGAGCAAGTCGGTGCAGGCCGTCATCCTTTCCCCTACCCAGGAGCTTGCGATGCAGATCGTGCGTGTGGCGGAAATGTACGGCGAGGCCTATGGAGTCCGCGTGCAGCAGCTGATCGGGGGAGCCGCGGTCAAAAGGCAGATCGAGAAGCTGAAGCTGAATCCGCAGCTTGTCATCGGAACGCCTGGGCGCATCCATGAGCTGCTGAAGCTGAGAAAGCTCAAGATGTCCGAAACCCGGACGATCATCGTCGACGAGGCGGACCAGGTTTTCGGGCTCGGTTCGACGAGCGAGGTGGAGACCATTTTGTGGGCGGCGCCCAAAGACAAACAGGTCGCTTTCTTCTCCGCCACCTATCCGCAGGTTCTGAAGACGCTGGAGAAGCGGTGGATGAAAAATCCGGAGCGCGTCGACATCGAGCCTGCCCAGCGCGTATCCGGCACGATCGAGCATGCGTTCATCGGCTGCGAATGGCGCGACCGCCTGGATACGGCCCGCAAGCTCATCCGGCTGCTCAACCCCGCCTCGGCGCTGCTGTTCATCAACGATACGGACCAGATCGCCAACTATGAGGCCAAGCTGTCCTATGAAGGCTTCAATGTCGAGACGCTGTACGGCGATGCCAACAAGCAGCGCCGCGCCGCTACGCTGGCGAGATTCCGCGAAGGGCGCTGCCAGCTGCTGCTGGCCACGGATGTCGCGGCGAGGGGGCTTGATATTCCCGGACTTCCGCTCGTCATCAATCTCGAGCCTCCTGCAGACGCGGATCAGTATGTCCACCGCTCCGGCCGTACGGGCCGGATGGGCCGGGAAGGCCGGGTGTTCACGATCGCGGCGCCGGGCGAACGTTATCTGATCGACAAGTACAAGCGCAAGCTGGATGTCGATATTCCGGAGCTGGCCATGTACAAGGGCAAGCTGGTCGATCCGGCGGATGTCCGCCGCAGGCCGTCTCCTGCGAGAGAAGGTGCGGCTCCATCGCAGAAGGCCGGCACGACACCGTCGAGAGGAGCTGCGGCTTCATCGCAGAGGGCCGGCACGACACCGTCGCGGACGCCGCTGCTGGATCAGCTGTCGGGATCCGGTTCCGGCCAGAAGCGGCGTGCTCCGCTGGAGTCTCCTCCCGCTCAGGAGCAATCTACTCCGCTGCAGTCCCGCCCCGTACAAGAGGCGGGATCCGCACGGGGCTTCACTGCAGGGCAAAAGCCGGCATCAGCCGCCAAGGCTGCCGTCTCCGGAGTCCGGGCAGCGGGCAGCCGGAGCAAGGCGCCGGATTCTGCCGGCGGAGAGCCGGCAGAGTCGGACCGCAGGCGCGAGGCGCAGCCTGCCGCGGGAGGCGTCAAGCCGAAGGCGGCGGCATCTTCGGGGCCGGCAGCCAAGGCGCGGAAAGCCAAGGCGGACAAGAACAAAGGGGCCCCGAAATGGCTGAAAGCCAAGCGGGACCAGCCCGATCAATAACGACTCCGGCGTTGCAAGCCGGGATTTCCAGCTTTCAGGCAGACAGGCTTTCGCAGCGTAGGATGCGGAAGCCTGTTCCTGCACATTCTGCAGGCACGGGAGGAAACGATAGTGGCAGAAGCATTCGCAGAGGAAAATGTGCTGCAGGTCAGTCATCTTGTAGGAGGCTACAGTCCGCGCAGGCCGGTCTTGCATGATCTGGATTTTACGGTCAGGCGAGGGGAGATGATGGGGCTGATCGGCCTCAACGGAGCCGGCAAAAGCACGGCAGTCAAGCATATTCTGGGCTTGATGGCGCCGCAGCAGGGAGAGGTCCGGATCCGCGGCGTCAAGCTGGAGGAGCAGCCGGAACGCTATCGGGGAGCATTCGCCTATGTACCGGAATCGCCGGTGCTTTTCGAGGAGCTCACTGTGGAAGAGCATCTGCGGATGACGGCGATGGCTTACGGCTTGCAGGAGGAGGATTACCGGGAAAGATCGGAGAAGCTGATCGCGGAATTCCGAATGGGTCCCAAGCGCGGCTCGCGGGCTGCGCATCTGTCGAAAGGAATGAAGCAGAAGGTCATGCTCATGAACGCTCTGCTGGCCCGGCCGGATCTGTACATCATCGACGAGCCGTTTCTCGGCCTCGATCCGCTCGGCATCCGCTCGCTGCTGGAGCGGCTTGTGGAAGAGAGGGAGCGCGGAGCGGCCATCCTCATGAGCACGCATATCCTCTCGACGGTCGAGGCTTACTGCGACCGCTTCATGATCCTGCACCAAGGGCGGGTCAAGGAGCTCGGGACGCTGGCGCAGGTCAGAAGCTCGCGCGGAGCCGAAGGACAATCGCTGGAGAGCATCTTCTACGGCATCGTGGAGGAGAGTGACGCCGATGGGCGAAACGCTTGAAGCGATCTGGAAAAAGAGGGCTTCCGCCTTTTACCGCAACTCCATGCCCTATGTCGGCTATATGCTCCGGAGCGGCGTTCCGCTCGTCCTTTTCCTTCTCCTCATCGTAAGCGCCGTCTACTATACGGAATTCATCAAGCAGGTGCCGGCCGACTTTCCCGCCGTCGCCGCAGGCGCTGTGCTGCTGACGCCGGTTGTCGCCTGGAGCCCTTTGCGGACTTGGCTGCAGCCTGCCGATATCGTCTTTCTCATGCCTAGGGAAGCGCATATGGACGCTTATATCCGGAGATCGTTCCGCCATAATCTTCCGGGAGGGCTTGCGCTTGCCGGCATTGTCCTGCTGCTGTTCTGGCCGGTGCGGACAGGGGCGGCCGAATCGGCCGACGCCTGGAAGCCCGATCTTTGGATCACGCTTGCCGCCGTGCTGGTCATGAAGGCGGCCAACAGCCTGTCTGCCTGGCGGGAAAGGCAGGCGGCCTGGCCGTCGGCCCGCTGGGCGCTGCGGCTGCTGCGCTGGTTTCTGACCGCTTGGGCGGCCGCCGCCTGGCTCGCCTTCCTTCCTTGGAAGGCCGCGGCCTTCACGGCTGTCTCCGGAGCTCTCTGGTGGGCGGCTTCTCGGCTGGCGGCCCGCCAGAGATTCCCATGGGAAACGCTGATTCGCGAGGAAGGCCGGACGATGATCCGCTATTACCGGTTTTTCGGCTGGTTCACGGATGTGCCTGCGCTCGGCTCGGCGGTCAGCTCCCGGCCTTATCTGAGCTGGCTGTCCAAGCTCGTGCCGCTGCGCAGACAGAGCACCTATACGTACTTGTACAGTCTCAGCATGGCCCGCACGGAGCTCGGTGGCATGCTGCTGCGCCTGACGCTGCTCGGCATGCTGTGCTGCTACTGGCTTGGCGAAGCCGCCTGGCTAGGTGGCTGGGGAACGGCTGCCGCGCAGCTGCTGTTCCTGCTGATCGCCGGCCTTCAGACCTCTTCTCTCGGTTCGTGGCATCAATACACGGTATGGCGCCATGTGTATCCTCTGCCGGAGAAGCAGCGTCTGCACTCGCTTATCCAAGTGGACAGGCTCGCGCTGCTGATCATCCTGCTGCTGCTCTGGCTCGCCGGCAGCCTGCCTCTGCTGCTGCAGGGCAAGCCGCTGGCCGCAGCAGCGGCCGCCGCTGCCGGGGCCGGGTACATCCTGCTGCTGCGTCCCCGCCGGCTGACGAAGCGTGTGCTTGCAGACGATGGCGACGATTGACCTCCAGCCGCATTCCGTCCATCCGGAATGCGGCTTTTTCGTCTCGCGGAAGGCTCGCCGCGATCATGCCGGGAACTACAAAAAAAAAACAGGCATGCCGGACCATCTCGAGATGGCTTGGCATGCCTGTTTCTTATTGGAATCCGTTCGTCTTCAAGTCGCGTACCGCCTGATGAATCAGGTTGAACAGCTCCTCAAGGCTGGACTCCTCGGTGCAGCTGAATGCAACCCTCAGATCGGTCTCTCCGAGAGCGATCGTGCCGACTCCGTATTCGTCCAGGAGACGCTGGCGCACCTCTTCCGCACCGACGCCGATGAGGCGCAGGCACATGAAATAGCCGGAATTGAACGGATAATACGTCCAGTCGCCGTCGTAGCGGCCGCTGTCCAGCAGCTGCTTGACGCGGTTGGCGCGTCCCTTCATAATGGCGTATTTCTCCGCTCTCTGGGCTTCGAAATCAGGGGAGCGCAGAGCACGGAGCACAAAGGTCTGCGACGGATGCGGGCCGCTGGAGATCGTCGCGCGGATGATGCCCATCGTCTTCTGCTCCAGCGCGGCCAGAACCTCGGGGGAATCCGAGGCGTAGGTGATGAAGCCCACCCGGAATCCCCAGACGTATTCTTCCTTGGTGGCGCCGTCCACCTTGACGGGCAGGATGCGCTCATGGATTCCGGCGAGGCTGCCGAACAGCGATTCATGGACGGAATCCTCGAAGAACAGGCCGAAGTAGGCGTCGTCCGTGACGGCAACGACGAGGATGCCTTCGTCGGCGGCCGCCTTGAGGGCGGCGACGATTTCCCGGCATTCATCCGGGCCGGGAGTGTAGCCGGTCGGATTGTTCGGGAAGTTCAGGATGACGATCGCCTTGCCTTTGTCCCGCTGGGCGAGCAGCGCCTCGCGCAGGCCGTCGGCATTGAAGCGTCCTTCGGCGGTGTAGAGCGGGTATTCCACGATTTCGGCTCCGCGGCGGATGCCGAAGGTGAGCTCGTAGTTCTCCCAGTTTTTATCCGGTATGATGACCGCGTCCCCGGCATCGGCGAACAGATCGGCCACGATGCTCAGGCCATGAGTGAGAGCGTTGGTCGCGACGGGATTGCCGAACGGCTTGGAGGCGAGGGACGGATTGTCCTTGATCATCTTCTCGCGCCATGCGGCCCGCAGCTCCGGCTTGCCGGCAGGAGGAGCGTATTCGTACAGATCCTTCGGCTCATAGGCCGACAGCGTTTCCTGGATAGCCTTCAGGTGCATCGGAGCTCCGCCTTCCGTGGCGATTCCGATCGTGGCGTTGAACTTCGTGGCTTTGGCCTTGGCCTCGGCGGACTGGCTGAGAATGCCTTCCTTCGGAAAATAAAGCTTGCGTCCCAGGCCTGACAACATGGCGTACACATGGGCATTGCCTTTTTCCAGCGCGGTGTTCAACTGCTGGGCAAGTGGATTCATGATTCCGATTCCGTCCTTCCGGGGGTCGATGTGTCCGGGCCGCTTGAGGGTCCCGGCGGGGCTGATGCATCAACTGCTCGCTGCCTGCGCGACCGTCCCTGTTGCCGTCCCGAAGGGCCGCGAGTGGAATGCCGGTCATGCGCATGCTTTCTTCGGGTGCTATTATATCATTATTTGCGCGGCGGAGGGAGGGTTCGGACATTTTTTATGAAGCTTGCGCGTCCCCTCGATGCTGGGGTATGATGGCGAAAAACAAGGCTGATTAGGTTGATCCGCGCCATGGCGGCGGTCTTTCCTTCAATCTAATCCCGCCGAAGAGGAGCATCCGAGGCCGAATGCTGCAAGTACCGCCCTCATCGTTCAAGCTGTTGCCGTCATTCGCCAAGATCGTCTGCGAGCCGGGCTGGAAGTGGCCGCGCAGGGAGAAGCCGATGGCCAATTTCGACCTGTTTTATGTCTGGAGCGGAGAAGGGGAGCTTACGCTTAATGGAGAGCCCTATCCCGTCGGACCGGGAAGCTGCTTTCTGTTCCGCCCCGGAGACTACACCAGCGCCGTCCACAATCCGCAGCGGCCGCTTGTGCTGACTTATATCCACTTTGCCATTGAAGGAGAACCGCTCGATATTCCGGCACGCTACCGCGAGCTGGAGGAGACGGTGGAATTCGAGAACATGCTCTCCCGTTATGTCCGCCTCTTCCTGGTGAGGACCTTTGCAGCGGAGGAAGAAGCGCAGCTCATCCTGAAGCAGATGATGATCCACCTGCTGCGCGCGGACAGGCAGCCGGTCCTGGAGCGCAAGGCGAGCAACCAGCTGACGGAAGCGATCCAGGAAATCGCCAACTACATCCGCCAGAATCCGGGCATCTCCCATCGGGTGGAGGATCTGGCCGGACGAGCCGGCTTGTCTCCGCGGTATTTCTCGATCAAGTTCAAGGAAATCATCGGAACTCCGGTCCAGACGTACATGATCCGGACGCGCATCGAGCGGGCCCAGCATCTGCTCATGCACGGAGGGCTCAATGTGACGGAGGTCGCAGACGCGCTCGGTTACCGGGACATCTTTTTCTTCAGCAGGCAGTTCAAGCAGTACACGGGCAGGAGCCCGTCCGAGATCCGGTAGCCGCCGGATCTTTTTTTATGGGGCTGCAGCGGTCCGGGAAGAAGGCAGGCGCAGGGGAATCGGAGGAGAAGGTCATAAAATACGGCCCCTTTGGGAATATTTAGTTGAGGTGGATAAGCGCATAGCGGAGCGTACTCCGGCGCGGACAGACTAAGCTAAGCGACCCAGGGGGACTCATGACGACTACGGAATCCTATATACAGGCAGCTAGACAGCTCGCCCTGACTCACGATACGGCTAGAGGAAGAAAGGCCTCCCGGCAAAGGAAGGCGCTTGCCGCACAGCTCAGGCAGCTGCAGGAATTCGCCGAGGAGCTGCGCGCGGACGACTGCGGCTGCTCGCAGCCTGCCGCCGAATGGCTGCTGGACCATTCGGAATTCATCGAGGAGCAGGGCTATCATGCTTCGATGGAGCTGAGGCACGGAGGACTTGCCGGCCTTCCTTATTTGAGGCGCTCGGGCCATGCCCGGGTGGAAGCCGTCTGCGACGGGTATTTGGACGCTTCGGGAGGAAGCTACGACCGGAATTCGTTTGTCGCCTTCATCCAGGCTTATCAGGAGGTTGCCGTGCTTACGATCGCGGAGACGTGGTCGCTGCCGCTCGCTCTGAAGACATGCCTCTTCAGGCGTCTTGCGGAAGTGTTCAGGGAGGTGCGCCAGCGGCATGATGCCTGCATGGGCGCGGAACGCATCCTGAAGCAGGCGCTGGCCGGCGGCAGAGGGCCGCAAGCGCTCCCTCTGGCGGAGGCGCTCGACAGAGCTGGAAGGGACATCATGCTCTCGGGAGCGGTCGTGGCCCATCTGACCTCGAGGCTGCGGGAATGGGCGGACGATTCCGAGGATGTGAGGCGCTGGCTGCTGCTGCGCCTGGACAACGGAACGGAAAGCCTGGCCAGGCTGAACGCTTACGAAGCGAGGCTTCAAGCCCGGTATCAAAGCGAGGCCGGACGTCTGATCGGCAGCCTGAGAGCGGCCGAGCGGACTTCCTGGGAGAAAGAGCTGGAAGATCTCAGCATGGCCGATGCGATGCTCAAAAGCGAAGCGGCGGGAACTTATTCTCTTATGGATGCGCAGAGCAGGGCGACGCTCCGGGCAGGCACGGCGCGGCTCGCGGCGCGGCTGGGGCTGCCGGAGAGCCTGGTCGCGTCCTGCGCGGTCCGGCTGGCGGACGCGGAGGCCGGGAAAGCCGGATGGCCTGCAGCGGACGGCGATGGACAGCCGGGAAGGGGCGGCCTGGAAGGCGGCGCGGCTCCTTTATCGGGGAAAAATGCTCCGGGTCTCGGCAGCAGGGCGGGACTCCGCAAGAAGGCTGAGGAGAAAGCCTATGTGGAGCTTCCCCTGCTCCCCCGGACCGCGTACGCCGCTTATTATCTGCTCGAGCCTCAAGGCAGGCGGCTGCTGCGCAGGGAGGCGTGCCGGACAGCGAAAGCCCGGAGATTGCCTGAAAACGGCTTGCTCCGGCATCGGACAAGCACATACCTCGCGCTGCTGGCGGTCCTGTTCGCGGCTGCCGCCGCCGTCCTTACGATCTGGGCGGGGGAAGCAGGCGGACTTCGTGCCGGAGGCTGGGTATCGGCCGCCTTGCTGCTTGCGTTTCCGGCCTCGGAATGGGCTGTCGTCCTGCTGCACGGGCTGATCGGAAAGGTCATGCCGACCAGGCCGCTGCTCCGATACGATTTTTCGACGGGAATTCCTCCGGGAGCGGATACGATGATTGTCGTTCCGGTCATCTGGTCAAGCATCGCCGAGGTGAAGGAGCTGGTCCATCGGCTGGAGCTCCATTATCTGGCCAACCGGGATGCGCGCTTCCACTTTGCCTTGCTGGGCGACTATCCCGATGCGGGGAGCGAGCATACAGAGCTGGACAAGGAGCTTGAGGAAGCCGGAGCGGAAGGAATCCGAAGGCTCAACCGGCACTATGGCGCGGAAGGGAGCACGTTCCACCTGCTCCAGCGGAAGCGGACCTGGAACGAGCGGGAAGGCGTCTGGATGGGCTGGGAGCGCAAGCGGGGCAAGGTCGTCGAGTTCGCGAGGCTGCTGGAGGGCGATCGGCAGACCGGATTCTCGCTGAGCGAATCCGATGCTTCCGTATTTCCGCGGATCGCTTATGTCATTACGCTCGATGCCGACACGCAGCTTCCCATCGGAAGCGCGCAGCGGATGGTCGGCACGATGCATCTTCCGTACAATCGGCCGCGCCTCAATGAGAAGGGCACGAGGGTGGAGGAAGGCTACGCGGTGCTGCAGCCGCGGATCGCGATCAGCAGGGAATCCGCCGCCAGCTCCCGCCTCGCTGCGCTCTGGGCAGGCAACCCCGGCATTGATCCGTATGCGTTCGCGGTGTCGGATCCTTACCAGGACGGTGTCGGCCAAGGCATTTTTACGGGAAAAGGAATATTCGATGCGCGGCTGTTCCGCCGGCTGCTGGCGGACCGGATTCCGGACAATGCCGTTCTCAGCCACGATCTGCTGGAAGGCGGATTTCTGCGGAGCGGCCTGCTTTCCGACATCGAGCTTGTCGACGGGCATCCGAAGACGTTCCGCTCCTGGCAGCTGCGGCTGCATCGCTGGGTCCGGGGAGACTGGCAGCTGCTGTGCTGGCTGAAGCCCAAGGTGCGCGACTGCTCCGGCACGCCGCGGCCCGTCGATCTCAGCGCGATCACCCGCTGGCAGATCGTCGACAATCTCAGGCGGAGCCTGCTTCCGCCCGCGCTTTACCTGCTTCTCGTCATCGGGCTGCTGCTGCCTCCCGGAGCCAGATGGACGCTGCTGGCAGCGGCTGTTCTCACGGCCTGCCTGCCGCTGCTTCAAGCTCTCGCCGCTCCGGGCTACCTGGTGCGCCATCCGGGACAGCTGAAGGCCGCCGTCCTGCAAGCCAGCCTTTCGGTGCTGCTGCTGTCCTATCAGGCGGCCATGATGGCCGATGCCGTCTTGCGGACCCTTTACCGGCTGAACGTATCCCGCAAGAGGCTTCTGGAATGGACGAGCGCGGCAGAGACGGACAGGAACAGCGGCGGGAAGCTGATCGCGTTCCGGGTTCCGGGAACCGTGCTGGCCTTGCTTTTGCCCGTTGTCGGCTGGCTGTCCGGCGCAGCGGCCGGATGGCAGGCTGCCGCCATTCTGGCCGCTGCGGCCTGGCTGGCTGCTCCGCTGCTGGTCGTCTGGCTGAACGGCGCGCCGACGGTACGGGAGGAGAGGCTGTCGGATGCGGACCGGGACAAGCTGCGCAGTCTGGCCGCGAACATTTGGGCCTACTACGCCGATTATGCGAATGCGGAGGACAACTGGCTGCCGCCCGACAACGTTCAGCTCGATCCGGACAAAGGGGCGGCAAGGCGGACCTCGCCGACGAACATCGGCCTGCTGCTCGCCTGCACCGTTACGGCCCGTGATTTCGGATTCATATCCTTCGAACAGATGGTGGACCGGATCTCGCTGACGGTCGACACGCTGGAGAGGATGGACCGGTGGCATGGGCATTTCTTCAACTGGTACGACACGGGCACGCTGCAGCCGCTCTATCCCCGGTATGTATCGACGGTCGATTCCGGCAATCTCGTCGCCTACCTGATCGCGGTCAGGCAAGGAGTGCTGGAATGGGCGCATAGGGAGAGCGGAGATTGGCCGGACGGGCGGGCTCGGTTCCATGCGAATATCGCGGCTGCGTCTGACTCCATGCCTTTCTCCGACTCAAGCTCTACGTTTAAGCTGGAGTCTGAGCCGGGGGTTGGATCGGAATCGGGAGCCGAGCCCGAAGCGAGGGCCGGGTCCGGAATATCCGCATCTGTGGAGAAGGCTGTCCGGCTCGCTGAAAGGCTCGAGAAAATGGCGGCCGAGACCGACTTTCGGCCGCTCTACGACAGCGAGGCGCAGCTGCTGTCGCTCGGATACAACGCCGATCAGAACAGACGGGACGACATCCTCTACGATCTGCTGGCATCGGAAGCGAGACAGGCGAGCTTCCTCGCGATCGCAAGCGGCCAGCTTCCCGTATCGCATTGGTTCAGGCTGGGCCGAGGACTGACCCGGATCGGACGGAATCCGGCTCTGCTGAGCTGGTCCGGCACGATGTTCGAATACTTGATGCCCGCCTTGCTGATGAAAACCTATCGCGGGTCGATATGGGACAGCACATTCAAGGCCGTAGTCGCGAGGCAGAAGGAATATGCGCGCGAGCGCGGAGTGCCATACGGCATTTCGGAGTCGGGCTACTACGCCTTCGATTACGACATGAACTACCAATACAAAGCATTCGGAGTGCCGGGGCTTGGCTTCCAGAGGGGACTTGAAAAGGAGCTCGTCCTGGCCCCGTATGCGGCTATCATGGCGCTGCCTTGGGACATCAAGGCCGGGATGGCCAATCTTCGGCGCTATGAGGAGATCGGAGCTGTCGGTCCATACGGATTCTGCGAGGCGGTGGACATGACTGCATCCCGATTGCCGGAAGGAGACAAGCACCGCGTTGTCCGCAGCTTCATGGCCCATCATCAGGGGATGAGCCTGCTTACGCTCGGCAACCTGCTGCTGGAGCGTCCCATGACCGAACGATTCCACGCCGATCCGCGCGTTGAGGCGGCCGAGCTTATCCTGCAGGAACGCATCCCGGAAAAGGCGGCCGTCATCGCTCCTCAGGCGCTCAAGCCGGGGTCGGCGCGCAGCGCGCCGGCGGAAGACGGCCGTTACATCCGCGAATTCCGCCATCCGGTCACGGACGTGCCGGAGGTGAACGTGCTGTCCAACGGCTCCTTCACGACGATCGTGACGGCGGCAGGCAGCGGCTTCATCCGCAGCGGCGGCGTGAACATGACCCGCTGGCGCGAAGATGCTCTCACGGAATCGCACGGACCGGCCGTATATATCCGGGATCTTACAGGCGGACTGTTCTGGTCGCCTTCTTTCTATCCCGTCGGCTCCGAAGGGGAAGGAGCCTCCGCCAGCTTCGGCTTGGATAAGGCGGTGTTTTCCCGCAAGGAAGGCGGTGTCGCCGCCGTCATGGAGGTATTCGCCGCTCCCGAGCACCCGGCGGAGATCCGGCTGATCCGGCTGGTGAATGAAAGCCGGGAGCCGCGGCTGCTCGAAATCACGACCTACCTGGAGCTGGCGCTTGCTCCTCCGGCCGTCGACGACGCTCATCCCGCATTCAGCAAGCTGTTCGTCCAAACATCCTATGACGGCGATACCGGCGCGCTGCTCGCCTTCCGGCGGCCCCGCTCGCCCGAAGAGAAGCAGGTTTGGGGCGTCCATGCCTTGATTGTCGATGGAGACCAGTCGGCTCCGCTTGAATATGAGACGGACCGGGCGAAGTTCATCGGCCGCGGCCATTCTCTCGCCGCTCCGCGGAGCGCCGGAGAACGGCTCAGCGGAACGACAGGAGCTGTGCTGGATCCCGCGTTTGTGCTGCGCCGCAAGCTGACGCTTCAGCCGGGAGAGCAGGCTGTGCTTCAGGCTGTGAGCGGCATGTCCGGCTCGCGCGGCGAGGCGCTGCAGATGGTGCGCGAGCTGCGCGGCATCCCGCGCATGGACAAGGCGGCCGACCTGGCCTGGACGCTTGCGGGAATTTCGCTGCGGCAGCACAGGCTGCAGCCTGCGGATGCGGCGGCGATGCAGACTTTGGCGGCCAGGCTGCTCTATGTCCCGCCTCTTGGACGCGAGCGGGCTGAAGCCATCCGGCGCAACAAGTCCGGCCAGCCGGGATTATGGAGCATGGGCATATCCGGAGATCTTCCCATTATGCTGCTCCGTATCGGAGATCTGTCGCAGCTTGGATTTGCGAATCGAATCATTGACGGTCACGGATACTTGCGGCGACTAGGCATCGCAAGCGATCTGGTGCTGCTGAACGAGAGCAGCGAAGGCTACCAGCAGGAGCTCCACCATGCCCTCTCGGCATCCGTGCAGGCCGCGGTGTCCTATCCTCCTTATTCCGTAGGGGGCGGCTTGTATCCGCTGGATGCGGCCAAGCTCTCCGGGGAGAGCCTCGACCTGCTGGTCGCTTCCTCTCGGGTCGCTCTTGATGCGGGGGGACCGAGCATCGGAGCCCAGCTGCGCAGCCGTCCGCAGCGGACCGCCGGCGATGATGGGGTTCAAGCCGGCGAGACAGACAGCGAGGTGAAGGAAGCCGGTGCGGGAGGCTGGGACGAGGCTTCGCTGCAGACGCGGAGAAAGGCCTGCGTGACGGCGCTCCCGCTGGCTCCGGAAGCCGGAGAGCTTCAATTTTTCAACGGCTGGGGAGGTTTTTCCGCGGATGGCAGCGAGTACGTCATCCGGCTCAAGCCGGGCGAGCCGCTGGCCGTGCCGTGGAGCAACGTCATCGCAGGCCCTTCCTTCGGAACGCTCGTGACCGAACGGGGGACGGGCTATACCTGGTGGAGCAACAGCCGTGAATTCAAGCTTTCCCCTTGGTCGAACGATCCTGTTCTTGATCCTCCGGGCGAGCTCGCCTACGTTCGCGACGAGGAGTCGGGCTGTTTTTGGACGGCATTTCCATCCCCCTCGGATACGCGGGAATTCCGTGTCGCTCACGGACGCGGATACAGCCGTTTCGAGACGGCGATGGAAGGGCTGAGCCAGTCCATATCCGTCTCTGTCCATCCTTCCGACTCCGTCAAGCTGACCGCAGTCAGGTTGACCAATGACAGCGATCGGAGCCGCCGGCTGTCCGTGACCGGCATGTGCAGTTGGGTGCTTGGAGTGAGCCGGGATTCCTCGGCCTCCTATATCGTCACGGAATGGGACGAGGAATCCGGCTCGCTGCTTGCGCGAAACGCGTACCAGGATACATTCCGGGAAGCGTCGGCTTTCCTGAGGATCAGCTCTGACCGGACGGGAAACCTCGATGAAGACATCAGCTTCACGGCCAATCGCAAGGAGTTCATCGGCAGCGGCCATACGGTATACTGTCCGGCAGGAATGGGAAGCGCGGCTCTTAGCGGCGATACCGGCGCTTTCGCCGACAGCTGCGGAGCCGTCCGGCTTGCCCTGACGCTGGCGCCGGGAGAGACGCGGACTGTCTATCTCTCCTTGGGAGCAGGCGCCAGCAGGCAGGAGGCGCTGGAGCTGGCGCAGCGCTACCGCAGTCCCGACAGCTGCTCGGCCGTGGAGCCGGCTTCAGCCGCCTTCTGGAAGGAGAAGCTGGAGCAGACGGTCGTGGAGACGCCGGACAAGGAGATGAACCTGCTGATGAACGGCTGGCTTCTGTACCAGGCGCTCAGCTGCCGCGTGTGGGCGCGTACGGCGTTCTTCCAGGCGGGAGGCGCATACGGCTTCCGCGACCAGCTCCAGGATTCGATGTCGCTGCTCCATGCCATGCCGGAATTGACGCGCCGGCAGCTGCTGCTGAACGCTTCCCACCAATATGAGGAGGGCGATGTCCAGCATTGGTGGCATGAAGAAACGCATAAGGGAATCCGGACACGGTATACCGACGACCTGCTCTGGCTTCCATACGCATCGGCGCGTTATGCCGTTCATACGGGGGACTGGGATGTTTTCGACGACAAAGCGCCATTCATCGCAAGCTCCCCGCTCGGACCCGAGGAGCATGAGAGGTACGAAGCGACCGTTCTTTCGGGCCGGGAGGGAACGCTGTACGAGCACTGCGTCCGGGCCATCGACAAAGGCCTCACTTCCGGCCGTCACGGCATTCCGCTGATGGGAATCGGCGACTGGAACGACGGCATGAACTCGGTCGGCGACGAGGGCCGCGGCGAAAGCGTATGGCTGGGCTGGTTCCTTTGCGTCGTATTGGAGAAATTCAGCGCCGTCTG
The DNA here is from genome assembly GCF_004000905.1 of Paenibacillus humicus NBRC 102415. Classification (GTDB taxonomy): domain Bacteria; phylum Bacillota; class Bacilli; order Paenibacillales; family Paenibacillaceae; genus Paenibacillus_O; species Paenibacillus_O humicus. The sequence continues at coordinate 21,602 of NZ_BIMD01000013.1, forward strand.
CGAGCGCCGCGGGGACGAGCTGCGCGCTGCCCATTACCGCAAGGAGCGGACCCGGATTGCAGGCGCGATCAACGAGCATGCCTGGGACGGCGAGTGGTTCCGGCGCGCCTGCACCGACGAGGGCGCCTGGCTGGGCTCCAGCCGCAGCGCCGAATGCCGCATCGACGCGATCGCGCAGTCCTGGTCGGTCATTTCCGGCGGAGCTCCGCCGGATCGCGCTGCCATGGCTATGCGGTCGTTCGACCGCGAGCTTGTCGACCGCCATCTGATGCTTGCGCGCCTGCTTACTCCCGCGTTCGACAAGACGCATCCAAGCCCCGGCTATATTCAAGGCTATCCGCCGGGCCTTAGGGAGAACGGCGCCCAGTATACGCATGGCGTCATCTGGAGCATCGTGGCGTGGGCCAAGCTGGGTCAAGGCGACAAGGCGGCGGACCTGTTCCGGCTCTTGAATCCGGTCAGCCATGCCAAGTCGCCGGGCGATGTCAGAAGATATGGCGGAGAGCCTTACGTCATGGCCGCGGATGTCTATACGACGGACATCTACGGAGGCAAGGCGGGATGGACCTGGTACACGGGCGCCTCCGGCTGGATGTACCAGGCGGGCCTGGAATGGATTCTCGGTCTGAGGCGCGAGGGAGATGAGCTGATCATCGAGCCATGCCTTCCGGCGGATTGGCCTTCCGTAAGCCTCACCTACCGCCATGGCGGATCGCGGACGGAGATCCGCGTCCTGAACCCGCATCGCCTGCCCGCCTCGAAAAGCCGGGCAACAATCAACGGAGCGTCTCCCGGACCGGATGACGGTCGCGGAGCGCGTATCCGGCTGCTCGGGAATTCGGGGGTTCAAAGCGTTACCATTATAATGGAACAAAGTGAGGGCGAGGAGGGGGCCGTATCGGTTCTGAACTAAATTGAACATCGGACTGTATCGCGCCAGTGACTTCGTAGACGGCATGTCGCCCTTGAGCCTTCAGGCATCCCCCGGTCGTCAGCACCGCATTTGAACCTGGCGGCATCCCCGGGACGGCAGCGCCCCATTGAACCTTGCAACGTCCATTGGACGCTGCAAGGTTTTTTGCACATAGCCGGCACGTTCTTTTCGACCAGTGATAACGGAATTGATCCCATTAAATTTACAAACTAATTCATGCATGTTTATGCGCTTACAACTTTCTTCGGTCCTTCATGATATTTTTCTTTACATAACCTTTAGGAATAATTTATGCTTTCTATGATTTTCGTTTTTCTTCGACTGCTATAATGTCGAAGTACGAAACAATAAGGGAGGACTCATATTTCTATGAATTGGAAGCCGAAATGGAACAAGCCGACCGCTTCCGTGCTGGCAGCCGCCGTGCTGTCCGCGCAGGTCATCGGGGCAGGCGTTCTGACGACGGGCAAGGCTCATGCCGCAGCCGCAGCCGCGCCAGTCGATCTGACACTGCTGAGCACGACGGATGTACACACCAACGTGTACGGCTACGACTACTTCAAAAACGCGCCTTCCCTCACGGTAGGTCTTGACCGTGCAGCAACGCTCGTCAAGAATGCCCGCGCCGAATTCCCGAACAATCTGCTGCTGGACAACGGCGACCTGATTCAAGGAACGCCGCTGGGTACTTATGTAGCCCAGCATTCCGATTTTACTCCGGACAATACGACGGACATCCATCCGATGATGGCCGCTCTGAACGCCATGGGCTACGACGCCGCTACCTTCGGCAACCATGAGTTCAATTATGGCCTTGATTTCCTGGAGCGCACGATCGGCCAGTACAATCCGAAATACGACACCCTCCCTGGCGCAGACTTCCCGTACGTCAACGCCAATATCTATATCGACGATCACGACGGCGACGACAGCAACGATCAGAACGCATTCAAGCCTTACGTCGTGCTGGACAAGCATGTCAAGGACGCGAACGGCATGGATCAAACGATCCGCGTCGCCCTGATCGGCCTCGTAACTCCGCAAATCATGGAGTGGGACAAGGTCAGCCTGGAAGGAAAAGTGAAAACGAAGGATATTTCCCAAACGGCTGCGAAGTTCGCCAAGGAAATCCGGGACAACAACGAGGCTGACGTTGTCGTCGCCATGGCCCATTCGGGCTTCGATGCGACTTCGACCGAAGGCCAAATGGAGGAGAATGCTATCAACGCCCTGACGAAAGTCGCGGGCATCGATGCAGTCACGTTCTCCCACTCCCATAAGGTCTTCCCGACGACAGGCGCGCTGGATGCGAGCTTCATCGATCCCGATACGAAGCTGCCTTACAACAACTCCAAAGCCGTCGTCGACAATGTCAACGGCCGCATCAACGGCACACCGGCCGTACAAGCGGGCTTCGGAGGCGCGTACCTCGGCCTGATCAACCTCAAGGTGGTTCCTGCTGGCGACGGCAAATGGGCGGTCGACAAAGCGGCTTCCAAAGCCCAGACCCGCTCCATCTACAAAACCGACAAGGACTCCGCCGGCAAGACGGTGAACGTTCCTACGGTCGAGCCGGACAAAGCCGTCCAGGATGCCGTTGGCGCCGCTCACCAAGCGACCATCGACTACACCGGCAAGAAGCTCGGAACGACTTCCGCTCCGATGAACAGCTTCTTCGCCATGGTGCAGGATGATCCGACTGTCCAAATCGTGACGAACGCCCAGAAGTGGTTCGTCGAAAATGAGCTGGCCGGCAACGCCGACATTTCGGCTGAAGTTAAGAATCTGCCGATTCTGAGCGTTGGAGCGCCGTTCAAAGCCGGCCGCAACGGCCCTTCGGAATATACGGATATCAGCCAGGGCGACCTGACGATCCGCAGCGCGAGCGACCTGTACCTGTACGACAACACGCTCAAGGCGATCAAGGTCAAAGGCTCCGTCATCAAGGACTGGCTGGACATGAGCGCAGGCGCGTTCAACACGATCAGCCCGCGCAAATCGGCTGCCCAGCCGATTCTGAACTCCAAATTCGCCGTCTACAACTTCGATGTCATCGATGGCGTCAACTACAAATACGACGTGACGAAACCGGCGAAATACAACCCGGACGGCTCGATCGCCAACGCGAACTCCAGCCGCGTCGTCGACCTGACGTTCGAAGGCAAGCCGGTCGACCCGAACCAGGAATTCATCGTCGTGACGAACAACTACCGCGCAAGCGGCGGCGGCAACTTCCCGGGCGTCAAGGGAGCCGACATGATTCTCGACACCCAAAAAGAGAACCGTGAAGTTCTGATGGAATACATCGAGAAGCAAGGCACGGTGAACCCTTCCGCCGACGGCAACTGGTCGATCCTGCCTATCAACGGCAACGTGAAGGTTACGTTCACTTCGGCTCCTAAAGCAGCCGATGTGCTTCCGCAGGGAGTATCCTACACGAACACGATGGACGCTTCCAGCTTCGGCATCTTCACGCTGGATCGTCTGAAAGCGGCCGTTCCGGCTCCGACAAAAGACGTTGAAGTCCATCTGCTCGGCATCAACGATCTGCACGGACAGCTGGACACCGTCTCCACCGTGAGCAACAAAGCGGCAGGTACGGCGCCGATCCTGGCCACATACCTGAAAAATGCCCGCGCTAAGTACGAGAACTCCATCCTCTTCCACAACGGCGACTCCGTGGGCGCATCCGCTCCGGTATCCGCTCTCGAGCGCGACAAGCCGACCCTGGAATGGCTCAACATGATGCAGTTCGACGTCGGTTCCCTCGGCAACCATGAGTTCGACCAAGGGATCGATGCGCTGAAAGCCCAGCTGTACGGCGGCAAAGATCCTAAAAACGACAAAATCGTGCACAGCGGCGTCGACTTCGACTACGTGAACGCGAACGTCATCGACAACACGACCAAAAAACCGCTGATCACTCCTTATGTAGTCAAAGAAGTTGGCGGCGTGAAAATCGGCTTCATCGGTACGGTAACGAAAGCAACGCCTAGCAAGGTATCCCCATCGGGTACGGCTGGAGTATCTTTCCTCTCCGCTTCTGAAGAAGTCGAAGCTCTGAACAAATATGCTGCCGAGCTCAAGGCTCAAGGCGTAGAAACCATCATCGTCCTGGCTCATGACCCGGCCAAAACGACGACGACGGCTGGCACGACGACTACAGTCGGCGAGGCTGTGGATCTGGCGAACGCGCTTCCTGCGAACTCCCCGATCGACGTCATCGTAGCCGGCGACGATCACGCTTATGCCAACCAAGTCATCAACGGCAAGCTGGTCGTACAAGCCTACTCGTACGGTTCCGCATACGAAGACATCAAGCTCGTTATCGACTACAAGACGGGCGATGTCAAAGAGAAATCCGCTGTCGTAACGACAACCTTCCAAGAAGGCGTTACTCCGGATGCCGAGTCGGCCGCTCTGATCAAGAAGTACGTCGACAAGCATCCTGAACTGACGGAATCCGTAGGCACGACGGACGGCTCCATCACGAGAACGGATGCCTACAACAGCGAATCCTCGCTGGGCAACCTGATTGCAGACGCTATGCGCAACGCTCCATTCGAAGGATCCAATGGTCCTGCGGACTTCGCGTTCATGAACCCGGGCGGCATCCGCGCCGACCTGCCGAAAGGCTCGATCACCTACGGCGACCTGGCGAAGGTACAGCCTTTCGGCAACATGCTCGTGAAGCTGTCTCTGACTGGCGCCCAAGTCAAAACCCTGCTTCAACAACAATGGGCTTTGAACGCTGACGGAACACCGAACACGAAGACGCTGCAGATTTCCGGCCTGAAATATATCGCCGACTTCGGTCTGCCTGTCGAAAACCGTGTAACCAGCCTGCTTCTGGCAGATGGAACGCAGCTCGATCCGAACAAAACGTACACAGCTGTAGTCAACGACTTCATGGCTGCCGGCGGGGACAACTACAAAGTCCTGACGCAGGCATCGAACAAAGTTGTAGGCGACAGCGACTTGAAAGGCTTCTACGATTACATTCTCACCAAGTTCAAAAAAGGCGCGGTAACGGCTTCCATTGAAGGTCGGATTACGAACATCAAGAGTTCGGGAACAACGACGCCTCCGGTAATTGTACCAACGCCTGCACCATCCGCAACGCCTGCGCCATCCGCAACGCCTGCACCATCCGCAACACCGGCGCCATCCGCGACGCCAGCACCGAGCGCGACTCCGATTCCGGTGCCTGCATTCACCGACCTCGGCAACGTCGCTTGGGCTAAGTCCGCCATCGAAGAACTCGTGGCAAAAGGCATTCTGAAGGGCGTAGACGCAAATAAATTCGCTCCTCTGAAAAACCTGACCCGCGCCGAGTTCATCACGATGCTCGTTCGCGCTTACGGCCTGAACGATGCGGGAACGGCAACGTTCACGGACGTCAAGAAAGACGCTTGGTATACCGAAGCGATCGCAGCGGCTGTCAAAGCCGGCATCGTGAAGGGAACCGGCAACAACAAATTCGAGCCGAACCGTGAAATTACGCGTGAAGAAATGGCGATCATGGCTGCGAATGCTCTGAAGCTTCAGCATGAGCTTGCCAAGGTCGACAAAAACGCCGCTCTGTCCAAATTCAAGGACAAAGGCAAAATCGCTTCCTACGCTCAGGAATCGGTTGCCCAGCTTACCGATGCGGGCATTCTGACCGGCGTTGACGCCAGCCAGTTCGCACCGAAAGGCATCGCCAACCGTGCGCAAGCGGCTGTCATCATCTCCCGCCTGCTCCAAGCTTCCTAAGCTCCAATCATGAACAAAGTGCGCCTCTGTCATCTCGCGATGGCAGGGGCGCACTTTTTTTGTTCTTTAGACAAGAACAGAAGCTGAAGGGTTACCTTTTCTCTAATTCTGCGACTTTCGGGAATGGGTTTTAGCTTCATTTCTTTTCGAACGGGTCGGCAGGCTTCATTCTCTGATCGCATTGAATTCATTTGTCTATCGATGTCAGGCTTCCATTCTTCCAGGCATAGACCTCATGAGGGAAATACCGTCTCTAGTCCTGGAGCTCTTCATTATTTCCCGGGGCATAATGCCGCATCAGCGATGCCGTTTCATGATCGAACGGGCAGCCGCGCAGCTCCAGCTTGAGTGCAACATCCTCCCGTTCCTCATCCGCAAGATTCTGACCGAATTTGAATTTGGCGGACAGGGAAGAGACGGTCAGCTTGACGACGGCAACGCCTTTGAGGCGAGGAATGTAGTCGGGATCTTCGGCGCTAATCGTTTTGTAGCCGCCATCGGGCTGCAGCTTGGCCATCATCGCTTCCAGCGCTTCGGCTTTCTCCTCCAGATTGTCCAGCGGAGCCGCCGTTCCCCGCAAAAGGACCGATTTGAAATAGGCTGTAGCCGGACAAGCGAGGAGCGGATCCGAGAAATAGGAAGGGATCAGGGCGTATTCCTTGGCCACGCAGAAGCTGACTTCCCCGGAAGCCGCGATGCTCTTCATTTTTTCCCCTGCCCTGCTCCCATGGAAGTACAGATTTCCTTTGTGGTACACGAAATTAAGCGGCGTAATTCCCGGAGTTCCGTCCGGCCGGATGCTGGCCATGAAGCCGAATGTCATCTCCTTCAAGAAAGCCTCCAGCTCGATCTGATCGCGGCTTTGATCGAATTCTTTCCTTCTCATTGTCTATTCCCCCTCGTTAAGTCTGTCCTGCCGTTTCATCCCGGCCTTGGACCGCCGGCTTTCAGAGGCAAAGTCCATTTCGGAAGCAGGGTGAAAAAGAAGCCGTGCGGCTTGCTCTAGCTGAACATTACAACTAAAGTGGATACAAGATAAGATCCAATTAAAGCCCATTCAAATAGACCACTTGACAAGGAGTAGGAAGAGGTATGGAGATTCGGTTGGCTTTTGAACGTTATTTCCTCCAATCCGGGAGCAAAAGAGCGGCTCTGTACGATTCGCTGCGCGATGCCGTCCGGAGCGGACAGCTGAAGGAAGGGGAACGCCTTCCATCCTCCCGTTCTCTTGCCGAGCTGTACGGAATATCGAGAGGGACGGTTACTCAGGTCTATGACATGCTGTATGCGGAAGGCTACATTCAGGGAGAGCGGGGCAGCGGCACGTATGTTTCGCAGCGGATCCCTTATCCTTCGGCAAGGCCGGAGCGCGTGGAGCAGCCCTCCGAGCTGCTGTCGACATGGTTCAACAGGCTGGACGAATTGAAAGCGGACAAAGAAGGCCCTCCTCCTTTTGCTCCTGAATCCCAGCAAGCAGGCCGTACGTTCGGTCAGCAGCTGTTCCAGTCGGGACAGACCGATTTTCGCCTGTTTCCCGTAAAGGAATGGAAGGTCGCGCTTCATGCCGCCGTTCGGGAATGCATGCAGGAAAATCTTCCTGACGGCTACAGGGAGATCCCCGGCTCCGGCCTATTCCGGCTCAGGGAAGCTGTGGCCGCTATGCTCTATATGGAGAGGGGAATCGCCGCTTCTCCAGAGGAGATTGTCATGACGAGCGGCTCCAAGCAGGGGCTGGCCTTGCTGTTTCAAATTCTGGCCGAGCCGGGCCGGCGCATCGTGCTGGAATATCCATGTTATGGCGGCATCCGGGAAGCGGCCTCCGTAACCGGGGCCGAGCTCATTCAGGCGGCAGTGGATGAATGCGGAGCGATTCCTGGCAACTGGGATGCTGCGATAGCGGCATTGACGCCGAACCGCCAGTTCCCGACCGGGACGGTTCTGTCCGCCGGGAGAAGGAAGGAATGGCTTGCTTGGGCGGAGCGCCGCGGCGCGATTATCATTGAGGATGATTACGACAGCGAGTTCCGCTATTCGGGAAGGCTGGGCGAGCCTCTCAAGGCGATGGACCGCAACGGGCGGGTCATCTATCTGGGAAGCTTCTCCCGCACGATGTACAGCGGGCTGAGAATCGGCTATGCTGTCGTCCCGTCCTGGATGGCTCCTAGGCTCGCCCAGGCGAAAGCGTTTTATGAACCCTACGCTTCCGGGCAGCTGGAGCAGATGGCGCTGGCCCGCTTCATCGCGGAAGGCTCTTATGCCAAGCATCTGAGGAGGATGAAACGCCAGTACAAACGAAAGCTGGCAGCTCTCCACCGGGGACTCGACGAGCTGGAGGGAACTCCGTTCCGCTTCCGCCCCTCCGATGCAGGACTGCATCAATATGCGGAATGGACGGGCAGCAGCGCCGATTACGACCGGCTGCTGCAGAGCTGCCGAAAAGGGGGAGTCGCCTGGCATGACGGGAGCAGCTATTTCGCGGGCGAGCCTGGAGGAAATAAGGACAAGCGCTTCGCTCTATTCGGCTTTGCCCACCTGGAGGAGGAAGAGATCGCCCAAGGCATGCAGGCTGTCGCCGAACAGTGGAGCGGGATTGCGGGGAATGGGGAAGACAGCCGTCAAGCTTGACCTGATTTCCGTCCGATCCGCTGTTGACCGGGAGAAAGAAGAGATTGAAACCGCCCTCTATCTTTGGTAAAGTATTGCGTAAAGATTTACTAAAAAATTTACTAAAAGCGATGTGCGTATATGGCCACTTTAAAAGAAATTGCCGACGAAGCAAAGGTATCCGCCGCCACCGTATCCCGGGTGCTGAACTATGACGCTGCGCTTTCCGTAAGCGAAGAGACGAGGCGGCGCGTCTTTGCCGCCGCCGAAAAGCTGCGCTACAAGCCGCGGCAGATGAAAAAGCTCCGGGAAGAGTCGACAGCGTCCCGGAAGCGGCTGGGCTTGCTGCTGACTTTGTCTTCGGATGACGAGCAGCAGGATTCCTACTTCTCGCTCATCCGCAAAGGAATGGAGCTGCGCACGGAGGAGCTGGGCCTGCCTCAGCCTGTCGTCCTGCGTTATACGGGCGGAGAAGAGCCGGATCTATCCGGAGTCGACGGCTGGATCGCGGCAGGCAGCTTCATGCCGGACGATCTGGAGCGCCTCCTTCCTCCGGGAGCGCCGCTGGTGCTCGTCAACAATCACTTCGACGACGGCAGGCATGACAGTGTCCGGCTGAATTTTGAAGGAGCCGTCAATGGCGTTCTGGAGCATCTTCTGGGGCTTGGCCGCGACAAAATCGGCCTACTGGCGGGAGAAGAGTACCCGGTCCGCATGAGCGCAAGTCCGGAGCCGCCTGTTCGCCATGACTTCCGGAGAATCCAGTTCGAACGGACGATGAAGGAGAAGGGGCTGCTGCGTCAGGAGTGGATACGGACGGCGGCATGGAGCCCGGCCGGCGGTTATGCGGCGATGCAAAGCCTGCTGGATTCGGGGGAGCGGCCCACAGCCTGCTTTGCGAGCAGCGACCCGATCGCCGTGGGAGCATTGAAGGCTTTGCAGGAACGGGGAATCCGGGTGCCGGAGGAGATGGCGCTCGTCGGCTTCAACGACATGGACATATCGGGGTATCTCCAGCCCCCTCTGACGACCGTCCAAGCCTTCCCGGAAGAGATCGGCCGCTCTGCGGTCCATCTGCTTCTCGATCGTCTCGGAGGCCGGGAGGCTTCCTTGCAGCTCATGGTCAATACCCGCCTCATCGTCCGCGAAAGCTGCGGCGCAGCATCGAAATCAATCGAATAGGAGACTCAGACATGCCGGTAACCTACCACGAAAAGGAACACGTTTTTCATCTCTACTCCAGCAAGATGAGCTATGTCATTCAAATTTTGAACGGCTTCCCTCTCCATCTGTATTGGGGCCGCCGTCTCCGGGACGAAGCGGGTTTCGAGAGCATGCTGAGCAGGGTCGAGAGAGCTTCCTTCTCCCCGACTCCGTTCCCGGAGGACCGGACGATCTCCCTGGACGCGCTGCCGCAGGAATATCCCCAGTACGGAACGGGCGACTTCCGCGCTCCGGCCTACCAGGTGCAGCTTGAAGACGGGACCCGGATCACGGAGCTGCGCTACGATTCGTACTCGATCTCCAAGGGCAAGCCTGGTCTGGAGGGGCTGCCTGCTGTCTATGCCGAATCGGAAGATGAAGCCGACACGCTGGAGCTGGTCCTGCGCGACGACTACTCCGGGCTCAATGTCATTCTCTCCTACACCGTGTTCAAGGATGCCGGCGTCCTGGCTCGTTCATCCCGGCTCCAGCTGGATGCGTCCGCCAAGCCGCTGAAGATTCTCCGGGCGCTGAGCGCGAGCGTCGATTTCCATGAGCAGGACTATGAACTCGTGTATCTGTCCGGCGCGTGGACAAGGGAGCGGCATGTCGTCCGCAGGCCGGTCGCGGCCGGGACGACTTCCCTGGAAAGCCGCCGCGGGTCGAGCTCCCATCAGCAGAATCCGTTCGCCGCGCTTGTCAGGGCGGATACGGGGGAAGAACAGGGAGAAGCCTACGGCTTCAGCCTCGTCTACAGCGGCAGCTTCCTGGCCGGAGCGGAAGTGGATCAATTCGGGATGACCCGGGTAAGCATCGGCATCCATCCGTTTGATTTCTCCTGGCGGCTGCAGCCCGGCGGGAGCTTCCAGACGCCCGAGGCGATCATGGTCTATTCCTCCGAAGGACTCGGCGGCATGTCCAGGACCTACCACCGCCTGTACCGCACCCGGCTCTGCCGCGGCAAGTTCCGAGATCAGCCCCGCCCGATCCTCGTCAACAATTGGGAGGCGACCTATTTCAACTTCAACGCGGAGAAGATCGAGGCGATCGCGAAGGCGGGGAGCGAGCTCGGCATCGAGCTGTTCGTGCTCGACGACGGCTGGTTCGGCAAGCGGGACAGCGACAACAGCTCGCTGGGCGACTGGGTCGTGGACCGCGCCAAGCTTCCGGCCGGCCTGGAGGATCTCGTCCGGCGCGTCAACGGCCACGGCATGCAGTTCGGCCTATGGTTCGAGCCGGAGATGATTTCTCCGGCGAGCGAGCTGTACGAGGCGCATCCGGACTGGTGCCTGCATGCCGCAGGCCGCAGACGCACGGAAGGGCGCTCCCAGCTCATTCTCGATCTGTCCCGCCAGGATGTGAGAGACTACCTGTTCGAGGCCATCAGCGGCATTCTGGGAAGCTGTCCGATCGCTTATGTCAAATGGGACATGAACCGCAACATGACGGAGATCGGCTCCGCGCTCATGGAGGCGGAGGGGCAGATGGAAGTCTCCCACCGCTATATGCTCGGCCTGTATGAGCTGCTGGAGCGCATCGTGACCGCCTTCCCGGACGTCCTGTTCGAGAGCTGCTCCGGAGGAGGGGGCCGCTTCGATCCCGGGATGCTGCATTACATGCCGCAGACGTGGACGAGCGACGATACGGATGCGGTCGAGCGGCTTAAAATCCAATACGGAACGAGCATGGTCTATCCGGTCAGCTCGATCGGCGCACATGTATCGGACGTGCCCAACCATCAGGTCGGACGGACGGCTTCGCTGGAAATGCGCGGCGATGTGGCGATGTCGGGCAACTTCGGCTACGAGCTCGATCTGACCAAGTTCGGCGAGCAGGAAAAAGAGATCGTGAAGAGACAGGTGGCGGCCTACAAGGAGCTGCGGAGCCTGATTCAGACGGGCGATCTGTACCGGCTGAAAAGTCCGTTCCAGAGCAACGAGACGGCCTGGATGATGGTATCGGAGGATCGCCGCGAAGCGGTCGTATTCTGGTTCCGGACGCTGGCGGAGCCGAACGCTCCGCTGCGCAGGCTTCGGCTGGCCGGATTGGATCCGGACGCTTCCTACCGGGTAGCAGTGCTGCAGACGGCGGCGGATGCCGAAGCAGCCGCTGCGAAGCTGCCGGGAGCGGCGGAGGACGCGTCGGCCGGAGACAGGCTCATGCATCACGGCATTCCGCTTCCCCTGCTGCATGGCGATTTCAAGAGCATGGTCGTGAAGCTGACGGCGGTATAGGATCATGAGCACGCCCTGAACCGGGTTGCCGGTTCAGGGCGTCTTTTTGCCGGGCAGTCCCCATGGCTCCTATAAAAAGGAAGAGTCCGATAGATTGACAGGGGAATTGGATTCAAATATAACCATATGACGAGGCAATGGTGATTTTAAGCGAGGTGTGCAATGGAAGCGGGAACTTTTTGGTCCAAAATGAAGGGCGGCGGGAGAAGCGCGTTGAAGGCAAGCCCCAGAAATGCCGCGATCGGCGCCGCAGGAGGTTTTGCCGTAATCGCAGTGCTCGCCCTGCTCACGCAAGCCTCCTCGTCGGCGTGGCTCATGGCTTCGTTCGGGGCCAGCTGCGTGCTTGCGTTCGGTGTCTGGGACGCGCCTTTGTCGCAGCCCCGAAATATTGTCGGCGGCCATCTGCTGTCGACCCTGATCGGTCTGATCCTGTCTCATTTGTTCCATGGGGGCGTATGGGTCATGGCTGCCGGCGTAGGGCTTGCGATCGGCCTCATGATGCTGACCCGCACGACGCATCCGCCGGCCGGGGCCGATCCGCTGATCGTCATCATGGCCGGCAGCGGATGGAGCTTCCTCGTCATGCCGGTGCTGATCGGGTCTATCGTCATCGTGCTGGCCGCATTGGTAGTGAATAATCTGGATCCGAATCGAAGGTATCCGACATTCTGGATCTGAGCGGTCTTTTCAGCCTGCGTCTAATCTGCGCGCAAGCCATCCGCTTCAAAAAACCGCTCCGCACGGATGAGAATCCGTAAGCGGAGCGGCTTTTTGACGTTCATTCAGGTTGATGACAGCTTGCCGAGCTGTTCGCCCATCTTGACCTTGAGGCCGACGGCCAGGTCTGTACGGGGCTCGAACGTGCCGTCCTCGAACAGCAGGACGACGGTGGAGCCGAACTCGAAGTAGGCCAGCTCGTCGCCGCGCCGGACTTCGGCGGTCTGAGGCTCGGTGTACCGGATGCTGCTGACGTTGAGCGCGCCGACCTTGACGATGGCGATCTCGCCGCCATTGTGGGTCATGTACGTCACAAGCCGCTCGTTGCGGCTCAGCACGCGGCGCATTCTCGTGAGGCCGAATTCGTTCACCGGATACACGCGTCCAGGCAGATGCTCCCGCTCCACGATGACGCCGTCGGCCGGCACATGGATGCGGTGATAATCGGTCGGGCTCAAATAAAGAACCGCATAATAGCCGTTGCGATAATTCTGGATGCGGGGCGAGCCGTTGAGAAGCTCCTCGACCGTATAGTCCTGCCCCTTGATGCCCAGCATCGTGCCGTCCTGGATAGGGCCGGCTCCCGTCACAAGCGCGTCGACCGGGCTTACCGCCATATCCGCGGTATCGTCCACGGGGCGCATGCCGGGCTTCAGCCTGCGGGTGAAAAACTCATTCAATGTCGCGTATTCTTGGATTGCTCGCTCCGCTTCTTCGGTACGGATGCCGTACGTGCGGGCAAAACGGGGGATAAATCCCCGGCTGGCTCTGGATTTAGCAAAGCTTCCCGTCAGGCGGGAAATCCATTTGCGGGATCCGAGCTCCGTCATATGGCGGAATAACCAGGTCCACATGCCTCCGCTCTTCACGTCCTTTCGCTGTCAGCCATGCGGCGGTCTCGGTTCCGCTGCTCTAGCGGACCTATGCCGGCATAGGCCGTCCCGACTAGTGTGCCACATCCGCATGGACAAAGCAATGAAATCGGAGGTTTGAGGGAGTTATTTCAGCGAATGGAAGCGATAGCGGCGGACGGCTTGAAGGACGGCCCACGCCGCGAGCAGGGCGGCAAGAACCCAGGCTGCTGTCGAGACAGCGGCAGGCTGGGCGTCCTTCCCGGCAATGCCGATGAAGGCCCATACGAGGACAAGCTCATAATAAGGATCCCGGAAAAACCAGCCGACGGTCAAGCCGAGCAAGGCGGCTGCTGCAAGTCCGATCAAAGCCCAAGCCTGATCCCCCCAGCCGAAGCCGTCCCAATCCAGGCTGTAAAGCCAGGCCGAGACGTTGACGATCGTCGCCACGCTGATCCACCCCATGTAGATGCTGAACGGAAGCTGGACCAGCAGCTGCTCGCCTGCCGCCGCACTCGAAGAAGGGCGCTGTGTTTTGGCATAGAGGACGATCAAGGACGCGAGCAGAATCAGCATGATGAGGACGCTGAGCCCGACATGCTCGTAATGCCAGGCGACGATCCATGCCGAGTTGGCCAGCCCGTTCAGCACGAACCAGAAGCCGATGGAGCGGACGCTGCTGCGCGAGCTGCCCTGCGGAGTCCATTGGTAGACGATGAAACCGGCCAAGAGCAGGTAGATCAGGCTCCAGATGCTGAAGACATATCCCGGCGGCGTGAGCAGAAGCGGGTATTGGTCGGACAGCTCCTTGGTCGTTTTTCCTCCCAGAGGGAGCAGGACGGCGAGAGCGTTCATGACGATCACTAGGGCGAAGGCGATCGTGTTGAGAGCCTTCCATGCAGGGCTGGTTCGGGGAAAGGATGTTGGGGATGGACTCATGATTGGGTTTCCTCCTTGGCTCAGTTCGATCCACTGCGATCTGAAACTGGTTCTGGATTGGGATGATAATATTATACTCGTGGGTATATATTCACCGTATGGAGAAGTGCCCAACCACCCTTTGCAACGACATCAGCCGTCCGGTACGCAGGCTCGGACAGCATCCGGCCTTTGGGTTTGCGGCGATTTTGTGATGAAGCCTACGACGACGAGGCTGCTGCCATGGCGGGACGCTTGGCCCTTTCGGGTTCTCCAGTCGGAGAATATGCTGAAGCAGCAAGCTTTATGCAGGAAGGGGAGAAGCAAGTTGCAGAGGCCGAAGGTCGCTTTCGTCACGCCGGGATCCTTTCCCATCCCTTCTGCCGGCAGCAGCTCCGTGGAACGCGTTATCGAGAAGATGGCGCCTCTGGTGGCGGGGCAAGCGGAAGCGCGGATTTACGGCCGCTCGGGTGCCGGACTCGGAGCTGTCGGACAGATTGGAGGCGTCCGCTGCGAACGGTTTCCCGCCCGAGACAAGGCCGTTTACCTCAGCAGCGTGAGCCGGTCTCTCCGTCTGTTCCGGCCGGACCTTATCGAAGTGGAAAATCGTCCCGGCTATGCGCTCAAGATGAAGCGGAGCCATCCCGATGCGAGAATATGGATCAACCTGCACTCCTCCTCCTTCATTGGACCGAAAGCCATCAGCAGGGATAGGCTGAAGAGGAGCTTTGCGGCCGCGGAAAAAATCATCGTCAACAGCGAATTCCTGCGGGATACGGTGGAAGGCCGGGTTCCCGAGGCCGCGCACAAGCTGAGAGTCGTGCATATCGGCGTGGACACGGCGCGATTTCTTTCCCGCTGGGAGCCGGAGGGAGCCGCGCGCAGGGAAGCGCTGAGACTGGCGAGAGGCTGGCAGGACAGGGACGTGCTTCTGTTCATGGGAAGGATCATACCGCTCAAGGGCGTCCATCATCTGCTGCGGGTCATGCCGGATATCATCGCTCTTCACCCGAATGTACTGCTCGCCGTCGTCGGAAGCCCGTTCTACGGCTCGCACCGGACGACCCGCTACAGCCGCGCCTTGCAAGCGCTGGGCAGGCGTTATCCCCGCCATATCCGGTTCATTCCCTATGTTCCTTATCCGGAAGTGCCGAGCTGGTTCCTGGCGGCGGATGCCGCCGTCGTGCCCTCGGGAGCGCGCGAGGCGTTCGGCCTCGTCAACGTCGAAGCGATGGCGAGCGGCATCCCGGTCGTCGCCTCCCGAGCCGGGGGCATGCGCGAGATCATCGTTGACGGGGAGACCGGGTACCTGGCCGATCCCGCCCGGCTCGAGCAGGAGCTCTGCGACCGGCTGCTGACACTGCTGCGCGATGCGGCCTTGCGGGAGCGGATGGGCCGCGCCGGCCGCGAGCGGGTGGAGCAGCGCTACACCTGGGAGGCGACGGCACAGCGCTGGCTGGAGGTGCTGGCGGAAGCCGAGGAGCATCCGTGAGCGTGTGCGAGGCGGCCAGGACGGCTGCGGCGAGGCCGCCGAACAGGACGGAACGGGTTGTGCCGTTAAAGCATACCGCCGGCAACGCGAAAAATGACCGTATCCCCTTCTCACGGGGGATGCGGTCATTGCATTCCGCTTTTTATCGTGCCGGCGTCATTTCCCTGACCGGATGTTCTTCAGCGTCTTCTTCTCGAGGACGAAGCCGGAATAGATCCGATCGCCGCCGGATCCGGTCGGGCATTGAGGCAGCAGTCCGACCTTCACCGTCTCTTCCACGGGCAGGGTGAAATACCGCATCATGAAGAAATGGATGCCGTCGAGCGAATAATGAAAAGCGAAGGAAGGGCCGGTGCGGGCAACCTGCAGCCAGACGGAGTTCCCCTCGATGTCGCAGCCATTCGCATCGTCCGACACCGAGTTCGTGACGACGCTGACGACGGCATGCGTTCCGAAGTCCGTCAGCTCGAAGCAGGCTTTCGCCCAGACGTCCAAATCCTTCATGACCATGATCGAGGCCGAATCGTACATGCTCGTGAACGCATGCTCGACCTTGACGCGCATAACGAAATCTCCGGCCGCCTCGGTGTAGTAGAAGGGCGCGTTGAGAAGGCTCTCGGGCAGCGTCCCTTCTTCGGATTCCGTACCATGGGGACAAAAGAAGTCGGTTTTTTCCGGGGCATGCAGGATGATCCGGTCCGAGTCGAATCGTACGCTGCTTTCATTCAGCCAGCCAAAAGTCTTAAAAGCGGATGGGTTCAATAAAATTCCTCCTTGTATATTTTATATTAACAGGAATTTTTATCTAGTACGACAGTGAAAGTGCACGGGAAAGGGCAGTCGTATTGAACGTAAAAAGCCGCTAGGACGATGACGGTCGTCTCTAGCGGCTTTTCGGAGCGTGGATACCCGGATGGCAGCGCATCTTAGGACAGAAAATTAAAACTGAGATTGATAAAAACAAAGGAAAAGGATTTGAGCAAACCGGATATTGGAAATACGACTTTGCTGGAAATGCCGTT
Source organism: Paenibacillus humicus NBRC 102415 (assembly GCF_004000905.1). Taxonomy (GTDB): domain Bacteria; phylum Bacillota; class Bacilli; order Paenibacillales; family Paenibacillaceae; genus Paenibacillus_O; species Paenibacillus_O humicus. Next base: position 38,332 of record NZ_BIMD01000013.1, read on the forward strand.
GAAGAACAGAACTCTACGTTTAGCAAGATCAATTCTTATGATGCCTTAAACCGACTTATAGAAGTAAAACAACCCAATGGGGAAAGAACCTCCTACGGCTACTCTCTGGCAGGAGCTTTGAAAAAAATTACTCATCCAGATGGCACGATAGAAACGAGCCAGTATGATGAACTAGGCCGTCGGATGCAGCATACCGATGGAAGCGGAAAATCAAAGAAGTATCTTTATGATAAAGCCGGAAATGTGACGAAACTGATCGATAAAGGCTATCAGACAACAACTTATGAGTATAACAACCGGAATTGGCTAACACGTAAAACAGCTGGTGGAAGCTCGGTCGGCTATCAGTACGACAACGCCGGTAGAAGAACCAGCATGACAGATGGAACGGGAACCACTGGATATTACTTTACACCTGGAGTCGGTGAGCTAGAGAAGATTACGTATCCAGACGGCAAACAAATACAGTTTACGTATAACAAACACGGGCTCCGAAGCACAATGACAGATCCATTTGGTCTGAAGCTTTATTACGGTTACGACGAACTCAACCGGCTTAAAAAAGTCGGGCAAACCGAAACAACCGCAATGGCTGAATATAGCTATCATTCAAATGGATTGTTAAAAGACATCAAGTTGGAAAATGGAACATCCAGCACGATGAATTACAATGGGTACGATTTAAGCGATTTGACGCAGCTGCAAGGGGCGTCTACGGTTATAAATCGTCATTCCTATACATGGAGTCCTGATGGAAATCAACTTTCTAAAACAGATCTGGTGGCTGGTCAATCTAAATCTGTCCAATATGGATATGATTCGCTCAATCGGATTGAAACGTCTACGGAGTTTAATGAGCTTTATGTCTACGATTCGCGTGGAAACCGCCAAACGCTTGTGAGCGATCAGGCGCCCAAACTTCAGGAAGCCAGTTACAATTACGACGGATGGAATCAACTGACCGGGGCGTCGGTAGTTGGAAAGTCTCCCGTTGCCTACAAGTACAATGGCGATGGTCTGATGGTTGAGCGAACCGAGAACGGATCGACTCGTCGGTATTATTATGACGGCGATCAAATTATTGCGGAAGCGACGGTTAGCGGATCGACCCTCTCACCGGTTGCTCAGTACATTCGTGGAAAACAACTTATTGCCCGATTAAGCGGAACGACCAAGCATTATTATTACTATAACGGCCACGGCGATGTAACAGAACTAAGAAACAACACAGGTGCGCTAGTAAATCGTTACAGCTATGATATGTGGGGCAATCCATTGACGGTGTCTGAGCAAGTTGCCAATCCATTTCGATACTCAGGAGAATACTGGGATTCAACAACGGAGCTGCAATATTTAAGGGCCCGTTGGTATGATCCGAGTATGGGACGGTTCATAAGTGAGGATACGTATGAAGGGCAGATTGATAATCCTCTGAGTTTAAATCTCTATACTTATGTAATTAATAATCCACTAAAATACGTTGACCCAACGGGACACGAGCACGAAAAAGGATCAGGAGGCGGGGGCGGCGGCGGTGCTGGCGCAGGTAGCGGTAGAGGTCTAGATCTAGACGCGAAAGCTAGTGCTTTATTTGGGAAAATTTTTAAGAGTATAAAGAACATTCCAGCAAAAATTTTTGGAAAAGGTAATAATTCTAAGGGTGTGGGAGAAGTTAAGACTCCTACAGTAGCAGGAAGGGGACAGTCAAAAGGAGGACATCAACCAACTAATCTAAAAGAACAACTCGCAGTGGAAGAATCCATGTCAAATCCTGCCGCAGGAAAAACTTTGGAAGGGAAAAACACAGACCCAAGATGGCCTGCAGATGAGGGATGGGTTAAAAAAGCACAAAATGTCAATGGTGTTGAGGTACACTATACGTATAATACGAAAACTGGTGAAATAGATGATTTTAAGATTAAATAACGAGGTGATTATATGAAAGTCAGGTGTATCGCAAATACAGGCGATAAGCTATCAATAAAAACTAAAGAACTGGGAAACTCTGACCAAACAAGGTACTCTGTAAAGATTGACGAGCAATATACTGTCTACGGACAACACATTTATAAAGGGGTATTAAGTTACTTGTTGCTTGGGACTTTTGAAAACCTCCCATCTTGGTATCCTGCCGAATTATTTGAGGTAACGGATACGTTACTCCCTTTAGAGTGGTACTTTCAATTTTACGGGAATGAAAACAGTATTAGTGCCATTTGGGGGTACAAAGAACTTGTAGCTATTGATTCACATCACGATGACCTTATTGAGCGTGAAGATGAAGCGGTACGTATTTTTTTGAAGCGAAAGAAAGAGATAGACGAATTTAATGAATAGCAAGTTTCAGGCGGCCTTCTTCTGATGGAGAGAGCCGCTTTTCTTTGGCGGGGCTACCCAGTGCCGAATGAACTCAACATTCAACCAATAACACATCTAACGCATGTAATACCCGAATAAAGATTTTTCTATCTTGTTTGTACGCACACAAATGCTGTACTTTTATACCATAAATAACGCTATACCAATACATCAACAGATCGATTATGGTCAGTTACCACCATGATTGACCTGTTTTTTGTTATCTTCGTTTTCTGCGTTTTTTTCAAATTTCTTCTCAACTATCTCGATATAGAAATTGAGAAGGCAATCCATTGAAAAGTCATCGCAACTAATCGGAGGGATAGCCCGACTTTTATAATGTCAGGACGTAACTGGCATTCTACAACGGGAAGGTCATGTGTTAATGCCTAGCCATCTCCCCTCTAATTAAGCCCGAAATTCATCAAAAAATTCGGGAGGGGGCGGCACATGAAAGGGGTCACTGTATCCATTGACCGTATTGTCATCGACTTTACAGGCGTTAATTGGGATTTCTTCAATGAGCTTCACAAGCGTATCTGTCACTTCTACGGGCTCAGGATGACGGTGGGAGAAAGAGGATTCCAATACCGCATCAGAATCAATACGGGAGAACACTTCCTGCATATCTCCTACAAGTTGATTTTTGCCCCAAGAACACAGAGGAACACGCTGAGGATTGAAGCCTACCCGAAATCGCTAGTCTACTTCCGTCAATGGCTCGATCGAACAAATCCGAGAGTATGCAAAGCAAGTGCTTTGATTAAAAGTGGTATTGCACGGATTACAGGAAATGGTACAAAGCAAATAGTAACATCTAATAAGGAAAAATATTAGATGTCAGCCCTTATTACACTCATACCACTACTACCTCAAATCCCGGTTATATTGGTAAACCTAATTCTAGTATCGATATTATTGACCGAAAAACGGGTGAGTTATTAACAAGAAGATGGTATGGAGCAAATGGTAGAGCTATCAGAGATGTAGATTATACCCATCATAATAACACTAAAACCCACCCTGAAGCACCACATGAGCATACTTGGACGTATGATAAAGATGGAAATCCATTTAGAAATTAAAAGGGGGAATAGAAAGTGGGATACACAGAACTAGTCCAACGTGTAGGATGGGGTGAAGAGTTTCAATTCTATTATCTAGGTGATGAGTTCTGGATTAGTAGAAATAAAGAAGGTCTCTATTTAACTAAAGGGAAGAACTCTTTTACACAATCGTTTCTAACCGCAGAAGAATTGTTTAAAAATGCTCGAATAGATGGAAAAACAATTTTTGAATTATGGGAAATGATAGAAATTTAATTTTAGAACCTTGATTGGCTTCATGCCTTTCAGGGTTTCTAAGTGGGACCCTAGTTGACAACTTCCCCCATCCCGACTTATAGTCATACCAAGATATCCACTAGGGGCGCCTGTACGGGCTGAGATAAAGCGCAAGCTTTGGTCCCTTCGAACCTGATCTGGGTCATGCCAGCGTAGGAAAGTGGTCGAACATGCCTTTTATTTGGCTTGTGCCTCTTTTCGCCGCTTCCAGACCGGAGGCGGCTTTTTGCCGTCCTCCGGCGGAAAGCGGCGGAGAATCAGATGCACCCAATCTGCTAGCCGCAATCTGCCGATGAAGGCGAATGCGACGAGTAGAGTGTCCCGGACAGCCTGCGTTTTTCGCGCAGACCATCGGGAACGAAAGGCATGACCGGCATTTCCAAGCGTGCAGCCCCCTGGCGGATATCATCATCCGTTAAGGGGGCTTTTGATTATCCATGGCCATACATACCGAGCCGCTGCCGGGCAGCCGCAAAGTCTACATGCAGGGAAGCCGGGAGGATATCATGGTTCCGATGAGGGAAATCGCGCTGTCGGACAGCGAGGTGCGGGGAGTTTCCATCCCGAATGAGCCTCTGCGAATCTATGACGCAAGCGGTCCTTACACGGACACCGATTACGAGGCAGATGTCGCGAGAGGCTTGCCGCTCATGCGAAGGAGCTGGATCGCAGAACGGGCGGATACGGAGGAATACGAGGGCCGAATCGTCCTTCCCGAGGACAACGGCTTCTCCGACGCAGTCAAGGCGGCCGCAAGGGGAGCGGATATTTTCCCGCCATCCGGCAGGCTGCCGCGGAGAGCCCTGACTGGGAAAAATGTCACCCAATTGCATTACGCAAGGCAGGGCATCGTGACTCCCGAGATGGAGTTCATCGCCTTGAGGGAAGGGATGGAAGCGGAATTCGTACGCTCCGAGGTCGCGGCGGGAAGAGCGGTCATTCCGGCCAACGTCAACCATCCCGAGAGCGAGCCGATGATCATCGGGCGGCATTTCCACGTGAAGATCAACGCCAACATCGGCAACTCCGCCGTGACCTCCTCGATCGAGGAGGAGGTGGAGAAGATGACGTGGGCGACCCGCTGGGGGGCCGATACGATCATGGATTTGTCCACCGGCAAGAACATCCATACAACGAGGGAATGGATCATCCGCAACTCCCCGGTTCCGGTCGGGACCGTGCCGATCTATCAGGCGCTGGAGAAGGTGAACGGCAAAGCGGAGGACCTCAGCTGGGAGGTGTTCCGCGATACGCTGATCGAGCAGGCGGAGCAGGGAGTCGATTATTTCACCATCCATGCCGGCGTGCTGCTCCGATATGTGCCGCTGACCGCGAAGCGCGTTACGGGCATCGTCAGCCGGGGAGGCTCCATCATGGCCGCCTGGTGCCTCGCCCACCATAGGGAGAACTTCCTGTACACGCATTTCGAAGATATCTGCGAAATCATGAAAGCTTACGACGTGACCTTCTCGCTGGGCGACGGGCTGAGGCCGGGATCGATCGCGGATGCCAACGACGAGGCGCAGTTCGCGGAGCTGGACACGCTCGGCGAGCTGACGAAAATCGCCTGGAAGCATGACGTGCAGGTCATGATCGAAGGTCCGGGCCATGTTCCGATGCATCTGATCAAGGAAAACATGGACCGCCAGCTCGCGGTCTGCGACGAGGCTCCCTTCTACACGCTCGGTCCGCTCACGACGGACATCGCGCCGGGCTACGACCATATCACAAGCGCGATCGGGGCGGCGATGATCGGCTGGTTCGGCACGGCGATGCTCTGTTATGTGACGCCCAAGGAGCATCTGGGGCTGCCGAACCGGGAGGATGTGAAGGAAGGCGTCATCACCTACAAGATCGCCGCCCACGCCGCCGATCTCGCCAAGGGCCATCCGCAGGCGCGAAAGCGCGACGACGCTCTGTCCAAGGCCAGATTCGAATTCCGCTGGCGCGACCAGTTCCATCTGTCGCTCGATCCCGAGCGGGCGATGAGCTACCACGACGAGACGCTCCCTGCGGAAGGCGCCAAGAGCGCTCATTTCTGCTCCATGTGCGGGCCGAAGTTCTGCAGCATGAGGATCACGCAGGACATTCGGGATTACGCGGAGAGGGAAGGGCTGGACACGGCGGAGGCGATCGAGGCGGGCATGAAGGAGCAGGCGGAGGCGTTCAAGGCCGGAGGCGGCAGCATCTATGCTTGAGCAGGCGGCAACAAGCCGATCCGAGGCGCAAGAAGCCATTCAGGAACGGTATTCCAGGCAAATCCACTTTGCTCCCATCGGTTGGAAAGGACAGCGGCGGATCGGCCAGGCCGTCGTGCTTGTCGCCGGTACCGGCTCGCTCGGAGCTTCGCTGGCGCAGCATATGGCCCGGGCCGGGGTAGGCGAGCTGCGGCTTGCCGACCGCGACTACGTGGAATTCAGCAATCTGCAGCGCCAGATGCTGTTCGACGAAGAGGATGCCCGGCTGGCGCTTCCCAAGGCGGAGGCCGCCGCGCGGAAGCTGAGACGGATCAACGGCATGGTGGAAGTCAAGGCGTTTGCCGCCGATTTCACGGCCCCCGGCGTGCTGGAGAAGATCGCGTGCGGCTGCGATCTGGTGCTGGACGGTACGGACAATGCCGCGGCCAGGCTTGTGCTGAGCGAATACGGCTTCCGTGCCGGCATTCCTTTCCTGTACGGCGGCGTCGCCGGGGCGGCCGGAATGAGCGCTCCGCTCATTCCCGGCGCGACCTGCTGCCTGCGCTGCCTGATCGGCGGCGAGGAGGAGCAGGACAGCGGGCAGACCTGCGAGACGGCGGGCATGATCTCGCCGGCCGTGGAGATGGTCGCGGCGCTGCAGGCGGCTGAAGCGCTCAAATGGCTGGCAGGCGATAGGGAAGGTATGCGCCGCACGCTCGTCTCCGCCTCTGTGTGGCCATACGCGATGCGCGAAACGAAGCTGCCCGGACCGTCAAGGCTCTGTTCGATCTGCGGCAACGCAAGAGCGGTGCAGGAACGGAGGGGGGGAGGGACACGTCCGGGAACGCAGGATGCTTGGCGGGAGGATGAAGAAGCGGAGTCTCTATGGGGAACAGGTCGAGAGCTCCTTCCGAAAGCAGCCTCGGAAGCAGCCGGAAGCACCCGCCGCCAGAACATAGCCGTTCTGTGCGGCCGCGATTCGTTCCAGCTGCAGCTGGAGCCTGCCGAACCCGGAACGTATGAGAAAAGGCTGGAGAGGCTGGGCTGCCGGCTGACGCTAAATCCTTATCTGCTGCGGGCAGCGCTCCCGGACAACGGGAAGCTTGTCGTGTTTCCGGACGGCAGAGTGCTTGCGCAAGGCGCGGCGGACCCTGACACGGCTTGGGAATGGTGTCGGCATTATTTGGGCGCGGATGCGCCGGAGAGAGAGGCCAAGGATGAAGAAGCTTGAGTTCAGCCTGTACGTCATTACGGGCGAGGGCTGCCATCCCGGAAGAAGGCTGGAGGATGTCATGCGGGAGACGCTTGAGGGGGGAGCCGATATCCTGCAGCTGCGGGACAAAAAAGCTTCGCTGCGGGAGCTGGGAGAGAAAGCGGGCCTGCTGCGCAGGCTTACGAGGGAGTACGGAGTGCCGTTCATCGTGAACGACCATCCCCTGCTCGCGCTTGAATCCGATGCCGACGGCGTCCATCTCGGCCAGGACGATCTGTCCATCGCGGATGCGAGGGAGCTGCTCGGTCCGGAACGGATCGTCGGCATCAGCACCCACAGCCTGGAGCAGGCCTTGAAGGCCGAGACGGCCGGCGTCGACTATATCGGAGTCGGGCCGGTGTATCCGACGGCAACCAAGCCGGGCCGGGCGGCGGTCACGCTGGAATACGTCCGCCAGGCGGCGCGGCATGTTCGCATCCCATGGACGGCAATCGGCGGCATCCATCCCGGCAATGCAGGCGAGGTGCTCGCCGCAGGGGCGAGGAGATTGTGCGCCGTCTCCGCGGTTGTCGGCAGCTCCGATCCCGCAGCTGTCTGCCGGGAGCTGCGGAGCCTGATCGCTGCCGCAAGCGAGGCTGCAACCGGTCGGACCGACTCATCCGAGGCTGGTTCCCGACCGGGCCATCCGCTTCGCCTCACATTGAACGGCAAGGAAATCTTTACGCATTCATCGACTCTGCAGGAGCTGGTCGAATTTCACGGCCTGTCCGGCCAGAGAATTGTCGCCGAAGCGGACGGAATCATCCTGGCGCGCGGAAATTGGAGCCGCCATCGGCTGGCGGATGGAATGCAGATCGAGCTGGTCCACTTTGTAGGGGGAGGCTGAGTGATGGAAGATCATATGGGGGTTCAAGCTGAGCCGCGAACAGAGGCTCGAACAGAGGCTCAGACAGAGGCTCAGACAGAGGCTCAGACAGAGGCTCAATCAGAGACTCAAACAGTGGCTCGAACAGAGGCTCAGACAGATGCTTTGGTCGTAGTTCAAACAGAGCCTCGAACGGGTTGTCCAACCGCTGTCGATTCGAAGCTTCAGCCTGAGCTGGAGCTGGGCCGGGATGTCTGGACAGTGGGCGGGACAAGGCTCTCTTCGCGATTCTTCCTCGGAACGGGCCGTTTCCCGAGCCCGGCCGTCATGCAGCAGGCGCTCCGGGCAAGCGGTGCGGAGGTCATTACGTTCGCCGTCCGCCGCGTCAACCTGGAGCAGCTTGAAGACGATTCGATCCTGCAGCATCTGCCCGAAGAAAAGCGGATCTACCTCCCCAATACGTCGGGCGCAGGCAACGCGGACGAGGCGGTGAGGATCGCGCGCCTGGCCAGAGCGGCAGGGCTCGGCAGCTGGATCAAGGTGGAGATCAGCGCCGATTCCCGCACGCTGCTGCCCGACCCGCTGGAGACGCTGCGAGCGACGGAAAGGCTTGTCGCCGAAGGCTTTACGGTGCTGCCTTACACCTCCGACGACCCCATCCTCTGCCGGAGACTGGCCGAAGCCGGAGCGGCGGCCGTCATGCCGGGCGGCGCACCGATCGGAACCGGGCTCGGCATCCTGAACCCGTACAACCTCGGACTGATCGCGGAGGAATCGCCGGTCCCCGTCATCGTGGACGCCGGAATCGGCTCGGCGAAGGACGCCGCTCAGGCGATGGAGCTGGGGGCATCGGCCGTGCTGGCCAATACGCCGGTGGCGCGGGCGGCTGATCCGGTGGCGATGGCCGAAGCGATGGCGCTCGCGATTCGCGCCGGCCGGCTGGCCAGGCTGTCCGGCCGCATCCCCGCGCTTCCCTATGCTTCTGCGAGCAGCACGGAAGCAGGCGCTCTGTACCCGCGCCAAGCCGATCGCTCGGGAGCGTGGAGGCTGTGAAGGAAAGGGTGCTCATCCTCGGAGGCGGCATCATCGGGCTGAGCTGCGCTTACGAGGCGGCCAGAGGCGGAGGCCGCGAGGTGACCATCATTGAAAAGGGCGGCTTCGGCGGCCAGGCAACGGGAGCGGCGGCGGGCATGCTGGCACCGTTCTCGGAAAATGCCGACCAGCCGGACGCTTTCTTCCATCTTTGCGCCGGCAGCCTGCTCCGTTACCCGGATTGGACGGCAGCAATCGAGGAAGCCAGCGGCATGAAGGCCGGGCTCAAGCGCACCGGCAGCGTCGGCGTCGCTTATCATGAAGCGGATCTGCTCCCGCTGCGCTCGAGACTGGACTGGCAGCGGGCGGCCGGCAGCGGAGCCGAGCTGCTGAGCGCCGCCGAGCTCGCCCGTATGGAGCCGCTTCTCGCGCGGGGAGCGGCGGGCGGCATCTACACGCCGTCCGAAGCCCATGTCGAGGCTCCCCGCCTCGCTGCAGCGCTGGCCGAGGCTTGCAGGCTGGCCGGGATCAGGATGATAGGCGGAGCCGGCAGCCTGCGGGAGCTTGCTTTGCGGACATCCGGTTCCGGGGAGCGGTCCGTCGCTCTCTCGACCGATTATTCCGGAGAGCACGAGGCGGACAGGCTGTTGATCTGTACCGGAGCCTGGTCCGGGGAATTCGAGGTGATGTTCGGCTTGCCGGAGTCCATTCATCCGATTCGCGGTCAGATCTGCGCTTTCGACGTGCCCGACGGAGCGGTCAGGCATATGGTGTTTTCGAGTCAGGCCTATTGGGTCGGCAAATCGGGGAACGCCCTCGTATGCGGAGCTTCCGAAGATGTTGCCGGATTCGACGCCTCGGTCACGGAGAAGGGAATCGGGCGGCTGGAGCGGTGGAGCAGCCGGATATTCCCTTTCCTGGAAGGCGCGCGACCAAAGCTGCGCTGGGCCGGGCTGAGGCCGGCCACACGCGACGGGCGTCCAATGATCGGCGCCTTGAGCGATCATCCCCAGGTCATCGTGGCGGCCGGCCATTACCGAAACGGCATACTGCTTGCACCTGCGACCGCTGCGGCCGTAGGGGAGCTGCTGGATGGAACGAAGCCGGAATGGATCGCCTCCTTCTCCCCGGAACGATTCGCGGCAGCGGCCAGAGGCGGCGCGGAGACTGGTCGAAACCTTCCGATGAGGGAGGAATTCCTTTGCTAGAGACTGCTGTCGGGCAAGGCGACGGGCTGCGGGGAGGCGGCATCCGGAAAGTGCTGACGATCGCAGGCTCGGATTCCGGTGGAGGCGCAGGCATTCAAGCGGATCTGAAGACGTTCCAGGAGCTCGGCACATTCGGCATGAGCGTCATCACTGCGGTGACGGCGCAAAATACGGTCGGCGTGCACGGAGTCTACCCCCTTCCGGTTGAAGCGGTAGAGGCTCAGCTCGACGCCGTCTTGGGCGATATCGGAGCCGATGCCGTCAAGACGGGCATGCTGTTCTCGCCGGAGATCATCCATGCGGCAGCTTCCAGGCTGGAGAAGGCCGCGGCCATCAAGCTCGTGGTCGATCCCGTCATGATCTCCAAGCACGGATCTCCGCTGCTGCGGGAGGATGCGGCTGAAGCGCTTCGCCTGCGGCTTCTGCCTCTGGCGGAAGTCGTTACGCCTAATATTCCGGAGGCCTGCGCCTTGCTCGGTCTGAAAGAAAGGGAGATTGGAAGCCTTGAGGCGATGAAGGACGCTTCCAAGGAAATGCTGGGATTCGGGTGCAGGCATGTCTTTCTTAAAGGCGGCCATCTGGCCGGAACGGAAGCGGCCGCCGACGTTCTCCTATCTTCCTCTTATCCGAATGACCCCGTCGTGCTGACAGCTTCGCGCATTCCGACTGTCCATACCCATGGGACGGGCTGCACGATTGCCTCCGCGCTTGCCGCACTGCTTGCAAGAGGCCTGGACATGGAGGAGGCGGCAAGGGGGGCCAAGGCGTTCACGCTTGCGGCGATCGCATCGGGCGGGCCGCTAGGAGCGGGCACGGGCGCGCTCTGGCATGCCGCCTGGCGCAGCGAGGACAGCTGAATTTCCGGGCTGCTTGCAACGTCATGGTATCCGCCTGCCGGGCAGCCGCATAGGATAACAGTACTATGCATTGGTGGAGGAGCTTGACGATGAAAACGAACGGAAGGCCCGCAAAGGGCAGCAAACCTTATGTACCCGGCGGAGCGCCGCTCGCGCCGAAAGCCAGGAGCCAGCAGGGAGGCAGAGGCAGGCAATCTTCAAAGCCTTTATACCACTATGACAATCCGAACATATCGGAAATCGACTGGCTGGACGACATTCCCGCTTCTATTCGCGTCCCGTTGGCGGCCAAGGAAAGCCGAGTCCCCAAAGTCAGGCTTCACGGCGTTGCCTTGGAGAGCGTTTCGGACACGCTGCCCTGGGCCGGAACGGAGCCGGAAGCTGAATTCAAGCCGTCTGCGCCATCAGATGCAGACGCCGCTTTGTCCAGGATCGGGGATCAGCCGGAGGAACTTCCGGCGGAAAAAGAGCAGCCCGGATATGACGTGAGCGAGATCCGTTACAGCTCGGCGTTGTCCGTCCGAGCGCCGAGCACAGCGCGGCTGCTGCCGCGGCAGGCGTTGGCCGCAGACGACGGGCCAGCCTCGCCTGATGACGAAGCAGGGCAGTCCCCAAAAGGAGCCGGCGTGCAGCACGGAACGATTCCGTTCGCTTTTCGCGACCGCGCCAGAATCGACCTGATCATTCCGCTCCAGACTCCGTTCATGGACAGCGAATATTCGTTCGTCTGCTCCCTCGACGTTCCCCATTGCCACGCTGTCGTGCGCGCCAAGCTGACGGCAGAGGCGGTAGTCACCCTCATCCGCACGCAGGAAGAGGGCAATGCCCGGGGCCGAATCGATTGGATCGCCGCCGGCAGGCTGCAGGAAGGGATCTGAACGCGGTCGGGCAGCCGTCTCCGTTTCCCGGTAATGGGTGGAGAGCCGGAGGCGGATCGGGGAAACAAGAGAACAAGAGGTGAAGGGGATTCAATGAATAAATGACCCCATAAATCAGGGGATGGATGAATTGAAGAATGAATCGAAAAATCGATGCCGATGGATGAATCGATAGATCGATGGATCGATGAATCGATGAGTCGGTGAATGGATGACGGCCGAATTCAATGGTTCGTTCGAAGACAAATCGACAAACGAATAAAATGGGCTGCTGAAAGAGCTGTGCGGACGTCATCTCGGGATGACGCGGCGCAGCTCTTTTTGATTCCTTTTCTCCCCGGTTATCCCGCCTGTACAAATGCCGTGCCATCGTTCCCGCTCTCTCATAAGCTGGCAAGTAGTGAGGTGAAATGATGAGAGACGCACGCTCGAGAAGCCAAGGCGGACGTCGGGAAGGGGCAGGAGCCCCGCGAAGGAACGATGGCGCCGGGAGGCCAGGCGGCTTCGCGGCTAAGGTCCGGCCTGCCGGTATGGGAAAGGGCGGGAATGGACGCCGGTCGCCTGGCAAGCTTCCAGCCTCCGGCCCGACTTCCGCATTCGGAGCGGAAGCCCGCGATTCAGACGGCGCACCGCCCTTCTTGTCGGTCATTATTCCGGTCATGAATGAACGGCGGACGATTGCCGCCGTGTTGAAGCAGGCTGCGAGAATCCATCCGCACACGGAGCTGATTGTCGTCGCCAACGGTTCCACCGACGGATCTGCGGAAGCAGCCGAACGCTGCGGCGCCAAGGTGATCCGATACCTGAGTCCTCTCGGACACGATGTCGGACGCGCCATAGGCGCCCGTGCCGCCCAAGGAGAGATCCTTCTGTTCCTGGACGGAGATATGGTGCTGTCCGCCGTCAAGCTGAGGCCGTTCGTCGATGTCATTGCCCGCGGGCGAGCGGATGTCGCCTTGAACGATTACTCCGGTCCTGTCCATACATCCCGGGTTCATCCCGTCGTGCTGGCGAAGCATGCGCTCAACGAGATGCTCGGCCGGCCCGATCTCAAAGGAACCTCGCTCACCGCCGTCCCCCACGCGATGTCGAGGCGCGCATTGTCGGTCATCGGATCGGAATCGCTGCTCGTTCCGCCTCTTGCCCACGCCAAGGCGGCAGCGGCGGGACTGAGGATCGTCCTGCCGATCCGTGTCGATGTCGGCCGCTGCAACCGGCCGCGCCGCGAGCGCGAGCGGTCAAGGCCGCTTCACCGGCTCATAATCGGGGATCATCTCGAAGCGATCGCCTGGCTGTCGAGGCAAGCTGCGTCCGATAAAGAAGCTCCTGTCCTTCCCGAGTCCGACGGTGCGGAAACCGGACATGGGGGAGGGACGGAATGATGCAGGGCGGCAGGACGGTCCGTCCGGGGACAGGGAGACAGGACGGCAGAGGGTCCGGATATGGAAGGACCGGCAGGGCAAAGGCAGCCGGCAACGGCAGAACGACAAGCCCGAACGAAAAAGGCAAAGCCGGCAGCAAAGCCGATCCAACCCGCTATCGAAGCGGCAAAGCCGGCCGAACCCGCTATCGCAGCAGGAAAACCAATCCAACCCGCGATCGCAGCAGCGGAGGCAATAGCGCGGTCTATCCCGGCTGGAAGCCTCTCTCCGCCGCTGTCGTGGCCGGGAGCGACGCCGGACAGCTGGCCGAAGCTGCGGAGATCATGCGGCGGAAAGGGTTCAGCCCGGTCATTGAAATGCTCTACCGTGCAGGCAGCCGGCTTGGCGGAGCCGGGGAGACTGAAGCAGCTTCGAACCGGTCCGAAGCCGACGTGCGCCATCCCGATCTCGATGCCATTCATGTCCATGAAGCGCTGGCGGCTGGTTCCGTTCTTGCAGCCGCCTCGGAGAAGGATGCCGTCCTGTATGCGGATGCCGGGCTCGGAGCCGATGCGCTTGCCCGGCTGCCGGCGCAGGCTCTCATTGCCAAAGCCGTTTCCTCCCGCCGGCCATGTGCCGCGGTTCCGTCAAGCACAAGCCGCGCGGTCCCGTTCTCGAGCTGGAGCAAGTCCATGGTTCTGAGCGCCTTCATGCACTGGTCGCTCGGAGAAGAGACGCGCAGCTTCGCGTCGATGGAACGGGCCGTTTTCGCTCTGAACCGCAAAGCCGCGGAGCTGCTTCAAGGGGATGCGCTTGCCGATCCGGCCGAAGCATTGGCGACGCTGCTGGCGGCAGGGGGGAAGGCGGTCACGGTAACGGCGCCGGCAGCCGCTGCGCGAAGCGCGCGCGCAGGGAAGCCGCTTCCGGAGGAGGGCGTCCGCTGCGCCCAAGCCGTTGTACGGATTCTAGAAAGGAAAGGCGGGCCGAGATCCGCCTTCCCGGATTACGACCGCCGCCGCGATGTCGCAGGAAAAGAGTCTGATTAGCGCATTTGCTTAAAGAAGAGAAGGAGTGAACGTCTGTTGAAAGCCATTCTGCTTGCAGGAGGAACCGGTACCCGGCTGATGCCGCTGACGGGACTGATGAACAAACACTTGCTCCCGGTGTACAACTATCCGATGATCCACTACGCCGTGAATACGCTCGCGGCGGCGGGAGCGGATGAAATTCTCTTCATTACGGGCCGCCGCTCGGCGGGAATGTTCATCGAGTATTTCGGCAGCGGCCGCGGGCACGGGGCATCGATAACCTATCTCATCCAGGAGGAGGCCGGAGGCATCGCCCAGGCTCTTGAGCTGGCGAAGCCCTATGTCGGCAAGGAAGAGAAGTTCCTGATGCTGCTTGGCGACAATCTGGTCGACGACTCCCTCGAGCCCTATGTGAAGGCATACGAGAAGGAGCCTGCCGGAAGCGCGATGGTTCTGCTCAAGGAAGTTCCCGATCCGGAAAGGTACGGGGTGCCGGTGTTCGATGAAGGCGGAAAGATACTCCGAATCGAGGAGAAGCCGGCCGCTCCCGCTTGCAGCTACAGCGTGACCGGCATCTATCTCTACGACGGCAGCGTCTTCGACGTCGTCTCCGCGATCGCTCCTTCAGGAAGAGGGGAGCTTGAAATCACGGACGTCAACAATGTCTACGCGGCCGCAGGCAAGCTGGCGCATGCGATGCTGCAGGGCTGGTGGGCGGATGCAGGGACGTTCGATTCTCTTCTTGAAGCAGCCCGGCACAAGAAGGATGGAGAGGGACAGAAATGAGAGCCTGCTCCAGGAGCGGCTGCCGGAACGTGGCCAAGGAGGCCGCAGCTCCGTGAGCGGGCGGCGAGGCGCTTCCAGAACCGTTCCAGCAGCCGCATCAAATGCGATGAAAGCAGTTCCGGCAATGCCGTCCCTAGCGGCAAATGCGGCGGATGCGCCAGAGGAGGCGCCGCAGACGCGCGCTCCCGGATGGCAGGAAGGCTACGATCACGGCTTCGAAGCCGGGAAGGCAGCCTTGGGGCAGCGATGGCCGGGCACGAGCATCATCATTCCGACCTACAACAAGCGGGACTACCTGGTCCGCTGCCTGGACAGCATTCGGAGGCATACTCCAGAGCCATACGAAATCATCGTCGTGGACAATGCCTCGGCGGACGGGACGGCCGCCATGCTGGAAACCTATTCGCTGCTGCTTGGCCCGGGCAAGCTCCGCTTCCGGGTCATGGACCGCAATCTCGGTTTTGCGGGAGCGGTCAACCGCGGCCTCATGATGGCCAGAGGCGACAGGCTGCTGCTGCTCAACAACGACACGCTGGTGACGGAGCGCTGGCTGGATAACCTGACGGCCTGCCTGGAACGAAGTCCCTCCGCCGGCATCGTCGGTCCCGTCACCAACTTCATCAGCGGCAGCCAGCTCGTGAAGGTTCCCTATCGTTCGATCAGGGGGATGGATGTCTGGGCTCGGGGCCGCAACAAGCCGGATTCGCGGCGCTGGAAAGAGACGGCGAGACTGACCGGCTTCTGCATGCTGATGCGCCGCTCCTTGTGGGAGGCGATCGGGTACTTCGACGAGGGTTATCAGGTAGGAAACTACGAGGATGACGATTTCTGCCTGCGCGCGAGGCTGCTGAGCCTGCGGCTGTACATTGCGGGAGACTGCTTCATTCATCATTTCGGCAGCGTCACGGTGCGGGAGGAAGCCCGCATGACGGCCATCACCGACAGCAACCGGCTCTTTTACAAGGCCAAATGGGAGGATCCGGCGGGCGTTCTTCGGGCGCCGTCGGCGAAGGATCCGGAACTGGCGAAGCCGGCTGGCGAGGCGTCCTTCTATCCAGGCGGGGTCGCTGCGGAAGGGGCCGACGGAACGGTCTGGTGGCTGGAGAGGGGAGTCCGCTGGAAAATCGAGGGAGGCTGGGAGCTTCCTTCCGTCCGCTTGGGAAGGCCCGTGCTGAGCCGCTACCGCCCGGCTGCGGCAACGATCGCTTCCAGCATCGCGGCTTCCCGCTGGAGAAGCGAGAAGTCCGCCCCGTCCCTGCCGCTGGACGGGGAGAGCTCAACCGGCGATTTTCCACCGCCCTATGCGGCATGGCTGAACGGCTCCCTTGCTTATGTGGAAGAGGGGCGGCGCAGGACCGTTCTCAACCCGGCGGCCGCGGAGCGCTGGGGGCTTCATCTTAAGCCCCTGATGCCTGAGGCGGATGCCGCTGCGGCGCTGCTACCGGCCGGGCTGCCTGTTATTGCTCCCCCTCTGCTGTACCAGCGTCTATGAAATCATGCGGCGGGACAAGGGCTTACAAGGATTCCAAGGAGGATATTTCATGAAGACAAAAAGAAGTGCCGTGAGAAAACGGCTGCCTTCCGCAGCGCTCGGGCGGCGAAAAAAAGCAGCCGGAGCGAAAAAAGGAAAGTCGGCCGCAAAGAAGAAGACTCGTTCCGTCAGACGATCGGCGGCGGCAAAACGGCCGCGCCGCCGGCAGGCGGCAGCGCGGCGCCGAGCCGTCCATGGGTTCGTGGAGCCGGCGATCATGCAGGGAAGCCCCGCTTTCCAGGCCGGATTCCAGCAGACGTACACAGAGGGGTATCAGGCTGGCTTCGGCATGGGCTATGAAGAGGGACTGCAATTCGCCTATGAAACCCAGCCCGGCTGATTTCAAAGCTTTCAGGCCGCCGTCCGGCGGCTTTTTTTTAGGCGACCGAAACGCTCCAGGCGGCTCCTGTCCGGCAATACGGGCATTCATCCGTTGCGGCCGCCGGATGCAGGGGACGCAGCCCGCGTCGTCGCCGCAGGCGTTCATTCTGCTAATCTAGTCATCCGCCATTTTTGGCGGCGCGAGGACAAGAGACCAAGTAGACAGCGGCCTCCGGACATATAGTAGGAGCAGAGCAAGGTCAAGAAGGGAGGCATTCGGCATGCCAAGCCACGTACCGCGGACGGTTGAAGCGGGAAGGCAGGAGGGGCATCGGATCGGATTGGAGGAAGGCCGCCGGGACGGCGCCTGCCAGGCTGCGGCATCCGCCGCGCGGGTATGGACGCCCGAAGCGCGAAGAGCCATGAGCGTCATGTACGTCCCGCAAGGGTTTCCGGCGATCGACCAAGGCGTGCAGGAAGCGCTGGCGATGCACGCCAGCTCGGTTGCTGTAAGCAGTCCCGGCACCATGTTCGTTGACGCGGAGAGGCTCAGGCCGGATCTGGTGCTCGTCATGAACGGCTTGCATCACGTGTTTCCGGCCGATCAGCCTTCGCAGATCGCAGCGATCCGGAATTTGGGCATACCGGCCGCCATCTGGTTCGCGGACGATCCCTATTTTACGAGGGAAACGAGCAGCCTGGCGTTCTGCTACGATTACGTCTTCACCCACGACCTCGAGGCGGTCGATTTCTATCGTCGGCTGGGACATCCGCAAGTTCATTACGCGCCGCTCGGCGTCAATACGGGGGTCTACCATGCCAAGCCGGTTCCCCGCAAATACCGCAGCGACGTTTGCTTCATCGGCCAGGGCTTCTGGAACCGGATCGGGCTGCTGGATCAGGTGCTGCCGCAGCTGCAAGGCCTCAGGGTCGTCATCGCCGGGGGGGAATGGGAGCGTCTGAGTCCAAGGGCGCGCAAGAGCTGCCAGCTGCTTCCCGGCTGGATGCCGATCGAGGAGACGGTGAACTATTACAACGGCGCCCGGATCGTCCTGAACATCCACCGGACGACGGAACCGGGAGTCGACAACCACAACGATCACGGTCTCCGCGGCGCCTCCATCAATCCAAGGACGTATGAAATTTCCGCCTGCGGAACGCTGCAGATGACCGATATCCGCGATGACCTCGGCCGTTATTACGTGCCGGGACAGGAGCTGGACACCTTTGCCGACGCAGGAGAGCTGGTCGGCAAAATAAGGCATTATCTTCTTCATGAAGACCTGCGCAGAGCCGTCTCCGTGAAAGGGATGCTGCGCACGCTTCAGGAACACACCTTCGCCCGCCGCGTCGGAGATCTTCTGGATCTGCTCCCCCTGGGCTGACGGCGTGAGTGCTGCTATCAAAAGAGGAGGACTAAAGTTGGCAGTTAAATCCCTGCGCAAGGGCAGGCGCGCAGCCAAGCATGCGCCTGCCCGCGCAAGCAAGAAGCGCTTCCTGCAACCCGTCGCCCCGATGCTTCCGGATCCGGAGCTGGAAAGGGGCAGGGCAGCAGGCTTCGCGACGGGACATGAGCACGGCCGCTGGTTCGGCAAATGCGAGGCCGGCCTTTCCCTGGTAAGCTATTCGCCTCCCATATTCCCGCTTCATATCATGTTTATCGCTACCGCAAAAGGATATCCGTATTCTCCCCTGGACGCCTCCATCGCCGACTCGCTCCGTTCCATGACGTTGAGGCTCAGCGTGAGCGATACGCTGCAAAATTACGTTCAGCAGGCCGAAACGCTGCGGCCCGACGCGGTCATCTTCCTGGACGGCCTGCAGGCTCCGGTCGAGAACGTCGACGCCATCCGGGCGCTCGGCATCCGGACAGCCGTCTGGTTCACGGATGATCCCTACTATTCCGACATCACCCGCAAGCTCGCTCCGCATTACGACTTCGTCTTTACGCTGGAGAAAAACTGCGTCGAATTCTACCGCAGGCTCGGATGCCCCAACGTCCATTACCTTCCGCTCGGCGTCAATCCCGATGAATTCCGCCCCCGCAATCCCGATCTGTCCCTCCGCAGGGAAATCAGCTTCGTCGGTTCCGCTTATCACAAGCGCGTCGACTTCTTCGACCAGATCACTCCGTACCTCGCCACTCGCGATATTATCATCTCCGGTCTCTGGTGGGAGCGGCTGCGCGATTATCAGCTCCTCTCCTCCCGCATCCGGGCGGGCCACTGGATGGGACCGCTGGAGACGGCGGCGACGTACAACGGAGCGAAGATCGTCATCAACATGCACCGTGCCCATGACGACGAAACGTTCAACAGCAACAGCGAGATGATCACGGCGGTTTCTCCCAATCCCCGCACGTTCGAAATATCCGCCTGCGGCACCCTGCAGCTGACGGACGTACGGGAAGACCTGGCCAGCTTCTACACGCCGGGAGTGGAAATCGCGACCTATTCCTCGCCTCAGGAATTGGTCGAGAAGATCGATTATTACCTCCAGCACGAGCAAGAGAGGCAGGACATCGCGCTGCGCTCCATGCACCGGACGATGAAGGAGCATACCTACGCGCATCGGCTGAACTACATGCTGACGTCGATGTTTCCGTCCTGATGCGCCGGCTTCCGACCGAAGGGGGTGAAGAAATTGATTTCGAACCCGACCATCCTGTTCTTCTCCCATATATGCAGTCCTGACGCGATAACAGGAGCCGAGAAGCTGCTGCTGCTCACGATGACAGAGCTGGCCGGAGCGGCTGCATGCATTCTGGCCGTGCCCGAGGAAGGCATCCTGTCGGCAAGGGCGAGAGCGGCCGGAATCAGGGTGCATGTCACAGGCGCTGTCCCGATCTACTATTCCATGTATCAAGCCCACCCGGCCATTCTGGAGGAGGTTTCCGGAGGCGTCCACAGCTCCGGCATGGAGGCGCTGTACCGTCTTCTCATCGCCGTAAAGCCGCATGCGGTATGGGTCAACACCTGCGTTCATCCCCTGCCTGCCATCGCGGCGACGAGGCTGGGAGTGCCGGTCATCTGGTGCTTGACGGAGACGATGCGGACGTCGGCAGGGACCGGCAGCGTTCAGGAGCTGATGGAAGCCCATACCGACCTGCTGGTCGGAATATCCGCCTCGACCCTGTCGCCGATTCATTCCCCTAGCCTGCTCGCAAAGTCCGCCGTCCTCTATCCGGCGGTCGACGGGTCGAATTTCGAGCCATGGACCTGGACTTCCAGACGGGCGAAGCGAAGGGCCCAGCTGAATGTGGCCGAAAATCAATGCCTGATCGGCTTCATCGCTTCCCATCTCTATGAGAACAAAGGCCTCGACCACTTCATGGCGATGGCTCTGCATGTCGGAGCCAGCCATCCCGAAGCGGTATTCGCGGTCACCGGCAATCCGGTCGATCCGCCTTATCTGGAGCGATGCATCCGCATGGCGGCTTCCTCCGGCATGGCGGACCGGTTCCGCTGGCTGCCCTTCGAGACCGACATCCGCAACGCCTATCCTGCGCTCGATATTCTGGTCGTACCCAGCATTGTGGAGGAAGGCTTCGGGATGACGGCGCTGGAAGGGATGCTGTTCGGCAAGCCTGTCGTCGCGTACGCATCGGGAGGACTCGCCGAAATCATGCGCGCGACGGGAAACGCAGAGCGTCTGGCCGCTGCGGGCCATCCATACGAGCTGGCTGCGCTCGTCTCGCAGCTGACCGCGAACATGCCGCTGCGGCTGGCTGTCGCCGCAAGGAGCGGCGCGGCCGCCCTGGAGGTATTCGGCATGCCGGCCTACCGCAGCCGGCTGACCGAGCGGATCCGGCAGCTGCATCTGTCCGGCCGGACTTCGCCTCGGATCGTTCATGGAAGCGGCGCACAGGTATACGAGCTGAGGGATTGGCAGCTGCGCCCGTTCCGCAGCCCGGAAGCGTTGGCGGAAGCCGGCTATGCGCACCAAGCGCGGCAGGAGATGCCCGATGCAGTGTTGGCCTTGCTTGGCGCAGGCGAGCCGATCGGCTCGGATCCGCCGCATGCCGGGCATTCCCCGGCAGCTTCCCGGCGCGCTTCCTCGGGAAGCCGCCGCGCGAGCCGCCGCAGAAAAAGGCGGGGCGGACGCAAAGGCGGGATGAGGCCGCGCAAGGGAAGGGCGCTCTCCGCAGGCCGATCATCCCGCAGGAAAGCGGGCCGCCGGGCGGGCGGCGGCAAGCGCCGGCGTTCCGCAGGCAAAAAGCGGCGCTGAGCGATTGAGCATGCCGGCAGCCCGACTGGATGCTGTCCGGCAAATTACGAATGGCAGAAAGGCGGAACTATGACGTGCGCGTAATGACCGTACTCGGCACGCGGCCGGAGATCATCCGGCTGAGCCTCATTATCGGCAAGCTGGACCGGCTGGCGGCAAGCCATGTATTGGTCCATACGGGCCAGAATTATACGGCTTCGCTGAATGATGTCTTTTTTGAAGAGATGGGAATCCGCAAGCCCGACCATATCATGTCGGGAGGCAGCCATTCCCTCGGAGGACAGCTGTCGCTCATGTTCGGCGAGATGGAGCGGCTGCTCCGGCTGGAGAAGCCCGATGTCGTGCTGCTGCTCGGCGACACCAACAGCGCGCTGTGCGCGATCGTCGCAGAGCGGATGGGCATCCCGGTCGTGCATATGGAAGCGGGCAACCGGTGTTACGACCTGACCGTGCCGGAAGAGAAGAACAGGCGGATCATCGATTCCGTGTCGACCATCAACATGCCGTATACGGAGTACAGCAAGAGCAATCTGCTGCGCGAGGGCTTCCCGGCGAACCGGATCGTCCGGACCGGCAATCCGATTCATGAAGTGATGGAGCATTACAAGGACCGGATCGCCGCAAGCCGCATTCTGGAGCGGCTCGGACTGCTGGAGAAGGAGTATGTCCTCGTCACGACCCACCGCGCCGAGAACGTGGACGTGCCCGCCCATCTCGACGGCATCCTCGAAGGCTTGAATCTGATCGCGGACCGCAGCGGCAAGCGGCTCGTCTGCAGCATCCATCCCCGCACCCGATCCCGCATCGAATCCGGCGGTACGGCGGTCTCTCCCCATCCGCTCGTGGAATTCCATGAGCCGTTCGGCTTCTTCGACTTCGTCCGGCTGGAGCAGAGCGCCTGGTGCGCCGTATCGGACAGCGGCACCGTGCAGGAGGAATGCTGCCTTGCTCGGCGTCCCGACCGTCACGATCCGCAATACGACGGAGCGGCCCGAGACGGTGGACTGCGGCAGCAACGCCGTCAGCGGCCTCCGTGCCGGCAATATCGCGGATGCCGTCGAGGTCATGACTTCTCTTCCGCCAAGCTGGACCATTCCGGCAGGCCATCAGTCCCCCGACGTATCCGACATCGTAGTGAAATATTTGCTTGGAGGGAAATGGAATGTTTGAAAACTCGCGTATTCTCGTTACCGGAGGCACCGGTTCCTGGGGGTATGAGCTGATTCGCCAGCTGCTGCCGCAAAATCCGAAGGAAATCGTCGTGTTCTCCCGCAGCGAATCCGCCCAGGTGACGATGAGCCGCACGTTCGAGGATTCCCGTCTGACGTTCCGGATCGGCGACATCCGCGACCTGGATGCGCTGACGAAGGCGACGATGGGCGTAGACTACGTCTTCCACCTGGCCGCGCTCAAGCATGTGCCGGTCTGCGAGGAGCAGCCCTATGAAGCGCTCAAGACCAACGTGCTCGGCACGCAGAAC
This sequence comes from Paenibacillus humicus NBRC 102415, assembly GCF_004000905.1. Lineage (GTDB taxonomy): Bacteria > Bacillota > Bacilli > Paenibacillales > Paenibacillaceae > Paenibacillus_O > Paenibacillus_O humicus. Next base: position 60,997 of record NZ_BIMD01000013.1, read on the forward strand.
GTCATCGAGGCGGCAACCGCGAACAAAGTGAAGCGCGTCATCTATATTTCGACCGACAAGGCGGCCAATCCGTCGAATTTCTACGGCATGACCAAGGCGATCGGAGAGAAGCTGATCGTGTACGCGAACCTGCTTCACACCGATACGAAGTTCGTTTGCGTGCGCGGCGGCAATGTGCTGGGCACGAACGGAAGCGTCATCCACCTGTTCACGAACCAGATCCGCAGCAAAGGCCAGGTCCGCCTGACCGACCGCCGCATGACGCGCTTTTTCCTGACGCTCCAGGATGCGATCTCGCTCCTGTTCAAGGCGTCGGAGGAAAGCCTCGGAGGCGAAATCTTCGTCATGACGATGCCGACCTGCCGCATCGAGGAGCTGGCCGAGGTGCTGATGGAGGATATCGGCGTCAAAGCCGACGTTATCGAGACCGGCATCCGTCCCGGAGAAAAGCTGCATGAAATCCTGCTCACCGAATTCGAAAGCAAGAGCACCGTCATCTACGACAAGGAATACCTCGTCATCCTGCCTCCGCTCGATATTCCCGGCCTGCAAGAGCATTACGCCTCTTATGAAGCGGTCGCCTTCGACAGCTTCTGCTCGAGCGAGAATCTCATGAACAAGCAGGAAATCCAGGATATGCTGAAGCGGGGCGGCTTCCTCTCATGAAGCTGCTCATCATCGGAGGCGGCGGAATGGCAGGCTCGATGATGGTCGACTATTTCCGCCGCCGCCCAGGGTTTGAAGTCGTCTGGACGACCCGCGACGGCCGCGGCGGCTCGCTCCAGCTGGAGGCCTCCGATCTGGAAGCCGTCCGGAGCGTGATGGAATCCCAGCGCCCGGATCTCGTCGTCAACTGCGTAGGCAAGCTCAACCGAGACGCAGAGGATCATCCGCTCGAGGCTTATATCGTGAACGGGCTGCTTCCCCACTGGCTTGCTTTCGCCGCCTCGGAGATCGGGGCGAGGCTGATCCACATCAGCTCCGACTGCGTCTTCGAGGGAGACCGGGGCGGGTACAGCGAGCACGATATTCCGGACGGCAAAAGCGTGTACGCCCTCTCGAAGGCTCTCGGGGAGCTGCGCGGCTCCGGGCATCTGACGATCCGCACGTCCATCATCGGCCCGGATGCCAATCCTGCCGGAATCGGCCTGCTGAAGTGGTTTCTGGATCAGAAAGGTTCGGTATCGGGATACAGCCGCGTATACTGGAACGGAGTGACGACGCTGGAGCTCGCGAAGGCGGTCGAGTATGCGGCTTCCCGGCCGGAGATCGGCGGCCTCGTGCATCTGCTGGCTGCGGCTCCGGCGAGCAAGCTGGAAATGCTGGAAATGTTCAAGCAGGCCTACGGCCGCACGGACATTGAAATTACGGCGTCTGCCGAGCCTTTCATCGACCGGACCCTCACCGCTGTGCGCACCGACTGGGACTACAAGGCCCCAAGCATAGCGGACATGGTGGCAGAGATGGCGGAGTGGGAGAAACGGCGGCTCTGACCGCCGGGCCCGGCGGTCGCGCCTCGGCTCGAGGAAAGCGATGGACCGCTTGAACGAAGGGGGAAGCGGCATGGAGGAGATGGTCCGGCAGAGGCGTCCGCTGCGCCTTCTGGTGACCGGTGCAGGCGGGTACTGCGGCCGCCATGCGGTAAAGCATTTTACAGAAGCAGAGGGATATGCGGTGGCCGCCATGATCCGGCCGGGCTCCGCGCCGCCGGAGGCGGCGGCCGGCTGCACGGTCGTCGGCTGCGATTTGGCCGACCGCCAGGCCGTAGCGAAGTCCATCGCCAAGATTTCGCCCGACGCGGTGCTGCATCTGGCGGGAGCCAATCATGCCGGCGCCTCCTGGAAGGATCCCGCAGGCTATCTGGAAGCCAATCTGATGGGCACGGTGCATCTGCTGGAAGCCGTCCGGCTGTCCGCTCCCTCCTGCAGGATCATCGTCGCCGGCTCCATGCTCGGCTACAGGCTGCCGGAGGACGGACCGCCCCGGCCGCCCCATCCCTACAGCCTGAGCAAGACGTTCCAAAGAGCCGCCGCCCTCAGCTGGCATTCCATGTACGGCATGGACATCATCGCCGCGGAACCTTGCAATCTTATCGGGCCCGGGCCCTCCGGCGGCCTTAACGCTCTGCTCGCCCGGTACGCGGCTGCTTGCGAGAAGGCTGCGGCGGAGGGAGAGGAGCCTCCGCTCCCGTTCCCGCTCTCCTCTCGGACCGAGAAGCGGGATTTCCTCGATGTCCGCGATGCGGTGCGGGGGTATGAAGCCATCCTGCGGGGCGGCCTCTCCGGGGCGACCTACGCCATGGGGTCCGGCCGGATGCGATCTCTCGGGGAGCTGGCCGATCTGTACCACAGCCTAGCGGCTTGCCCGCTGGAGATTCAGGCTGGAGACAGCGAGGCTGCGTCTCCTCCGCCTGCGGATGCCTCGGCCTTGGCGGCTCTCGGCTGGAGCGCGGGCATCTCTTTGGAGCAGTCCTGCTCGGACACGCTGGAGGAGGCGCGCCGCGCGCTGAAGAGATGAACATCGGATGGAGATTCTCCTTCTCATGCTGGAGAAGCCGAAAAAATCAAACGGGATGAAACCGAGCGGAAATCGGCTTCATCCCGTTTTTTTTCGTTGCTACTTCGTCCCGTTGGAGCGAGAAATAAAAAAATCGAAACTAGCGGGAAACCATTTTCCTAATTGAGAGTTTATCCGATATAATCGGAGTTATCTTATCCTATTTTGTCGAAATAAAAGCCCGTTACTCCAAAAGTCGGAAAGCGAGGGGCCTCATGGATTTTCCCATCAATATCCTGCTCGTAGACGATCATCCGGAAAACCTGGTGGCCATTGAGGCGGTTCTCGTCGGAGAACCCTATCGTCTGGTCCGGGCCTATTCCGGTATGGAAGCTTTGCGATGTTTGCTGGAAGAGGAGTTTGCCGTCATTGTCATGGCTGTGCAGATGCCGGGGATGGACGGGATCGAGACGGCCAGCCTCATCCGGACCCGGGAGAAGACCAAATTCGTGCCGATCATCTTCATGACGGCCACGAGCAATAAGATGGAGCACATCTTCGCCGGCTATTCCGTAGGCGCGATGGATTATATGACGAAGCCCTTCGTTCCGCAGATCTTCAAATCCAAAATCGAGGGCTACGTCAGCATGTATGAAGCGAACAAGACCCTCCAGATTCAAAGTGAAACGTTGAAGAACCAGACGAGGCAGCTGGAGAAAGCCAATCTGGCGCTCAGTCAGGCGAAGGAGACGGCGGAGCTCGCCTCCCGCGTGAAGTCGGAATTCCTGGCCATGATGAGCCATGAGATGCGGACTCCGCTAAATGGAATCATCGGCATGTCCGATCTGCTTCTCGCCTCCGATTTGCCGGAGGAATTTACCGAGATGGCCGGCATCATCCACACTAGCGGTCATGCCCTGCTCTCTGTCATCAACCATATTCTCGAATTCTCCAGAATCGAATCCGGAAAGATGGAACTGGAAGAAGAGGCTTTTTCCCTCCAGCACTGCTTGATGGAGACGATGGACCTGTTCACGGCCAAAACCAGGGAACGGGACCTGGAAATAAAAGTCTTCATGGATCCGTCTCTGCCTTCTTATTTGAAGGGAGATGTCAACCGTCTCCGGCAGGTGCTGAACAATCTGGTCGGCAATGCCGTCAAGTTCACCCATGAAGGCGGCGTATGCATAAGGGTGGACAAGCTGGAGGAGACGGCTGATTCCCTTTTGCTTGAATTCAGGATCATGGATACCGGAATCGGAATCCCTCCGGACAAGGTCGACGAGCTGTTTCAGCCGTTCTCCCAGCTGGATGCCTCGACAACCCGGATGTTCGACGGCACGGGCCTCGGATTATCGATCAGCAAATCCCTGGTCGAGCTCATGGGCGGCACGATCCGGGTAGAACCGTCGCATGAACCCGGCACGACCATTATTTTTACGACAGTCGTCAAGCCGTTCCGGCATGACGACGTTCATCCTCAGGAGGATTCGGAATACGCTTCAAAGAAATGATGCCGCACGACAAGGGCATGGATGATCTCATCGTCAAGCCGGACCGATTGGACGTCGGGAAACCGGCCATTCAAAACTATGACTGGATAAAGGGGCAGGGTTGAGGACATGAGCGAGCAAAACGTGAACAACGGATCCAGCGACGGCCGAATCGACGGCGGCGAGCTGCTCAACGCCTTGATGGCGATGAAGAAGGGCAACTTCTCCTACCGGATGCCGTATGACCGCACGGGCGTGGCCGGCAAGGTGGCGGATACGTTCAATGAAATCATGGATATTCATGAGGGCCTGGTGTCTGAAGTCCAGACTGTAGCCAAGGTGGTCGGAAAGGAAGGGAATCTCTCGAAAAGGTTCGTGCAGAAAAATCTGGGCGGTTCCTGGGAAACGATCACCGACTCGCTGAACGGCCTCGTCATCGACTTGATCCAGCCGACGAGCGAGATGGTTCGGGTCATCAACGCCGTTGCCAAAGGCGACCTGTCCCAGAAGGTGGAGCTGGAAATCGAGGGACGGCCGCTTACCGGCGAATTCCAGAGAACGGCGAGCAACATCAATATGATGGTGAATCAGCTCAGCACCTTCGCCTCCGAGGTGACCCGCGTGGCGCGCGAGGTCGGCACGGAAGGAATTCTGGGCGGCCAGGCGGACGTCAAAGGCGTATCGGGCACTTGGAAAGATCTGACCGACAGCGTGAATTACATGGCGACCAACCTGACGGATCAAGTGCGCAATATCGCGGCGGTCACCACTGCCGTCGCAAACGGAGATCTGTCGAAGCAGATCACGGTCAGTGCGCGTGGAGAGATTCAGGAGCTCAAGAATACGATCAATACGATGGTGGACCAGCTCTCCATGTTCTCCTCCGAGGTGACCCGCGTGGCTCGCGAGGTCGGCACGGAGGGCAAGCTCGGCGGGCAGGCGGATGTCAAGGGCGTATCCGGCACCTGGCGGGATTTGACCGAGAGCGTCAACTACATGGCTTCCAATCTGACCAACCAGGTGCGCAACATCGCGGTCGTCACCACGGCGGTCGCAAACGGCGACCTGTCGAAGAAGATCACCGCGGATGTGCAGGGCGAGATTCTGGAATTGAAGAACACGATCAACACGATGGTGGATCAGTTGTCGACGTTTGCTTCCGAGGTGACCCGGATGGCGCGCGAGGTCGGCACGGAAGGGATTCTCGGCGGACAGGCGGATGTCAAAGGCGTCTCCGGCACCTGGCGGGATCTGACTGAAAGCGTCAACTACATGGCTTCCAACCTGACCAACCAGGTGCGCAACATCGCAGAGGTGACGACCGCGGTCGCGAAGGGCGACTTGTCGAAGACGATAACCGTCGACGCCAAAGGCGAGATCCTCCAGCTGAAGAGCACGATCAATATCATGGTGGATCAGCTCAGCAACTTCGCCTCGGAGGTGACGCGGGTTGCGCGCGAGGTGTCGACGGAAGGAATCCTCGGCGGGCAGGCGGATGTCAAAGGGGTATCCGGCACCTGGAAGGATCTTACCGACAGCGTCAACTTCATGGCCGGCACGCTGACTGATCAAGTTCGCAATATCGCCGAGGTGACGACAGCTGTCGCCAAAGGCGATCTGTCCAAGCAAATCACTGTCAACGCGAAAGGCGAGATCCTGGAGCTCAAGAATACGATCAACACGATGGTGGAGCAGCTCTCTACCTTCGCCTCCGAGGTGACGCGGGTCGCACGGGAGGTCGGCACCGAGGGCATGCTGGGCGGACAAGCCCAGGTCAAGGGCGTTGCAGGCACCTGGCGCGATTTGACCGAGAGCGTCAATTACATGGCTTCGAACTTGACCAACCAGGTGCGCAACATCGCGGTCGTGACGACGGCTGTCGCGAACGGCGATCTGTCCAAGAAAATTACGGCGGATGTGCAGGGCGAGATCCTGGAGCTCAAGATCACGATCAACACAATGGTAGACCAGCTCTCGATGTTCTCCTCCGAGGTGACGCGGGTGGCGCGCGAGGTCGGGACGGACGGAAAGCTGGGCGGGCAAGCGCAGGTCAAAGGGGTCGGCGGCACCTGGAAGGACTTGACCGAAAGCGTCAATAACATGGCCCGGAATCTGACGGACCAGGTGCGCAACATCGCGGACGTCACGACGGCGGTCGCGAAGGGCGATCTGTCCAAGAAGATCACCGTCGATGTCAAAGGCGAGATCCTGGAGCTGAAAAACACCATCAATACGATGGTGGACCAGCTCTCGACCTTCGCCTCCGAGGTTACGCGCGTAGCTCGCGAGGTCGGCACGGACGGCAAGCTCGGCGCGCAGGCTGAAGTGAAGGATGTGTCCGGCACCTGGAAGGATCTGACCGATACGGTCAACTACATGGCCAGCAACCTGACGGTCCAGATGCGCAACATTGCCGGCGTGACGACGGCCGTCGCGAACGGCGACCTGTCCAAGAAAATCACGGTCGACGTCAAAGGCGAGCTGCTGGAGCTGAAGAACACGATCAACACGATGGTGGACCAGCTCAATTCGTTCGCCTCCGAGGTTACGCGGGTGGCGCGGGAGGTCGGCACGGACGGCAAGCTGGGCGGACAAGCCCAGGTGCGCGGCGTCGGCGGAATCTGGAAGGACCTCACCGATAACGTCAATATCATGGCGACGAACCTGACGGATCAGGTGCGCGGGATCGCCAAGGTCGTCACTGCGGTGGCGAACGGCAACCTGAAGCAGAAGCTTACCGTGGAAGCCAAGGGCGAAATCGCCGAGCTGACGGATACGATCAACAATATGATCGAGACGCTGGCCACCTTCGCCGACCAGGTGACCACCGTGGCGCGGGAGGTAGGCGCCGAAGGCAAGCTGGGCGGCCAAGCGAGCGTGCCGGGCGCAGCCGGCACCTGGCGCGATCTCACCGACAACGTCAACTACATGGCGAGCACGCTGACCACCCAGGTGCGCGCCATCACCAACGTCGCGACCGCGGTGACCAACGGCGATCTGTCGCGCGCCATCGACGTGTCCGCATCCGGAGAAGTCGCGACGCTGAAGGACAACATCAATGAAATGATCCGGAACCTGAAGGAGACGACCCGAATCAATACGGAGCAGGACTGGCTCAAGACCAACCTCGCCAAGTTTTCGCGGCTGCTGCAGGGGCAAAGGGATCTGTATGCCGTCAGCCGCATGATCCTGTCGGAGCTGGCTCCGCTCGTATCGATGCAGCATGGCGTCTTCTACATCAACGAACCGGTCGGCGGCGAGCCGGTGCTGAAGCTGTTCGCGAGCTATGCCTACCAGACCCGCAAGCATCTGGCGAACGAATTCCGGGCCGGACAGGGGCTGGTCGGCCAGTGCCTGATCGAGAAGCAGCGGATCCTGCTGACCAACGTGCCGGGCGACTATGTCGTGATTTCGTCCGCTCTGGGAGAAGCGACACCTCTCAACATCGTCTTGCTGCCGATCATCTTCGAGGACCAGGTGCTGGCGATTCTGGAGCTCGCTTCCTTCCGTCTCTACAGCGATATCGACATCGCCTTCCTGGACCAGCTGACGGAATCCATCGGCATCGTGATCAACACGATGCAGGCGAACCAGCGTACGGAGGAGCTGCTGATTCAGTCGCAGTCCCTCACCGAAGAGCTTCAGAAGCAGCAGATGGAGCTGCGCAACACGAACGACGAGCTCGAGGACAAGGCGAAGCTGCTCGTGCTGCAGAAGGCGGAAGTGGAGAGCAAGAACCATGAGGTCGAAGTGGCCAAACGGTATCTGGAGGAGAAGGCGGAGCAGCTGGCCCTCACATCCAAGTACAAATCCGAATTCCTGGCCAACATGTCGCATGAGCTCCGCACCCCTCTCAACTCCCTGCTGCTGCTGGCCGAGCAGCTGGCCGAGAATCCGGATGAGAACCTTCACGAGATCCAGGTGAAGTTCGCGAAGACGATCCAGGACTCCGGACTCGAGCTGCTCAATCTGATCAACGACATTCTGGATCTGTCGAAGATCGAATCGGGCACCGTTACGCCGGATTACAGCGAAGTCTCGCTGGCGGAGCTGACAGACGGGCTTGACCGGACCTTCCGCCACATGGTGGACGCCAAGAAGCTGGACTACCGGATCAAGGTCGAATCCGGCGTGCCGGCGAGCATCCTCACGGACTTCAAGCGGCTTCAGCAGATTTTGAAGAATTTGCTTTCCAACGCCTTCAAATTCACGGAGCAGGGACAGATCATGCTCCAGGTCAAAAAAGCGAGCGGGGGCTGGAACCTGGAAAACGACTCGCTGAACCATGCCAAGACGGTCCTCTGCTTCACCGTCAGCGATACCGGAATCGGAATTCCGCCCGAAAAGCAGCAGATCATCTTCGAAGCCTTCCAGCAGGCGGACGGCAGCACGAACCGGGAATACGGAGGAACGGGACTGGGGCTTGCCATCTCCAGGGAGATAGCCGAGATGCTGGGCGGAGAGATCACCCTGTTTAGCGAAGTGAACCAGGGAAGCGTATTTAATCTTTACCTTCCTACGGAAGCGGAATACACGGAGCCGGAGCCCCGCAAGCCGCATGCTCCCGAGGTGATCGACATCACTCCGCCCAAACGCAGAAGCAGCCTGTCCCGGCCGGCGGATGACTCCTTGATGGACGACAGGGACCGCATCGAGCCTGGAGACCGCGTGTTCCTGATCGTGGAGGATGACCAGAAGTTCAATGAGATCATTCTCGATCTCCTCCGAAAGAAAGGAATCAAGGCGGTCATTAGTTCCGGCGGCCTGGACGCCCTGGAACTCGTTCACAAGTACAAGCCGATCGCGATCACGCTGGATCTGCATCTGAGGGACACCGACGGCTGGCTGGTGCTCGAGCAGCTGAAGAACGATATCAAGGTGCGGCATATTCCGATCTGCGTCATGACCGTCGACGAGGACGAGGTGCTCCTGCTGCAGAAGGGAGTGTTCGATTACTTCCGCAAACCGGTGACGAACGAAGAGCTGGAGAACGCGCTGGATCGCTTGAGCCAGTTTGCGGACAATAAGGCCCGCAGCCTGCTGGTGGTCGTTCAAGACGAGCAGGAGCGCAAGGGAATCGTCGAGCTGCTGGGCAGCCAGGATCTCAAGATCACGGCCGTGGACACGGGACGCAAAGGATTGAACCAGCTCAATGCCAAAGCTTTTGACGGCGTGGTTCTGGACAGCGGCTTGAAGGATATGAATCTCATCCGGTTCGTCCGCGAGATGCACAAGGATGCCCGGAACAAAAGGATTCCCATCCTGGCCCGTCTGAGCAGGAAGCTCGCGCCGGCGGAAGAGAACGAATGGGATGAGCTGGTCAAGATGGCGGTTCTCAAAGAGGTCAAATCGAATGCCCAGCTGATCGATGAGACCACCCTCTTCCTGCACCGCAAAGAAGAGAACCTGCCTGCCGGCTCCAGGGACAAGCTGGTCAAGCTGCATCATTCCAATGAAATGATCGAGTACAAGAAAGTGCTTGTGGTCGATGACGATATCCGGAACATTTTTGCTCTCACGTCCATTCTGGAGCGCCATCACATGAAAGTCATTCCGGCGGAGAACGGCCAGACGGCTCTGCACATCCTGGAACATACGCCGGATATTGAAATCGTGCTGATGGATATCATGATGCCGGGAATGGACGGTTACGAAACCACCCGTGCAATCCGGCAGAAGGCGGAGTTCAAGGATCTTCCCGTTCTTGCGCTGACAGCGAAGGCCATGAAGGGGGATCGGGAGCTATGCCTTGAGGCCGGGTGCTCGGATTACATCACAAAACCGGTCAACAGCGCGCAATTGCTGACCATGATGCGCACGTGGCTGGACAGATGATTCCTGCGTTCCATGAGAAAGGGGCTGTCCCTGAAAGCCATTCGGCTTTCAGGGACAGCCCCTTCATGGTTTAAAATGGATGCCGCAATTCACAGCCGCCGATCATCTGTCATTCGAGTCGAGCCTCTGGATTTAAGCCGGCTGCCTGGCGCCGCCTTGCCCGCCGCTTCGCCCGCCGCGATCGTCGCTGCCGCCGCTGCTGCCTGCCTTCGGCTTGGAAGCGAACCAGCCGACGACGGCGATCAGGATGAGCACTGTCCAGAAGATGCCCTTCCACAACCCGCTTTTCGGGAAGCTCGAGCTGATGAGGGCGACATCGGAGTGGCCGATCGTGTAGACCGCTAGCTTGATGCCGACCCAGCCGACGATGGCGAAGGCGGCCGTCTCCAGCCCGGGCCGCTCCACCAGCAGCTTGCCGAAATAAGTAGCGGCAAACCTCATGATGACCAGCCCGACGATGCCGCCCGTCAGGATGAGGATGAATTGGGCGCCGTCGAGGCCGCCGATCCGGGGCAGCGTTGTCGCCGGCAGCGTGATCGCCAGTGCGACAGCCGCGAGAATGGCGTCGACCGCGAAGGCGATGTCGGCCAGCTCGACCTTGAGCACCGTCACCCAGAAGTTTTCGGGCTTCTTCTCGGCCTCCTTCTTAAGCTTGTCCTGCTTGACGAACAGCCGCTTGACCATATGGCTGATCGCAATGTACAGCAGGTAAGCGGCTCCAAGCGCCTGCACGTACCAGACATGAGCGAGGAAGGAGATGATGAACAGGGAAGCGAACCGGAAGACGAAAGCTCCTCCGAGCCCGTAGAACAGAGCTTTTTTCCTTTCCTTTTCCGGGAGATGCTTGACCATGATGGAGATGACCAGCGCGTTGTCCGCAGCCAGAATTCCTTCCAGGCCGATCAGCACCAGAAGCACCCAGGCGTATTCCAAAAGGACCGAGGTTGTCAGGCTTCATCACTCCTTTGAGCTCTTTCGTTGAGGCGTGCATGAATAACAGGACTAGTATGCACTGCTTTTATTTTCCTTAGTCCAGGCCAAAAAAACATTGAATTCCCCTGCCGTTCGTCCCATAATCGGGAATACCGACTTATTCCGGAGGCATGGACCATGAACAATCCCCTTACCAGGCTCAGCGTGAAAATGCAGATGATCCTGCTGTTTTTGATGATGGCCATTCCGATTCTGGGGCTGTTCGTCTACGGCAATATGAAAGCGGAAAGCATTTTGAAGCGCAACATTACGAACGCCTATGCCGAGCTGAACAAGCAGAATCTGGTCATCATCGACAAGGATATGGACAATATCAACCGGATCACGACGACGATCATCCAGAATCCCGCGACGCAGGCCATCGTGCCGGGCAGCCTGGAACCGGTGCTGGACCGGGTCAAGAAATACGCGGCGATGGACAAGCTGCTGCGGGTTTATTCGACCGGAACGGATGGAGAAAATCCGATCTACTATTCCCTTTATGTGTACGATCCCTCGAGCGAGTTCTATTTCGCCCCCTCCATCCAAATGACGCAGAACGGCGTCTACTTCCTCAATTCCGACAACAAGCCGGCCTGGTACGACAAGGCGGTCGAGAACAAGGGACTCGGCTTCATGCAGGTCATCGACAACAACACCGCCTTCAGCAAGGAGAAGACGCTCGCCTATATCCGCGCGGTCAACAACATCGGCGAAGGGAACGTCATCGGCGTCCTGGTCGCGTACAAGATGGACAGCAAGATCGTCGACTCGCTGCGCTCGGTCAATCTGCCCGACGGCGAGATGTTCCTGACGGACAGCCAGGGCACGATCATGTCCTCCACCGTCCAGGGCAAGCTCGGCACCAAGGTCGAGCTGCCCGAAGAGGTCGTCCGCGCGGCCCGATCCGCCAGAAGCGACATGCCTTACCATGCGGTGAACAGCGACGACATCTATGTCGTCAGCGCGGCCAATGCGCTGAACCTGCGCCTCGTCTACGAGATCCCGGTTCAATCGCTGCTCCAGCAGCAAAAGGAGCTCAAGAATGTCATTCTGTTCATCTCGATCGCTTATACGCTGCTCGGCTGCATCGTCATGATCTACTTCTGGCGCTCGCTCATGACGCCGCTGCAGCGACTCTCGACGTTCGTGCGCCGCTACGAGCCCGGCAAGCGGGTGCCGGAGACGCCGGGGCAATCGCGCAGCGACGAGGTCGGCGTCCTCATCTCCGCCGTCTACGGGATGGCGAGGAGGCTCAACAGCCTCATCCATGACCGCTATCAGATGGAGATCCGGCAGAAGGAGGCGCAGCTTCAGATTCTGTACCATCAGATCAATCCGCATCTGCTCTACAACACGCTGGAGAGCATCTATTGGAAAAGCTCGCTCGAGGGCAATTCCGAATCGGCGGAGATGATCAAGGACTTGTCGAAGCTGATGAAGATCAGTCTCAGCCGGGGCCGCGAGATCATCTCGCTGGGGGAGGAGCGCGAGCATGCCGCCGCCTATGTCGCTCTTCAGCAGCGGAGATATGAAGCCGATTTCAAGATGGAGTGGGACGTACCGGAGGAGCTTGGAGGCATCGGCATCCCCAAGATCACCTTGCAGCCGCTGATCGAGAACGCGATCATCCACGGAATCAAGCATATGGGAGAGGACGGGCTCATCCGGGTCGCTGCCGTCCGGGACGAAGAGGGGAGAATCCGGGTGACGGTAGAGGACAACGGCTACAAGGCCGTTGATTACGCCGCGATCGAGCGCTGGCTCGGGGAGACGGACAGCTCGCCGGCGATCGGCTACGGAATCCGCAACATCGACCAGAGGATCCGTCTGCGGTACGGCTATCCGTATGGACTGGCGATCGGGCCGAGGCCTGGCGGAGGCACGAAGGTAAGCATCCTGCTGCCGGATCAGCAGGATCAATCAAGCGAGGCAGGCATCGAATCAGACGGGGAGGACAATTGACATGCACCGAATATTGATCGTGGACGACGAACCGCTTATCTGCAAAGGGCTGGCCAGCCTTCTGGCGGGAGCGGGACTTGGCATCACCGACATCCATACGGCGAGCAACGGTTATGAGGCGCTGGATTATTTGCGCATGGAGGAAGTCGACCTCATGATCACCGACATCCAGATGCCGGGAATGAACGGCATCGACCTCATGCATCAGGCGAAGCTGATCAAGCCTTGGGTGCAGACGATCGTCGTCTCCGCCCATGAGACGTTCCAATATGCGCAGATGGCGATCCGCCTGGGAGCGAGAGACTACCTGATCAAGCCGCTGAACAGCAGCCAGCTGCTGGATTCGGTCCGCAACGCGCTGCTCAATTCCGAGAAGCCCGTCTCCGGGGATCAGGATTATCTGGCGAAGGCCAGCTCGCAGTTCTGCCTGCGCGCGCCGGACAGCGGCCAGAGCGCCGCCCTGCTGAAGCTGCTCGTCGCGCCGCCGGCTGGACCAGCGCAGGGACTTGCGCTGATGGAGCAGGCCGGCATCGCCGCATCGGGACCTTACTTCGCCATGATCCGCATCCGCGCGGATTTCGGCGGAGGGAATTATTCCGCCAGGGACAAGGACTTGCTCGCCTACGCGATGATGAATATTTCCTGCGAGCTGCTGGAGCAGGAATGGGAGCCGATTCCCTGCCTGCTCCCCGGCTGGGAGGTCGGCGCCTTGATCGGCTGGAGCGAGGCCAAGTATGAGGACACGACGGTAAGCAAGGTGAACCAGCTCGACATGATCGGCCGCAGCCTGCACCATAATCTCGACAGCTACCTCCATCTGCCGGTCACGCTCGGCATCAGCCAGATCGCCCGGGGAGCCGAATTCCTGTCGATGCTCAGCGACCAGGCGGCGCGCGCGCTGGACTGGAGCGGCAAGCATCCGGACCAGAAGGTGTTCTATTACGGCGACTTCAGCTGGAGCGGCCCGCAGCAGGAGGCCAGCGACGAGGAGCTGTCCGCGCAGAGCAATCTGATCGTGGAGCGCTCCAAGCGCTATATCGAGGAGCACTACGCGCAGAAAGGGCTGACCTTGCACGAGGTCTCGCAGCGCAACCACGTCAGTCCCAATTACCTCAGCTACCTGTTCAAGAAAATAACCGGGAACAACCTGTGGGAATACGTCATCAAGCTGCGCATGGAAGAGGGGCGCCGGCTGCTCATGACGACCGACCTGAGGCGCTACGAGGTCGCGGAGCGCGTCGGTTATGAATCACCCGAGCATTTCAGCAAAATCTTCAAAAAGTACTACGGGCACAGCCCGAGCGAGTTGAAAAAATAGAAGTAAGATTCGCTACGATATGCATAGATACGCACATGTTCTCCCTTTCTCCTGGAATCTAAAATGAATAGATAAAGATAAGAAACAGGAGAAAGCGGGGAAAAACATGAGTCAAGACATCGTTGCGGCCACCGGGCCGCAGGCGCAGGCGGGCAGGGGCAAAGCCCGGACCCTGCTTCGCAAATACGGGTGGGGCCTGGCGTTCCTATTGCCTGCGGCCGCCATCTTCATCCTCTTTTTGTGGCTGCCGATCATCAAGGGATTCTTCTACAGCTTCTACCATATCGACTTCGTCAACGGCGACGAATTCGTCGGATTGGACAATTATCGGACGGTCTTCAGCGATCCCGACGTCTGGACCGCCGTCAAAAATACGCTCTATTATATGGCGCTATGCCTCGTCATGGGCTTCTGGGTCCCGATCGTATTCGCCATCGGAATTTCCGAGATCAAGCGGCTCCAGGGCGTGTTCCGCGTCGCGGCCTACCTGCCGAACGTCATCCCGGTCGTCGTCCTGTACGGGCTCTGGAGATGGATGTACGATCCTGTCGGACCGATCAACGCCGGCATCACGAGCCTGTTCGGAGGAGAGGGCGTCAGCTTCCTGACCGATACGAAGTGGTCGATGATCTCCCTCGTCTTCATGGAGACGTGGCAGCAATTCGGCTCCGCCATGCTCCTGTATCTGGCGGCCGTGCTCAGCATCCCGCGGGACTGGTACGAGGCGGCGGAGATCGACGGAGCGGGCATCTGGCAGAGGATCTGGCATATTACGCTGCCTTCCCTGCGCAGCCTGATCCTGCTCATGCTCGTGCTGCAGATCATCGGCACCTCGCAGGCTTACCAGTCGCAGCTGGCGATTCTGGACGGCGGTCCGGTCAAGGCTACGCTGACCTACGCGCTGCTTATCGTCAAGTATGCGACCACTCGTCTCGATATGGGTGTCGCTTCCGCGATGGGCGTGCTCATGTTCATCGTTCTTGGCGCTCTGGCGATCGTTCAATACCGCCTGGACCGGAAAGGGGACCGATAACATGAGCAGCATGGACAGAGGCATTCTTTCGGAATTCGATCTCAAGCGCAAAGGAACCCGCGCGGGGTATATCATCATGCTCGTCGTCATTTTCCTGATGGCGGCATCCATGGTGTATCCGGTTCTTACAACGGCTTTCAACGGACTCAAGGACAACGCGGAGGTCAATTCGTTCCCGCCGCATTTCCTGCCGCAGACATGGGAATGGGGCAACTTCGACGAGGCGTGGAATTACATCGCGCTTCCGACCTTCCTTCGCAATACGCTGCTCATATTCGGCGGCAACATGATCGTATCGGTGCTGGTGCTCGGAACGGCTTCCTTCAGCCTCTCGCGCCTCCATGTGCCGAAGCGCCGCAGCATCGAGATGTTCTTCATGATCACGCTTTTCATTCCGCCGACGACCTATCTGATTCCGAACTTCCTCAACCTGAAGGATCTCGGTCTTCTGGATTCGTTCTTCGCCTTCTGGCTGCCGGCCGGCGCCAACGCGTTCTTCCTGCTGCTGCTCAAAAATTTCTTCGACGGAATCAGCATGGAAATCTTCGAGGCGGCAAGAATCGACGGAGCTTCCGAGCTCAGCTGCTTCATCCGCATCGCCGTGCCGCTGTCGCTGCCGATCTTCGCGACGCTGGCCATCTTCGTCTTCTCGACCGCATGGAACGACTGGTTCTGGCCGTCGCTCATCATGCACAAGGACAGCCATTATCCGCTGTCGACGGCGATCTACAAATACGTCATCCAGGCGAAAATGCTCAACCTCAACATCAAATTCGCCATTCTGACGCTCGTCATGCTGCCTCCGATCGCCGTCTTCCTCGTCTTCCAGAGGTTCATCATCCGCGGCCTGCATCTGGGCGGAGTGAAAGGCTGACTTCATCGTAACGACACACATAATGACCATAGAATCGCACATCGTACAATGAATACGCATCCATTATGATGGTTTTGCAAGCTATTCCAGATGAACGCCATTTTATCCATGTTCAAGAAAAGGGGAGTTACACGTGCGCAAATCGACAGCGATCCTGAGCTGCCTGGTGGCGACCAGCGTTCTGCTGGGAGCCTGCGGCAACGGCAACAACGGCAACAGCGGCAGCGGCAACGCGAATACCGGGGGAGCTTCGAGCCCGTCGCCGGCAGTGAGCGAGCCGGCCAACAACACCGCCTCCAATGACGGAGCGGCCGCTCCGGCCGAGGAAGACATCAAGAACAAGAAAATCACGATCAGCATCTATTATCCGCTTCCTGACCAGACGGAGAAGCGCAAATCCGAGGACGACAAGATCGCCCGCTTCCAGAAGGAATACCCGAACGTCACGATCGTCAAATCGGACTGGCATTACAATGTCGACGAAATCGGCGTGAAGATGGCGGCCAACGAAGCTCCGACGTTCTTCAACACGTTCGCGACGGAAGCCGGCTTCCTCGTGCAGCGCGGCTGGGCGGCGGACATCACGGATCTGTGGAACAAATACCCGTTCAAGGACGACATCAATCCGACGCTGCAGAACCAGTTCGTCAAGGACGGCAAAGTATTCGGCATCGTCCAGAACGGGTATTCGACCTCGACCGTCGTCAACAAAAAGCTGCTTGAGGCCAAAAGCGTAGCGGTCCCGTCCTACGACTGGACTTGGGACGACATGCTGAATACGGCCAAAGCGGTCGCCGATCCGAAAAAAGGCGTCGCCGGCATCGCTCCGATGGGCAAAGGCAACGAGTCGGGCTGGAACTGGACCAACTTCCTGTTCGAAGCAGGCGGCCAGATCCAGACGACGGACGGCGGCAAGGTAACGGCTGCCTTCAACTCCGACGCAGCCGTCAAAGCGCTGCAGTTCTACCAGAAGCTGCGCTGGGAAGCCAACGCCATTCCGAAGGACTGGGCGCTCGGCTGGGGAGACGCGGTCGGCGCGTTCGCTCAAGGGCGTACGGCCATGGTCATCGCCGGTGCGGAAGGCGTGCTGGATCAAGCGCTCAACCAAGGCGGCATGAAGCCTGAGGACGTCGCCACCTACCCGATGCCTGCGGCTGAAGCCGGCGGCAAGCATTCCGGCATTCTGGGCGGCGACTATCTCGTCATCAACCCGAACGCCTCGAAGGATGAGCAGGAGATGGCGTTCCGCTACATCACGTTCGACTACTTCTCCGACAGCTACCTGAGCGCGGTCGAAAAGGATATCCAGGCCCGCCAAGCGGACAAAAAGTACTATATCCCGCCGCAAATGAGCTACTACAAAGAGGATTCGGAATACGGCAAGAAGCTTCAAGCGATCTACGACAAGTACACCAACGTGTACAAGTACGATCCCGAATCCAACAAGCTGCTCGACGGCAACCCGGAAGCCCAGTACAACACGCAGGAATACTACGCCGAGATGACCAACATCATCCAGGAAGTATTCTCCAAGAAGGATGTCGACTTCAAAGCCAAGCTGGATGCGGCTGCCAAGACGATGCAATCCAAGTACTACGACGCGATCAAAGTCCAATAATGCTTTCCACTTTATGTAGAAAGAAGCCGGATCTGCCAAGCGCAGATCCGGCTTTTTCCTGTCGGGCCGGGCCGGCCGCAGCAGCCTGCAGCGCTCTTTGAGATCAAAGGGACATGAACATGAAATCTTCATTTGCGACTTTCTAAAGATAACCATATACTAAATAAAAATCTTTAGAAAAAGACGACAAAGGAAGAGGGTTTTGCCATGATTACTCATTATGCGAATGTGCAGCTTCATACGGTGTCTCTGGAGGGCGTCAGGCAGTTCTACGGGGAGCTTCTGCAGCTTCCGGTCGTCTACCGGTCGGACAGCGAGATCCGTTTCCGGGTCGCCGATCGAAGCATCCTTTCCTTTGTGGAGACGTTCGAGCCGATCTCACCCGCCCATCTTGCTTTCGCGATTCCCTATTCCCGGTTCGAACGGGTAGTCGAATGGGCCGAATCCCGGCAGCTGACCTTTTTGAAATGGGAGGATGGCCGCGCCATCGATGATTACGAGACGGGCAAGAACATCTACTTCCGCGACGGCGACGGCCATCTTTTGGAAATCATCACCGACAGGGAAGGGGATGCAGGCTCTGCGAAGCCTTTTTCGGCGGATTTTCCGGTTCTTTTCATCCGGGAGGTCGGATTTCCGGTCGAATCCGTCCCGGAGTTCAGGCAGAAGCTGGTGCATCTCCTGGGCTTCGAGCTGCGAGGGGAGCCTACCGACACGTTCACCTTCGCGGTCGGCGGGACCGCCTACGCGGTCGTCGTCTCGAAGAAGCGCCGCTGGATTCCGATCGGCATGATCGCGCTTCCTCCGCGTGTGGGCGTGACGCTCGGCTTCAACCGCGCCGCCGACTGGAGCGAGATCACTTCCAGGCTGTACGCCTCCGGCATTCCATACAAGGAGGACGGAAACGGCGGCGGAAGCTTCATTCTGGAGGGCTACCGGTTCCATCTGGTTTATGAGGCAGAGAAGCAGGGATAGGGAGGCTTGTCTTGGGGACGTTTAAGCGGAAAACAGGCTTCAATTCGTCCATAATAAGACGCCCATCAGTCAGTAGCCGGGCAGGAGGGGATGGCAGTCTCCTCTTTTTTTTGTCGTCCAGGCAGCAACAGATTGCTTCCGGATATCGTCAAGTAAAGGATAGAGATGATCTGCCGGAGGTGCTTCTATTGATTGCCCAAGTGGCCGCCGTATCCCTCTTCACAATGCTGATCCACATGGCCGAAACATTGACCTATTCGCTGAGGCTCGCTGGAGTAAGGCTGCGCAAGCTGGCCGTCGCCATGTCGCTATCCGGCATCGTGCTGCTGATTTCCCGCACCTCCAACATGATCCAGGCGCCGATGACCGGCAAGATCATCGACGGGGCGCGGCTTCATCCTGACTTCCATCTGGCCGGCCAGATGAGATTCATTCTGGCGGCGGCGACGGCCGGGACGCTGCCGGCCATCGTGCTGTTCCCCACCGCGGTAAGGCTGTCCGCGCGCCTGATCGCCCATATGGAGCAGGCTGGCTCCATTCCCCGCCTGCTGCCGGTTCTTTTAAGTCCGACTAAGATGCGGAACATCCGTTATTATCTAAGGCTGCCTCGTTTTTCTATGTTTTCTCATATCCGAAAAGGGGGCGTTCCTTACCGGCTTGTCCTGCTGAACGGACTCGTCACCGCCATTTACACGATCGGGGTGCTCGCGGCGCTGCTGGCATCCACCTATGCAACGGCCTATTCGACCTCGGCTTCGCAGGCCTCGGGACTGATCAACGGCATGGCGACGATCATGCTCGCCCTTCTGATCGATCCGAAGATCGGCTTGCTGACCGACCAGGTCATGAGTGGGGACCGGTCGAACGGGGAGATGAGCCGGATTTTCGGCGTTCTGATGCTCTCCCGCCTTATGGGAACGGTGCTGGCTCAGCTGCTGCTCGTTCCGGCCGCCTTGTGGATCGGATGGATCGTCTCCGTGATTTGATGAGGCTTGGGGGCTGGACTTGTCTTATTTTGGCGTGCCAGCGGCACCCTATCTATGCTACTCTAAAAACATACTTATGCAGAGCTTGAGAGAGGAAGGTTGGACGATTGAAGCCTACGTACATAAGGCCGATTCTTCTGCTGCTGGCTGCAGCGGTCATTCTGCTTGGAGGCCGCATGACCGCCTATGCGGCGGACGAGCTGCTGGCCAATCCCGGCTTCGAGGCTGGAGCGGACAGCATGCCGCAAGGCTGGAGCAAGGATGGCTACAAGCTCGATGACTCGGTCACCTCCTGGTCGCTGCAGCAGGGAACGGGAGATGAGCCTGCCCGTTATTTGAGGGTGCAGAATCTTCAGCCGAACGACGCGCGCTGGCTGCAGCGCGTGACGGTGAAGCCGGATACGCTGTACCGGATCTCCGCCAATGTCAGAGCTGCCGGCGCCGAAGCCGGCAAGACCGGGGCGAATCTATCCGTGCTCGGTCCCGTGGATACGTCGGTTTCCCTCTACGATACGGCGGGAGCCTGGCAGCCGCTGGAGGTGTACGGGCGCACCGGGCCGTCCCAGGACACGATGGACGTGCTGCTCCGCCTCGGCGGCTACGGAAGCGAGAATGTCGGCACCGCCGATTTCTCGGCTGTCTCCGTCACCGAGGCGGCCGAAGCTCCCGCCGGCGCGACGGTTATTTCCCTGGACCCTTCCTCGGCCCCGGCTCCGGCACCCGCGGAACCGGCCGCTGCCGCGCATAAAGCTCCCGGCTATTTGATCCCTCTTGCGTTTCTGGGCGGAGCGGCGTTTCTGTACGCCTTTTCGATCGCTTATCGGGCTCTCTTTTCCAGGAAGGAAGCGACAGCATCCATCGACTGGCTCCGCAAGGAAGGACGTGATACTGCAGGAAGCAGGGCGCTGTGGCTGCTGCTCGGAGGCGGCCTGCTGCTGCGCCTGCTGCTCGCGCCGACGATGCAGGGACATCCGATCGACTTCCCCGACTTTTCGATCTGGGCGGACCGGGCCTACTCGGTCGGCCTGAACGGATTTTTCAGCGACGACGTGTTCGCCGACTACCCGCCGGGTTATATTTACGTCCTCTACGTAGTGGGCATGCTCAAGCATCTGTTCGGCTTGAGCGGAGCCGGCGGCGGCGTCATCCTGCTGGTCAAGCTGCCGGCTATCCTGGCCGATCTTGCTGCCGGCTGGCTGCTTTACGGCATTGCCCGCGAGCGGTTCGGCAAGCGCGTCAGCCTGATGGCGGCCGGCCTATACATCTTCAATCCGGCCGTGTGGTTCGACTCTGCGCTGTGGGCGCAGGCGGATTCCGTCATGACGCTGCTTGTCCTTCTCGCGGTGCGGGCTCTGTCCCGCAGCCGCCATGCTGCAGGAGCGGCTTGGCTTGCGGCGGCGGTTCTCGTCAAGCCGCAAGCGGTCATTTTCCTGCCGCTGCTGCTGTTCGCCCTGATTTCCAGCCGAAGCGGCAAAGAGTGGCTGAAGGCTGCCGGAGCCGGCATCGCCGCCGTTCTCTTGCTGCTGCTTCCGTTTGCCGTCGGCAGGGAGCCGCTTTGGATCGTGGATCACTACAAAGCGATGTTCGCTTCCTACCCGTACGCGACGCTCAATGCCTTCAACATCTATGGTCTGCTCGGCCTGAACGGAATCGATGCGGCCAAGCATTGGCTCGGGCTGCCGCTGTCGGTCTGGGGCAACGTCGGAGCGGCGCTGGCGCTTGTCGTCATGGGGGCCGTCTTCTTCAAAAAAGGCCGCAGCGGCCTTTATCTGGCCGCCTTTGCCGGATCACTCCTCGTGTTCCTGCTGAAGACCGGCATGCATGAGCGGTATCTCTATCCGGCGCTGGCATTCGGCTTGGCCGCGTTTCTCGTCTCGGGAAGCCGCCGCCTGCTGCTGCTGCACGGTACGCTTACTGTGGCGGTTCTGGCGAACATCGCTTATGTGCTCCGGGACGCGCTGCAGGAGAACTATTATATCGCCAACGGCAACGGCGTCATGGTGCTCGTGTCGCTCGTCCAGACGGCAGCAGGTGCTTACCTCCTGTATTTGACGGTCCAGGCATGGCAGGGCAAGAGACTCGGTTCGCTCGTTGCGGCTTCCGGAAGCGGCTCCTTCGTCCTTCCGGAAGCGGCGCATGCGGGCAGCGGCATCTCAGGCGCGGAGCGCAGGCCGCAGCCGTATGAGGACAGAACCTCTCTGCCATGGCGCAAGGAATGGTGGCCTGTGCTCGCCATCGTCGCCGTATACGCGGTCATGATGTTCTGGCAGCTTGGCGATGCCAAAGCTCCCAAAACGGCGTGGCAGCCGGCATCCGATGTCACGGCGCAAGTGCAGGGCGGCCCGCAGGCCGTCGATCATCTGCTGCTCTATGCGGGCATCGGGGACGGCACCGTTCAGGTATCGGTATCCCCCGACGGCATGACCTGGAACGCTCCCGTGGAGCAGAAGCTCGACGGAGGCACCGTATTCCAGTGGAAGTCGGTGCCGCTGGCGGGGCAGACGGCTCAGGCCGTACGAATCACCGGAACCGGAACCGCCGTCGTCTATGAGGCGGGATTGTTCGGACCGGACGGCGCCAGGCTGGCTCTCGCTGCGGATGGCGGCTCGCCGCTGTTCGACGAGCAGGCGCTCGTGCCGGACAAGCCTTCCTACCGCAACAGCATGTACTTCGATGAAATCTATCACTCGCGTACCGCCTATGAGCATCTGCACCGGATCGAGCCGTACGAGACGACTCATCCGCCGCTCGGCAAAGTCATCATTTCCGCGGGCATCGCGATGTTCGGCATGAATCCGTTCGGCTGGAGGGTCATGGGCGGCATCGCCGGCCTGCTCCTGATCCCGGCCATGTACGTTTTCGGACGCGGCTTGTTCCGCTCCCGCAAGGGCGGCCTGCTGGCGGCGGCGCTCATCTTCCTTGATTTCATGCCGCTCGTGCAGTCGAGAATCGGCACCGTCGATACGTATGCGGTCTTGTTCATCATCATGAGCTACCACTTCATGAACCGGTTCTTCCAGCGCAATGAGCCGGGAACGCCGCTCCGCCGCCTGCTCCTGCCGTTTGCCCTGGCCGGCATCTTCTTCGGGCTGGGAGCCTCGGTCAAATGGGTCGGCGTCTATTCGGGAGCGGGCCTTGCGGCGATCTTCTTCTATTCGCTCGTTAGAAGGTATCTCGCGGCTTCCCGTGCCGCAGCTGTTCCCGGCAGGGAGAAAAAAGCGAAGCAGGCAGGCGGCAAGGGCGAAGACGCCGCGCCGAGCCGCGCAAGCGAGAAGAGCTTCATCGCCGGCATGATCGGAGCGGGGCTGCTGTTCTTCGTCCTCGTTCCCGGGGTCATCTACATCCTCACGTATATTCCGTTCATGAGGGTTCCCGGGCCGGGCCATGGCCTGAAAAACGTCATTGAGTTCCAGAAGTTCATGTACGATTACCATTCCAAGCTGGTGGCGACCCATCCGTTCGCCTCGACCTGGTGGGAGTGGCCGATCATCCGCCGGCCGATCTGGTATTATTCCGGTTCCGGACTGGAACCGGGCCAGATCGCGAGCATCGTGTCGCTCGGCAATCCGCTGCTCTGGTGGGCCGGCATTCCTTGTGCCGCGGCCGCCTTCATCGCCGCCTGGAAAAGAAAAGAACGGGCGATGCAGGTCGTCACGATCGGGCTCCTGTCCCAATATCTTCCGTGGGTCGGCATTCCGCGCCTGACCTTCATCTATCACTATTACGCTACCGTGCCGTTCCTGCTGCTCTGTGTCGTCTACGTGCTGCTGCAGCTGCCGCAGCGTATCGGCGCCAAGCAAGGCAAAGCCGCGACATGGACTTACCTTGGCGCTGCCGCCGCGCTGATGGCGATGTTCTATCCGGTGCTGACGGGACAGACGATCAGCCGGGATTATGCCGTTCATTTCCTGAAGTGGTTCGGCAGCTGGACGTTCTTCTAAGCGGCCCGCCACCCGGCAGCGGGCAAGCCATGGCGCGCTGAATCCGCATCAAGGAGTGAAGCCTTGCCTGTAAAGCTTCGCGAATCAAAAGTCCCGCCTCAAGACGGCCGTCTTGAGGCGGGACTTTTTTGCGGGCAAGCCATGGCGCTATTTTTCCGACAGGAAATCTAGGATGCGCTGCTTGTATTTCTCTCTTCCTTCATATCCGTTGTAAAGACGGTTTGTCACCGTAGCGGCATTTCCGAAGAAAAACTTCTCATAAACGCTCTGTCTGCCCCCGAATGCGCTGACGCTCAGCTCCCAGGCCAGTCTGGACAGCTGCACATTATTTTTGGCATCCAATCCGACGCCTTTGAGGTAACGCTGCAATGAATCGCCCAGCTTGCCGTCAAAATCCTTTTCCGAGGGAATCATGATGACGCTGCTCGAGCCGATCAGGTGGATGATCTCGATCATGCGGGGATACACCTTGGGAAAATAAACATTCGCGGCAAGCAGCGGCTTGGGGTCCGGCACCATGCTTCCCCACTTGTCGCGCTTGGCACCGTTCTCGGCAGCAAGCTGAAGCGACTTGAGCGTCTCCAAAATCACGAGGAGCTCGCTCACCATTTCCACCACGTGGGCGTTCTGGTCGATGCCCGACGTCTCCGCCATCGTTTCCGCCACCCCGAGAAAGAACTCCGTCTTGGCGATGTTCTTGCACATGACCTGGGTGGCGGCATGAGTGTGAAAACGGCTTTCCTCAGAAAGGCGGTTAGCCATGCTCACGTCGCCGCATAGAAAGACGCGGTCCCACGGAACGAGAACATCCTCGAAAAGAACAAGGGTATCCATTTCTTCATATCTGGAACTGAGGGGATAGTCGTAGGCGGATTCTCCTCCCACGAAGCTCTCCCGGCACACGAAGCGGATGCCTGGCAGGCAACTTGGCACGGCAAAGAAAAAGGAATAAGGGCTTTCTCCTTCATGGAAGGTAGGGAAAGGGGCCGGATAGACAAGAATTTCATCCGAGGTCGCTCCCTGGGTATCCAGCATGAAAGCTCCCCTGACGATGATGCCGTCCTTGTTTTTCTCCATGACTCTGGCTGCCGGAGGATCTTCCAGTGCAAGGAGGAAATTGGACAGGCGGGCGGCTTTGGGCTGGATGAAGACATGAGATAGGGTAATATCGTTTTCCCGGCAATATACGTAGTAATTTCTAAGGTTGGCTGCGAACTGAGGATAATCCTTCTCCAAAATTCCGGCAGCGGACGAGTAGGCCATCAGTGCGGTGTTCATATAATCGGGGGCTCTGCCGAGGAAGCCGTTATGGGCATAAGCCCAAGCCTGCATCATTTCTCTTCGGGCGGCGAGGTCTTTTTTTGTTTTCGGCTGCAGGAAAGAAAGTCCTACGCGTTCTCCCGAAAGGGGGGACTCGAACGTCATTCTCGCCTTCGCCGATTCGTCAGCCTGCATATCGTACATCGAGGCTTGGGTCGCCATCAATCCTTTGAACGCAGCATGCTCGGATACTTTCCCTTGTACCTGCTGTCCGGCGATCCGGATATCAGGCCGATTCCGATCCAGTCGTTCTTTATATTGAAGTCCATTTTTAATAGGCACAGGCGTAAACCTCCCTCAGCGGTCAATAGTTCGTTTCCTTAGCGGATCATGCTAATATATTCAGGCAGGGGGAGCCTAGTTCTGGGGAAACGCTCTTTAGCGCCGCTCGGGCTGAGCTGTATTTCAGCTGTAGAATAGACCGATTTTCATGCCGGAAGCATACATAGGCCTGCCATTCGTCAAGCGGGTCATGCCGCGGTGACAGGGTGTTTACAATTCTCTCCTGTTTCTGGTAAAATGGCTCAAATGCGATGAAGAGAAGAGTAAGCAGATCCGTTATCTCCGCAAGAAAGCATGCTGCTTTCCTTGCGGCCCGAGTGCAGGCGCAGCCGGTAGGAAGAGGCGGTGCAGCCCGGTCAGAGAGCTCCGGCAGCTGAGAAGGAGCAGATAGCGATTTGCCGAATCAAGCCTCCGAGCTTCACATCGGAACCTGCCCGGCGGGCGATGGTGTGACGGGAGCTCCTGTTACAGAGCTGGAGTATAAGCCTTCCTACCGGGATTGCCGTACTCGACGAGGCCTGCATGGCGACATGGAGGCACAACTGGGGTGGCACCGCGACGACAAGTCTCGCCCCCAAGACCTAGGTCTTGGGGGTGGGATTTTTTTGTTTGCTTTCGCACGATAGAAAAGGAAGGAACCATTCAACAACGAGGAGGAGATGCGGCCTTGAACCGCATGAAAGGTATGGAAGCATGGAAGTATCCCGCTATCCTGCTGCTTGGCATCGGCGTGGCGAACATCAGCGGCTGGATTTATTTCATTGCCCTCAATGTAATCATACTGAATGCAACGAAGTCCGCTATGGCGGTATCGATCCTGTACCTGCTTCGTCCTCTCGCCGCCATGGCGGTAAGCTCCTGGTCCGGCAGCCTGATAGACCGGATGAACAAGCGAAGCCTGATGATCGGCCTTGATGGGGTCAGGGCTTTCCTCATTTTCCTGCTGCCGTTGCTCGACTCCATCGCGTACATTTACGGGCTCGTATTTCTCATCCATATGGCAGGCTCTCTGTTCGGGCCGGCCTCCGGGACTTACATCGCCAAGCTGATCCCGCCGGAGCAGAGGCCCCGCTTCAATTCGCTGAACGGATTGATCGGATCGGGGGCTTTCCTGATCGGTCCGGCGGCAGCCGGCCTGCTGTTCCTCGCCGGTTCGCCGACGTCGGCCATCTACATCAACGCCGCCGCATTGCTGTTCTCGGCAGTCGTCACGATGCTGATGCCCGATCTGGAGAAGGGGTTGTTTGCGGATCAGCCTGTACGCATGAACCGGAACATGATCAGGCAGGATTGGTCGGATGTCCTCGGATTTTACCGAAGCCGCACCGCCATCCTGATTGTCTGCCTGCTGTTCAGCGCTGTCATGGTCGTCATGGCGACGGCCGTCGATTCGCTGGAGGCCGCCTTCGCGCAGAAGGTGCTCGGATTATCCGACAGCGGGTACGGCCTGCTGGTCAGCATTGCGGGAGCCGGAATCATCGCCGGGGCGTCCGTCAACGCCGTCGTCGTCAAGAGGCTGGCGGCTTCCGCCCAGATCGGCTTCGGCGCGATCGGCGTCAGCTTCGGCTACCTCGTCTACGCTTTTTCGGCGGGTTTTGCCGGCGCTGCTGCGGGTTTCTTCATCCTGGCATTTTTTCTCGCGTTCGCCAATACGGGCTTTGCGACGTTCTACCAGAACCATATTCCAGTCGCGATGATGGGGAGGGTCGGAAGCGTCAACGGGTTTTTCGAGGCGATCCTTGTCATGCTGGCGACAGCGGGGTTCGGCTTGGCTGCCGACGGGTACACCGTACAGGCAACGGTCATTGCCGGGGTGCTCGTCATGAGCGTGTTCGGTTTGTCGCTCGGCTTCTATTTGCTGCGGCCATCCAAAGCGAGGCTGCTGGCTTCGCAGCCGGATGGCATCGTTTCGTTGCCGGAAGACGGATAGATTCGGAAGCGCTGTGCGGATGCATGACAAAAGAACCCTCTCTCCCGGATTTCAGGAGAAAGGGTTCTTTCCCTTTCAGTCCGCCGCTTTTTTCAGCGGAACCCATATCTCGCTGACAGAATCCTTGCGCGGCGCGCCGTCTTCCAGGTAGATCTCCAAATCAGCCGTGCCCGCATGTTCATAACCGGAGGAAGGGAACCAGTCGGAGTAGATCCGCTTGGTGACGGACTGGATCGAATCCGGCAGCTGTCCGACGGCGGTGAAGACGGCCCAGGTGGAGGCGGGAACTTCTCTTTCCACAAAGTCCACGCCGTCGATCGTCTTGTCGGCCTCCAGCGTTCCTGCGGGAACTTCGACCGCGATCATGTAGCGGAACCGATCGGTGTCCGGACGGAAGTCGACGCATGCGCCCATAATGGGACGGTCAGGCTGGAGCGAAGCGATCTTGCGGATCGTGCCGTTGGAGGCGCTTTCCTGCCAGAACAGCGGAATGCGGCGGAAGTTCTCCCCGTCGACGCAGCCGACCTCGATGGATGCTCCTGCAATATGGAACGCTTCTTTCTTTTCGATGCGATAATTCATTTTCACATCTCCCTTCAGCGATAGATGAAAGCTCAGCTTGGGAAAGGCGACGAGCGGCGAGCCCGGCAGTCTTGCCATGGAAGGCGTGACGCCGTGGGTTTTGCGAAAAGCCTTGGCGAACGCTTCGGGCGTTCCGTAGCCGTATTTCAAGGCGGCATCGACGACCTTGATGTCCGTCAGGGCAAGCTCCTGCGCGGCAAGCGTCAGCCGGCGCCTGCGGATGTACTCCGCCAGCGTGAAGCCCGTCAGAGCGCTGAACATTCTCTGGAAATGAAAGGGGGAGGAGCAAGCCTCCTTGGCCAGTCCGCCAAGCTCCAGCTCCCCGCCGAGGTTATTCTCAATGATGTCCAGCGCCCGATTCATTCTCGTCAGCCAATCCAAACCGATCTCTCCTTCATTTCCAGCATAACGGGTTATGGGGCCCGCAGCCTGTTCATTTCTGCTCCCGCTGGACCGGTAATCAAGTCAGGCCGAGAAGAGTCCGGTACGATTTAATGATGCCGAAATGCATGCCTTCATGATACAACGCTAGCCGGATGAACTGCTCGGGGGTGGACAAGGTGAATCCCGTCGAGGTGGTGTAAGGAGCCACGTTTTCCTGCAGTCGGCCGGAAAGGCCGGCACGGACTCGGTCTGGCTGGTCCTGCAGAAGCCGAATGAGCTCCTCCATCGTGGCAGCCTGTGCGGACTCCGGCATCGACGACGGCGAAGTCCCATATTCGTATTGCTCCACGAACCCGTCCGGCAGCTGCTGGGGCAGGCCGATCGCCTGGAACGCGAGCCGCTCCAGCACAACATACAGATGGCCCGAATTCCACCGGATGGAATTGCGGAAGCCTTGAGGAATCGCATCCGCCGACTGTTCGTCGATTCCTTGCAGCCGACCCAGCGTCTGATTCCGCACGAAGTCGAGCTGGTCGAACAGGCTTGTATCCATTTCTAATCACTCCCAGGGTGGTTTTTGCTGTCAGATGCTCAACGTCCATTCCTTGACGAATACGGCTGTGCCGGTGATGCGGACGGAACGGCTGACGCCCTCTTCCCCGATCTCGACGTTCACGCGTCCGTCGCGTCCGATCTCCTGTCCCTGCTCGACGACCAGCTGCAGCGGAAGCGGTCCGCCGGGCCGGATATACGCGTCATAGTATGCCCCCATGACTCCCGAGGCCGTGCCGGTGACGGGATCCTCGACCGTGCCGGAGTAAAGGGAGGAGAAATGGCGGGCATGCAGATCCGCACCGGAGCCGAACGTCTGCAAGCAGATGGGATGCACGGAAGCACGGGGCATTTCCGTCAGGATGTCCGGGAACCATTCGTTTCGCGGAACCATGCGGGGAAAGGCGTCCAGCTGCTTGACCGGCACGATGAGCGTCCAAATTCCGGTGTTCCCGAACACGACGGGCAGCTCGTCGTCCAGATCCGACTCCTCAAGCCCGATCGATTTCGCCAGATCGGCCCTGGAGCCTGCAAAAGGGACGAAGCGCGGCTCGGCCTGCCTCATCGTCATGTCCAGAAATCCGTCGCTCCTTCGCTCGATCCGGATGGGGAGAATGCCTGCCTTGGTCTCCACGGCGAAGGAACGGCCGGGCGCGATCCGCCCCTGCTCCGTCAGCGCGCACAGCGTCGCCATCGTCGCGTGCCCGCACAGATTCACCTCATGTCCTGGCGTGAAGTACCGGATCCGCATATCGGACCGGTCGGACGGCAGCACAAACGCGGTCTCGTTGAAGCCGACCCTGGAGGCGACCGCCAGCATTTGATGCTCGGACAAGCCCTCACCTTCAAGCACGACACCAGCCGGATTTCCCATGCCCGGGATCGTGCTGAACGCCTCGTAATGACAGACTGAAATCTCAACCATTGAAGCCGCCATCCTTTCCTGAAGCCGAATGAAAACGAACGGATCGCGCAATCCGATAGAGTCCCCATTATACCATGCCGCTTCTCTTCCTATGGCGGAGATTGCCATTTATTCCTCTTTTCGTAGAATCGCACCTTGTTCCCCTAATAACGCACATCGTCTATGAAAACGGTTGCATCTTACAATGAGAGAGAAAGCGAAACGATGGGGAGGTCTTCGGAAATGAAGCGATTCCGGGCTGCGGCCGCGGCGCTGATGGCAGTGATGCTGCTGCTGGCCAGCCTGCCGGCTTACGGGGCAGGAGCGGCGGCGCAAGGCGGCAATGGGGCGGGTGATATTCCTGCCGGCAAGATGCGGATCAAGAACATGTGGCAGAACAACTATCTGTACGAGGCAAGCGACGGCACCGTGCGGTACGGGATGACCAGCCCGGGAGATGAATCCTCTCATTGGGAGGTGGAGGCGGCTGGAGGCTCTTATTCGATCCGGAACAGCAAGACGGGGCACTACATCACGGCTTCGGAGACGCCGCAGCGCAGGGATGCCTTGAAGGCCCGGCAAGTGGCGAATCCTTCCGAATCCGAGCAGTGGCACATCAACCCGACCGCGACGAGCGGGTTCATGAACATCGTGAGCGCCGCGGACTCGAGCGGCAAGCGGGCGATCCACGAGGAGGATCAGCTGGGCTTCGCCGAGCTGAGCTCGGATATCAACCTGGAATTCGAAAGCCCCAAATGGATGCTCGTGCCTGTCGACGCGGTCCAGATCGAGTCGCGATTCCATCCGGGCATGGTGCTGTACGAATATGAAGGGCAGATTGCGGGGCAAGACGCTTCCGTCGTCGGCTTCGGCGTCAAAAGCGACAAGGACTTCAATGCCCAGTGGTACATCGAGCCCGGCAGCGTGCCGGGCAAAGTCCAGATCCGAAATCGCGGGACCGGGCATCTGATCAAGCAGGGGCCTCTGGAGTGGGCGGCGATGCCAGCCGGAGATCCCGACCCGAGCGAGCCCGGACTCACCGATTGGCTGCAGGAAAGCTCGTCGGACGGGCTCGGCTATGCGACGTTCGCCAACGGCAAGTTCGATTTGTATCTGCTCAATGCACAGTTTCCGGACGACCGGGACGCGCGGTCCAACAGCTGGCCGGGATCGAAGAGCAATCCATCGGCCCAATGGCGCATCGTTTCGCCTTCGGCCCTGCAGCCGGTCCGCATCGCTTCGTACACGGACGCGAACTCGCCGACGGATTATCTCTATGAGGAAGCGGGCGCTCTGAAACACGGCGCGCTGGCTTCAGATCCCGCGAAGGCGGCCGATTATCTATGGTTTGTCGAGGATTTCGACGGAACGAAGCGGCTCCGCAATTCGGCGACCGGCCACTATTTGACGAGGAGCGGCGGCACGCTGTCTGCTCTGGACGCCGGATTCGGCACGCCGGAGAGCCAGTGGACGCTTACGCTGTCCGATGACTACGACGACTATCAGACGATCGGAGCCGCAGGCGGCGGGGACGTCTTCGTCACGGGCCGCTCGGACGGCACGGTCCAGGCCGCTGCCGACGCTTCTTCTCTGGGCGCCCAGTGGCAGCTCGTCGATCCATCCTTGCCGGCCGACGGAGCCGATCATTATGTGCGCATCCAGAACGGCTGGCAGCCCTTCTATCTCTATGAGACGGCAGACGGCCTGCTCAAATACGGCAACGCCAAGGACGACACCAGCGACCAGTGGCTGATCCGCAAGCATGAGGGCCGCAAGCTGTTCCAGAACAGGCTGACCGGCCATTATATCAACATTTCGGACATGCCGGACGGCCATATTCAGGTCAGTCCCTCTCTCGGACCTGAGCAACGCGGACCGCAGCTTCGTGTGGACGGTGCGGGATACGGGAGGCAACTCCAACCTCATCAGCAGCGTGACGGACAAGGAGCCCGGCAAGCAGCCGGAGAAGTTCGTCTCTCTCCAGAACCTGACCAAATATGCGGAATACGGCGTCATCAACCCGGGCTGGGGAAGCCCGAAATGGAAATTCCTGACGGTGACCGAGGACCGGCAGCGGCTGTTCAGGTACAAGGTGAACGGATCGGACGGCTTGTATCTGAAGGAAACGCAGGAGAACGGCGCGACCGTTGGCATGGTCACGTACGGGGAAGCGGACGCAGGCGATTACTCGGCGGTCTGGTATGTGGAGGATTCCGGCGCCCCCGGCAAGATGCTGCTGAAAAACCAGGGAAGCGGACGTTATGTCGCCCTGGAGAACATCGCCGGGCATGAATCGGAGGATGATCCGGCCGAATCGCCGGAAACCCGGGCGAACATCAATGCGTCTTGGGACAGCGTCAAATGGAGCCTGCAGGATGTGACGGTAGGAGATCAGGTCTATACGGCGTTCAAGAGCGGCTGGGCCGGCCACTACCTGCTTGCGGGGCAAAGCGCCGACGGCGCAAGTCCGGCTATTAGGCTGAGCAAGGCGGCTGGAGCCGGAGAGCGGCCGGAAGCGCTGTTCACGGCGGAGCCGGTAGTCCTGCCTCCTGCGGAAGCTCCAGCGGGACGCTTGCTGCGCATCAAGTCTGCCGGCGGCAAAGGGTACTTGTACGAAAATGCCGGAGGCGTCGTGCTGTACGGCAGCCCGGAAGAAACCAACTCTTACTCTCAATGGGTCATCGTCAAGGAAGAGGACGGAGTGAAAATCCGAAATGCCGCAACCGGCCATTTCCTTACGCTGAACGGCGACTACAGCTTCCTCGAGAGCAAGGCGGCGGGAAGCGCAGAAGCGCCCGAAGCGTCAAGCTGGGATGTCTCCCGGACGGCGGATGGAGGAGCCTGGCTCATCCGCAGCCTGTACGGCAGCTACAGCGACGAGCTCGTCAACTCGGCCAGCGGCGCCGGTTATGCGGAGCATGGGCTGGTGGCGGACAGCTTCGGCACGTCCCGCTGGATATTCGAATATCCAGAGTCCGGCGAAATTCCATCCATTGATGTTCCTGTGAACAAAAACACGTCGACGCCGGTCCAGAACAACGGCGGTCCGGTTGAAATCTCTCCCGCCGGCGACGTCTCCAAGCTGCTGGCCGATGCCGAGGGAGCCGCAGCGTATGTTCCGGCCGGAGCCGGACAAGCGTCGACCCGCTGGCTCGTCCAGGATTTCAACGGCCGCAAGCTCATCCGCAATGCGGCTGCGGGCAAGTACTTGGCCGCCGGAACGGACGGCAGCCTGACTTTGGCGACGGATATGCGCCTTCCGGGCGCGCAGTGGCATCTGGATGAGAAGCTCGGTTACACGCAGCTCCGGAACGCGGATACGGGCATGTACCTGGAGCAGGAATTGAAGCTGGGCACGGAGGCAGGAGCCGGCTGGCGGCTGGAGCCGGTTCGGAGCAGCGTCGAATACAGGGGAAGCGATGCTTTCCATGGCGATGGAGCTTACCGCTTCGCGGTCAACGCGCCTGCTGGCGGAAGCTACACGGTCGTGGTCCGCTACCGTTACAACGGCAGCGTAGCGGCCGCAGCCGGCATCGATGCCAACGGACTGGATGTTCAGCCATTCCGACTGACGAGCCAGGCGGGCAGCGCGGAAGCCGCGTTCGAGCTGAAGCTGCGCGCAGGCATCAATACGGTGTCGGCCGAAGGGCTTCCAAGCGGCGCCTCGATCGACAGCCTGACGGTTGAAGACAGCGCGGCTCCCGCCTACCGGGGAGCAACGGTGAACTACATCAGCTACGAAGCCGAGGATGCGGAGACGAACGGACGGCTCATCGGGCCTTCGCGCAAATACAAGGAGCTGGCATCGGAAGCTTCGGGACGAAAGGCCGTCAAGCTGAACAAGCAAGGCGATTACATCGAATTCAAGACGGCGGCGGAAGCCGATTCTCTCGTTGTCCGTTATTCGATTCCGGACAGCAAGGACGGCAGCGGAGACGAGCGTACGCTCTCGCTGTATGTCGACGGCGTCTTCCGCCAGAAGCTTGAGCTGACCAGCAAGTATGCGTGGGAGTACGGCAGCTATCCGTGGTCCAACGACCCGAGGCAGGGCAGCGCGCACCGGTTCTACGACGACATCCATGTCCGGATCGGAGACGTTCCGGCCGGATCGACGGTTCGGCTGGAAAAAGCCGAGGGCGATGAAGCGGCTTCCTATACGATCGACCTGGTCGATCTGGAGAAAGTCGATGCGGCCTACTCCATGCCGAAAGGCTTCCTGGCCGTCACCGACTTCGGCGCTGCCGCGAACGACGGCTTGGACGACACGGCCGCATTGACGGCAGCCCTTGCGGAAGCGGGCAAGCAGGGCAAGGGCGTGTGGTTCCCGGCGGGAGTCTTCACGTTCTCGGATAAAGTCATCGACCTTCAGGATGCCGTGATCCGCGGAGCCGGCAGCTGGCATACCGAGCTGGACGGGGCGAGATTCTACGGCCACGGCGGCAAGGTCAAGGTGTACGACCTTCTCATCGACGGAGGCATCAGCGTCCGGGATGACGAAGCGTTCGACAATGCTTTCCACGGGGCGTTCGGGCCGGGCTCGGTGCTGCAGAACATCTGGATCGAGCATACGAAGGCCGGGCTGTGGCTGACGCAGCCGATCGGCGAGAAGAAGCGCACGGACGGCCTGTACATGGCCGGACTGCGCATCCGCAACCTGATGGCGGACGGCATCAACTTCGCTGTCGGCACGTCGAACAGCATGATGGAGCAGAGCGATATCCGGTATCCGGGAGACGACGGCATCGCGATGTGGTCGTTCACCGACGCCAAGCTTGCGGATGTCAACGGAGCGGAGAGAACGCCGAGCGTGAACAACACGGCCCGCTTCAATACGGTCGCGCTGCCTTGGCTGGCCGACAACATCGTCGTGTTCGGCGGCCGGGACAACGTGATTCAGGACAACATCGCCAAGGATACGATCGCGAATGGAGCCGGCATCGCCGTCTCGACCCGTTTCTCGGCGGAGCCTTTCCAAGGCACGACCGTCGTGGAGCGCAACACGCTGATCCGCACGGGCAGCGTCGACTCCGGGTACGGAGTCAATCTCGGCGCACTGTGGCTGTATGCGGGCGAGAACGATATCGGCGGAGACAGCCGCATTGTCGTTCGCGGCAACAACGCTTATGACAGCACCTACTCCGGCTTGATCGTCCATGGCGGCAAGAACGTGCAGGGTGTCGAGCTAACGGACAACGTCCTGGACGGAGCCGGGACGAGCGGAGTGGAGATCACCTCGGACATGAAGGGCTCCATGCTGGTGGATAATCTCATCATCCGCGGCGAGCGGATCGACCGGGTGAGCAATCCGGCCGCGCCGAATTTCACGTTCCGTGAAGTGAATGCCGGCTTCGCATCAAATCCGAAGCCGTTTGAAGTTCGGCTGTCGGATGGACAGACCGGTCCGTTCCGATTGGAGTCGGGCTTGGCGATAACTCTGCAGGTGCTGGACAAGGACGGAGCGGATGTGACGGGCCAAGCCAAGATCGCCGTCTCGCCGCAAGCCGTAGCTTCGTTCAAGGAGGGCAAGCTTGCCGCTGTCGCCGCAGGCCGCGCCGATCTCGAAGTCCGGGTAGGCGATATTCGACGTGCGTATACGGTGCAGGTCGTCGATTCCGTGACGACAGAGCCGACGCCGACGCCGACGGGAACGCCGGTACCGACATCAAGCCCATCAACAGGCCCGATAGGGACTCCATCGCCTTCATTGGCTCCGACCGCAGCGCCATCCGCTTCTCCGGGCACGGGCATCCAAGACGGAGCGTTGGAAAAGGCATGGACGGATAAGCTCTTCATCGTGGAAGTCCTTGCGGGAAGCGATGGCAAGGTTTCGTTCAGCGCCGGCGCGCTGGAGGAAGCGGCAAAGAGACAGCCG
The DNA here is from genome assembly GCF_004000905.1 of Paenibacillus humicus NBRC 102415. Classification (GTDB taxonomy): domain Bacteria; phylum Bacillota; class Bacilli; order Paenibacillales; family Paenibacillaceae; genus Paenibacillus_O; species Paenibacillus_O humicus. The sequence continues at coordinate 96,329 of NZ_BIMD01000013.1, forward strand.
GAGCTCGTGCTGCACCTCGTGAATGGAGCTGTCTCCGTCACGCTCAAGGCGAGAGAGGCCGCGGAATTCCTGCACGCCCAACCGGGCACGCTTGCGCCGGGAACCGCGCTTGAATTCCTGCTGCGCAAGCCGGATGAAGCCCAGGCGCGGCTGGCGATGCAGGCCTCGCTGGCCAAGGGCTGGAAACCGCAAGGAACGCCGGTCGAATTCGGGGTTTTCCTGACCAGTCCGAGCGGCCGCAAGGAAGCGGAGCCGAGCAGCTGGATCCGATTCGCCTATTCATTCTCGCAGGCAGGGATCGTGAATATAACCGATTCAGCCGTCATCCGTTATGACGAACGTCTGAATTCCGCTGGTTATGTCCCTGCGAATCTCACGGCATCCCATCAACTGGAAACGCAGTTGACGGCAAGAACAAGCCGCAGCGGCATCTTCATGCTCGCCGTCCGCCCTTCCGGATTGTCCGGCCTTGACGGACATTGGAGTGCGAGGGCGGTCAGGAGCCTGGCTTCCAAAGGAATCGTAAGCGGTATTCCGGGAGTCGGCTTCGCTCCGGACAAGCCGGTCACACGCGCAGAACTCGCGGCGATGCTTCTCCGGGCATTGGACTTGAACCTGCCGGAACAGAAGGCGGCGTTCAAGGATGTATCCGCCGGAAGCTGGTACACAGGAGCGGTTGCGGCCGCAGCCGAGGCTGGACTCATGCAGGGCTACGCCGATTCATCGTTCCATCCGGCGGCTAGGGTGACGAGGGAAGAACTGGCCGTGGTGCTGGCTAGAGCGCTTGCTCATCTTCAACAAGGGGATGCGGCAGGGCAAGCGTCCGAATTTGCCGACGCCGGCTCCATCTCGGGATGGGCGGCCGATTACGTCCGGCAAGCGGCGGCGAGCGGAGTCATGAACGGCTTGCCGGACGGGCGCTTCGCTCCCGGCCAAGCGGCCAGCCGAGCCGAAACGGCGACAGCCCTGTTCCGTCTGCTGGCGGGAACGGGGCTGCTGGGCCAATAGAAGCAGCGCGGCAACATTTTCTACACCTGTTTCTTCTCTTGCGCCGAACCTCCCCTTTCTGATATACAAGCATAGAAGGTACACGGAAGGGGAGACTGCAGGATGAAAAAAGATTCCGCTTTGTCGCAAAGCTATCAGGATGCCGACTATCCGATCATCGGGCATGGTCCGCGCTCCATGCAGGTGCTGCTCGATGCTTTCAAGCAGGCAGATGGATCGCAGTTCAGCGATATGTATGGAAAAGGAGAAATCATCGAAGCGTTCGAGGCGAAGATGGCGAAGCTGCTGGGCAAGGAAGCGGCCGTATTTTTCCCGAGCGGCACGATGGCCCAGCAGATCGCCCTTCGGATCTGGTGCGACCGCCGCGGCTACCGCACGGCGGCCTATCATCCGCTATGCCACCTCGAAATCCACGAGGAGAGGGGACTGCACGAGCTGCATGGAATCCGGTCCATCCTTCTGGGCGGCGAGGATCGTCTGATTACGCTGGAGGACATCCAGGCGGTCGGGGAGCCAATCGGCTGCTTGCTCCTGGAGCTGCCGCAACGCGAGATCGGGGGCCAGCTGCCTGCTTATGAGGAGCTGGAAGCCATATCCGCCTGGTGCAGGGAGCAGGGCATCCCGATCCATCTGGACGGAGCGCGCCTGTTCGAGATCGTTCCTTACTACGGCCGCTCGGAAGCCGAGATCAGCAGCCTTTTCGACAGCGTCTATGTATCCTTCTACAAGGGAATCGGCGGCATCGCCGGCGCCATTCTGGCGGGGGATGCCGATCTGGCGCAGCAATCGAAGGTGTGGAAAAGACGCCATGGCGGGGATCTGATCAGCCTCTACCCGTACATTGTCAGCTCGGAGCATTATCTGGACAAGCGTCTGCCGCTGATGGAGTCGTATCTGGACGGCGCCCGCAATCTCAGCTCCCGCTTCAACCGCTGCAGCCGCATGCGCACAGTGCCGGAGCAGCCGGTGTCCAATATGTTCCATCTGCATCTGGACTTTCCTGTGGAGCAGGCATCGGCTCTGCTGGAGCAGACGGCGAAGGATACAGGAGTCGCTTTCCTGCCCTACCTCAAGGAGACTTCTCCGGACACCTGTGCCGGAGAGATTCATATCGGCGACCGCTACGCCCTCATCCCGGCGGAGAAGCTGGATCAGGCGTTCAAGCGTCTGGAGGAGCTGGCCGGACAAGCGTGATGCCTGAGATGCGTCTGAGTTTGGAGGGCAGCCCGCAAGCTTCGATGTTGGCATTATGATTCAATGAATCGAAAAAGAGCCGTTCTCTTCCAAAGAGAAACGGCTCTTTTTCAATTAAAATATACGCTCAGCTCGCGTGGATCGGACCAGATGCGGTTGATCGCCCATTTATCCTTTTCTTTGATCACCGTCGCTCCGCCCGGAACCTTATATTCTTTGACCTCGTTGTTTTCATTCGTTACTTTGACCATGATGTCATAGGTAAAGTCAAAACAATGCTCAACCTCTTTCGTTGGTTGGATCGTCACCTTTTGAAGCTCAGCACCTACATTCGATCGGCTTTTCTTGGCTATCCGGATGGGAATTGCCGTGTCACTATTGGCTTTTAATTTGTTCCATACATTTTCCGTTACGTAGGGCTGGATCTCTTTATTTTTCTCTTCAATTGCGGGGAGATCGATTTCCGGGATAGATTCATGTTTCACGGCATACAGCTTGCCGACAAATTCCTTTGCTAGCGATTCCGCCTCCGATTGTTCTGAGTTTGAATGGCTGCAAGCCATTAGGACAACAGCCATGAATAAAAATGCCGCGGCTGCTTTTAAACGTTTCACCATGAGTGATCTCCTCTCAGATTTTACCAGTCACTTTAGATTAACAAATGATGTAAACATGTCAACATGAAGTGGGGAATGAGCCGTGGTTTTCAACCAATTTCTGGATGACCTCTTTCTTTTGGCGAAAGAACAGAACTCCCATCCCTAAAGAAGAAAAAAAAGCCTTTCGCTAATCCCGATTCAGGGACGCGAAAGGCTCTTGTTTAAATTTCAATTGAACTGCCGAGTCCTAACCTGGCATGCCGGCAAGGCGCTGTCTCAGCATGGGAGCGTAATAGGCTCTCATGGACTCGAATTCGGCTGCGACCTGACTGCCGCGTTGGATGGTTCCCATAGCCGAATGCCGCCGGTACAAGGTAAGCGGTTCGTTCAGGAAGTGCATGCCGACGCCGTTGAGCGCGATGCGGACCCACATGTCGTAGTCATGCGTATAGGGCAGGCCTGGATTGAACCAGCCGACAGCTTCGGCCAGGTTTCGGAGCATCATGACCGTGCAGCCGTTGATCGGGCAATAGTCGAGCAGGGCGGAGACGAACGCCTTTTCCGTGGGAAACTTCATCGTGGAGCAGTACTGCGTAATCTGGTTGGCTGCGTTGATGGTATGGTAGTCGGTGAAGCTGAATTGAGCTCGTTTCTCTTCCATGAAGGAAACCTGATTCACGATCTTGTCGCGGACGAACACATCATCCGAGCTTAGCCATGCGACGTAACGTCCTGCCGCTCGCTGCATGCCGTAATTCAGCGCGCTGGCGGTTCCTCCGTTGCTCTTCTGCAAGTAGACAATCCGGGAACGGTAGGGGTCCAGCAGATGCTGATGCATCGTGGAGCCGTCATCGACGACAATCACCTCGATGTTGGTGTAGCTTTGTCCCAACACGCTGGCAACTGCCTGGCCGATATAAGGACAATTGTAAAACGGAATCACAACCGTAACGGAAGGCAGCACGGGCCTTTCACTCCCTCATTTGGCTCTTTGAGGCAGTGTATGGCGAAGAGTAAGGAGGGGGAAGGGCATGTACCCGGCGGCAGCCGCACAATCTGTCTTTGTTCTTGAGCCGTCTGTCGGATCGGCTCCTCCGTCGCCATTGAAAGCGATGGAGCGTCTTGGCCGGGACTTGGAACTGTCTGGATGGCCAGTTTTCTCTTCGTCTTCCCTTCGGCAATCACTCAGTGTCTGACATTCTCGATCCGGAATACGATCTGCTTGACGGGCTCGCTGCCGGAGGCGAATCGCTTCCTGCTGCCTTAGCGCACAGAGGCAATCGCGAGGGAACAGCGCATACACATCCCGGGACACCCTGCAGCCCTGCCGCCTTTTCATCGGAATAGGGTGTTAGACGATACTAAATCTGATTCAATAAGGATTAAAAGAGTATTCAAAATCAGCTATCATAATAAATGTCATACCATAGTCTCTATCGATATTCATCGAGATACCAAAAGCTTTATCTTTCTTTTGTATTTGATCTATAGAGCTTCTAATAACGAATCCATCTGTAGACTCTTCAAGCAAATAAGTAATGGAGGAATTATTGTTTGACTCATCCGTATGACCAGGTTTTTCATTATGATTGATTCGATCGACTCACCGAATTTGATTCCCCTTGGAGTCCTATATTTTTTGTTGCTTTCAGTAGTATCATCAAGTATAAGTCCGTCAACAATATGATCCTTATTGAAATGAACTTTGATTCCTCTGTATTCATTAATCCCCTAAAAATCGATGAAATCAATTGGTGTACCTAGTTTATTCTAATCCATCATTTATTGCTGAAGAGGAGTTTAAGCCCGGAGTACTACTTTCTGAAGATTTATCTTTTTATGAACCAGAGGCAAAACTTAAGTTGGTCTAGGTATGACAAGAGAACAAATAGAACTTTATCATTTTATTGTTTTCACCAGCCCGAAGCCTTCGGGTCGTCATACTTAGGCTTGCTGGGTTGTCTGGCCGCTCTGCTTTCTTGAAAATCCTCGGCTGAATCGAGGGGCGAATGGTACAAATGTCACAGTCCTCTTCGATAACTCTTCCCAAAACTTTATTCGTTCCACAGTCTTTCTACTTCTTTCAATTCTAACTCTTCAAAATACAATTTATAAATATCTGGTTTCTTTAATTGATCTAAAAAGTCCAATCCATAGCTTGAATCAAAAGAATTCATCATCAAAGTCATTACAAGGCCATGAGTCCCAATTACGATTTTCTTACCTGCGTGTTCTTCCAATATCATTTTCATTACTGAAATTGATCTATTTTGACAATCAGCATTAGTCTCTCCTCCAGGTAAACAGTATTCAAAGTCATAGAATTTCTCTCTAATTAAAGACATCAGCTCAGTATTCTTAATAATATCATCTGCAAAATATTTTTCTCTGAGATCTTCAAATGTTTTGATTTCTAATCTTAAGTATTCAGCCAATCCTTTTATACTCAGTATTGCTCGATTGTAAGGACTTGATATCATTAGTTCAATTCCTTCATCTTTAAGCCTTTCAGTGATCTTTTCAACATCTGCCTTACCCTTTGAGGTAAGTCCTCTAGTTCGTTCATTTCCTTCCGTATATGGCGATTCGGCATGCCTAACCATGTATATAATGGTCTTCATATAAGCCTCCTTGGGGATCTTGCATTTATGTATTACTGTGTTTCATTAGCCTTAAGTGACCTTAGGGAATGAGGCGCTAGACTTTAGCATGGCAGGAGTCTCTGTCTCCACGATTTTGTTCAAGTGTCAAGAAGTTGAAATGAAAGAACGGGAAGGACCGCGATGGGGAAGAGGGGCTTACTTACTGGTTTTCGCGGCTAATGTTTCTAGGTGTGTAATCTTTATATAATCTTATATGGTCTTTCAAAGGTATCGGAAACATTCTAGTATTCACGAACCCGGGTGTCTTAAGTTACCGTGTGGAAGGGGGCGTTAGACTTAGCCTCGCAGGTGTTGTCCGGCTGTCTTTCACTCTCCTCGGTACATATCAGTCCGTACTAAGGGGGAAGGCTCGCAACGTGAATACAGTGTTATGCGTAGTTTTTACCTTCCCTGATTGACTATCAAGTTGTATCTTTCCCTGATCTGACTTTGTATCTTTTGTGAAGTAATTTGACTTTCCCTCATTAGCTGATTTAATTTCTCGTAATTTTCCCAATGCTTTTTCCATAACTCTTTGTCTACTAGCTCTTCGAGGTTAATTGGTTTTACATCCTTCCAATTCTCGAAATTTTCGAGTCTTTTTATTCTTTCATCAATGTTCTTAATACCCCTAGCTTTAGGGGCTAGTTTCGCATTACTCAATATCCATGTTTTCCAAGGTTTGTTTCCCTTTGATTGATTACATTTACCGCATAAGGGTACTAGATTGTAAATATCAGATATGTAGCCTGTTGGTTTCTTATCAATAATTAAAGGTCTAAAGTGATCCCATTCAGTATAGTTATCTCCACAATAAGAACACTTCAAATTCAAGGGATCAAGCCCCAAGATATCCAGGCATTCTTTAACATCACTCTCTGAGGGAACAATGCAAGGTATTATTCCATTTACGAAAGAGTTGGTAATACTAGATGATTTTCCACTTACATTAACCGGCTTTGGCATTTGAAAAGTAGCAAAGTAATTCAAATTAATATCTCCTTAAGCAGTAATTACGCATAACGTCTCTTATATTCACGGACCCGAGTGGCTTAAATGACCGTAGGGAACGGGACGCCAGACTTACCTCGTAGATCTTGTTTGCTGAATCTGCTTCCTCGAAATGCTTTTGGAGACAAAAGGCGTAAGCCCACAGATTGAACTAGCCTCGCAGGTGTGTCCGCCCGACCCGACTTCATCGAAATTCATCTATCGGACCGAGGGCCAAATGGCCCGAAGCGTGAATACGGTGTTATGTGAAGTCATTGCCATCTCGATTACACCCAAAAAGTATCGCTACTATCTATCTCCATTAATTGTTTCTCAAAGTCTTTAACAGGTTTTATGTCATCTACAAAATGCCACTTATCCTTACTGTCCTTCCAATAGAATTTCCAATATGATTCTTCTAACCTAACTTGAGCTATCGGGTATTCAAAACGTCTTCCCATATATCCTGGTCATTCTTGACTTAATGTAACTGTATTTCCCCTGAATTTATATCTAATTTCAATTTCATTTTTCAAATGGTCAGGAATTTTCTTATCTATATAGTTGTCTAGTATTTTTTCAATTCTCTTCTTCGTGAATGCATCAAGCAAAATATCACTCCGTTTTTCAATTTTTTATCAAGCAATGATTTCATATAACGTTCTTGTATTCATGACGTCCTTACACCTTAAGTCCCGGAAGGGTGAACGCGATGCGGTTAGATCAAAGGATGTGTCCGCTGAATAATCTTCCCCAAAAGGCCTCATTTTGACCGAGAGCCTTATGGTCCGATGCGTGAAGAGGGTGTTATGTGAGGTCACAGAATTCGAAGCGTATCACACATCTTGTATATTCCGTATATCTAGATTGGTCATTCTACTTAATCTCTCAATTACTGTTACATTAATTCCATCATCCTCAACACATTCCGTATCCAGATTCCAGATTTGGTCGGATACATCATAGAATTTGTCATCTATCTCTATTTCTCCACCCATTGAAATCAATAAACGTTGATTTAGATTCTCTTCGTAGTCTGCTGAGGAGAACTCCTGTAATACAGATTCTCTAGGAATAGTTGAGTTTACGAAAATACCCAACTCAGAGAGTCTAAAAACGTTCCCGTATTCACGACTCTCCTCCAGTATACTTGCGGCTCCTAAATATGGAAATAAAAAAGGAAATTCAAGTCGGCCCTCTTGAGAGAAGTCCGTCTGAATCTCCTTTGGATTGCGCTTTCTACCTCGAAGGCAATCCGTCTCTTCCAGTATACAAATGAAATCACCAATTATTGAAAATAAAAAAGGTTATCCCTGCCCCTTGCAGGGATATCCTGATCAACTAAAACAAGGCCATCCCCCAAGGGGTGGCCTTATTTTAGGACTGGCTCCGGCTCAAGCCATCCAGCGAATGAGCAGGCCGGACTGGGATAGACCGCCGCCGAAGCCGTACAGAAGCAGCAGCTGTCCTTCGCGGATGCGGCCGCTGCGGACTCCTTCGCTTAAAGCGAGCGGGATGGAGGCAGCCGACGTATTGCCGGTATGCTCCAGAGTCGTAATGGTTTTATCGAGAGGAATGCCCGTCTTCTCGCTCACGACATCGAGAATCCGCATATTGGGATTATGCGGCACGAACCAGTCGACATCTTCCGGAGCCGTTCCGGCTTCATTCAGCATTTCGAGAATGCTTTCCGGAACACGGCTGATCGCCCAGCGGAACACGGCACGTCCGTTCTGGACGATTTTGCCCGACTGCTGGAGCGAATGCTCGCCAATAGACGGGGACAGGCTGGACCGGTACAAGTGATGGCCGTCCTCTCCATCCGTGCGGGCAAAGGAGTGCAGCCAGGAGGGCTTGCTGTCCGCAGCTCCGGCTTCGACAAGCACGGCTCCCGCGCCGTCTCCGAACAGGATGCAGGTCGTGCGGTCGGTGTAATCGGTAATTCGCGACAGCGTTTCCGCGCCGATGACAAGGATCTTGCGATGCAGTCCGGAGGCGATAAGGCCGCCGGCGAGCTGCAACGCGGAGACAAAGCCTGCGCAGGCAGCCGCGACGTCCGCAGCTCCGGCTGCCTTGATGCCGAACTCGGCTTGTACGCGAGCTGCCGTCTGGGGGAAGAAAGTATCAGGCGTTGCCGTTGCGACAAGAATGTAGTCTACATCCTCGAGGCTCTTTTCCGGGTGGCGCTCGATCAGGTCGCGCACGGCATGGAAGCACAGGCCGCTCGTATATTCGTCGTCAGCTGCGATACGGCGTTCCCGGATTCCCGTCCTCTGAACGATCCATTCATCGTTGGTGTCGACTATTTTTTCCAGATCGTCATTGCTCAACACTCGCTTCGGCAAATAGGAGCCTACTGCGGTGATGCGGGCGGATGTACGGTAGCCGGTCGTAATCGGGGCCTTGCTAGACATAAGCAATCAACCTCCCGGTATGGTATCAAGTATTAGTATCAGGTACTAATAATGATGATACCATAGTTACGGATTTAACAAAAGCTCGCAGCCCTGTTTACCGTCAAGGAGCAGCGGCCCAATGTCATCCAGAAGGTCATGAAGGATTTTATCTACGTGACTATCGAGAAGAGCCAACGGCTCAATCGGATTCCTCCTTCGAGTTCACGGCGGGCGCTTGCATTTTCTCTTTTATCGCCGGGTAACGACCCTCAAGGCGCTGATCCGAATCAATTCCTTCTCAAGCGCACTGGCCGGTCTGATGGGAATTAGGACCGCATTAGGCGTTGATGATCGCTTCCTGCTCGGAGGGCTGGTGGATGATGGGTCGATACTTGCTGGCTCTGCTTTTACGGTAGCGCTGGCTGCCCTTACCCCCAGCTACGGAGAGTGGAGAGATGCGGTTGAGGCGTTTGCAAATCGAAATAGTCATCTTGACGGGCATCGCTTCACCAATGACGACGAAATTCATTCTAAGTACAACGCCCTATACTTAATTTCTTTAGCAACGGTGATGAACGAATGGAATACCCCTGAATCGCTTCAGATATCGCTGTCCAACTGGAGGACACAGGCGTTTCGTTCATCGACGTCGCCAGAGCCGGACCGGGAGACAAGTCGATAAGTTTTGCTCGCGCAGCTTACTTCATGCGGGGTTCGTCGATTGGGAATTCCTACGGCGGAGTCTTTCCGCTTAGACGGATTGGCAAATGGAGACGATGCGGCCTGGACGATTGTGCTTGGAGCCGATCTTGAAGGCGAAGCCCAGGCGCTTCTGACGGGAGCGGCAAGCGGACCGGATGCGGATCAAGCCATAGCCTGTCAGAAGGAGCGGATCGCGAAGATCGGCTGGCACAAGATTGGATGGTAAGGAGATAAGAACATAGCAACATTAAGAGGCTATTTGTTTTATCCCTATGGTTGACAAAGAACTTAGATACATTCCCGAGAATGACGGCGCCAGGCAGTCGTAGCAGGCCCTGCAGCCAAACTAAGAGCCGGCCTGGCGGCATGTTGCTTGCTATCGGGCTGGCCCTATTTTTTCCGTTCGTTCATCATGGTGCGGGCTCGTTCGCGATTTGGGACGTCGTTCTCGATGATGATCGCGTTGTCCGGCAGCGGGAATCTGGGCTGGCTGGTCAGCCAGCTGTCCGCTGCCAAGGAGAACAAACCGGCTTCCTCGGAAGCCGCTGTCTACGAAAATAAACGGCCCTTGTCGCCGTTGGCAAGGGCCTCAAGCTCGGTCAATCCCAATTGAAGCCGAAACCCGTGTGGAGCTTGTGCTTGCCCAAGCTGGACTCGGCATCGATGCCGATGCTCTGCGAATCGACATGAGCGCCGCCGCCGAGTCCAACCTGCAGGTTGCCGACATGGCCGCCGGCGTTCACGTTCATGCCGTAGCCGTGATGGCCGTTTCCACCTGCAGAGGCTCCGGCCTGCAGGCCGGCCTCATAGGGACCGACATGCCCGGTCGTATGAGCGTTCAGTCCATATTTCTGCCAGTCCAGGCCGGTGTTTAGACCCGCTTCATAGGAGCCGATATGGCCGCTCGCCTGATGGTAGGCGCCGTGCGGTCCCCATTGGAGGCCAGACTGCAGGCCGGATTTGTAAGGGCCCAGATGACCGTACGCCTGCACGCCTGCCCCGTGCCCGCCCAGATGGCTGCCTAAATTGAGTCCGGCTGCGGGACCGCCGACATCAACGCCTGTCTTGAGGCCGAAGTGCTCGGGTCCGCCAAAAAAGCCGCCCGCATGGCCGCCGATGCCGTAGCCTCCTGTATAGGCGCCTACATGGCCTTGGTAGCTGTGCGGTCCCTGTTCGTTGTAGCTTTGGGCGCCCTGGCTCTCGTAATGGTGCGGACCTTGACTTTGATAATAGCCGTCGCGGCCATAGACGTGCCTGTGCGCATAAGGCTGATGATGAAGATATCGCTGTCCCCAGTAGGGATCATACATTGGATAGGGATAGGTTGGATGCATAGTTGCCAGAACCTCCTCGCATTTGCTCTAGCCTATTCCACATTGTAGTCTTGTGTGCGCCTTCACGATGCTTTAAGGGGGAAAGACTCTTTTAGAAAGGGTCATGTTTTAAATCATACGTTCTATTTCATTGGAACAAACTTGATCATTTCTTCTGTCGATGGCCGTCATTGAAATCGAAGAATGATTCCTAGTGGCAGATCTATTTTTGGCTCTGGCATACGGACAAGGCAAATTAATTGGTGTAGGAATAATGGATATGGGCCTGTCAGGCTGTCGAGACATTCCAGCTCGCGGAGCTGATTGGTCCGCATTTTCTGCGTTTTCTAATGCTGCACCCTTTTAGAATTAACTTCACCTGGCAATGGAAAGGTTTTCTGCAGGCTTTGTTAAACCTTAATTCTGATCGTGGATCTTTACGAATGGGAGGTTGGCAATCCATAAGAAACAACCCAAGTTGGATATGTTAAAATTTAGTCATTGTAGATATCCCTCTTGGACAAAGGAGAACTGAAAATGAGAAAACTTGTTCTTTTTCTTCACGCATCGCTGGACGGTTTTGTAGAAGGGCCCAATGGCGAAATGGACATTGGCTGGATTTCCTACGATGCTGATTTGGAGAAACACGCGAAAGAAATTCTGAGTACTGCCGATACGGTCGTTTGGGGGCGCGGGACTTACGAGATGATGCACAATTATTGGCCATCTGTGCCTTCCAACCCATCAGCTTCGCAGCATGAACGGGATCATGCCGAGTGGATTGAAAAGACAGCTAAAATTGTTTTTTCCACGACGCTGGAGAAGGTCGAATGGAATAATTCCAGACTCGTGAACGAAGATGTCGAGGAAGAAATCAAAACCCTAAAGCAGCAGCCAGGCAAGGATATGGTCATCCTCGGCAGTCCTATGCTCGCACACCACCTGATGCAGCTTGATTTGATTGATGAGTATAAAATTACGGTTTCTCCTGTCCTGATCGGCAAGGGATTGCCGTTATTCCAAGGTCTCAAGGAAAAGATCAATCTTAGGCTAATTGAAAACAAGACCTTCAATTCTGGAGCAATAGGTCTCGTATATCAGACGGCAAGATGACCTTGCCGCTTAAGGTGATTAAGCCATCGAAAGACGATAGTCCAATTAACCGCCTTTTCACAAAGGCGGTTTTCTTATGGTCACAAATCAACAATAGAAGTTGACATAGCCTTTTTGAAAAAGAAAATTTCCAGTAAAAGGTGTCGAATTTACGGGCACATCATATGGCCAATAGGCCAAGCAGCTCATGCAAAGCCTATTCTTTGGAGAAACCTTTGAATGGGCGGATGACAAGCAGCTCTGTTCGCAAGCGGGACGTTTCAAAGGATGGGCGTTGAATAGAGTCCCCTTATTGGGCATCGATCATGCGAACCGGGGTTGCATTGCAGCCTCGGCGGCAGGCCGCCGCTCCTGCCCGCAGAGTCTAGTCCAGGCTCGAAGCCGGCTGCGATGCGGCAGCCTCGACCGGCCAGCCCCGGCCGTTCCCGATGACTTCGTCGCCGTATTTTCGGCCCCAGTCGTACATGAGGCGCAGCACCGGCATGAGGCTTTCTCCGTAGCCGGTCAGGGAGTATTCCACCCGCGGCGGCACCTCGGGATAGATTTTGCGGGCGACCAGACGGTCCTCTTCCAGCTCGCGGAGCTGATTGGTCAGCATTTTCTGCGTTATGGCGGGGATCAGCTTTTTCAGCTCGCTGAAGCGCTTCGTCCCGTCCGTGCCGAGATGCCAGAGAATGATCAGCTTCCACTTGCCGCCGATGACGGCGAGCGTCAGTTCCTTCTCGCAGTTGATTTCCTTCAGGTTGATGCGATCCTTCACTTCATGGGCCATTGCACCGGCCTCCAGTCTGTTCGTCTCTATGCCCCAATCATACTACAACTGTCCCTTCGGGCCTAATCGCGGCCTCCGCATGCCAAAAAGCCCGCACAGCGCCTGGGGCGCCGCGCGGGCAGCTGCAAATGGGCTATTCGAGGTTCGCATGGCGGCCGTACAGCTGGCGTCCGTCCTGCTCTTGAAGCTCCATCAGCCGGAGCACGACGGAGTCGTAGAACAGCAGCAGTCCTTGCTCGAAAAGGGCTCCCATCGGCTGAATGGTGGATGCCCCTTGCTCGTCCTTGGCGGCTCCGGGCAGCCGGACGAGCAGATCGGCGGAGGCTCCGATCGGAGATTCGGGCTTGGTCGTCACAAGCGCAACGGAGGCGCCAAGCTCGCCGGCGCGGGCGGCCATGGCCAGCAAGCTTGCGGTAGAGCCGGAGCCCGAGCCGATGACGAGCAGCCCGCCGGGCCCGATGCCCGGAGTAACCGTCTCGCCGACCACATAGGCGGTCAGCCCGAGATGCACCAGCCGCATGGCGAAGGCGCGGCCCATCAGCCCGGAGCGTCCGGCCCCGGCGACGAACACGCCGCCCTCGCGACCGGCGCGCAGCACCGCATCGGC
>NZ_BIMD01000014.1 GCF_004000905.1 Paenibacillus humicus NBRC 102415
GTGTGTTTGAACGTCTTCGTATTTCCACATTAGTCTATGGAGGGATACCTATAACGAGCACGGCACAGGCCTAGAGTAACAGATTTACGTACCGTACTGATACAACCGAATTTGCCATAGTGCCCATTTCGAGCATCGAAATATCAATGTTGACGACATCCGGCCGAATATTCTTGTAACAGTTGGACGGCTTCTTCCCCATTCTCTGCTTCTTTAAATTTATATCCCTTAAATAAAGTTCCTACATGAGTGAGTACAGAATTTTTTCTACTGCGTCAGTTTAACCAAGATTGCTACTTTAAGCAATTGAAAAGATAGAACACCGAAACAGCCTATCCCCAGAGTGGGATAGGCTGTTTTCGCCTTGTTTCAGCTCGCCATAGCTCGGCAAGCTTTTGCACATGAGAAACAAGCATCGGCACAGCGCTGACAGTGTTCATGCTCGTGCTTTTTGCACTCATTCCCGCATGCTTCGCAAACATCGGCGCAAATTCGGCAAAGCTCCTTCGCATAGGAACTGTTATGGGACATCGCTTGCGCAGCAAAGGCACAAATGTCGGCGCACTCCCGATCCAACCGGATGCATTCTTTCATCCCCGCAAGGTGATCTTCATTCAAGCAGGCGTCATAACAGTGATTGCATGCCAGCATACATTTTATGCATTCATCAATGCAATGTTGAAATTGCTCATGTGACATGGTTTTACCTCCCAATTTGAAATTTGTACCTTTTATGTTTTACCCAAACGAGCTGATTCGATACACTACAAACGAGTTTTTCTTAAAGCAAGCCTTACCGCTATATAAACGGCGACACCTATGATCGCGGCCATGAACAATGCACAAAACAGCATCATGACCCATGACCATCCGTACATCATCCCCATCATAATCAGACACCTGCTTTCTTTTGGGAATTTGTGTTCGACCTCATCATCAATGCTTCATGCCCGGCATTTCGCCGCCTCCGGTTGTGCCCTCACTTGGTTTAGGGGACGGTTCTGTCTTTGTATTTCCACCGCCATGCCCACCGTGACCTTCTCCCGTCTCCGATACGATCTCCAGCATGGAATCGATCTCCCCTTGCGCCACGGCGGTCAACGAATCCTCGCTCCCTGTTAACCAAGCATGATTGTATGGCCCTTCCGTTGGTTCTTTTTTATATTTCGGTTGAACAGACATGACATAGGCCATCACCGTATCCGGTAGCTTATCCTTGTCCGTCCAGAGAAGCGGTGCATGTTTGCCTAAATGCGAGAATGGAGCCGCCGCGAGTGCCAATGCTGCGGAATCTTTATTGACGAATGAAAAGTTATGACCCGGCGTTGTAATCCCCCAACCAAAACCGGTTGTGGAATCTTTATACTTGGCGAAGGCAACGGCATTCGCATAGGGATCGTTTCCCGCAATACGAACCACTTTCCCGTACTGACCCAATTGTTCTTGGACTTTGGCCGAAATAATCGATTCTGGCCCGAGCAAATAAATATTGGCTTTTCCGCCCCGTGTCTTTAAAGCATCCAAGGTTTCTTGCGGGACCTCATCCTTTTTAACATAAAGTAGCGGCTCAGGCATATGAGAAATCCAATTCACTGCTGGCATCGTATATTCTTCGCTGTCCATAGAACCAATGATGACCGAAGGCGGATTTTCCATCGCGACAGCGGTATAATAAGCATCTACGGCTCTGGCTACGGCTGCCGGGTTGCCCCCTGCAATTTTGTCCGTCTTGTAGCCAAGCGCTTTTATTTGTTCCTCTACCTTGGGATCAAGATCCCCGACCAATATAACCTGGGTTCCTTTATTCATGTCCGTCCCCATTGGTTTTAGCCTTTTCAATTCGTTAAGCGTTACATCTGGTACGCTGTCTTTATTCACAAACAGAACGGGACCGTTATTCGGGTGATGAATCAAATCTGCACTAACGAGGGTCGTTTGCCAATCTTTCGGGTTCGCCAGAACGACGCCTCCGGGACGGTTCGCATCACTGGTTGCCATCCACAACGTTTTCGAAACAAGCACAGCAGCTTCCGCCGGGTCACTTGCGTTGATGCGCGTCGTGTTTTTTGAGGCAATCCACGGCATCGATACCGCACTGGCCGGGCTTTGTGCCGAACCGGTTTGCGTGCCCATGTTGTTCATATCGTGTGGAGTGGAAGAATTCGATTTGTTAAAACATCCGGTCAGAGCCAGTGCTGTAACCGCCGAAATAATACCGACTTTCAAGCCTTTTTTCATGCTTAAAAACCTCCTATTTTCGATTGATAGTTTTGCCTTTATCTGCAATCTGTATCCATGTAGCGCCACGATCGGTAGAGAGATAAATATCTTTTGGTTCGGTTGCGATGGCCAGCTCTTTCGGATTCGCCGGATTCTGGACAACATAGGCGATCGCATCCTTGCTTGGCGTCTGGATCGCCAACGATTGTTTACTCTCTATATTGATGTCAAGCAGTGAAGCATTAGGACCGGAGGTAGCTATCATTACGTTACCGGAATCCGTGAAGGTCAGGGCCGAAACCGGTTTTTTCGGAACCATTGGGGTAAACCTCTGACCGTAATCCCTCGATAGATAGGCGCCTGTTGTCGTGCCGACAGCAACGATCGATGCATCAGAAGGGTGAGCTGCGATTACCGTCATCTGCCCTTGGAGACCGGTTGCAGGACTGTTTGTCCAGGTTTTCCCTTCATCCTTGCTATAAAACAGCCCTGACTGTTTCATTTTGGAGTTAGGTTCCGGGTTCACCACGTATAGCGAATGCGAACGATACCCGGCTGTCATACCGTGTAGATCGACTTCCCCCTCAAGAGCAAGAACCGAGATGGTTTTCCCATCATTCGTGCTTTTCACTAGGCCTAAGGGATTTTTAAACTTCGAACCCGGTGCTGGATGGCCGCTGCTGTAAAATCCGTCATCGACCGTGGTGAACCCCATATAATCGTGCTTCTCTCCAGAACCTTCATTCCATGATCCGTCTGTATATATCTGTAGTCCGTTGTGAACGGGAATGAAAAGCCGTTTTCCGTCTGCGGAGTAACCAAGGCCATGTAGGTGCATAAAAGTGGTACTCGCATTGGAATTCGGCCCTTGCTCTGTGTTTTTCGAGCATGCCGTGGTCCCGATCAATAGTACTGCCGCTAGTACAAGCATCGTCATCTTTTTCAAAAAAATTACCCCATCTCTAAAAGAGACCTGAATTCAGTGTCCCCCATGTATTTCCAAACCATTCGATAAAAAATCAAGTCATAAACAGTGTAATCGATACTTTTGAAGATTCGATGTAGAACGCTCTACTGTCTCTTGGGAAGCCGAATTGTAAAGGCGGCACCTTCCCGGTTCTCGGCCGAAATTTCCCCGCCGTGGGCTGCAACCAACTCCTTGACGATGGTTAACCCCAGCCCGCTGCCTCCGGTCTTCCGATTGCGAGACTTATCACCCCGGTAAAATCGCTCGAACACATAGGGCAAGTCCTCCTGTGGGATTCCCGTTCCCGTGTCTTGAACTTGGATCCAAACATGCCCGCTGTCTTCATTCCCCTCAATTCGCACTTCACCGTGTTCTGGAGTAAATTTCAGAGCATTGCTAAGCAGATTCACAAGTACCTGGATCATGCGATCATGATCGACAAAAACCTGAATATGAGGACTTACGGAACACTGTAGATGAACGTTTTTTTCACGATAGGCCGCAGCAACCAGTTCTACGCCTCTCTCGATGATGGCCGCCAATGATTCTTCTTTTCGCACCAACTGAAAACCAGGGGACTCCACATGCGTCAGGTCTTCCAATTCGGCCACAAGCTGCGTTAATCGTTCGATTTCTTCGTAGCAGGAATGGATACGCTCCGGCGTAGGCTCCCAAATCCCGTCTTCCAAGGCGCGCATATGGCTTTTGAGCGTAGCCAAAGGGGTTCGCAATTCATGCGCGATGTCTTCGGTCATCGTGACGCGCAGTTGCTCATGCTGCTGCAACTGTTCCGCCAGTGTATTTAGCGATGCGCCCAAGTCTGCAAGCTCATCTTTCCCTTGAATGTCCACTCTCGCACTCCATTCCCCGTCCGTCATGCGTTCCGCGACTCGCGTCATATGAATGAGAGGAGCCGAAATTCGTTTGGCCACATAAAAACCGAGAAATACGGCAAGTACAATCGCAACGAAACACGTCCAGATGATCGTTTGCATCATCGCTTGTTCTAAATGATAATTCAGTTCAGGTAATTCGTGCGTCATGCCGGCTTGCGCTTGATACAAGGAGAAATGATAATGGGTCGTCAAAATAACGCTAATGGTTGAAATCAGAACAATGCCAGCAGCAATCCCGATAATAATTAGAGCCAAACGGGTATGCAGACGCTTATTCATGTTGTTCCTCCTGCAAACCGATAGCCAGTTCCATACACCGTCACAATATATTTTGGGGACTTGGGGTCGCCCTCTATTTTTTGCCGGATATTTTTTACATGTTGATCGATCGTTCGGCTATCACCGTCAAAATCATAGCCAAGCACGCGTTCCACAAGCTCGTCTCGTGAAAAGTGACGTTGAGGATGCTTGGCCAGGACAAGCAGCAGCTTATATTCATTCGGGGTCAGGTTCACCGGTTGGCCGTCACGAAATACTTGCTGCTTTAACGAATCAATGATAAGTTCCCCTTGATTAAAGGCCAGTCGATCCGCAAGCAAATGATACTCGTCCGTACGCCGCAGGATCGCCCGAACCCGAGCTACGACTTCACGTGGGTCAAAGGGCTTGATCAAGTAATCGTCGGCCCCCATGGATAACCCCTTAATCCGATTGTTCTCGGAAACCTTGGCGGTAAGCATCAAAATCGGAACAGAATGGATTTGACGAATCGTTTGGCAAACCTGCTCGCCCTCCATATCCGGAAGCATAAGGTCCAGGATGACGAAGTCAATCGATTCGTTTTGCACGCGCCGAATGGCCTCTCTGCCTGTTTCGGCTTCAACGGTCTGAAAACCGTCTTTTTTCAAGTAGGATACAACCACATCCCGAATTTTCGATTCATCATCGACGACCAATACGGTTTTCATAATCAACCTCCAAAAACAAATCATATATTCCAGTCACACCAAACAAATATGTGGATACAAAAGAAAATGGAGATGCCCCTTATCCATTTTCCCCTTCCTGTTTGATTGTTCATTCCGCATCCGAATCCTGTCGTTGGGAAAATCTCGTCATGTGATACCAGCGATAGCAAGCATAGATGACTATCAGAAAAAGGGCGTACATACACAGCGTCCATGCAACATGGGACAAACTAAAAAACAACTGGCCTCCCATGACTGAAAACATAACCATCACTGGGATTTTCCCGATCAAGGTAGCAAGGAAGAAACTGCCGAAGCTCATCTGGCTGATCGCCGCGGCTGCATTGATGGCCGGTGCCGGGACGAACGGAAGCAGCCGGGCCGTTAAAACAGCCAGGAACGCATTTCGCTCTAAAACCAGCATAAATCGGTCCATTCGTTCAAACTTCATGACGAAATGCCTGCCCCATTCTTGAAACAAGACCCGAACGGCTAGGAACTGAAGAGCACCGGCTACCGTTGAGCTGGCCACATTGATTAATGTGCCCCAGATTGGCCCATATTGAGCGCCCATGATCCCGGCAACAATTCCGAAAGGGACGATTGGGGCCGCGGCCAAAAGGATCGCTATCCCGATCATCCAGGGGAGGCGTTCTGTATCTCCGTTTGTCAACCACGAAAGGATCAATTCTTTGTATGCAATGATTAATACAATTCCTGTTCCGTATAGAAGTAGGACAGCCCCTTTTTTGATCATAACGACTCTCCGAATAAGGGCAGAGGAGACCCCGTCTCCTCCGCTAAATGTTCTTGCCTGACAAGAAAGTTGGTCATGAAATGGTTTTAGGTTTCCTTGAAGAAAGATCGTTCCACAGGATAAACACAATTGAAATGAGGATAACAATGATGCTTGTCCATTGCGCAGCACTCAGATGAAATAAATATCTAGGCGTATCCCTCCTAAGCGTTTCCAGAAATAAACGTCCCAACGAGTACAGGATGTTATAGGACAGGAATATAAAGCCACGAGGCCACGACCGATTTTTCAAAATTAACAAAATCCCGAAGACAACAAAATCCCACTGACCTTCCCACACCTCCGCAGGCCATAATGCCTGGGAACCATAAGTTTCATACGCAATCGTTCCTGGCGGATAGACAAGCCCAAAATTCGAACCTGTCGGGGAGCCAAAGGCATCTCCATTTAAAAGACAAGCGATTCTCCCTACTCCCTGGCCAAAAATAATAGCCGGTGCCACGATATCTGCAAATTCCCAGAAATTAATCTTTTTACGCCAGCAATAAATAAGACCGGCTGCAAATCCTCCTATGAGCCCTCCTTGGATCGATAAGCCGCCTTTCCAAATCGCAAACGATTCGAGAAGATGCCGCGAATAGTACGCTCCCTCAAAAAAAACAACTTCCCATAAGCGTGCTCCTACAATAGCCCCCAAAATCACATAAAAAACGACATCCCAAAGATGCTTACGATATTCCGATCCTCTGGCAAGATACAGGGCGACTCCAAGTGAAAGAAGGATGGCGATTGCAATGATGGTGCCGTATGCCCTTACAGGATAATCTCCAATCATAAATAAAATGACTTTCATATTATAAGGCACCCCCGTGAAATTCTTTTGTTTTAAGTATAACCCACGTTTATGAAGAACCTGTGTAAATAAAAAAAATTGGAGTTGGCCGCATATAAAAAACCAGCTCCCCTTTGTTGAAAGGAACCCGGTTGTCATCCATAAAGAATTATTTATTTCATCACCCTGCAGGCTTCCGCTACCTCGCTGGTGTTGCAGTAAATTAATAATCAATGTTCGGAATTTAGAAAGATAACATTTTCCCAGCGCGTAAAGGAGTAATCAGTCTTACAACCATTGCGTTCGGATTTTTAAAGGTCGGCGAAGCCATTTAAAGTTGCGAAGGGGCAAATCCTGTTCAAGGCCGCCCGGATGATCGGTCTATCGGACCGGCGGAGACGTCTCCTTGTAAATCCATGGATTCAAAGGACCACATGGAATGAAGAGCAAGTCCGGAATGGCTTGGCCTTCTCAATATGTTGTTTCTCTTAATATACGGTCGATCTCTTTCGACCATACATACCCCATGTTTTCGTTCTGTCTCTGCGAACTCCTTCCTTCTTCAAAAGTTCTACACAGGCTTCGGCTATGATTGATTTATGGGAAGATCAGTTACAGAAAGGAATGAATAAGCTATGAAGCTAGGTTGGAGGCTCAAAAGTATAATGGCAGTCGGAGCTTTATCTGTTATATTGGCCGGTTGTTCAGGTTCGATTGGTGGAATGAGCGGAATGGATCATTCGAAAATGAATATGGAAGGAACCAAGGAAACTCCGGAATCAACAAATACTCAATCAGAAAAGTCCGTTGTATTAACGGGAAAAGAATTTAATTTGATTGCCGCCCAGAGCAATCAGGAAATAGCCCCCGGAAAAGCGTTGCCGGTTTGGACGTTCAACAATTCCGTTCCTGGACCGCAAATTCGGGTTAAACAAGGAGATACGATAAAGGTCAATCTTAAAAATCAGTTGCCCGAGCCAGTCACCATTCACTGGCACGGCGTTCCTGTACCGAACGCCATGGATGGCATTCCAGGCGTAACGCAAAACGCCGTTCAACCAGGCCAGTCGTTTACGTACGAGTTTAAAGCAGATGTCCCTGGCACCTACTGGTACCACTCGCATCAGGATAGTGTAAATCAGTTGGATCGCGGATTATATGGGGCATTCATCGTTGAACCGAAAGAAGGTACCGACTTTGATCGTGATTATACACTTGTCCTCGATGAATGGATGAGCTCCGGGGAAATGTCCGGCATGAATATGTCCGGAGGCAACATGTCGGAAATGGATCATAGCAAAATGAATATGGGCAGTTCGGATGGCAAAGACAATAAATCTAGCATGAACATGTCGGGCATGGATTACAGTACGATGAATATGGGGAACGAAAACAAAGCTTCGACCAAGACCGACAATAGTTCCATGAATATGGGACACGATATGAGCATGTACGATCTGTATACCATAAATGGAAAATCCGGTTCGCTGGTAGATCAGCTTCCTGTTAAGGAAGGAGATAAAGTTCGAATCCGTTTGATCAATGCGGGCTATCTGTCTCATCAAATTCATTTGCACGGACATGAATTCAAAGTTATTGCTACCGACGGACAACCTATAAACAATCCAGGTATCCTGAAAGATAATGTCGTAAGTATTGCTCCAGGAGAGCGTTACGATATTGAATTTGTCGCCAGTAATCCCGGCCAATGGTTGATCGAGGACCACGGCGACAAAGCTGCTGTTAAAGGGATGAAAGCCACGATTGCTTATGAAGGAGCTCCCGCCGGTTCCGACAAAGCGAATGAAGTAGAGAAGCTGACAGTTGTCGATATGAGCCGTTACGGCCAAGCAGGCAAAGCCAACTTTACGTTAGATCAGAAGTACACGTTGGAATACACGATGAATTTGAATACCGAAATGAAAAACGGCGAAATGGTCTACACCATAAATGGAAAAACGTTTCCGGAAACCGAACCGATAAACGTAAAAAAAGGAGATACGGTCAAGGTTCGCCTTGTCAATAACTCGAAAACTGACGACCATCCGATGCACCTGCACGGTCACTTCTTTCAAGTGCTAAGCAAGAACGGGAAACCGCTTGAAGGATCTCCAATCATAAAGGATACGTTGAATTTGAAGCCGGGCGAAGAATACGTTGTCGCATTCGAAGCAGATAATGAAGGCAACTGGATGTTCCACTGTCATGATCTGCATCATGCTTCTGCAGGCATGGTAACGGAGCTGAAGTATACAGACTATAAGACAAATTTTGTTGCAGACCCGAATGCAGGGAATAAACCGGAATAATAGCCAGGGGATGGCTTCAAGCCATCCCCTGATTCCCGTTCTCTGCATCGTCTTTTGAAGCAATGGGCGATTGCTTGTTCCGTCCATTTGCTCCCTCATACTCCCTCACTCGCCGGTAAAACATCGGTTTTTTCATACCAATTCTTCGCATTGCCTCGGTTGCCGTGATTTGCCCTGCTTTCCACTCCCGGTATGTCTGGATAAACTTATCGTCAATTTCCTGTCTTGGTCTCCCGAACGTTACGCCATCGGCTCGGGCAACTTCGATTCCTTCCGCCTGCCGCTGCCGGTTGTTTTTCCGTTCCTGCTCGGCCACATATGCCAGCAGGCTTAAAAACTGATCCTCCATGACTTTGCCGAAATCACCCATTTGTGTGAACTTTCGGGAATCGAACAGCGTTTCGTTATCTAGACATACGATGTCTGCGCCGATCTCCCGCGTAATGGCTTTCCATTCGGCAATTATGCCGTCGTAATCTCGGCCCAGCCGATCCAGCGCATCCAGGTAAATCAGGTCGCCCTCTCTAACATCAGACGTATTGCCTGATAGCGCGGCCGCTCAAAATCCTTGCCGCTCTGCTTGTCTACAAATATGTATCTTTCATCAACGCCAAGTTCCCGGAACTTGACGAGTTGTCGTTCCAGATTTTGATCTTTAGCCAACACACGGCCATATCCCAGCTTCATGTGTACTTTCCCCCATATTTTGAGACGTAAATACAGGATTTTTTCCCGCGCATCAAAAAGCATGCAATTTGAAATGATGAATTGGATAAGCTGCCCATTGATGTTTTGTAAGAAGTAATAGAAACTATGGAATGTGAATACTCGGCAGAACATTGTAAGTTTCCTAACAGCCAAGATTTACTGGTGAAGAGTCCATGAGAAATGTATATTAGTGCTTAAGCGGCTGATCCTGTTTGCGACCAGCCGCCTACTGCTGTTTATCCATTACTCTCCGGGCTTCGTTGTCATTAGGCTATACAGTTTCGTGTGCCGCGGAAACTTATCGTTAAACGGCACAAGGGAACTACCGACCTTCATCAGACCATTCCCGGCGTCAACATTCGTAATGTAAGACAGCTGCAGGTCCGAAATGTTGAGCAACTCGGCAAGCTCTATCCGGTCGGTGCTGGCCTGATTCAGCATGACGATGAATTCACTGTTTGCAAGCATGGTGCGGGCTGTATGACTTTGCAGCAGGTCGTCCACATTTTGCGTAATCCCTGTGCAAAAAGCGCCATACTTTCGGACACGTTTCCAGAGCGTGAACAGAAAGTTGGCGCTATATTCGTGCTGGAACAGAAGGTAGATTTCATCAATAAAGATAAACGTATTCTTGCCTCTGGCGCGATTTTGCGTAATCCGATTCAAGATGTTGTCAAGTACAACCAGCATGCCGATGGGAAGAAGCTGCTTGCCCAAGTCGAGAATATCGTAGCAAATGAGCCGATTGTGGACGTTGACGTTGGTCGATTGGGCGAACGTATTCAGACTGCCGGAAGTAAATAATTCAATGGCCAGCGCGATGTCCTGCGCCTCAGGTTCTGCTTGCTTGAGCAATTCCGCGCGAAAATCCTGCAATGTCGGCGGCTGTCCCTTATAGTTGCTCCGCAAATACTTGCGGTACACAGCGGCGGTACAGCGATCGATGAGCGACTTCTCCTTGGCTCCAAGCTGATGTCCTCCGATCAACTGCTCGCACAACGACAGGACGAATTCCGATTTAAGAATGATCGGATTGGCACCGTCGCCATAATCCCGGTTCATATCCATCGCATTGATATGGTTCGACGAAGTAGCAGATATGTGAATCGTCTCGCCACCCAGCGCATTTACCAGAGCGGAATACTCCCGCTCCGGGTCAATCAGGATAATGTCGTCATCGCTCGCCAATATCTGGTTGACGATTTCCCGTTTCGCGGTGAAGCTTTTACCGGAACCGGATACGCCAAGGATAAAACTGTTTCCATTCAGCAGTTGCTTTCGATTGGCGACGATCATATTTTTGCTGATGACGTTTTGCCCGTAATAAATGCCGTCTGGATGCATGATCTCCTGCGCTCGAAACGGGATAAATACAGCCGTGCTTTCAGTTGTGAGTGTCCGCAAAGCATGAACCTTTCGCAGCCCATAAGGCAGCACCGTATTCAAACCGTCCATTTGCTGATAGGAGAGCGTGGAAAACTGGCACAGATGCTTGCGAGCGGTGGTAAGCAACGTTTCCGTATCGCTATCGAGTTGTTCTTTGCTGTCCGCAACATGCACCATCGTAAGTAGCCCGAACATCATCCGCTGGTCGCGCGTGGTCAGGTCGCTAAGAAATTCCTTGCTCTCCTTGCGCTGCTGCTCCATATCGTAAGGAACGACGGCGGAAAAGTTGTTATTCCGGTTTTGCCGTCGCTGCCAATTCGTAATGTTCGTCTCCACGCCGAGCAGTCGATTCTCCACTTCGCGAACAGCTTCATCGGTCGGAATCGGGATCACATCGAGCGACAGCAGCAAGTTGCGGTTCAAATCGCACAGTTCGGCTACCATGCTGTCCTTGATGTAGCTGGCGTAATCACGAAGAAAGATGACCCGACCGTAGTATTCGCCCATCCGAAAATGGTCTTTGGCAAACTCGAAGGTGTCCGGGCAAATATAATCCTTGAAATCGTGTCCCTTGCGCATCATCTCCTGCATGTCGAAGCGAAAATCGGCTTCCTCGCCAATCCGGAAGAAGTCATGCAGAATGCGCAGGCGGTCAGTCGCATCAAGTTCGGTACATTTCGAGCCGAGACGAGAGAAATGCGCCGTCAACTCCGTGCCGACCCGCGCGAAGTAATGGCGAGCTTCATCCACGTTCTTTTTAACCACGGAGATGGTGATGTATTTCTCTTGAATCGTCCCATTTGTGTTGCCATCCGTCGCTTTACCAAGCAACATGTCGTTGTACTCCTGCCGATATACATCCAGCCCGTCGTGCTGGAGCGGAATAAGAATGGAACGTTCAACATCTGCCTGATTAAGCCGCCGATTGTGAATCGTAATCTTCGTCGTCGCGCCGCTGTCAAACGAATTAAGCAATTCGGAGTAGGAAAGGAACATCATCTCCTTGTCCTCTCTCGATGCGACAGCGTAGTTGATGTCCGCGAAACGGAACGACTTCGAGAATTTGTTGCCGACAGCAAAAATCCCGTCCGGCCAGATGGCGCGGATCGGGATCGCTTGTTGTACGCTTTTGGGAATGACAGACCGCTCCTTGTCCTGCTTCATGGTGCGCCTGAGCGTCTTAATCATCGCGCTTCATCCTTTCTTGCACACGCTTGTGCATGCTTCCTTTCAGCGCTTCGTAGTAAATGTTGGTCGAGCGGAAGACAAGCCGTCTTGGCATCAGAAACTCCGACTTCACATACGCCCACAATAGTTGCTCCGCCGTCATACCGTGATAGCGGATAAACCCGAGCGCGGCGCAGGGAGCTGCCCCTAATATGCACATCCAACTGAGCGTTTCCAGTCCGAAATGACTGCGCAGCCCGAAATACAGTCCAATCGCCGCAGCGACCGCCAGAATAGAAAAAAAGAACTGCCGCAAGGACAGTCCGAAGAACAAGCTTTCCGTATAATCCCGGATTTCCCGGTTGATTTTCACTTCCACTTTTTATCCCTCCCGGATGAGCAGTCTACGCCTCAGGCTCGTTGCGTTCAGGTTTGAACAGTGTGTCGTCATCAAATGGCAAAGGATTGCTCAATAGTTCCACAGCAAGCTGAAAGCCATCCTTCATCCCTTGCAAATATAACCACTCATTGATAATCGATTGTTTAAAATGATGTCTGTCCTCCCAAGCTTCAAATTCAGGCATACGACCAATATCCATACCAACAAACAAGACTTGAAAAGCCTTCTTTTCTTCAGCACGAACACGCTTGAGATCAGGATGATGCTCGAATCGTGCAGAAACGTAGTCCAATCGACCTTGAATAGCTGTTCGAAACCACGGTGGAATTTCCATCACCTGCTTCCCCCCACAACTCTTTTACCTTACCTGCTGCTTCTGCTTGGCTTTCATGTGATGATAGCAGGCTACTAGCTGATCGACCTTCTGACTTTGCTCTTGAAATGTTTGATGGCCGGATAAAGAAATGGATTGCTTTATTAACTGTTCACCAAGCGTATTCAGCTTTCGCCGCTCCTCTTCCAGTTCTCTTAACAATTCGTTCATTTATCCATCCTCCCGTTTTTATTGTGAGAGCCGACATTTTTGAATGAAACACGGTGTATGTTAGAAGACTACTTCGATGGTAAGTTTTAATCTCATTTATGTCAATTGTGTACTCCTCCATAATGGGAGTTATAAACTCAACCCCTGTAAAGAGGTGACGCTTGATGATTGGTTACGATAAAAAGAAGGTGGGGCAACGCATACGGAAGCAACGAGAGGCTTTGGAAATTTCTCGTGAACAACTGGCTGAACGAGTTGGACGGGTCCCAAGATTTTGCGCCGATATTGAACGAGGTAAAGCCGGGATGTCCATTGAAACGATGTTCAGTATTTGCAATTTGCTCAAGCTTTCTCCTAATGAATTGCTCCTTGGTCAAGAGGAGAGCGCCACACCTTACGATGAAACGGCATTGATTATGGCTGCGCTCAATCAATGCACAGAGAAGCAGCGCAAGGATGCTCTGGCGCTATTGAAGCTATTTTTGACCGCAATCCGATAACTCCCATCATTCACAAGGTGATTACAGTCCCATCATTTCGCGCACGATACGATCTGCCATCTTCACCGTACCGACAAGAACGAGCATGTTGAAAATGAGTTCCCCGATATACGTCCACACCATCGTAACCGCGCCCGCACTAGAATCGACGGCTGGAGGAGCGGTAGCAAAGGCGGAATAAATGATACACGCCAGTACAATAATCGCGCCTTCCAGACACGCTGCCGCGTATCCTTTCAGGAACGACTTGCCGATATTTTGGCTTGGCTCCCCCGCAAATGCGGACAGCGGAACGGGGGCTATTGCCGTATACAAATAGATACGGAAAAAGCGCCCGTACACCGAAAGGATCATCACAAAGGATAGCACCGTAATGAACAAACTGCCGAGAATGGTGACGATCCACAGCGGAATGCTTTGCCAGAAGCCAACGTCTTCAATCGCTTGCGCTACCGTATCCGGCAAGGCCATAGCCTCTGTCGTTCCAAACCCGGAGCGTCCCATCATCGTTGAGATGATCCCCTGTACAATCGTAAAGAGAGCCATCATCAACTCCAGACCATAGGTTACGACCGCCTTGGCGAGCACAAAGCGGATAAACAGCTTGACGGCCATCTCCGGCCTTTTCACTTCCGCAAAACTGCCGGTCGACTTCACCACGCCAATCACAAAAAACAAGACCAGAAGCGCCAGTCCCGTCGCCTGCAACGCACCGTGAATATCTGAGATGACACGCCAAACGCCCCCACCCTTAAAATCCGCTGGCGATTGCGTAACGAGGCTCCAGATTTCATTCATCTTATCGTTCCAGGTATCCAAGGCATTTTCGAGGTTGTCGATCACCCAACTGTTTTTTGACACATGCTCACCCCTTCCGTAAACGGGGAACAGACGAAACGTCCGCCCCCCTTCATGCAAAGCTTCAGGCTCATCCGGCAATCAGGGTAAGAATTTCCTTCGTAAACGTAATAATGACCCCTCCGGCGAGCGTCAGAAACCCGTTTGCGCGCTGAGAAGGGTCATGGGATTTTAGCGACAATCCAATTTGAACAATGCCGAAACCGAGAATAATCATGCCAATCGCACGGATTAAACCGAAGATAAAAGTAGACAGGTTGTTGACTGTCGTCATCGGATCGCCCTCTGCATAAGCAGTGGAGACGAATACAGTTCCCGTTAAGATCAGCACGATGTACAGGGCCAGCAGCCGTTTCGTTTTCATTTTCAAGTTCATCATTCCCTTCGTAAAAATAACGACTCTACTTCTTCTTCCGAAAGAAGTTCATAATCCCCGTCTGCATGAAGGAACACGGATTGCCAGTCCAAAGCGTGTTCCGTGCCGCCATGCTGATAGGGAAGACCGTTACCATCCGTCGTGAGCGAGACATGAGGATGCCTGAGCAAATCATATTTGTCGTCCTGGACTGGATGTTCGCCACGGATAAAGAGCAGGCAAAAGCGGTTATCCAGCAACCTCACCTCGTCTGGTGTGAGCAATTCGCGGCCTGATTGCTGGTAGTTGATCGAGTAGCTGCCGTTTCTCCCCTTGCTCTGGCCGTAGGTATTGGTATCAATCGTTTCCTTGCCAAGCAGCTCCGAGACGTATTTGTGGGTAGACTGTTCGTTGCCGCCCAAGTACAAAAATTCGTCGCAGTTGCCCACAATCGATTCCCACGCATCCTTGTACAGCGCCTTGAGTTGCGCTAAATTTTGCAAAATGATAGAAACTGAAATTTCCCGGCTGCGCATCGTGGAGAGCAGCTTGTCAAATTCGTCGGGAAGCGCTACATTGGCGAACTCGTCCATGACAAAGTGAACATGAACCGGCAGGCGTCCGCCATGCCGATAGTCCGCCTCGTACATCAAGCATTGAAAAAGCTGCGTGTAGAGCATGCCGACAATGAAGTTGAAGCTGCTGTCGTTATCGGGAATGACGGCAAACATCGCCGTCTTCTTCTCCCCCATAACGGGCAATTCCATTTCGTCGACCATGCTCATCCCCGCAATCGTATGCAAATTGAACTTCTCCAATCGAACGCCGAGGCCAATTAAAATGGACTTGGCCGTCTTGCCCGCCGCCAGCTTGAAAATGTTGTACTGCTTGACGGCAAGGTGTTCCGGATCGCGCATGGCCAGCCGCTCGAATAGTTCATCGAGCGGGCTTTGGTACGTTTCGTCCTCCTCCCGCACCTCCGCAGCCGCGATCATTTCCATGACCATTGGGAAGTTTTGCTCCTCGGGCGGTGCTTCATATAGGAGGTATAGCACGAGCGCTTCCAGCAAGGCGGTCTCGGATCGCTCCCAAAAGGGATCGTTGGTATTGCTGCCCTTCGGTGTCGTATTGCGGATCAGATTGGTGACCAGCTTGAGAACATCCTTGTCGTCTTGCAAATAGGCGAATGGATTGTAGCCATGCGAACGGTGTTGATTGATGAGATCCAGCACCTTGATGTCATAGCCTTCGGACTTGAGTAGATGCCCGGTATCGCGCAAAATTTCGCCCTTGGGATCGAGCACGACAAAGGACGTATGCGCCTGCATAACGTTCGGCTTGGCGTAAAACCGCGTTTTGCCGGACCCGGAACCGCCGACGACAAGAACATTCAGGTTCCGGCGATGCTTGCGGCCATCCAAGCCGATGCGTACCTGCTGCGTCAGAATCTTATTTTGTTCCGGTTGCTTGTCGCGATACTTGGCATTTATCCGTCCGGCCTTGCCCCATCGTGCGCTGCCATGCTCTTCGCGCCGCCGATAGTTGCGCGGGGACGCCAAGTAGATGCCGACCGAAATCCCATAAATCAACGTGAACAGCAACAAGCTTCGCGGCGTATCCTCGACCCATTGAATCTGGAAGGGATTGTTAATCGCCTCGCTGAGATACAGCAGAAGTGCCGGTAATCCCTTTGACAAAGCGGGGGCGGCAAGCAGCGCCGCCCACACGACCGGAATAAAAAAAACCGCAAAGAGTAAAAGATTACTCCTTGCGGTTTCAGCGCGCCGCATGATGACTCCGGCGCTTTATTTTTTGATAGGGAGCGTCAATCGCTTTGAGCAGTAAATCGTCAACAGGATCGGTCGGCCGCTGCTGGCCGATCAAGTCGTTGCGGAGCGCATTCAAGGCGTTGATGACAATGCCATGCTCGTAATGATCCATTCTCAGGATGCGTTCTTCCTCTTTCATCGCCACTCCTCCCAACAGAAAAATGAAAAGCATGCCACGACTAGCGGATGGAATCGCTGCGATTCGGTTGCTGCTGTCGCTGCTGGGCCAGCATACGGTGTATACGACGGGAAATGTCGTGTGCCGCATCCTTCATCACCGTCAGCTCGGCGCGAATATGCTGCGGCTCCAACTCCTTGAGCCGTTCGTGAACCTGGCCGAAGCGGAAAGAAGCCGTCTCGACGCCGAACTTTTTGCAAAGCATATACGCAGCGCAATAAGCTTGGAAATTGTAATGGGAGCGGCTGTAGTCGTTATGGCCGCGATCAATCTCCGCATGCGCCAACTCCTGTGCGAGCGCCCGAAAAATGTCACTGGCCCCAAGCCCGTGACGTATCACGATGTTTCGCGTATCCGGCTGATAGAGCGCATGAACCTCCGCAGGCAAGGCATCTCCAATCGTAATCGTAACAGGTGAGCGGTCCATCAATGCCTTGATGCGCGTGCGGTCATCCGGGTAGATCGGCGATTCCTTTTTCGGTGCGGTTGTTTGCGCAACATCGAACATCTTCTTGGGGTTGTAGCTGATTGCGGTACTCCCATCTTCTCGCTTGTATTCCTCGCCTGGCTCCAAGATGTAAAATCCGGATTCCTTGCGACGGATATAGACGCCTTGTTCTTTCCAGCTATCAAAATCAGCAATGCGAGTGGCATCCGGGCGCTGCGCGAAAATAAGCAGCGCATTCGCGACGCTGTAGAGATCAAAACGGCTTTGTACGTCCAGATAATGCTGAAATTGTTCGCCGTTTTGCGTAATGGCGGCTGTGGCAGTATCAATCGTCTCATACGTCCACTGCCGCAGTTCTTGCTTTTTTTGCGCCCACGCTTCTTTGTCGAACGGCTGCTCACGCTGACCGGAGGCCGTCGTGACTTGGGGCTGGAATAACTCGTCCAGTTCGCTCATTTCGATTTCCCTCGCTTTCGACTCCCGGCCATCGGAACGGATGCTTTACTGCCGGACGCCGAATTCCCGCGATCTCTGCGCTTAGGCAACGACGGTTCCTGCACCTGCTGCCGCCGTCTGCTCTCTGCCGCCCGGTTTTCCTCCCGAATTTCACGCAGCAATTGGCGGACGGACACTTTTTCCTTCGGCTTTTCAGGGTCAATCGTAACCCTTTCGTATGCCGCGCTGCGCTCGGAGGTAGGCGCGGACGGAGAGGATGGTTCCGTTGTCCTCTCCTCCTGTGTCGGCGGGAGGGGAAGCGGACGCTCCGGTTCCGTTCGCTCGACCTCCCACGCCTCGGCCGCCGGTTGATCGGTTCCCTGCTGCTCGTTTACCGGCTGCACCTCCGCCGCCGGCTCGGGCTTTCCCAACAGATCGTCCAAAAAATCTTCGCTCACTACCGCTCCCTCATTTGAAGCTGGCGACTCGTTGGCTCCTTCTTCGGGTGTCCCGGCATGTTGCTCCGGTGGTTGCGCCGCCCCTTCACGCTCGACCGACTGCTTCTCGCTGCGGGATTTCACAATCTCCTGCTTGATGCTGGCCGTATCTACGGTCGCCAGCTTGAAGCGTTCAACGATTCGGTTGATCTTGGACGCATCCTCGGCCCGTACCATGACGTCGCAAAGCCCGTCCACATTTTTCTTGTCACGCAGCGCGCAATAGAGGACACCATACCGCTTCGCTTCTTTGCAAAACGTCGGCAAGTCTTCATTTCGTACTGCAAATACCTTCAGTTCCTTACCGCTGCGCAGCAAGCTTTCCAAACGAATGCGGCCTCTTGTTCGTTTTTGCCCTTGCAGGGCGGCGAACAAATAAACAGCCAGATGCTTCGCGCCTTCGCCGGAAATTTTCGCCATGACTTCAATGCCACGAAGACTCATGCTGACGACCTGATCGGCCGCCTCGGTTCCGCTGCTCATGGACATTGGCCTCCCTTCGTGTCGATTGGTCTTCCTCGTTACGTTGCAGCTTGTTTGCCAGTTCGTCGGATCGGGCAAGAACGCCCGTACAAAGCCTCACCTCCTTTCGGAGCTTCGCAAGCTGACGGGAAAGTTCGGCAATTTGCGATTTATACGACTCGATTTGCTCGGGAAGCTGACAGCGGCGAAGCCGGTTGTACAGCATTTTGCGGGAGCCGTATCCTTGTCGCAATTCCGTTTGCAGCCCGTCAAGATAACCCGTCAATTGATCCGTATTGAAAATTCGATGACGGCATAACAGCTTGGTTTGCTCCGTGATGGCCGTCAGATATCGTAAGTCTTCGCGCAATAAAAAAGACGTCCGTTTGAGGGACGCGCGGGAATGAGGCAGAATCCCCATCTTGAATAAGTACCGCAGATACAAGGCTTGCAGACCGCTAAATCTACGTCCGATATGCAGGGTACTGCGAACGATGACGGCTCGTCTGCGCCGCGGCAACGGCATCGGTGGCTGACGCTGCGGTAACTGGTTTTGCAGAATACGCTCTTTTATCGCATGCTCCGTGTAATCGTCGCCAAGA
The DNA here is from genome assembly GCF_004000905.1 of Paenibacillus humicus NBRC 102415. Classification (GTDB taxonomy): domain Bacteria; phylum Bacillota; class Bacilli; order Paenibacillales; family Paenibacillaceae; genus Paenibacillus_O; species Paenibacillus_O humicus. Next base: position 19,319 of record NZ_BIMD01000014.1, read on the forward strand.
CTGCGCAATCGAACAAACCGCTCTTTGCCCGGCGGGCGTACCGCCAAATGCTTGACGTTCGACTTCATTTCATAACCCTGCTTCTGAAGGATCGCGAAAAATTGCGTCATCGTCATGGCAGCGGCGATAGCGGCGTCGATGTCCTCGCGTATCAAGCCGCGCCAAGTCGGCTTGCTTTCCTGTTCCGCTCGCCACTCACCGTAATGCTTGGCCTTACCCGGTTCCGGCTGCTCGATGACCGATAAGGCATGCTCCCGGCAAAGTCGATCGGATGTTTGCCGCATCAGCGCGTAAGAGGCTTTGTTATCGTAGTAGCGTTTACCGTCCAGGAACGACACCGCATTAAGTACGAAATGATTGTGCAAGTGCTCCTTGTCCAAATGGGTTGATACAACGACTTCAAAGCGCTCCCCCCATAGCTCCTGCGCCAGTTTGATGCCAATGGCATGTGCCACCTCCGGCGTCGTTTCGCCCGGTGCAAACGCCTGATACCCGTGAAAAGCCACAATGCCATCAGTCTTTTGAAATTGTCGTTTGGTTCGCTGCATTTGCTCGTAAGCGGTAAGCGGATCGCAATTGATCCCGCTCACGTAAAGCTGTTTTTCCGTTTTGGCATCCGCGCTGGTATAAGCGAGCACCTGCTGTAAATCATCATGCGCTACACGCGCTTGATCGGTCTTATCAGGATTGGTGGCGTAATCCAGCACACGCTTGAGGCGGTCGGTAACGTCCCATATTGCGGTTGTCGCCATGTGCGCTGTCCCCTTTACGGTGGATGTACGTTAGAATTTCCTTGTAGCTCGTTTCTCGGTTCCGGTGCGGTCACGGCTTGTTGAATCTGCTGGACGGCGCGGCGCAAGTGGTCTGCTTCCTGCTGAAAAGCCGCTCGATCCAGATGACCTGTCGCATGGGCCTTCGCTGCGAGTTGGTTAAGGTTATTGCCGATGGCGTGAAGCTCGCGCATCATAGCGAAATAGTCCGTTGGCGGCATCGCCTTCGGGACATATCTATTAATCAGGGATCGAATATAACCTTCCTGTGAAAGTCCCGATGTCTTCGCACTCGCTTGGAGCTTTGCGTTTTCATCATGGTTCACCCATACCTGAATGCGAATCGCTCGTCTTCTCATCATGTTCACTCCTTCTTCAAAGGACATGGCTCGCACGAAATAGCTGAATGGTTTCTGCTGTTTCTGAAAGATACCGATCATTGTTGAAACCTATATTCTTATTAAAAGAGCGTGTAGCTGAGGCAGGGGTATTAGGGGCTTGCCCCTAACAAGCGAATTTGGGAGACCAAATTCAGTGCTTGCTGCAACACGAGACATTCGTCTCGCGTCGCCCTGAAGGCACCTGCCGGGAAAAAGGGGAGGGGCATCGAAACGACAAAAAGACGCTGATCGCTCAGCATCATCGAAAAGACATGATTCACTTACAGCCGATCCCCGTACCCATCGCTAACGCGTTAGCTCAGAGCGATGTTTTCGATAAGCTACCAGTTCATCGTTAACATCTTCACCTTTAGGTAGCTCGTCGGAAATGGCATAAGCGGTGCCAAGCAAACGAATAATCATATTTGCCGCTGAACGGCCCGGATCGTTGTTATCTAAATGAAGCACCAGACGATTAACCTTTGGATAGCTTTGCAAATAATGAGTGAGTGCAGCCGGTGTCGTATCTTCATACGTATTTTCTTTTGGACCATATATCCCTCCAAGTGATAATTGATGAGATAAACGCCAGTCCTTTTCAAAGATTGAGGCAAGAGTACAATACGATAACAGATCAATCGAACTCTCAAATACATGCAGTTCAGAGCTGTTCCCAATGGCGGGGATGGAGAACGAATACCGTTTGTCACTACCTGACGCTTCGCTCCTGTATCGGGTTTTGGTTGTTCCTCGAATCGCTGCGTACCGTGGGGAACCTTTCAAATCAAATCCCACAAATACTGCGTTATGGTACATTCGGCTTTCGTAAAGACGTCCCGAGTCGAGACAGAATTCGATTACGTCGCGAGAAATGCCGCGTTTGCGAAGATAAGCGATGACGCGATTCGAATTCTCATACGGTTCGGGAAGCTCCAGCCGCGCATTTGAACCATCCTGCTGAATGGCAGGGGTAGCTGGAGCCATGTGAACGGGTGGATTACCGTCAATTTGCAGCACCGCATCGGGAAACGACATGCCTCTTACTTTAATGAGGTAGTCCAGCGCAGAACGACCGCCGATCCCCCTAGACCACCAGAACCATTTACCGTTGGAGATTTTAAGGCTGTCGTGGGAGCGGGTCGAATAGGCGTTGCGCGAGCACCGCACCAGTTCGTATGGCTCGAAACATTGCAAATAGGTGAGCAGGTCCAATTGCTTTGCACGTTCGATTTGTTCCTTGCTTACATAGCTCATTGCCGTAGTTCCTCTCGAAAAAAGTAAATTAGACACAACGGGCTTTAAAAATCGTGTCTCTTAATTGTAAGGCTGATTTTCTTTCATCCTGCTTCATTTGTTCATCGTGCCTTACCCTTCTTTTTGGGATACAGATAAGCTCTTCTTTCCCTCAACTCTGAAGCGCCTTTCTTTTTCATGAATGCGTCTAACTCGCTTTCATAGACTTGACTGGTCACCCCGTTCGAATCACGGATGTAATAATACGTGTCTCCAAATCAGTTCTTCCCTTTGGATATCAATTCCAATTCCGGCATGGTTTCTCCCTCCTCGGTCGGATCGGTTCCATAACAAATAGGCGGTAGAATCGGGCAAAAGCATCCGCCGCCGCTTGGGATGGCATACAACATGTGCGTACCTCCAGAAATGCGAAAAGGACCCCAAAAGCCGGAGTCCGTTTCGTCCTGTGATTTATACCTTTCCATTGCTGTTATCGCTCTCGATCCGCAACCCGCCGTTCGGGTGCTTCCGGTTCTTCATCCGACACGCTGTCCACGGCTTCGTTTTCCCTTTTGTCCATGTTCAGCAGCACATTTAACTCCGCGAGCCGCGCGGACTTCGTTTGCAATTCCTGCTCCTGCTTGAACGGTGCCTCGATCTGCTCCTTCGCCGTTACCATCTGTTGCTTGAGTGTTGCGAGCTGGTCACGGCAATAGGCGAGCTTATTCGGCAAATCCGACAAGGTGTTGTTTATTCGACTCATATTGCCGCCTGCATCCGGTCCTAACGTAATCGTATGGCCCAAAGCGCCGCGCAGCGTCACCTTGTATTCCTTTGCAAAGCTATCAAACGATAGCCATAAGGAAAAGCCCATGTAACTGCCTGCATCCTGCGGATCGGGAGAGGTCATGCCCTTGCAGGCTTCCAGCAGGGCAACGCCCGCCGTAGCACGTTCCGAGTACGTGTAATCTTTGATGGTCATACCGGGAAAACGGGAATCGTCGCTGCTAGCCTTTTCCGACGCTTGGGCGCGCATGAACAAGGCCACGTCCTGCTCATACCCAGCAATGCGTTCCTCCGTTGACTTGAACTGTTGCGGCAGCATTTTGAGCAGCCGATCCTCCAGCGCATAACGCTGGCTTAAATGATTCGCCTTGAGCAGCTTGAGCTTGGATACCTGGATGTCGAGGTCCATCTTCTCCTTGATGTACGGATTTCCGGTCGCCAGCGCTTTAACTTCAGCATAGGACAAAGCCGTCTCATCAATGTCCTCGGCAGAACGAACCGGCGATTTGCTGGTCATGATCTGCGAGATAAACCGCTGCTTGTTCTCCAGCGTTTGATAGAGGTAAGCGTCAAACGTGTTCTCTGTGACATAACGGAAGATGTGAACCTCGCTGTTCTGGTTGCCTTGCCGAATAATCCGCCCGCTGCGCTGCTCCAGGTCGCGTGGTCGCCACGGACAATCGAGGTCATGAAGCGCGATCAACTTGGTCTGAACGTTCGTTCCCGCACCCATCTTAAACGTCGATCCGAGCAATATGCGAATCTGTCCCGTTCGCACCTTGGCAAACAGTTCCTTCTTCTTCACTTCTGTATTGGCGTCGTGAATGAAGGCGATCTCCTCAACCGGAACGCCTTTCTCCGTCAGTTTTCGCCGCAGCTCGTCGTACACATTAAAGGTTCCGTCCTGCTTAGGAATGGAAAGGTCGCAAAAGACCAGCTGCGCGAGCCGCTGATCCCGACTGTCGGCCCATTGCCGAAAGACGTTATCCGCGCAGGCGCTTACTTTACTGCCTTCGTCATCGGGTAGCATGGCGTTTGCCAGCCGCTGATCGAGGGCCAGCTTGCGTCCGTCGTTGGTGATCTTGAGCATGTTGTCTTCATGCGGCTCTACTCGCTTCGCTCGCACCAGTTCGGCGCGGCTGGCGAGATCCGCGACCATCTCACGCTGAAAATCGCTCGGCGGAACAGCGACGTTGTGGAAGTGGGCTTTGGGAACCGGAAGCTGGAGCATATCCGCTGTCTGAATGTCCGCCACTTCCTTAAAGACGTTCATCAGCTCCGGCAAATTATAAAAACGGGCAAACCGCGTTTTCGCGCGATAGCCCGTTCCTTCCGGTGCCAATTCGATGGCAGTAACTGTTTCGCCAAATGTTGAAGCCCACGAATCAAAGTGCTGCAAGCCTTGCCCGCGGAGCCGCTCGTATTGCAAGTAGCGCTGCATCGTGTACATCTCGGTGATGGAGTTGGAGATCGGCGTACCCGTGGCAAAAATAATGCCCCGTCCCTCGGTCAATTCATCCAAATAGCGGCACTTGGCAAACATGTCCGATGACTTTTGCGCTTCGGTTTGCGATAGCCCGGCGACATTGCGCATTTTCGTATAAAGGAATAGATTTTTGTACGAGTCTGCTTCGTCGACGAACAATCGATCGATGCCGAGTTCCTCAAAGGTAACCACATCATCCTTACGGCTCGTGTCGTTCAGCTTCTCCAGCTTGACCTGCAGCGTCTTCTTTGTCCTCTCAAGCTGCTTGATGGCGTACCGCTCGCCCTTGGCTTCCTTTAGCTCGCGGATGCCGCTGGTGATTTCGGATATTTGCTCGTAAAGCTGTTGCCGCTGGCGCTCCGCCGAGATCGGAATTTTTTCAAATTGCGAGTGGCCGATAATAATCGCGTCGTAATCGCCGGTGGCAATCCGTGCGCAGAACGTCTTCCGGTTCTTCGTTTCAAAATCCTTCTTGGTGGCGACAAGTACGTTCGCGGACGGATAGAGCATCAAAAATTCCGCAGCCCATTGCTCGGTCAGATGATTAGGAACAACCAACATGCTTTTGTTGCACAGGCCCAAATGCTTGCTTTCCATTGCCGCGGCGGTCATCGCAAAGGTTTTGCCCGCGCCGACGCAATGGGCGAAAAGGGAATTGCCGCCGTAGAGCGTTCGGGCAACCGCATTGACCTGATGCTGCCGCAACCGGATTTCCGGGTTCATCCCGGTGAAGCGGATATGACTTCCATCATATTCGCGCGGACGGATGGAATTAAATCGATCATTGTACAGTCGCGTGAGCTGCTCCCGGCGCTGCGGATCTTGCCATATCCAGTCTCGAAACGCTTCCTTCATGGCTTCCTGCTTTTGCTGCGCGATAGCCGTTTCCTGCTTGTTCAGCACCCGCTTTTCCACACCGTTTTCAACGGCCGTATCGAATATCCGTACATCCCGCAGATTCAGCGTGTCTTCGAGAATTTTGTACGCATTGATGCGATTCGTACCGTAGGTGACATTGGCCTTAATATTGTTACTACGATCATCGCTTTTGCCTTTAACGTTCCAGGCTGCTGTGTAGCCGGAATACATCACGTTGATGGAGGTTTGGTACATATACGGCGTATCCACCAGTTCGAAAATGAATGCCCGAATGACTTCCGGCGGCAGCCAGGTTGCGCCCAGTCGTACATCAATCTCGGAAGCGTCCAAGTCCATCGGCTGCACGGCTTCCAGCGCTTTAACATTTTCAGCGTACCGCTCGGCGTCAAAGGCCGCAAACTGTTTGGCAGTGCGCAGCTTTTCACGAACATTGCCCGATAAATACGCATCCGCTGTTTCGTATATCGGTTGTCCTTCTTCGTCCAGATTTTCAGGATTCGGGAAGATCACGCCGCGAAGCTCCTGCACAAGCAGTTCCTGCGCGAGTCCGGTCAACTCTGCCATATACGGCAAATCGACGCGAGCTTTCGTACCGATGGAAACCGCCAGCGCCTCCGAAGCCGTATCCACCTGTTTTATGTTGGTGCGTTGCCGAATGGTACGCTTCGTGAACATATCCGCCTTACGTAGCAACCGTCCTTCCTCATCTATGACTTCCAACGAACAGAGAAGGAAGTACGAGCTGTCATCCGAAAAGGCAAGGCTATTGGCGCGACTGTTAATCAGGCCGTATTGCGTTGTGAACCGTTCGTATTGCGTATCCAGCTTGCGCTGTTGCTCCCTTATCGCTTCGTCGCTGTAATCCTCGGTTTGGTATTCGATCAGTTCGCGCACCGTGTCCCGAAGCTGAATCATGCCCTTGATACGGCCCGCCGCAGTTGCTGATGTTTCAACCGGTCGCATCCGGCTGTTTTCCCGAAAATAGATGCGTCCTTCGACCAGCGCAAAGCTGAAATTACGAACGGACGGGTCGGCAGGCAGGGAGACTTCCTCCTCCTCCGGCTGTTCCTCCCGTTCCAAGTCGAACCACTCCGCATGGATGTTCGCTAGCGCCTCACGCAGCAGCTCGTCCAAAGGAGCGTCCGGGTAGGGACGACAGGTCGTTTCCTGTTGATTGCCGTACATCCGATCATCGTAGGCCATCGTACCAAGAACCATTTCGGGGCGGGCCGCAAAGTAGCTATTCACCGGTACATCCTCTGCCGTAACGCCGAGCGAAAGCCATTCCTCGGTGTGCTCGCTGACGGCCATCTTACGGTCCCGTTTTTGCAAAAACAAAATGTCGGCGGTCACTTCGGTTCCGGCATTCGCCAGGAACGCATTATTAGGCAGACGCACCGCGCCAAGCAGCGCGGCCCGTTCCGCGATGTATTTTCGGACGGTTGGGTTATGTTTGTCCATCGTTCCTTTGGAGGTAATAAAGGCGATGATGCCGCCCGGACGAACCTTATCCAGCGTCTTCGCAAAGAAATAGTCGTGAATCAGAAACTTGTGCTTATCGTATTTTTTGTCGGCCACGCCGTAGCTGCCGAACGGGACGTTACCAATCGCGAGGTCAAAAAAGCTGTCCGGCAAGCTGGTTTGCTCGTAGCCGCTGACAGCAATCGATACTTGCGGGTAAAGCTGCCGCGCGATGCGCCCGGTGATGCTGTCCAGCTCAACGCCAAACAACCGAGCGTCCTGAAATGACTCCGGCAATAGACCGAAAAAATTGCCGATGCCGCAAGACGGCTCCAAAATATTACCGCTACGAAAGCCCATTCTCTCCAGGCAATCGTACATCGCCTTGATGACGGTTGGAGAGGTGTAGTGCGCATTTAGCGTGGAGGCGCGGGCGGATGCATATTCCTCCGGGTCCAGCAAATCTCGCAGCTCCGCATATTCGGGTCCCCATTGCGGATTCCCATCATCAAACGCTTGCGGAATCCCGCCCCAGCCCACATAACGGGCAAGCACAGCCTGTTCGTCCGCTGTCGCCTGACGGTTATCCTTCTCCAGTTTCCCGAGCAGCCGAATCGCTTCCACATTCCACTTGTACTTGGTTTTCGCGCCGCCATGTCCCAATTCGTTGTCCATGATTCGGTAGTTGCTGACCGGAGCCAATTCATGCCGAAGCTTGGGGGCAGCGGAAGGAGGAGAGGGAGTCAATCCCTCACCTTCATCATGTGCCGCTTGCTCCGGTTCGTCCACCAGTTCCGTATCCCATTCCGCGTGTTCCGAATCCGATTCCTGCTGGCCGGAAATCAGATGATCGTTCAGCGGATTCTCGCGCAGCATGCGCTCGAAATCCCGGCGATTCATTTCCTGCATGAATAACGGAAATTGAACGTCCTGCAGTACAACCTTTCGCGGCTCCATCTGCGCAATTTCGTATTCATCCGCACCGATAAATACTTTGCTGCCCTCAGTATACGCATAGTGCGCCCGAGCCCGGTTGGGTATTTGCTGCGACTCATCCGGCTGCACTTCCGAAAGCGGCAGATTGTGTTCCGTCTTTTCCGCCGCGCGCTGCCTGCGCTTCTCCTCCTGCTGCTCGGCATAGGCAGGCAATCGTTCTTCTTCCTGGCGGTTTAGATAACGGCCCGCTGCCAGCAGCTCGCCGATTCGCTTTTGCACCTTGATCCATGGCAACACTACTTTAACGTCCGGGTTCATAATAGAACCTCGTGTCACCGTAATTCCCTTACTATCGTGATTTTCATGAATATCGGTGCCGATCAGAGCAGGGAGGCGCCCGCCAGTGCCATATTCCCGTTTCAGAAAATCAGCGTTTTCCTGCGCCGATAACGACTGTTGGAAAAATAGCGCGATGCGATGCTTTCCGCTCTCAAAACCACTTCCACCTTGCAGAACAGCGTCGATGGCCGCTTGAGGAAGTGAAAAAGCGGAGGCTTTTTCGTCCTCCGCTTGCTTCATCCATAATGTCTGCTGCTGAATAGAAGGCACCGATGTACGAACAGGATCAAACTCGTTAAGGATCATCATGCTGGCGAAATGCCCGGCAATCACCGACCAATCGTAAAAGCTCTGCGCCGTCCGCTGCTCCGCCGATCCCGTCCAAAGATGCAGTACGTTGCGGTACGGCTCAAAACCGGCCTTTATGTCATCATCTAGCGTTAACTCCGTGATTCCCGGAGGGAACAGACTGCGTATATACAGCGTCCGTTCCCGATCTTCCTTATTCACATCAAAAAAGGCTTCGATAGCCGCCTTGCTCTCGGAAAGCGGCGCGGCGCGAAGCATATCGTTGATGATCGCTTGGTCATGAAAAAACGGAAGACTTCTGTCCTCCGTTTCCCGGTCGTACCATTTTAGTGATAAATCAGCTCCGTGAGAATCAGTTCCTCCGCTTGCTGCTTCAAGCTGTTCATGTGACTCGTCCAGCCCATCGGGTCGGTCGCCTTGTCCGGGGCCGGGTGCTGCCGAGTCAGTTCCTGCATCGTCAGGTTGATCTGCTCCCGTGCTGTCCGGTCGATGTCCGCCAGATGCCGGGTCAGTTGCTCCGACAGCATCAGGTGCGCGTAGGTTCCCTTCCGCTGCTCCTTGAGAAACGTCTTGTGCAACATCCCATATTTCCCGATGCTCATCGGTTCGGTCAGCGTCAGGTCGGGCAGCAGGTAATCCACGCTCGGCGTGTAGGTCAGTTCCATGCTCAATCATCCTTTCGCGTAATTTAGCTTCATTTTGCGGCAAGGATTCTGGCCTTGCAACGGTACGACTCGCCTGTCGCTCTTTTTTTCGCTGCTCATCGCGGCGCATCGCCCGAACGGTGGATTCAATCTCGCGCAGCATCGTTTCAGCTACGTCGCTGATCGCCGCGCCCAAATGTGACAGCGCAGGGAGCGTATTGAAATAGCCGACACCGGACAGATCGTCAACGCTGATGTAACGGGAGGGTTCCAGACCGCAGCGTGTCAGCGCCATAAAGGTGACCGCGTGTTGAGCGGCTTCCCTGAACAACAGTTCCACATGCGGCTCATCCAGTTCTTCCAGCAGGCTGTTATCGCGTTCGGCCAGCAGCATCCGCACGTAATCGGCGCTGTGATCCTCCACCGCGTCTCGGGCAGCAGACAACAGCGTGTCAACCAACTCCATACCAGGCTCTCGTTCACTGCCAAATGCATTTTCCAGCGTTTCGATGACGGCTTCCGTATCCGGCTCCTCCATGCGCCATAGGGAGATGGGTTGTCGGCTGCGGCTCTGCGTGTCCGACACATCGAAGACATGACGCAGCCCCAGATGACTGCCCCGATCCTCGATCAGCGCGATGCCTTTTGCGCCGCGCTTTACCCAACGGTTCAACCGCTTGTTCCAGATTTCAATTGAAGCACAGGCCGTAGCATCGGGGCGCTGCGCGTAAATCAAAAGTTGATCTTGAAACGGATACTTGTAGTTCCAGGCTGCCGTTCGCAGAAAATCGGCCCAGCGCTCGGGGTGATCCGAAACCGCATGGGCCGTACTGGCGGCAAGCTCGGACATTCGCTGCAACTTGGCTGTCAAAGGTCGCACCTCCTCATACGAAGGTAATTTGGTTCGTCAGACGAATGCCTTCCTCGGAATATCTTGGCGTGAGCCGAATAAGTCCATTTTGCTGAAGCCGATGCAGGTTGCGACGCACAGCAGAAGTGGAAAGACCCACCTCTGATGCAAGTCGCCTGGACGAAAGCAGTACCGCGCCGTTTCGCCCGCCTGCACGATCCAGCAAATAGCTGTACAGCAGCTTCGCTGCAGGGGGAATAGATGCTCCGGTCAGCAACCGGTAACGGGCAAGATCATTCATAGAAGTGCATCCTCCTATCGTTCCAGTTCAGACTTCTGCTTTAGTGGTGCCGATGAAGGGGAATGGAGGGGCGACGACAATTCAATTATTCGCTCCGGCCGAGTGAAGCAATATAAATAAAAGTTATAGTCGCCGGCACGCGGAAAGCATCGCAGATAGTAACGATGCTTTGCCGTCTGTAAACAAAAGCCATAGACATCGCTGTGCCGCGCGCTTGGTAGACGGGCCTCTGGATGTTTTATACAAAAATCGTGCATGCCACTGCGGTTTTGAAGCAGCCCCTGTTCCGTCAACGCTTGAATGACCGCTCCAAGCTCCTCCCGAAAATCAGGAGTTTTCAACGAAGAGATATGTTCGAACCAAGTCGCCCAGAATGCCTCCCCATCTTTGCCGAAATCACCGCGCACATGCCCAATACAACCGCGCTCCGTATCCTTCTCGATGGAGGCGGAATAAAAATAAGCCTCATCCTCAGATGTGGCAATCTTCAGCTTCTCAATCATGCTCTTTTCCTCCCAAACGGTATGCTGTTTTTAATGGGTGCCGCCCGTACCAAAATCGTCGTAGCTGGACAAGTCGGCGTGATAAAACACAACATCCCCGTCTAGCAATAAGAACATCCCCCCGTAAGGATCGACAAAACTGCGCTGAAAACCTTCCATATGCCACTGGTTGTCCAGCGGCGCATTTTTATACTGCAAATGCGGGTGAGCGATGTCCTTATTGCGAATGGTTTCGATGTTAAAATTGACTACAAAATAGCCGTCACGCAGGAAGATCGGCGCATTGTCGTCCAGCCGGTGGGTACGTCCGTACTCGGCCAGATTCATGCCTGCTGGCACTGCATAGGGAGCAGCGGGAAGGCTATACTCGCCAAACCAGCGCTGCACCGAGGCATTAGCTCGTGCAGTATCAATGCCGGACGGCACCTGCATACTGCCGATAAACGTCCGGAGCTGCGAAGGAAGCAGCATGCCGTCGTAGCCACCGACGTAAATCCGCTTTTGCGCCGCTTCCCTCAAATACTGCTGTACATACGATGTCTGACTGCCGGAAGAACCATTCACCCTCCAAAGTGAACTGGCAGTATTGGTTAACTCCTGCTGCGACACATTGCGCAGACGGGTATCCAGCGTCACCAGCCGCTGCTCGGTGTCTTCCGTGGAGCCGATCCGAATAAACCGCTTGGTTCCCGAATGATAGTACAAGTCCACCTGTTGTCGGTTTTTGCCCTGCTTGTCAACGAAGTAAAAGGTAGGCGTGATTTTAATCCCGTCGCCCGCGCTGAACATGTTGCCGAGCGTTTTGACCTCAAATTTGAAGTGATAGCCTGTTTTTACGACAACATTTTTCTTTCCGCTCTCCGGGTGACTGCCGGGCCGAATCGGCAGCACGTAAGGGGCCGTATTGCCGCGCGCCGCGCCGTCGATCCCTTTTGTACCAACCCAATAGCTATTTCCGGTCGGCGTCGCACTGCCTGCCGCCGTTCTGAACACCTTTTCCCACTGGTAGTCGGCAACATCGGTAATTCGGAAGTCGAACAGACGGCCAATAACCTCAACCGCCACAACTTGTGTCGCCACATGATTAGTTAAGTCCAAATTGGCATTACTTTGTGATGTGAATGAAGCCGGACTGTTTTCGGCAAACGTGCGGAATAGTACATCATAATTTCCCTCATCTACCCAAACGGGCATGTAAAAAGTGGTTGTAAGCTGGCCGACAGGAATCGAAGTCCAGGTGTCCTTCGGAATCAACGTTGCGTGGTCAGCCTTGTATACATCGAATGGGAACCTTACCTGCTTGTCTCGCACATATTTGGCATAGTCCCGATTGCCGTAGCCGGTAATGTCCCGGTGCGGCCCGCTGGTAGGAATCGTCACGGTAAAGGGACGATCCAGAATAAGCGCCGAACGATCGGCTGTCGGCACCGTTTTCTGATTGTGCGCCTGATCGTTGGCTACTGATGCCAGATTGACGACGGGGGTATGCACCGTCACCGGATTGATGTCATTGATCGGGAAGCTTTGGTTCGATCCGCCGCCGATGCCCTTGACCAGCGTATAATAAATCGTGCCCGTGCTTGGCTGGCTCGCCTTGTTCGTTTTAGTCGGATCAATGACAAAGCCCGAACCATATAAAACGTCCTGCCCGATCATGGGAGATGCGGGAATCGCCCCCGGAGCGGGAGCCGTTTCCTCAACCGTCCGATTATCCATGATCGTTTGTCCGTTAAAGACGACCGTATCGTTTTTGACCTTGATTTTACCGACTGCATTTTCAGCCTCAGACTTCCAGTTCTCGCTTGGAACCGAAGGTCTACTGGAGCCGCCGTAAACCGTTTGTCCGGAAAGCACAACGTTGCGATACACCGGGTCCGTAATATGGGACGAGACCGCTGCATCATGGGTGGCGGAAACAGACGGTGCGGTATACCCGTTTGCTTGCAGCGTCACCGAACCGGCAGGCAGGGCATAGTTGGCGACTGTCGCCTTCTGTAAGCCATACACTTCCAAACGGTCTACCAGCCAATAGCTGTACTTTCGCTCCACGTTGTAGCTTTGGGTGACGGTTTGCGTGTCGGATCGGGATACCGGAACCGTGGTCGAATGGCCTTCGCTATCCGGCGGGCCGGGAACATATTCCGTCCAACTCAGCGTATACGTGCGGCTGACTGTAATCGGGTAAGATTTCGAGCCTTTCACTTCCGTGAATGTGTTGCGATACAAATACGCTTTGGCGCTCGCGTTAACATAAAGGCTTTCTGAGGTCGGAATGCCCTTCAAAACGTCAAAGCGTTCTGCGCCGCGCGAATCCGCCTTGATGATCGCCGATGCCGTGGCATCCATCGCCTCGGCTTGCTGGCTCGTGCCGGGTGACGAGGTATCGCCGCCATTGTCGCCTTTGCGTACGGTGTGATCCGAGGTGGAATCTCCGCTGTTACCATTAGCATCTTTCACGACGACCGTGATTTTGACGGTAATACTGGAGCCGGATGTGAATGGAATTTTGATCGGCAGCGATTTACTTGCCGTCAGCCCGCTGAGTGAGCCGGACTTATCGCTAGGCGTAACGAATGTTGCGTTCTCTATTTTTGTGATCTCATACGTTTTGAGCGGCACGGGTGACTTCGCTTCAAATACAAAATTTCCATCCACAGAGGTGACGGAAGCATCGACGTGATCTGGCGCGTCAATACGAGAGGTCACGGTAATCGGGGAAGGAATTTTATAGATGCCGACGAAGTTGGAGCCGCCAGAGCCAACCAAGATGGAGCGTTCGAGCAGCTTCGCGTCGCCTTTTTCTTGTATGAATAGCTTCTCATCCGGCTTCTTGTTGTTTGTGATATAAGTGCGAACAATTTCATATGTCTGGCCGCCAGATGTGAGCTGCGGATCAAACGTATAGCTCGCTTCCTCTCCAGTCTCGTAGACGCCTTTGTCGACTTCCTTGAGTTTCGTACCATCTTCCTTTTGATAGATCGCCTTTACCGGGTTATTTTCAGCGTATTCGGCAATCGCTTCCGTTCCGCCAAGCGCAACCGTGAAGCTTCGCGTTCTCACCTTCGGATTCGTATCCGGATTTTCCTGCAACCAGCTTTTCTGCGTTAGGTCCTTCTTCGGCGATAGGTAGGAGCGGACAATACTGTACGTTTTCCCGTTATCCTCAATCGTCGCAGGAAACTCGTGGTTGATCGTCTCGCCGACTTTGTAGTCGCCCTTATGGAACGTGACCTCAGGCTGATTGAGGATCGTTCCTCTCACGGTTTTCGCAACGACATCGACAGGAAAATTCGCGCTGCGATAGGGGACGTGAATCCCAAAGTAATCATCGAGATCATCCGGGTGCGCCCAAGGTTCAGCGTTCTTGATTCCTTCTAACGTGTAAAATGGTCCTTTGCGCACGTTTCCATTGCCATCGACGGATACCATAATTGCGTACAAGTACAGGTCGTCGTTGTCCTTGATGTCTCCCATGCCTGCTTGCCACATGCCGTCCGTTACTAAATCTTCACTGACTTCGTAGTAGGTCGTGACCGGCTCTCCGGGAATTGGGGGGTTCGGATTTTGCGCGACTTGACGCACCTGTTGATTGACAAATGATGCGTGACTGCCGTTACGTGGATCACTACACTGTTTGGATGATGTATTCGTGCAGAGTTGGTCACGACGCACCGTCCAACCTACCGTTCTGTAGCGGATGGACGAGGTTGCTGCTGTGCTAGTGATTTCAAATTTGATCTTACCCTCATCTACCCGGACAGCCGGTGTCGCAGCATTCATAAGAAACGGAAAGCACGACAATAAAAAAGAGCATGCCAGCAGCATGCTCAACGTGATTCGTATGAATTTAGGTTTGCGCATCTAGTTCGAGTCCGCCTTTCTAATGATATGATTGCGGAACAAACTTGCATTCGGATCGACCTTCAACGTACTTCCCCAATCGCCGCCTACATTAGTGGATAGAGAAATATCGGCGTAGCCTTCGTACCAAACACCTTTCTCAAACGTTTGTTTATTCGGGAACCACTCATCGTAAAGCAAGTCATTGCTTGCCTTGTACGAGACGAATTTAATCCTGAACTTGGATCGCACAAAGTTGTTGCCAAACCCATCTTTATAAATCATGGATGGCTCGGGATCAAGATAGCCTTCCATCTGGATTTGGTTCTCTTTGACCCATTCTGCGTAGCGGCGAATATGTTTCAGTTCGGCATCAGAGTTTTGCATTTTGGTAGCAAAAACCGCCTGCGCCCAAGCGTCATCAATCGTGTTGTAATTTACATTCAGCCAAAGCGCACCGAATGCTTTCAGTCTTCCCATCCAAATATCCACGTTCTTCTTGTTGAATTCCGGCTTCGTCGAGTAGAGGACGGATGAAACTTTGCTGTCTGTTGGATGCGAAAATGGATAGCCCATCTCGTACATTTCGTTCGGAACGTCCGCAAGAATGTATGGATAATCGCTCGCATTCTTCGGTAAGTCGGTCGTGCGAATCAAGCGCCCCCATTGGTCGATCTGCCCCGCGCTATCTTCGCTGGTCTTGATAAACACGGTGTCTGTCGGATTGTCCCAATCCACCTTCGCACCTAACACCTCGCTGACGAAACGGAGCGGCACAAACGTTCGACCGCCGCTCAGGATGGCTTTCGTATCCAAAGTGACCGCTTTGCCATCTACCTGCACAACATTTTGGTCAATCGTCAGAACGATAGATTGATCGTCTCTCGTAATCGGAACCGTCTGTGTTTTCGATTCCCAGCCGACTTTCGCTCCGAGCGATTCGGCGACAAAACGTACCGGGACGAGCGTTCGCCCGTTCTCATCAATAAACGCCTGCGCGTCGGGAAACCAGATTTTTTTGCCGTCCATGACGACGCTGACAAAGGTTGGCGGTTTACTGGCTGCGCTTGCCGTCAAACTGAATATACTTCCGAAAAGTGTCACAATGAGGAGGGATACTAACCTTCTTTTCAAATGCCTCACTCCCTAAAGAAATTGTGCGGAACTGGAAAAACTTGCTGTTGCCTACATCATAGTGCCGATTCTGTTGCCTGTCCACTGTCCGGCAGTCTGTCCTCTGCAGGAACCAGGAGCCGCTCGTTACTCCGTGCGCGAAGCCCTTCTTCTTATAACAACAACGACGATGACAAGAATCAGCAGCAAGCCCCCGTAGACGAAGGATGGGCGCAATCCAAATGAACCTTCATGATGCGGAGAAATGTCCCCAGTAGCTTGAATCACGGTTCCTGAAGGCATAGTCCGACCGTCCGTTACTTCAAAAGGGAATTCCTTCTGTTCTGTGCGGTCACCCAGCGTTGTCTTTACTTCCGCCATGTAAGAACCGGGAGAAAGCGGCCTGTTTAGGTCCGCCATGTACTGTGCGACCGTGCCTGCATAAATGGAATCAACCGTTGATTTCCTTTCAAACAAAAGCTCGCTGGCATCGTCCTGACGTTTGAGCCGCACCTCGATCTCCGGTTCGGACAAGCTATCGCCTTCATTGACCAGCAAAATCGTCAGGCTCGCTTTTCCGTTCTCCAGCGTATATGCGGCCGCGTGCGGGACAGCCTCAGGAGGCTTCGCTTCGTCCAACTTGTAGTTGAGGACGACCTGCAACCCGATTTTACGCGCCGCCGATTCCCTCATACTTTGATCGTAGACGCCGATGACGGACACGTACTGGCCCGGCTCCACACTTTCAGGTATCTGCATTTCCATTGTAAAGCTTTGCGTCTCGCCAGCCTTGAGGGTTATACTGCGATCCGGCGCCCTGTACCATGCAGCCGAACCGGTATCGGGATCGCTCGGTAAAGTAAAATCCTTTCCGCCGCCCAATGCAGGCATGGCATCGGCCGCATAGAGCAGCGCTGTTATTTCCTCATCAGTGGGATTCGTGACGTGAACCTTGTACTCTCGCTTATCGCCGGGTACTATATCCTCGACATAAGCGCCCAACTCCGGATTGATCCGGTCGGAATCCCCACTGATGACCAATTGCTGCCCGTCCATAGGGTTGGTAAATCCGGCGGCTATCCAAAAAACGATTGCCGCCAGCACCAGTCGAATCCACATGATTGATGAACTCCTTTGCTTGTATTCCGCTTGCCATCGCTTACATGAGCGAATAGGCATACGTTCCTGCTAGAAGGCCGAGCCGAGGCAAGTCAGGGGCATATATCCCTTGCGTGCGGCTGCTTGCTCGCTGGCAAACGTTTCTTCGGTCGGATAGGTGTAACCGCAGGAACTGCGGTAGTACACCTTCATACTGCCTCTCCTTGCCCCGATGATCGTTGGACGTTTCACGATGCGGCTCCCGCCAAGCGCATAGTTGTTGTACACCTTTGCTCCCATCGGGATACCTTGTACAAAAGCCAAAACGCCCACATCATCCACCGTATTGTGCCAGTCCTCATCGGAGATCAGAGGCAGGGTGAACGTGTAGGACAGGCCATTTCGAGAGACTGTTTCGTTATATCGATTGATCCGGTAGGCCAACTCGTCCTGGATCGCCCGGACAATCGTGCTTCGTCGTACCTGCTCGAAGAGCGCAGCATCCTGCAAAAGCGGTATCGTCGTTTGCTGCCGGATGTCCTGCCGCAAGCCCTCATGCCAGCTTCGGCTGGCCGCATCGTAAGCGAGTACCTGCTGGTCAAGCGTAAAGGACAGGCTGTTACCCGCCGCATCGACATACGCATAAGGCTTCTTCGTTCCCCAAGCCGGATTCATGACGGTTTTTCCGTCAGCCCCCGTCCATTCTTGCTTGGAATAGACGTAAAAGCCGTCGTAGCCGACGATCACGATAGCCGGAATGTAGCGATGCAGGACACCTTGCGACACCAGATCATCCGCAGCGCCGAAGCCCGTGTCCAGCGTCCGGTAGAACGCCGCTAGTGCTTCTTCCTTGTTCAGCGCGAAATGCTTGGCCGAGGCATATTGCGCTTCCTGCTGCTGGCTTGCGTTAACGACGAGCAACCTCGCGGCGTCGTCCACCGCCGCATCTAGTGCAGCATCGTAACTCATCTCCGACAGCACCGTCCGTCTCAGGGTATCCGTCTCATTCCGATTGACGATCGCGAAGGGAAGAAACAACAGCGCGCCGACGATAGCCCATTCAATCCATTTCATTGCGCACCACCCCGCCATACGGAATCACGATTTTTTCATTCGGGCTAATGGTATTGTTCAGAAAATCAAAGAACAACGTGCCTGCCGTCCGGTTCGTATTGCGCACAATTACCGAAAAGCTGTCGCCCGCGCGCATCCGATAACGACGGTTTGGGTCATCCTTTGCTGCCAGATTGTCGGGGAACAGCTCCGGCAGGATCTGCGCATTGAAAAACGCATCGTACTGTACCTCGTAGTTGCCCTTAAAGGTTTCGGGCCGTGTCGGATCGTCGTAAACCGGCACGTACTTCTTGCTGTCATGCTCCATCTGAACGTCGAAGGTATTGCCGGTCGCCGCAAGCGCGGTCATGAAATCGTTGTACATCGTTGGCGTGATGCCGCCTTTGTCCCGAACCGCATCGACGAAGGCTGTCGTCGCGCGCAAGGCAACAAGTTCCGAAATATCGTCCTGCTGGTCAAAGGCGGCAGAGAGCGGGTAGAGATAGAGCAGCAGAACAGCGATCAATACGGCGAAAATTTTGATCAGACTGTTCATGGCAGGCTCCTTAGTGTCAGGCGCTGCAAGTGACCGGAAACGTCCCGTTCATAGGCGGGCTGATAACGCCCCTTTAGACGTATGCCTGCGGACGAAAGCTGCTCCCGTTCCAGCGGCGGCGCGAACCGAACGCCGTCTACCACCATTTCCGCATCTCCTTCATCTAGGCGAGCGATAGCTTGCAGCACTTCCGCACCGGATACCGAACCGTCGCCCGAGAGCGGTACAGCGATTTGCTGCAAGTTACGATCCTGCGATTGGCCGGTTACATAGGCAAGCGAATTGAGTGAGGCACCGGTCTGAAACAAAATCAGACCGCTGCCTGCGGCCATGAGGAAAACGAGCAATGCTGCGCTCATCTCCAGCATCGTTCTTGGCGCATAGTTCATGTGTTACACCTCCTTCATGACGAAAGCGTCCAACCTGGGCCGGACGCTTTCGTAACCTCATCCGACCTTATTGCTGCCGGAAGACGATGCCGCGAATGACATTGCTGCTGTCCAGCACCAGCGTGCTGCGGAACTTGCCGCTTGGATTAACGTAGTTGATATCCGCTTCGTCTACGGTCTGGCTAATCTGGCCGGGTGCGGCTCCGACGATTGCGCCGTAGGTGATGCTATCCAGAGGCACACCGGTATTGATAACCTTGCCGTACCACTGACCGGTCGGGTTTTTGCCGGTAACGATCTGGATGCCAAATTGGTCCTGATCGCGGAACTTGCGAAGCGCGTTGACAACCTGACTGCCCGAAAGCGTCGTATTGTCATACACCGTAAACGCCGTTTGTGAAAGCTCCGTCTGGATATTGCTAAAATTGCTTTGAGCCGCCTTGGTCGAATCCTGGGCGGAAATAAACAGCACGACAGCCAGTGTAATGAGTGCGATGGCAAGGAAGATTCCTGCTGCCATGACAAGTGCCTTCTGCGCATTGGACATGTACAATTCTCTCCTTTGATTAGGGGATAAAAAAAACGCCTTCCCGCTGATGAAGGAAAGCGTCTATATGGGTTACTGGATGCGTTGAAGCTGATCGTAGTACACGGTCATCTGATGTAGGCTGACGACGACAAGCGGAATGACCAAATACCCGAATATCAACGTCATCAAGGGGGCAAACCCGATCCAGCGTCCCCAGCCTGCCTTTTGTTCAATTAACTGTTCATACTCCTGCTTGCGCTGCTCCCGCGCAAACGCCTGCTCTGCTTCGAGATCGTCGAATGCCTGCCGGATCGTCAAATGCTGCGAAGCCATTTCCAGCTTTTCCACGATCCGAACAAAAGGTAGAAACGGTGCATCTTCTTTGAGCTGCGCAAGCGCCTGCTCCTCACCCTGTTCAAAGTGAAGAAGGCAGGCTTGCAGTGGCTCCTTGAAGACCTGCGCGAACTGCTCCATCCATAACAGAAGCTGTTCAACCGACATCCGATCCATCCCGGCGAGCATGGCAATCACGGCCTGCAACTGATCCACCTCGTGTTTCATCTCCATCTGCCGCATACGCCGCTGGAACAGCCGAATACCAACTGGCAGCGTGTACCCGCCCCATCCTGCGGCGAAAGCCAAAAACGCTTCCCACCACGCCAGAAAAGGCTTATTCAGCTTCTCCAGCTTGCCCAGGATGCGCCGCGCCGCCTCTCGAAGCTGATCCTCCTTGACCTGTGCAGCCGGGTCCTTGCGCAGCAGGCTGATGACGCTATTTTCGCTTCGCGGCCTCACCTCCTTTAATTGATCGAGCATCCTGCGATCCAGCGCGGCGGCTTCCCGTGCCTTCGTTTCCTCCTCCGGGGACAACTGCCCGAAAAGTGTTCCCGGCTTCACAGGTGAATACAGCACCTGATGCCGCTCCGCTGCATGCAAGGACACGAATAAGCCCAGCACCGCCAAAAAGGCTGCGAACCCGGCTACGATCCGCTGCACGTAAAACCATTCGAGACGTAAGGGAGAGGCTGTATCCTTGAGCAGCCGGGTTATCCGTTCCGCTTCTCGCGAGCCGGGAACCGGCCCCAGCCGGTGGGCCAGCCAGCGCATCCACGGCCAGCCATAAACCCGTTGCTCCCATCTTTTTCGGCTGGTGGGCCTTGCTGTCGCATCCAGCTCCGACAGGTTGCGCAGCAGCACGTAGCATAGCCACACGACGACAAGCAGACAGAGTTTGGCGGCCCAACCGAAAGCGCTGGCGTAGAACGTGTCCATTGCCGGAAAAAAGTGGCTAGCCCAGGCTTCAATCGGACGGGTAAATAGCAGCGGCAGCAGCGCGATAACGGTCAGCCCCTGTAATAAGAAGCTGAGACGCTCGCGACGCAGCAATTCCAGATTCAGTTCGATGGACAGCTTTTCCAGTCCCTTGAGGTAGACCGAACCGCTTTCCGTTTGCTGATCGCCATGCTCCTTGATGAGATATGACAATCCCGCAAGGCCCTGCAAATAACGATTCGGGGCATGCTCCACATATTGCGCCAGTTTATCTTCGGCGTCGCTGTCCGTCAGCATGTCGTACAGCTCTTGCCCGTGCAGCGCCATTTCATACGGCGCGCTGTCCGCCGATTCATAGACGGCTTCATCTACCATCCCGTGACGATGGTAATGATGTCTCACATCCCCAAGAAACAGACGAAGTTGTCGCAGCAGCCGCATTTCGAGCCGATAAACACCCATATCCGAGAGGATGCCGTGGCCGACCCAAAGACCAATGCCGAGCATCGCCAGCGTGTAAGGGTCGCGCACCGCCAAAACAAGCGGAATCGCGGCCAAAAACAGGACAAGCCACATCAAGAGCGCCGATTTCATCACCTCAAGCCGCAGCTTCCATTCGTCCCCGAGCCGCAGGATGACCAATCGCCTGCGAAGGTGCAGCAAGTACATCCTTAAAACCGGCATCTGCTCGCAAACGCTGTATAGCTGCTGCATGAAACTGTAAACCGCCTGCTTGCGAGGCGCTTGCCCCGGCTTACGCAGCGCTTCGTAGCGCCGGACTGCCGCCACCTCCGAATCACGCCGGGACAGCCACAGGAAGGCCGCGACAGCGGCAAGAAAGAGCACGGTTGCGATGCCGAGCAGAGGGGAGAGCCATTCCTGAATCATGTCTCATCCCCCCAATGGGATGCCAGAAACGCATCAAAGACGGCCTTATCGGGGCCGCTCAAGTATTCCGCAATCTCGCAGCGACTTTGCTCGGACAGGGGATGAACGGCAGCGTAACGGCCGTCGCGGTATTCGACGAGATTTCGGGCGGTGTACAGCGGGCGATCCGTCGAGCGGCGGAAGTATTCGAGCGTCGTTTCCATAAAGGCTGCCATCCGTTCGTCCTTTGTCATTTTCCCGCGAAAGGCTTCCGGGTACGCCGTCTCCTGCGGCACTGGGACGCATTCCGTAATGCGCTCGATATAGCGCCGTCCGTCCAGGTCGCGGCGGAGGTGAATATCGAAATTGACGACGCTGACGACCTGCTGCTCCGCCACACGCTCGTTCGTAAACACCTTTGTTTTCAACAAGGAATTGCGGAGAGACAGCACAAGGTCACGGAAGGTTTTGGCGTGATGCGTGAACAAGGTGAATAATGACGCCACCTGTGCCATCTGAACCATCCAAGCGGCGACCGGGTCGGTCGCTACCTCGCCCAAAATATTGACAGAGCCGTCCGTCTTCTTCTGGATGTCCAGCCCCTGTTGACCGGAAATCGTCTCGGTTTCGCGCAGGCTGACGATGTTGCGTTCTGGATAAATTTTGCGCAATTGAAGCTCAAAGCTCATTTCCTGTACCCGGATCGGCAGCACTTCTGGAATATGACGAACCATCGCCATAAGCAGCGTTGTTTTGCCGCTGCCCTGCGCGCCGGTAATCGCGGTGATCCGCGCACCCGATACCAAGTAACGAATGAGGCCAATCGGCAATTCCGCGCCTTCGTCCTGAATCAACTGCTCTAGTGTCGCGCTTTGCACGTCGAATTTGCGCACAAAAAAAGCCCACGATTCACTGAATCGGGGGCGTAGCACGACGACGCGGGAGCCGTCTGCCATTTCATTGACCTTAAATCCGTTCGCCTCGGACAACTGGCCGGGAAAATTGTGCTTGTAGATGATCTGGCAAACGCGTCGCAGTTCCTGCTCGGAGCCGAAGGACAAGAAGCTCAGGTGGATGGACTTCCCCTTGTAAAACAGCCATATGCTGTCATGCGAACGGGGCAGCGACTGAAGCTGTGCGTCCTCCTCCAGCGACCATTCGCCCTCCCACATGAGCGGCGGCAGACCGGATACGCCCCCGGATACGCCGTCCACACGCATGTCGCGCAACTCGTCCACGACGCTGAATCCCTTGTAATGCTGATAAATCCGCTGGACGACAAGTTGGAGCTTATCGTCCGTCGTCAAACGCGGCGCTTCACGGGCGAAGACGCTACGAATATCCTCCGCCGTAATCCGGTACGTTTCAAGCTGGCCTTCCTCGTTTCGTCTTTGCCGATCCCATTCATAGGTTTGAACGAGCCGGTCGAGCGCATGAAGCCCGGCTTCCTTTTTATATGTGTAAAGCAGAATATCAAACTGGTCTTGCGCGGAGAGGGACTCCGGCTGATGAAATGGCAGCAGGAGGTTCAAATTCGCATCGTCCAACTCATAGCGCTGCACGAGCAGGTCGGCAATGATCTCCTTGACGTATTCCTTGTCCCGCAGATCACCGGAGGTGCAGCCCCGCAGCGCCTTTTTCAGCTCCGCCCGTTTGCTTTTTCGGCGGCGGTATTCTTCCTCCGACAAACCGAAGTCGGCTAGGTTGCTGCTGGTTAACTCGTGTAGCGTTGCTTTTACGAAAGTGGTCATCGCTTCCAGCGTATATACCGATGTGTCGTCCGTCCGTTCCGGCAATCGTCGGCTCAGGCGCAAATAAAGGAAGAAGATTGAAAGCAACAAGAGCGCGATCAGGATGAAGGCATTGAGCAAAGCCGTCATGGCGTGTCGCCCTCCTTCCCTTCGAAAAGGTGCTGCCTTGCGCCTGCGCTTTCTATCACAGCCTGCGCCAATCGTCGCACCTGCTGCACGAACAGGTGGTTCTCATGACCGCTTGCTATCTTTCTGTTGCGAAACCAGAAAGGATTCGCTTCGCCATGCTGTGCCGCATCCATCCAGCCTGTATTATGTGCAACAGGGTACACGGTCGGTCCTATACGGAATTGACGCATGAGATTTTTAGAAGTGAGCGTCGAATAAGGGTCGTACTGTCCGAACACGAGCAGCGTTCTTCGGCCTTGCAGCATCGCTGCTTCTGCCGATTGAAAAAATCGCTCTAGAAGGAGACGGTTTTGCGGCAGGCAGACGACCCATACGTCGGCCTGCTGCCGCAGCATTTCGTCCCAAGCCGACCCGCTGCCGCTCCCCCCATCCAACAGCACTACATCGTAAGCGCGGCGGGCAACCGCAAGCAGCGGTGTGAGCCATTCCTTTGCCGTTTCGATAAAGATATCCTCTTGCTTGATGGAGCCGGGCAAAATATCCAGGCGATCCCGCAGTAACGGATGGGCATAGTCACGCAGCATGACAGGCTCCAGCTTGCGGTTTTTCAGCAGACGCAAGAGCGCATCAATTCCCGTGTCCGGGGTATGCATGTCCTCTCTTCCGGCAGGTCGATAATAGGCTCGTTCGACAGCGGCGTAACTGCTTAGCAAATGCCCAAGCAACAGCAATCGCGCCGAATATTCCAAACCCATGCACGTCGCCGCGGCGAGCAGATTAGTCGTTGTCCCGGCCTGACCTGATACAGGACTCCAAAATACAACGGTAGCTCCCATAAACGTTCTCCTTTCTACCACACCCGCACCCGTTTACGGGCGATTGCCCAGGCTCGTCGCGCTGTCTTGCGGTCGCAATCGCCAAGCTGCTCCAGCATCGTCAGCAGCATCTCGCGAAACGCCCCGGTCAGCCCGCGAAGGTCGATGCGGCCGTGGTGTTGATTGTTCAAATCGACGGCTGCATCGCGTTCGTCAAAAGGGAAGCGAAACACCGTATCCTCCAACTGGATATGCCGCAACCGCTTTTCGGCTCGCCACGCTGCCAACTTTCCCGGTATGTCAGGGGAGAGCAACTCGAAAAACGAGATAGGCTCTTCCGTGTTCTGTAAGCCGAGACGAAGCATCAGCTCCTCGTTTTTCTCCAGCGATAACCGCCTTCCATCCCAGCACCACACCCGCTTATCAAACTGGGACAGGTTGTGGTGGAAAACAAATTCCGTATGGTCAGTGTCCACCAGCATGATGTCGTATGCCGGTGTCGTCCCTGCCTGTGCCAAGCCTCGTTCAAGCTGTTCGGGAGTGAGATAGCCGTAGGCCACATCCATACCTTCATAATCCTGAACGGCGCTATTGGCATAGGCGTGCGGCAGATAACCCCGAATCGACTGCGTGACGGTGGAATCCA
The DNA here is from genome assembly GCF_004000905.1 of Paenibacillus humicus NBRC 102415. Classification (GTDB taxonomy): domain Bacteria; phylum Bacillota; class Bacilli; order Paenibacillales; family Paenibacillaceae; genus Paenibacillus_O; species Paenibacillus_O humicus. Next base: position 44,254 of record NZ_BIMD01000014.1, read on the forward strand.
CCAACAGCACTTTATTCCCCAAGGCCACAAGCAAGCGGCCAAGCACCAACAAAGCATGCGTCTTGTCCGCTACGCCGATAAAAACAATTTTTTTCATATCCGCACTCCTCATTGATTGAAGATGTTTTCCCACTTATCTTCGCTTGCCGGAGGCGCTTCGGTTGCAGGAGGCATACCCGATGGCAGCGACGGCGAAACGGCAGGAGGGGGCGTCTGTTGATTTTTCGGAGATTGAGTAGCTGCTGCACCAGCAGCATCACTCACGCTAGGCTGCGGACCATTCGTCGAAACTGCTGATTCTCCAGACTGCGGTGTGCCTACTGGCTGTGTTCCGCCCATGGCATTGCCCTGCCGCGTCGTCATCCGTTCGTTTTGCAACTGCTGCTGCACGGTTACACTACCGCTGGTGACGCGAAGTTTGTCCGAGTCGCTGACCGCCTTCAAATTGCCATCCAGCGTTTGACGCAGCGCGCGGGCAAGTTCGATTTTTGCGGTTTCGAGCAGATTGGGATCGACCGCCATCAGGTTCAATACCTTCTGATTGGCCGGATAGTTGACCACAGCCGCTTCCTGTAAGCCCGGCTCGATGTACGGGAGGGCATACAGCCGCGCTCCCTGCAAGTACGCATCAATAATTGCGCTGGACGTTTGGAGGATGTCCATCTCATTCAGTTCCAGCCACACAACCGTACCGGACAGCTCCTGTACCTTCTTTTTAGATAAAAGAACAAAGTCCTCGCCGGTTGGAAAGCCGATGCGAACGTCTATATATTGGTTAGGCTTGAGATTAGAGGGAAGCTGAATGACCTGAAACTCCTGTATGCGCAAATCCTTCGGAATGGGCTGTCCTTCGTACAATAAAGAGGAAAGTAGCGGCATTCCTGATGCAAGCTCGATCTTGGCGTTTTTGCCGATGATGCTTTCCCGGTCGGTGATTACGCCCGGCGGAACCAAACTGACGGGCATCGGAACAGCCTTGAGGTCATCCGCTTTGAGCGAGACGCCTGCCGGTATCGTTTTTGCAGTCGTCCAGACATTTCGGCTGTTTTGCTGCTCCTCCTTTTTCAATTGCTGAATCTGCCGCTCATACTCCTCTTTCATCTGTTGCTGCTTTTGCTGCTGGTCGGTGTGCTGCATCAGCATATACAAGGCCGCTGCTACCAGAAGCGCCACGCTGATCGCAATGGCTCCCATGATGAGCGTCTTGCGGTGTCGATACGTCCATGACATCGTTCACGATCTCCTTTCATTTATATAGAAGATACCTTGCGCTTCTCTTAACGCGCTTCGCCTCGCGGACGCGGCTTTGATGGGGCTTGCTCCGCTTGTCGTTGTGCCAGCTTCTCGGCCGCCCATGTGGGCGTATGCTCCGGCTTCAGGAACCCCATCAGGTCTTCCCGGTTATAGCGGTATTCATCGCCGGAATAGAGGGTTTCCGCATAGACCGCCCGCCCACGTGAGTTCCCCGAAGCCCCGAAACCTCCCGTTACCCAAATCAACTGATGGTCTGCCGTGCGAAATTCCGGCCGCAACCAATCCAAACGGGTCACAACAATTCTGCCGCCGAGATCATCGTCACTTTTGATGGGCAGGCATTGGTCCGGTTGAATGGGAGGCATCGGCTCCGTGATCGTAGCGCGCTCGGTCTGGAGTTTCTCGATTTCCCATTGCAATAGCTTGGTAAATTCCTGCATTGCGACTAGGTAATCCTCATATCCTTCTGCACCGTAATACTGATCGATACCAAACAAATTATTCTGCGAGCAGTAGCAAACCAAATAGGGCTTTTCGGTATTCGTGATGTCGATGCCTAAAACAACCTCCACCCTGCCAATGGGTAGCGCTTGATAGACTTCGTAGTCACCGGCCATTCGTTTCTCTTGCTCCATCGTCAGCCCTCCCGGTTCTTTTTGCGGTCACGTTTCTTGTGCCAGCCTTCGGCTTCCTGAGCCTGCTTGCGCAGTTGTGCTTCTTCCTCCTCAGATGGCCTACTACGCGCAAAACCCGGCTTTTCTTTCATCAGACGTTCATACTGACGCCGTTTTCCTTTCGTAAAGTCCATTGGATGATCTCCTCCCCGAAAATGGGCATAAAAAAAGCTCTCCGTCAGGGGAGAGGGTGCATGAACAAGGCGGCAACGGGGGAATTACCGTTCGTGCTCCCTCTGCCGCCTTTTGTACCAGCTTTCCAGCAGTTGCACGATCAGGTCTTCCTTTTGTTTTTCCGAGAAGTCTCGTGGGAAAAAGCGGTCGATTCGTTCTCGCTGAATACTCATTTTTTCTTTCTGATTCGGCTTTTCCTCCGTTAGTATGGTGTAAATGACATCTGTATTCAGCCTGCCTTCTTGACTCATCTTTTTCATACGCTGAGCCTGTGCAAGTGAAGGCGTGCAGTCCTCTGCCTGCATGGTATCGAATAGGGCTTGCTGTTCTTTCTCGGCCAAGTAAGATAACTCAACGGCAGGATTAAAGGCAATCCGTTTGTCGTCTACCATTTCGAGAATGTGAGGAGTGAGTTCGGTTAGGCGAACGTATCTAAATATTTGGTTTTTGCTTTCGCCCATCTGTTCTGCTAATATCTCGCTTGATTTCTTTGCAGCAGACTTGTTCCCAACTTGGGAACGAGTTAAATCTGTTCGTTGTCCTTGTCTGTTCATTGCTTCCAATTTCATTTTGTAGGCAAAAGCTTTTTCACTCGGAGAAATATACTCCCGTTGCAGGTTGCTATCCACCATGATGATAGTCGCCTGATCGTCATCCAACTCGCGAACGAGACATGGAATTGTCTCCATACCAGCCAATTCACTTGCCTTCTTTCGACGATGGCCGGATACCATCTCGTATCCACCGCCTACCTTTGGCCGAACTAAGCCGGGAACAAGGACACCATACTGCTTGATACTATCCGCCATTTCTAACATCGCTTCATCCGCCCTTACCTTAAAGGGATGACCGGGAAATTCACTAATTTCAGCCAATGGAATATCCATCACCTTTTCCCGTTGCGAATCGTTGCGGCTTTCCTCTGTCGAGAATAAATCATCGACTTTGGTCAGCTTTATGCTGGCGAGCCGATCTTCTTTCGCTGCCAATATCCTGCACCTCCTTCGTAAGTGCAGCGTAGGCTTTAGCAACCTGTCCGTTCGGATCGTGGGCGTAAATGCTTTTACCCTTGGCGCTTGTTTCCGCCGCGCGGATGGACAGGGGGATTTCTGTATTGAATACACGCAGCTTATCCCCATAATCCCGACGCAAAACTAAAGAAATGTCTTTGGCGAAATTGGTTCGGCTGTCTACCATCGTGAGCAGCACACCGTCCACAGCCAGCTTCGGATTAATTTGACGCCGAACGCGGGCAACCGTCTGCAAAAGCTGCGTCATGCCTTTGGCGGGCAGATAGTGTGCCTGTACCGGGATGATGACGCTATCCGCCGCTGCCAATGAGTTGATCGTCATCATGCCCAAGCTCGGCATACAGTCGATCAGGATATAATCGTAATCTGCTTTTACGGAATCGATGTACGAACGCATAATCGTTTCCCTGCTCATCGTATTGACGAGCGCCACTTCGACCGCCGATAATTCGATGTTTCCCGGCATCAGGTCGATACCTTCGTGATGGTGCAAAATACCTTCCCTCGGTTCATACGGCTCCTCCGTCATGCCCTTCACTAGCATTGTGGCGAGTGAAATGGACAGACTATCCGGTTCATGGAAGCCTAACGAATCCGTCAGGTTGCCCTGCGCATCCGCGTCCAGCAGCAAAACTTTCTTACCTTCAGCCGCTAAGCCAATACCGAGATTGACCGCCGTTGTCGTTTTGCCGACGCCACCTTTCTGATTGGCGAGAGCGATTACTTTGCTCATCCAACAACTCTCCTTTCACGCAAAAAAGCCGACTGCACTGAACATTCAATAGTTCAGACAATCGGCTTTTTTGAAAAGTATCTATATAAAAAGAGAACGCCCCCGAAAGTGGAAGGCATTCTCTTGGACATTCATCGAATATAGCAATCTGGCATCAAAAACAAATCGCGAAACTATTCTCTTTCGTTCAACATATCTACCCATCCCACGCCCAAATCCAAGTCACTTGACCACAAGGATATTTCTTAATACGTTGATCGTCCAATGATCTCGGTAACATTATCGTATAAATTATCGAAGTGAAGAAGACTAATTTTATCGTTATCCTTCATATTGCGTTGAATCCAGTAAGTATTTTCATCAAAATCTTCGCGGCGTCCCGCTACAACTGTGTAATGAATCCGCGTTTTATCTAGTTTAAGAAATTCGCGGGGTAGTTCCATGTTCGGATGTTTGTATTTGTTAAACGATTCTTCAAGCGTGGGAAAATTAGGTTCAAGGTATCGTTTCCATTCGTTAATTTGCTTAATCCCCTTACGAAACGCCGCACCTAATTCGCCGTCTTTAATGGTAATGTCTTTTTTGGGGTGTTCCAATTCAACGAGAATAAATTCGTAGCCGCCTGATCTCTTCCCAATTATCAGATAATCAACGCGGTATGTATTGCCGAACCAAAATTCCGGTATAACGTAGGCTTCATGATGCCCGAAGTTGTGGTCTTTGAGAATGGAACCAATTATAAAATACGCTTGGTTCTGTTTTATAAACCTCATGATCGAAGCTTCGGTGGCATCCGGCTTGTCTAGTTCAACAAGGAACTTTTCCGTTAGATGGTTCAATCTATCTTCTTCTCTCAGTTCTTCGACATCCAAAAAATTGTTTGGAAATAAGCTCATGAAATGCCGCGCTGCCTTCGGATATTCTCTATAACGACTTCTTTTCCGCCATCTTCCTGTGCCTATTTTTTCATCTTGTTTCATCGCTTCCCATGTAATTCTTTCTTCTTCGGTAAGTTTCGTATAATCTCGCGAATACAATGACATTTTAACGATTCACCCCTATTAAAAACCGATCATCGATCTAAATGGCGTATATCCAGTTACAATCGTAACAATTGAACTGACTAGACCTATCACACCAATAAGAAAGGAAAGCAGCTTGACTGGATAGTTATTTGAAAGTGTGTTGTACATCCTATATCGTACTAATCCTGACCAATACATCAAAGATATTGGACTTGTAACAACAAAGCGGACCCCTTCACGAAGCCATATTAACGGGTTCTTCACTTCCTTTTGTGCTTCATTCACCCAGCCTTCTGCGGCGCCTATAAACGTAAGCAACACATCGTCTATCGTACTGATAACTTCCTGCAATATTCGACGTTCCAAATCCAAACTATAACTATTAACCATCTCTGAATAGTTTTCTCTAATGCCACTTATTCCGTTTACGATAATTTCATAGTTCCTAAAATAATGATTCGCGCCGGGTGGTTTATACACCGATGCTATACCGAATGACCCCATTAACGTTTGCATCTTTGTTGATTTCATTTTTAGCCATTGGTATTTGTCGCCGTTGAATGTGTTTTGAAACAACGGCGAACAAAAATCTCTATAATTATTCATAAACTCGATAGCGAAGTTTTCGTTTTTTACTGTGGTTCGAAGAGTAGCAACTGTTTTGACGAAACCAATAACAATAATTAACACGACAATAATAAATGGTAGCCAGTTGTTCAACGACACGACTCCTTAACATGTTATATGGACGGACGATATGTATAATATTGTATCATATTTTGACGCTTATCCGGGAAAGCCTTCATCGTAAAATAACCTATTCAACACGTCGATCAATTAAAATCACACATAACAGATATGTTACTTTCAATGATAATAAACTCATCCAGCGAACGGCGGTTAACCGTCCTCATAGGCTGTCGCCCCTTCCAGGATCACTGCAAGCCGCCCCCATTGCGATAACTATGGCTAGACGGAAGTATCATTATCCCGCCGCATAGATTATCGCCAAAATGATACCATCATTTATTTTTGCATAGGTAAAGATCGCTCGCACCCCAAATAAAGGATGGTCGTGGCGCACCTGCAAAATGGCTTTCCCTTTCGGGTATGCGGGGAACGTACCGGATGAGTGGTTATGTTATTGTCAAAGAACGGTGGAGGGATGTATCCCCTCTACCATCCGTTTCATTTTTGAAGCCAAACCGGACCCTTCTCTCAAAAAATATTTATGAAAATAAAAGCGGCAGCATCAAACTCTTCATAGAGCTTGGTGCTGCCGCAAATTATTGTGTGTAACTGCATCCTTTCCGTATGTTTGAAAAACTCTTTAATATAAGATATGTTCTAGTGTTTTAGGACATTGATCATTTCATAGCATTCGCGCAGGTGCGAGTCCTCCTTCAAACACAGGTTTACAAAGGTTTTCATTTCCTCTATTGACCACCGCACATTCCCCAGAATTTCACAACAGACATGAACTCCATACTCACGCCCATTCTGTTTTCAGCGAATAAAGTAAATTTTTTCTCGGAAGTGTCCGATTTCCCCCAAAAAATGAAACGGATAGTAGAGGGATATTTCAGAACCTCATCTCAATCGAATTATGTTGAATAAGGAGTTCGCCCATGCCACACAATCAAAATCAACCAGTTCTTGAACCTGATCCTTACCAACTTCTTTTTCAGACCATGCCTGATGTCGTAAATGTCGAGCAAATGTGTACCATGTTAGGCGGCATTAGTACCAAGACAGGCCGCAAATTACTCCAATCAGGGCGCATCGCCCACTTTCGCATCGGGCGCTTCTACAGAATCCCGAAGCTGAGCATCATCCATTATTTACGGGAAATCATGACCCCCGGCACTCCACTCGACTATGACGCTTTACAGCATTGAACTAATCTTTCTATGCCTGTTATCATTAAAGTGTCGATGGTAGGAAGCCGGGCTGCTATCCTGGGAGGGATTACGATGGTAGCAGGCCATCTGCAAGAAAAGAAAGGGAATTATTATATCGTTCTGAATTACAAAGACGAAGAGGGCAAGCGGAGAACCAAATGGATTGCAACAGGGTTACCGACAAAGGGGAACAAGAAGAAAGCAGAAAGCATGCTGCAAGACGCACGCAAGAGCTTTGAAATTCCTTCTGAAACGATTGTCGAGGAAATAACGCCGCCGATTGAGAAGAAAGCCACTCCAGACGCGGACAGTCCAGCCGGTGTTCTTTTCAGCGATTTCATGTTGGAATGGCTGGAAATGATGAAGCATCGAGTCGAAGTCACTACTCATGCCGCGTACACCTTTGGGGTCAAAGGCCGAATCGTCCCTTACTTTCGTGAAAAAGGATTTCGACTGCTGGAGATACAACCCAAACACTTGCATGATTTCTACCAGCACATGTTAAAGGAGTTCAAGCTTTCTACAAGTACCGTACAACACTTTCATGCCTATATCCGTCAAGCTCTGCAACACGCGCTTAAAATGGATATGATTTTAACCAATCCGGCTGATAAAGTTGAGCGCCCAAAAAAGAACCATTTTGTAGGAAGCTTCTACAACGATCAAGAGCTTCAGGAGTTATTCGAGGCAGTAAAAGGCGATCCAGTCGAGCTTGCCGTCCTACTGGCCGCTTTCTATGGCTTACGGCGCGGCGAGATTGTAGGGCTCAAATGGCAGGCGATCAACTTTCAGAACCAGACACTTACCATCCAGCACACCGTCATTCCTGTTTCCTATGAGGGCAAACAAATCACAATCGCAAAGGACCGGGCCAAAAATAAATCCAGTCGTCGCACCCTTCCCCTCGTCCCGGCGTTTCAGGAATTGCTTTTGCGATTACTTGAGGAACAGCAGCGAAATCAGGCGCTCTACAAAAGTTCGTACTCCAATGACTACAAAGACTATATCTATGTAGATAAGCTAGGGCAATTGATAAAACCGGGGTATATTACGCAGCACTTCCCGATTGTGCTAGAGAAGCATAATTTGAGAAGGATTCGCTTTCACGATCTTCGGCATAGCTGCGCCAGCTTATTGCTGGCAAATGGCGTTAATATGAAGGACATTCAAGAATGGCTTGGGCATAGCCATTACTCCACAACGGCTAACATTTATGCTCATCTTGACTACAGTTCAAAGATTTCGTCGGCACAGGTCATGAGCAACACTTTACAAATCCCAATCATGCAAAAAGCTCCTGAATCGTCACAAGGACAAATTCAAGAGCTCGTTAATTGTTAGGGTGGTGCGGTCAAGAGGACTCGAACCTCCACGGTATTGCTACCACTGGCACCTGAAGCCAGCGCGTCTGCCAATTCCGCCATGACCGCACATTTTTACCCTCATGTGCCTCTCGGAAAACGGAGAGAACTACAGGAGAGAACTTGGAACCAATACTTCAGTAAAACCGCATAACCACAAGGGTTTTGGGGAATCTCAACCAGCTTTCGCACAAGTACCTGAATCTAGCGCGTCTGCCAATTCCGCCATGACCGCAAATAAACCGCTTCGGCAGCACATGTATCGTCGCTGCAACGTTAGTTATAGTATCATGGCAGTCATGGACAAGTCAATTGAATCAAAGAAGTTCCGCAATTCAGATTTTGGACGGGACAGGCTGATAGGCATAGCTGCCTCCCGCCGCTTGTCCCCGCTCCGTCTCGGACACTCTCCCGAAATCTTCGGGAGGCATTCCATATGCGGCCGCACTCCGATCTGTATCGGTTGCCTGGACGTCCTCCGGCACATAGCCGTATCGGCCGCAATCGAAGCTCCCGTTGCCGGACTCCGGTGCTCCATACACAAGAGCGTCGATGCCTATGCTTTCATGGCTGGATCGACCGGAGCTTTCCTTGTCCGACGCGCCGAACGGCGCCTCTTGCGTTGTCTCGGCAGCACCCTTGGGAGCGCAGGGATACAGCTCCACCCCTCCGAATGCCAGCTTGTCCTCTTCATGTCCGGACAGCCGCACGCTTCCGCATACCGGGCACTTGTGAATCGAGATTCCGTCCGCTTCCGTATGATTCATGACCATATGGTCGTTAGGGCATAACATGTTGCGCCGCCTCCTTCGTTTGTTGAGGACGATCAGGAACGCGGAGCCGCTGCAGGCTCGTACCGGTAGCTCCGGCTCAGCTTGACGACACGCTTGTTGGGCCTTCGGATCATGACCGAGTCGTCATCCCACGCTACCACGATTCCGAGCACATCGTTCTGCTCCATCTCATCCCGGATCACCCTGACCTTCTCGCCTGAGATCCGATATTGGTTCAGCAGGTCTTCGCTTGCGATGTTCATAAAATTACCCTCCATTCTCTCGGTTGAAACATTTTCAGCTTGCCTCTCCTATCCTCAAGACACAAAAAAGCCCCGGGAAGACTGGCTGGCGGCATGTCTCCCGGGATTCTCTATGCATTCATTCGGCGTTGCCGAAAGATTTCATTCGGCGTTGCCGACAGGCTCCTTCCGCGTTGCCGAAAGATTTCATTCGGCGTTGCCGACATGCTCCTTGGTGTCGTTGGTCTCGAACCATTCGTCCAGAACTCTGGAAGACATGACGCGCTTGGCGATATAGTCGGCCTGGCGTTCCGTGAACTGGCCCTTCCACTCCATCCCCAGCTCCTCGCTGAGCTTCACGACCGTCAGCAGCTCCGACCAGGCGACATAGCGCTTGTACCAGAAAAACTGCGGATGCTCGATCATGTAAGGATAGAGATCGTCAAACTCCGTATGTTTGCAATCGAGCGCGCGCTCGAAATGGACTTTGGCATCGGACAGCTTGGATTCAAAAAACTCGGGACTCGCGTTTTCCATATCCTTATGCCTCCCTTGAAGAATCTTGTTCCTATTATAGGGGATACGGCTATCCGGGGAAAGAGTTGATTTCCCCATACGGTTGTGCTCAATCCGCGAACACGATGTTCCCGTTCTCGAGCGAGGCGATCTTGACCAGCGATTCGACGCGGATTCCGCTCTCCCTCAGCGTGCTTGCGCCGGCTTGGAAGGCTTTCTCCACGACGACGCCGAGACCGGCCAGCGAAGCGCCGGAGCGCTCGATGATGCGGACCAGGCCGCGCGCGGCATCGCCGTTCGCGATGATGTCGTCGATGAACAGCAGCCGGTCGTCCGCGGAGAGCATGGACTTCGATACCATCAGATCCGTCACGATTCCCTTCGTGAACGACGGCACCCGTTCCGAATAATGATCCGGATCGGCGATCAGCGTCTTCTTGCGGCGGGCGAACAGCAGCGGCACCCCGAGCTCGAGGGCGGTGGCGAATGCGACAGGAATGCCGGACGATTCCACCGTAATGACTTTGGTCACCCGCTCTTCGGCGAAGATGCGCGCGAATTCCCGCCCCATCTCCATCGTGAGGATCGGATCGACCTGATGATTCAGAATCGCATCGAGCTTGACCACGTCGCTCGACATGACCGAGGCTTCCTGCAAGATGCGTTGCTTCAATTGTTCCATGGCGCATTAGTCCCTTCCGGCGTCATTCTTTCCGTTAAATTATCATAGCTGGAGCGATCGCGCAACCCGGGACCGGCCCGCCGCCTGCCAAAGACTTGTCATGCCTGTCCCCTCGCTGTCATAGAATGGTAAGGATTGATTTAGAAGCGGAGGCGACGAAAATGCCGGGACGCACAGGGCGAGTGCTGCAGATCGGGTTTACGTATATGGGCACCATCGTCGGAGCCGGCTTCGCGACCGGACAGGAAATCCTGCAGTTTTTCACCCGGTACGGCTACTGGGCTTCCTTCACGATTGCTGTCGCGACGGTTTTTTTCATCTGGCTCGGAGCCAAAATGATGATTCTGGCCGGGGAGATCGGCGCCAAATCCTACGAGGATCTCAACAAAGCTCTGTTCGGCCGCTCGATCGGTCAACTGGTCAGCCATTTCATGCTTGTCGTGCTGCTCGGCGTCAACGCCATCATGCTCGCCGGAGCGGGAACGATCTTTTATGAGAACTGGAACATCTCGTACCAGACCGGGCTCGTCGTCACTCTCGTCGCCTGTTATGCGATGCTGCGCAGAGGCATGAAGGCGATCCTTACCGTCAACAGCATCGTCGTGCCCGTCATGCTGCTGTTCACCGTTTTCGTCCTGTTCGATACGTTCCATTCTCCCGGCGCAGAACGCTGGATCACGCTGCAGACCGACGCATCGCCGCTTCGGATATGGGCTTCCCCATTCCTGTATACAGCTTTCAATCTCGCCATGGCCCAGGCCGTGCTCGTGCCGCTCGGAGCCGAGATCGCCGACCGCAAGGCGATCAAGCTCGGCTCCTGGTTCGGAGGCTTCGGCATCGGCTTCATGCTGCTGGCCGGCCATATCGCCCTCAGCTCCCATATGCCGGGCGTCCAGCAATACGCGATTCCGATGGGCGGCATTGCCCGGCAGCTCGGCAGCGGCGTGCAGCTCATCTACATTTTCCTGATCTTCTCCGAGATTTTCACGACGCTGATCGCGGACGTGTACGGCCTTGCTCTCCAGCTGCAGGACCGCCTTCCCATTCCCCGGAACATGATCATCATCCTCATCCTTATTTTCTGCTACCTGCTCAGCCAGATCGGCTTCGGCCCGCTCGTCTCGACGCTCTACCCCTTGTTCGGCTTCGTAAGCCTTGGATGGCTGCTGCTGATGATACGCAAAAAAACCGGGAGCGGGGGGAACTAGCCTTTCCCGCCCGCTTCCGGCGCCGTCTCGAGATAAACCTGCTTCAACTGGGAAATCACTCTCGTGAGGGAGTAGGCTTTTTTCGCCTTGTCCCACGCCGCTCGCGCCAGCTGATAGCGGAACGTCGAATCCGTCACGAGCCTCTCCAGTGCAGCCGCGAGCGCGGCCGGATCGTCCGGGGGAACGAGCAGTCCGTTCACGCCGTCATCGATCTGCTCGCCGATGCCGCCGACATCCGTCCCGACAAGCGCAAGCCAGCATAAGGCCGCTTCGGCGAACACGCTGCCGAACGCCTCCGCTCTGGACGGAAGGACAAAAACGTCGAAGAAAGGCATGAACTCCTCGGGATGAAGCATATAGCCGTAAAAGATGATGTCGTCGTATAAGTCCAGGCTTAGGGCCAGCGCCTCAAGCTCCTCTCGGATCGGGCCGTCGCCGATGATGTGGAGCACGAACGGATGCCCTTTCGCCTTCAACTCCGCGCAGGCATGAAGCAGGATGTCGATGCCCTTGGCCGGGACGAGCCGGCATACCGTAATGAGCTGGGGAACCGCATTTTCATGGCTGATCGGCTTGAATCTGCGCTCGTCGAATCCGTTGGCGATGATTCCGATCTCTTCGGGGCGCTCCACATAGGGCGCCAGATAGGCGCGGAATGAATCCGATACCGTCAGGATCCGGTCGGCGGTATCCTCGATTTCCTTGTAAATGGATGTCAGGAACCGGTGTTCGGGACCGCCCTCCTGGATTTTGCCGTTCAGGATCAGCTCCCTCTCGTAGCTGGAATGAATCGTGACGACCAGCGGCGTATCCGGAAAGACCTGCTTCATGACTAGCGCCGCTACGGGATGATGAGCATGGATCAGATCATAGGAGCGCTTGATGCGCAGCTTTGTCCACCACAAGTAATCCCGGAGCGTCTGCAAATATTTGGCCGTAATCGGATTGTCCTCGAACTCCCCCGCCTCCAGATGGAGGAACGGAAAGTCCTCTTTTCCTTTGCCCCGGATTCTTTTGGGCAGAGAGAACAGCTCCGTCGGCCAGCCGACTTTGTTGAACCTCTCCTGCATGTACGGAACCATGGAAGAAACGCCGCCGGGCTGTTCCGGCGGAAAAAACAAGGCCTGTAAAATTTCCATCGTCCGCATCTCCTCCGAACAGACATGATCATGTTATACTAGAACGGACGTTCCCTCTAATATCTTCCTCCCGTCAAGCCGATACCGCCATTGTAGCATGAAATGGACTCTCGGTAGATTCCAGGCAGCAAGATCATGAAGATCGAGATCAGAAGTCGCAAGAAGAAGAATCGTTGAAAAAGACGGAGTGTAATCGCTATGACCAATTGGATGTCCGATCCTTCCATCGGACTGTTCGCTTCAGCCTGCTCCCTCACCGTGCTGGCCATGATGATGTTCATGTCCGTGCGCCTGTACCGCAGCTACCGGCGGCATCCCGTCTACCGGCTGCTGATCGTCGTGCTGCCGCTCCTGATGATGCTGCAGCTGCTTCAGGCTGCCGGAGCCGACGGCGGGACCTCTCCGCCGCTTCTTCAGCTCGGGACCAGACTGCTGGGCATCTTTGCTTTCATCATTATAAACTTTGTGTTCATGAAATTATACAGCCATCCCGCCGTCCGCCTCAAGGGTGCGCCCTTTTTCCTGATGGCGCTCGCCGCCGCTTTCATTGCGGGACTCGAGATCGCATTCAACCCGCGTCTGCTGGAGACTTCCGCCGGCGCACCGATCCCGTTCGTAGGCCTGGATTTCTATGGGATTCTCGTCAATTTCCTGATTTTGCTGGATACGAGAGGGGTCGAGCTGCGCACGAAGTATTCCGTCGGCCTCATGATTTACTTTGCCGGAGACCTGGCCCGCGTCACCGACCGCTACGTCTTCCAAGGCAGCGTGCCGATGCTGCTGCTGCTCTCGAGAATGCTGCCCGTCATTTACTTCATCCTGCTTTTCCTGCTGCTGTTCGAATGGGTAGTCGACAGGCTGCTGACGACTTACCGCTCATCCATTACCGACGGGCTGACGGGATTGTACAACCGCAAGCACTTTCATCAGAAGGCCGGCCAGATGATGGTCCGCGGCAAGGGAATCGCCGTCATCTTCGGCGACATCGACAACTTCAAGAAGCTGAACGACACTCATGGGCATCATCGGGCGGACGGGGTGCTCAAGCAGGTCGCCGAGATCATGCGGGAGATCAGCCAGAGCGGGGGCATAGCCGGCCGTTATGGAGGCGAGGAGCTGCTGCTCGCTGTCGGCTCCGGGGACAAGGCCGCCGAGATCGCGGAGCTGCTCCGGCGCCGGGTCGAAGAAGAATCCATCGTGACGATGAGCATCGGCGTCAGCTATTCCCGCAGCGGCAGCACCGTGGAGGAAGTCATCCGGGAAGCCGATGAAGCCATGTACCGCTCCAAGACGACGGGCAAGAACAAGGTGACGGTCGTCAATACGCCGGTCCGTTCGGGACGCGGCAAAAAAGCGGCTCCCTGAACATCAGGAAAGCCGCTTGATGGATGATGCCGTCTGGCCCCATGCATGCCGGATCGCGTCGGGAAGCTCGGCCAGGCTGGAGATGACGGCATCGGGCATGACCGCGATGGATTCGTTCCAGGGCTGGCTCCGCTTGAGCCATACGGCCCGCATCCCGCTGAGAAGAGCGCCTTCGACGTCGTTGACGGGATGATCCCCGACGAAGAGACCCTGCTCGGGATTGACGTCGAGCTCAGCCAGAGCCTGGGCGAATATGAGAGGAGACGGCTTCTTGATACCGGCCGACTCCGAGACGACGATGGAGCCGAACCAGCCCCGAATGCCCAGCTTGTCGATCTTGCCGTTCTGGATGTCGTCCCTGCCGTTCGTGACGATGCCGAGCCTATAATAGGGACGAAGCGCGGACAACAGCTCTTTCATTCCCTCCATCGGAACGGCGGAAGCCACATAGTGCGTCTGGTAGTATCGGTACAGCTCTTCCCATCCCGCCGCCGGCCTGCACGGAAGGCGCTGCAGTATTTCCCGGAACAATTGCGGTTTGTCCTTGTATCCGTCTTCATCCCATTCGACGACAGAGTCGATCCAGCTCCGGCGTTCCTCGCCTTCGGCATCGGCGTAATCCTCCGCCAGCCTGGTGGCAAAGCGGAGGAAAGCGGCCTGGCGGTCGAGCAGCGTGTTGTCCAGGTCAAACAGGATCGCGCGTATCATCGGCATCGCCTCCACTGTCAAATCGTTTTGCCGCGATAACGGCCGGTTCTCAGCTCCAGCGTATAAGCCTCGGTATCGGGCATGCCGGCCTCGACGGCCAGCCGAACCGCCTCCTCGATATCATACGGCACCCGGATCAGCTGCAAGGAGAACGGAGCCATGTCGTCCTCCTGCCGCGATCCCTCCAGAACCGCATAAGAAGCTTGGGTCATATCCAGCGGGTTGCCTACGCTGCCGCAATTGAACAGCAGCCGGCCGTCCAGATGCTGGGCATAGGCTTGGTGGATATCGCCGTATCCAAGCACATCGGCCCTCTCCGCCTCTCCAAGCGGAGGCTCGAACATCGCCAGCCTCGTCTCTTCGGAATCCCAAGGCTGCACGCGCTTATACACGCTTTCCGGAGAGGCATGGAGCAGTCGAATGAGTCTGCCGCTCCGCACATATTCCGCGGAAAAGGGAAGATCGGCCAAATAGCGGAGCCGTTCCTCCCCGAGACGGGTTTGATGCCACCGGATGAATTCGAGCTCGGATTTCTTGCTGATGAAGTCGTCCCAGTTCCCCTTGATGACGGCTTCGCAGCTGCTGCGGATCCTGTCGACGGCTTCAGCCGAGCCCGGCCCCTTGCCGATCAGATCGCCCAAGCAGACGATCCGGCCGATTCCCCGTCTGGCGATGTCGCCGAGCACAGCCTCCAGCGCCGGCATATTGCCGTGGATATCCGAGATGATGGCGATTCTGTCCATAAGGGCTTCCTCCTTGATGAAGCGCGCCTGATCTAATCTATGCCGATGGCGGATTCGGCATATCTATCCGCCGGTTATCGTCGGCGCCTTATTTTGCCGGAGCTGCCGAACTTCGTCTTCGGCACGCTCTTGCGCGGAGACAGCCACGATCCGCTGCTGTCCGAGGAGGATCCGCTGCCCCGCTTGATCGTGCCTTTGCTTCCGCTCGAGGTCGTCGGATTGCGGTCGAAGAGGCCTCCGCTGTCGCTCGGACGATCCGTGACCTTGCCGCCTCGCTTGGTGATGAAGCCTTTTCCGGGCACGGTCAGAGGGGGCGCCATCTTTTTGTCCGACACGGTAGGCGTCCGGTACGAGCCGGTCGCCGGCTTGTAGACATCGCGGCCTGTATACCCGCGGTATTTGCCGTAGCTCCCGATTGTGTCGAACAGCTGTCCGACCAGCACAGCTGTCAAGTAGCCTTCCAGGAAGGAAGGGTTGTAGTTCCGCTGTATGAATTCCTTATTGTCGATCTCGATCAGCGTATCCCGGGGCTCGGCCGGATCCCTCTGCAGATGGTACCACTGGTCGGAATAGACGAGGAACATCCGCTCATCGTCCGAATCCGACATCTGCTGAGGCTTCTTCTGCTCCGCCAGCCTCGCCGCGACTTCCGGAACGGTCTCGCCGGCAGCCCGGTACACATAGGATGTCTGGCCGCCTTCCTTGCTTACCGACACGAGCGGGTACTGATCGCTTACTCTGGGAGCTCCGCAGCCGCTGAGCAGCGATACGACCAGCGTCGCGGCCAGGACCCACTTAAGGGCGTTCAACCACTTTTTGCCCATCTGCTAGCCCTCCTAGCTTCCCCGCAGCACCTTCACGTCGGCCGTAAGGATCGATTCCCCTTCATAGAGAAGAATTCTCCCTTCCTGCCATTCGATGCGGAGCAGCCTGCGGTCGTCGGATTGGTACTGCCATACATGTAGCTCCCCCGCCGCCTGATGCGGCGAGCGGCCCGTCACCTGGACCGGCGACGAATAGTTCTCTTCCAGGTAATAGTCTCTTCCGTCCAATTCCATTGTGGAAGGGATTTCTTCCATGGAATCCATTCTTCCGTCCACCGGAGCATACAACGTATACTCGGTGCTCTGACGGTCTTCGATATGAAGATAGCGCAGCTCCGTCCCGTCCTGGAGGGACAGGAACGTTTCCTTGCGCCTGACGTTCTGCGTCTTGCCGATGACCTCATAGGTGACCAGAGACACCTCGCATATATCGCCGGGTCCCAGCGTGAGCACGCTCTTTTCAGGCTTGGGCGGCTCCGGCTTCCGGAGGATGCCCGAGATTCGTTTGAACAGGCTCATCTCCCGTTCCCCCTGTCTATAAGTTCCGTCCTTGTGCGTTACAGCGTAGAAGCGACAATCAGCGCCCCGGTGAGATGCAGCGAACCAGCCAGCAGCGCATGGGCGATTTTGCCGTCCTTCGTCCCCTCGTCGAGATGGAAGCCTCCAAAGCGGTCCAGCAGCCGGCGAACGACTAGCTCGATGATCAGCAGGATGACAAAGGATACGACCGACACGATCAACGCCTCGCCCAAGCTGTAAGAGGTGCGCACCGCTTGGGCGAGTATGTATCCTTGTGCAAATAATTTCATGATAAACCGAGTCGTCACCGCTACATTCCCCTTGCGCATCTCCGCAAGATCCTTATAGCGGGTCGTCAGCGAATCGACGGCCATCAGCAAGGCCAGAAGCAGAGCTCCGGCAGCCGTCCAGGCGAAAGTTCCGGTCAAAAGCCGGACAGCGGATTCAAGCGTCATCAGAAGTTCCCCCGTTCATTAGATAAGGGGCGGCCGCGCCATGCGGCACGGCCTCCCCTTACAGCTTATTTTTCGTATTGCTTCAACAGGGCGGCCAGCTCATCCTCAACGGCCTTGTCCTTGCCCAGAGCCTCGAATTCCTCGTCGAGCGACTTGCCCTTGTCGTTCAGCACGTTGCTCGCCTCGGCTTGCGACTCCATCTGGAGCACCTTCTCCTCCATCCGCTTCAGTCCGGCCATTGCCGTATCGTTGCCGAAGCCGTTCATCGTACGGTTGATGTCCACTTGGGCTTTGGCCGCATTGGCGCGGGCTACGAGCGTCTCGCGCTTGCTCTTGAGGTCGGCCAGCTGCTTCTGCATCTGGCCGAGCTTCTCGCGCAGGTTGTCGGCGGAAGCCTTGTTGCTGTCGTAAGCGGTCTTGAATTCGTCGCGCTTAGCTTCCGCGGATTTCTTCTCTTCCAGAGCGCGGCGGGCCAGATCGACATTGCCGTTCTGGGCGGCGAGATGGGCCTGCTCGTTGCGCTTCTGCACGAGCGCTTCCTGCTCTTCATACTGCTTTTTGAATCTTTTTTCAAGCGCGATCTGGGCGGCGACCGCCTTCTCGGCATCCTCCAGATCGTCGGCCATGTCACGGATGTATTGATCGGTCATTTTCACCGGATCCTCGGCTTTTTCAATCAGGGAGTACACATTGGAGAGCGTCAGGTCGCGAAGTCGTTTGAACAGGGACATGGTTTGTTTTCCTCCTTGGGTCGGTTCTGAATGGAATCGGCATCAGCATAGTTAGCTAGTAAGAAGCTCTGAACCGAGTTTTTTCTGCCGTTGAATCTACATACGGCGCAGCGGCAGGAAGGTTTCTTCCGCACCGCCTTTTTTTGCATGGATTAGAGCATGCGCCGTCAGGGTACAACTGTGGTAAAAGCTTCAACCGTTAATGGGGGTCTGCCGGGTGAAAATCGGACGTTTTTATCAAATCTGCATCAGCATCATTCTCGTGCTGCTCATCTTGTACCTGATGTCCAAGCTGGACTTCGTCTATCGTCCGGTGCTGCTTGCATTCAACATGCTCCTGCTGCCGTTTGTCGTGTCCTTCTTCTTCTATTACCTGTTCAGGCCGCTCGTCACCCAGCTCCACAAGTGGAACCTGCCCAAGTGGCTGGCCGTGCTGCTGCTGTTCATCCTGATCTTCTCCGTCTTCGCTCTGCTGATTGTGCTCGTATGGCCGCCTCTGCAGTCCCAGACACAGGAATTCTTGAACAACCTGCCCGCCTTGGCTTCCGCCGTTCAGGACCAGATCGACTACCTGCAGCAGCAGAGCATCGCGGGCTTCAGCCTGAAGGAGCTTGATCTGACGACCAAGGTGTCGACCTATCTGGAGCAGTTCATCAACTACGCTTCCACTTATCTCCAGGGTGCCGTGTCGATCGTGACTACGGTGTTCCTCGTCGTCGGCACGGTGCCGGTCCTCCTCTACTATATGCTGAAGGAAGACCGGAAAGGCTATACGTCGTTCGTCCGGTTCTCTCCGGCCAAATACCGCAGCGATGCCATCGAAATCTTCAACTCCATCGACAAGATGCTCAGCGAGTTCGTCATCGGGCGGGTCGTCTGCTGCCTTGCGCTCGGCGCTTTCTGCTACATCGGCTTTTTGATCGTAGACCTGCCGTATTCGCTGCTGCTGGCGATTTTTGTCGGCTCCATGAACATGATTCCCTATATCGGCTCCATTATCGGCGCGGTGCCATGCATTCTGATCGCCTTCACCGATTCCTTCTCGTCCGCCGTATGGGTTCTCGTCATCATCCTGATCGCCCAGCAGCTGGAAGGCAACCTGATCTCCCCGTTCGTCTACGGGCGGACGATGGACATCCACCCGCTCACCACGATCGTCGTCGTGCTGATCGCCGGGGCGGTCAGCGGCATCGTCGGCGTCATGATTTCCATTCCCGTCTACATGATGGCCAAAATCATCATCCTGCAGATCGCGGAGCATTACGAGAAGAGATCTCAGCCGGAAGGCTCTCCTTGAGTACGAAGGGAGGCTCGGCCGGAAGGCTCTCCTTGAGTACGAAGGGAGGCTCGGCCGGAAGGCTCTCCTTGCTTTGGGAGCCGACTACGACAAGCTTGAAGCCTGCCTCTCCTTCAGCGGAGCCCGCTCGTTCCGTCCATTGGCATTTGCAAGCAGCCGCCTGTACCCAGGCGGCTTTTGAGCTTGCGGACGCAGCCGCATCAGGCGGCTGTCCCCGAGTCCGAATCACTCCGGCGGCAGCCAGGTAATCTCTTCGACGGTCCAAGATGTGCCGCTGTAAGCCGCGTCGATTCCGATCTCGCGTGCGAATCTTCTCGGAATTCTCTTCACCGGAAGCGAGGTCGTCAGCTCCCGCTTCAGCACGGGAGCCGAGAACCGCACCGCGCCGGGCCCTTCCCAGCCAGCGGACAAAATGTCCCTGTCCGGAAACAGCTTGCGGGAAGCGCCGAACCCTGCCCGGTACCACGGATGCTCCTGATCCTTCGGCGTGCCGGGATCATTGAGGCAAGCGTACAGCGACAGGCTGTCAAACAGCTGCAGCCGCGCCATATCCAGCGCGGCCTCTTCCGCACTCGCACGCATATTCATGCGGATCCGCCTTTGCCTTACCTCCTCATGCTTGCGGAAGCCATCGACCTGCGCGCCTTCGAACCCTTCGAAAAATGCGGTGTAGAACAAGCTGATCAATAGCCCCGCATAAGGACATACAGCCTCCGCCTCTTGTATGCCTCTCCGGTAGTAGGCCATCTTGGGCAGGAGAGGATAATCCTCGAATGCGAACGGCCTGCCGGCGGCGTCATTCCAGATCGGGGTCTCGTCCAGCTCGATCCAGCCGCGGTCATGCTGCTCGATCGCATACAGCCGCTCCGCGGAAAACCTTCCGATCGGCAAAAAGCTGTCGCACGCCGCTCTTGCCAGCGCCGCCGACAATGCGGCATGGTCATGCTGGCGGATCAGGACGAACTCTTCTTCCATTTCCCGAATGATCAGGGCAAACACCTCCCTACTCAGCTTAAAAACCAGCTATTGAACGGCTTCTTGCTGCCAGCCCTGTATGCCTCCCACTTTACCACATCCGCCAAGGGATGGAAAAGTCTGCAACTTCAAGCTTCCGCTTGCCGTCTTAAGGATAAAATCGTACCCGGAGAGGAGCGGCATAATGCCAATCAGACGAAAGGCCCGGATGTCCGCGGTTGTCCTCCTCGGCACGTCCATGCTCATGGCCGGCTGCGGAATGTCTGCCCAAGACAAGGAAGCGAAAGCGGAGAAAGAGTTCCGCAAGCAGTCCAGCCGCATCCAGAATCAGGAGCAGGCGCGGTCAGAGGCGGCTCTCAAGCTGAATGAGCCTTATGTGCAGGCAGCCGATGCCTTCGGGCTGTCGCTGTTCCGCGAGCTGGCCAAGACGGACAGGGACAAGAACATCGTCCTCTCTCCATACAGCGTCTCGGAGGCTCTCGGAATGGCTTGGAGCGGAGGCGGCGGCGGGACCAAGGCGGAAATGGCGAAAGCGCTTGGCTGGAACGGCTCTCATCCGGACGAGATCGCGGCCGGCTCAAAAAAGCTTCGTTCCTATCTCCGCCTTCCGGCGGAGGGCATCAAGCTCAAGGCGTCGAATTCCTTCTGGTATCAGAAAGGCCTGCATCTCCTTGAGCCTTATGAAGCCGCGCTCAAGAACAGCTATGAGGCCGACCTGCAGGCCGTCGACATGCCTTCGCCCAAAACGGTCAAGGCTTTGAACGAATGGGTCTCCAAGCATACCGAGGGGATGATCGAATCCGTCTTTGATCCCTCCCAAACGCTGAATCCGGATGATCGCGCCATCATGATGAACGCCGTTTATTTCAAAGGGGCCTGGAAGGATGAATTCGACCCTGTCCGGACAAAGCCGGAGCCGTTCCACACGATGGACGGGAATGTTCAAAAGGTCCCGATGATGCAGAGATCCGGTTCTTATGCGCATGTGAAGACGGAACGCCTGGAAGCGGTCCGGATTCCGTATCTTCAGGACAAGCTCGACCTGCTCGTCGTCGTGCCGCAGAGTGGGCTCGGCGTTCCGGATATTGTCGCCGATCTAGAGCGGTACGGGGTTTGGAAGGACGAGCTGGCTCTCTCCCCGGGATCCGTCGCGCTTCCGAGGTTCAAGGCATCTTATAAGGCCGATCTGATTCCGGTCATGAAAACTTTCGGCGTGCAGGACGCCTTCTCGAGCGGAACATCGGATTTCACCGGCATGTTTGAGCCTTCCGCCCTTTCTTCCGGCCTTTTTATCAATCTCATCCAGCATCAGGCTGTCCTCGAGGTCAATGAAAAAGGAACCGAAGCGGCAGCCGTTACTGCGCTCGGAATGGCCGGCTCGAGCGCTCCCTCCGATCCTTTCTCGTTCCGAGCAGACCGCCCGTTCTTTTATGCCGTCGAAGACACGACCTCGGGGATGTGGCTGTTCCTCGGCGCCATCAACGATCCTCTCGCAGCGTAAGTGCCGTTCAGGCTTCCCCTCGACCGGGAGGCCTGCCGCGGGTTTCCATGATATCGATGATCCTTCCGATTCCAGTGAGCAGCAATCCCCCTATCAGGCATGCCAAAAAGCTGATATAGATATAGTCGCCGGCAATGCTGAAGCTGAACGCGCTTCCGAATACGGCGATCAGAATGCCTGCGATCATCAAATATAAACCCATCCGCATCCTCCTTTTGTTGCGTTTTGTTCCGATATGACCACAAAAAGATTGCCATTAAGCCTCATAGCCGATACAATGGGAACAAATAAAGTTTAAGGGCTTTAACTTTGGTTCAACCCCGTTTCGGCTTTGCAAACCGCAAAATTTTTTTTCGTCAAAAGTTTAAGCGTTATAACTTTCGAATTTGCCGCACCAAGGAAACCTACTGAGGGGGCACGGCTCATGAAACCAAGCATATTCGATGTCGCCAAGCGCTCCGGCTTGTCGGTCGTGACGGTATCCCGAGTGCTCAACGGGAGCGGCAACGTCCGCGAGAACAACAGGCTGAAAGTGCTCAGCGCGATGAAAGAGCTGGACTACCGTCCAAGCGCCGCAGCCCGGACGCTGGCGCGCGGAAGCACGGGCGTCATCGGACTCACCCTTTCAACGCTCCAGGATTCCGTATTCGACGCCATCGTAAAGAGCGTTCATGACGAGCTGTCGGCTCAAGGCTATTTTCTGGCGCTGTCGATCGCGCCGGAATCCGGCGAGCCGGGCAGCAGCTATCTCATCCGCGAGAACCGGGTGGACGGGGTCATCGTCCTGTCGCCTTCCGACGAAGACGAAATCGTCCGCGAATTGGAGCAGAGCGGCATTCCATACATCGTCATCGACAGTCAGGACGCCAAGTCCGCCCCGTCCACCGTCAAGGTCGACCATGAGACCGGAGGCTATATGGCCTGCAGGCATTTGACGGAACTGGGGCTGCGGAAGATCGCTCATCTGAGCGGGCCTGCTCATTACGACAGCACTCGGGAACGCAAGAGCGGGTTTCTGAGAGCTCTTCAGGAGGCCGGACTGGAGCCGTTCCTGATCGAGGCGGGCGACTACTCCATCGAGAACGGCTACCGCAGCGCAAGACGCTGGCTCGAAGAGAACCGGCTTCCGGAGGCTGTATTCGCGGGGGACGATTACATCGCAGCCGGAATCATCAACGCCCTGCAGGAAGCGGGGCTTTCGGTGCCGCGAGACCTTTCCGTCGTCGGCTTCGACGATCAGAACCTGGCCTCCCTGCTCCATCCCCTGCTGACGACGGTCCGGCAGCCGGTCCTTCCCATCGCCCAGGCGGCCGTGCACGCCCTTATGGCCCGAATGGAGGATGGCGCAGCGCCGGAAGGCGTCGTTATCCAACCGGAGCTTGTCATTCGGGAATCGACCGGACGAAGTTCAAGCCCTATGGTGGACAATCAGGAAAAAGGAGACACTCCATGAGCTATTATGTAGGAATCGATGCCGGAGGCAGCAAAACGTATGCGCTTGTGTGCGACCATACAGGCCGGATTGCAGGCAAAGGAAGCGCAGGCGGAGGCAATCATCAGAACGGCTATGAGGAAGCCCGCTCCAACCTCTCCATCTCCCTCCAGCAAGCTCTCGACGAGGCGGGAATTTCAGCCGCAGACGTCGATCATGCCTGCTTCGGGCTGGCGGGAGCCGATCGGGAGGCGGACTTCCGCATTCTGCATCGGCTTGTGAACAGCCTCGGCTTCACGGAAAGGTATACGATCGTCTGCGATACGATCATCGGCCTGCGCGCAGGCACCCGCCGTCCCTACGGGGTTTCCGTCATATGCGGCACCGGAGTGAACTGCGCCGGCGTCGCTCCTGACGGCCGGACGTACCAATGCGGCGGCTTCAGCTACATGTACGGGGATTGGGGCGGCGGAGGCGGCTTATGCGTCGAAGTGTTCCGTGCGGTCGTCCGCTCCTGGGACGGCCGAGGCGCCGCCACGCAGCTGACGCCGATGCTGCTCGGACTGCTCGGTTACGGCACGGTCGACGAGATGTTCCATGATTATCTCGACCATAACCGCAGCGTGCCGCTGGATGCCGTGCGCCTGCTGTTCCAGGCCGCCGGGAGCGGGGATGACGTCGCTCTGGGCATCCTGCGCGAACAGGGCAAGGAGCTGGCCTTGTCCGTCCAAGCGGTCGTCTCCAAGCTGGGCCTAGGCGGAATCCCGTTCGACGTCGTGCTCGCAGGCAGCCTGCTTACACGCGGCGACGCCGGCTGGATCAGCGGCCCTATCCAGGCGATGCTGAAGGATGCCGCTCCTCTGGCTTCGCTCGTGAAGCTGGAGATCGAGCCGGTCATCGGTGCGTTATGGAGCGCGCTCGACGCCTGCGGCCGGGAGATTACCGGCGAGATGTATGCCGCCATGGGCCGGTACCAGAATTTCGAGGACATCCGGCCTTCAGGCGGGCAGCTCTGATTTCCGGCGCTTCCCTGCCAGCTTCAAGCGGCATGACAGCCGCCCAATCCAACGGAAATGAGTGATCGTGCATGAGCAAAGGATTAAAAGTTGCCGTCATCGGCGGAGGCTCTTCCTATACGCCAGAGCTAGTCGAAGGATTTATCCGTTATTACGATTCCTTGCCGGTAAGAGAACTGTGGCTCGTCGATATCGAAGCCGGCTTGTGGAAGCTGAACATCGTTGGAGAGCTGGCCAAGCGCATGGTGGAGAAGTCAGGCCTTCCGATCGAAGTCCATCTGACGACGGACCGCCGGCTCGCCATCGCCGGTGCCGACTTCGTAAGCACGCAGATGCGGGTAGGCATGCTGGAGGCGCGCGGCCAGGATGAGGCGATTCCGCTCAAATACGGAGTCATCGGTCAAGAGACGACCGGCCCCGGAGGCATGATGAAGGCGCTGCGCACGATTCCGGTGCTGCTGGATATTTGCCGGGATATCGAAGAGCTGGCGCCGCAGGCGTGGCTGCTCAACTTCACCAACCCGGCCGGCATGGTGACCGAGGCCATCCACAAGCATTCCTCGGTCCGCAGCGTCGGATTGTGCAACGCTCCGATCGGCCTGCTCAAGTGGCTTTCCGGCAAATACGGCACGACGACGGACCGGGTCTACGCCGAGTTCGTCGGCCTCAATCATCTTCACTGGGTCAGCCGCGCCGAGGTCGACGGCGTCGACCGCCTGCCGGAGCTGCTGCGCGGCGACGATTCCTTCTCCGCCGCCAACGTTGCAGCCGGGGAATGGGACCCCGCCTTTATCCAAGGACTTCGTTCGCTGCCTTCCTACTATCTCAAATACTACTACATGACGGATGCCATGCTTGCCGAGCAGCAGGAATCCCTGCGCAAAAACGGCAACCGTGCCGAGGTAGTGAAGCGCGTAGAGGCCGAGCTGTTCGACCTGTACAAGGATCCCGACCTGAGCGAGAAGCCGAAGCAGTTGGAGCAGCGGGGCGGCGCCTATTATTCCGAAGCTGCCGTCAACCTCATGCGCTCGCTCTACAACAGCACCGGCGACGTGCAGACGCTGAATGTGGCGAACAACGGCATCCTGGATTTCCTCCCGGACGACGCTTGCATCGAGGTCAACTGCCTCGTTACCTCCCAAGGTCCCGTTCCGCTCCAGCTGACGGCCGTCCCCGCGCAGGCCAAAGGGCTCATCCATGCCGTCAAAACGTACGAAGCGCTCGCGATCGAAGCAGCCGTAACCGGCGACCGCAGCCTGGCGCTGCAGGCGATGGCTCATCATCCTCTCGTTCCGTCCGTCGCTGTCGCGAAGGAGCTGCTGGCTGAAATGCTGGAAGCGAACCGCAGCTACCTGCCCAAGTTCTTTCCCTCTTGACTCATGGCTGACGGCAGCCCGAAAAGAGGCCGGATAGGATGCGTTGAACATCGCCAGTAGAGCGGGCAGCCTCAAACAAATCCGCCTCGCTGCCTTTGGAATAAAATGAGTCCTGGCGCCAGCTTTTGGCCCAGGACTCTTTGTCGTATGCAGCATCTGTCTGGCGAGCCTGCGGTCCGGACAGCACAGCCATCCGCTGAAGCCGCTCCCCCATGGCATGCCTGCGAGGCCCTTGGACCCGGCCTCAGACGGCCGATCAAGTCGTTGCAGCCTGCGCCTCCGCCGGCCTTTCCCCCGCCGCCGTTCCGGGCAGCCACCGATCCAGGAAAGCCGTCACGGCGGCATCGTAATGCTCCGGGGATTTTTGGCGGGCAACCCCATGCTCCGCATCCGGCACGAGCAGCAGCTGCTTCGGCTGCGGGCAAGCCTCGTACAGCTTCATCCCCATCCACGTCGGCACGAACGTATCCGCCTCGCCGTGGATGAACAGCATCGGCACCTTCGCCTTCTTGACCTGTTCAAGAGCGGAAGCCTCGCCGAAGAAATAGCCGGCCCGGAGCTTAGTCACCAGGCTCGTCAGGGGCAAAAACGGAAACGCCGGCAGCTTGTACATCCGCTTGAGCTGATAGACGAGCTCGTCCTTCGCGGATGTGTAGGGGCAATCGGCCACGATCGCCTTCACCTGGGGAGGCAATTCCTCGCCGCTCGTCATGCATACCGTGGCGCCGCCCATCGATACCCCATGCAGGACGATTTCCGCGCCGGAGCCGATCCTCCCGGCCGCCCAGTCGATCCAGCGGACATAATCCTTGCGTTCATGCCAGCCGAAGCCGATATATCCGCCTCCGCTCCTGCCGTGCCCTCGCGCGTCAGGCATGAGCACGTTCCACCCCAGAACTTCAGCGTAGTAACGGGCGAACACAGCCATCTGCGCCGCCTCTCCCGAATAGCCGTGTGCCAGGATGGCGGTACGGCCGCTTTCAGCCTTGCTCGGAAGCCAATAGGCTTGCAGGTCCAGGCCGTCGTCGGAAACCAGATGGACCCGCTCCGGGTGCCGGCCTCGGAGCCATACCTGCTCTTCCCTCTCGGATGGGTCCAGTTGGGAGACGGACGCTTCCTTCGGAGGGAGATCGGGGTTGCCTTCCAGATAAGTCTTGGGCGTGCGCGCGATGGCGACGCGATAGAAATACATGCTGGCCGCCGCCAGCAGAAGCAGCAAAGCGGCCGCGGCCGCAGCCGTCCAAAGCCAAATCGACATGGCGTTTCCGTGTTCCTTTCGCTGGAGGATCCTGCTGTCTTTCTTGCACCTGCGGTTCCGATGACCGCCTATGCAATACAGTATATCCTATCCGGGAAATTCCTGCATGCCTGCCGGCGAATTCCGCAGCAGACGTTGCCGGAACGAGCCCCTCTCCAGGACAGCAAAAAAGGCTGGTCCGGGCAGCCCGGACCAGCCTTAGCTCAGCTTTGTTTATTTGACGACTTTGACGCGAGTCTCGATTGGAGCGAACTGTTTTTCCCCGGCAGGAGCCGTAGGCTTGCCGAACGGCATTTGAGCGATCAGCTTCCAGCTCTCGGGCAGCTCCCAAGTCTGCTTGACCTGCTCGTCGATGAGCGGATTGTAATGCTGCAGAGAAGCGCCGAGACCTTCCGCCTCGAGTGCCGTCCATACGACGAATTGCAGCATGCCGGACGATTGGCTGGACCATTTCGGGAAGTTGTCCTGGTAGGTCGGGAACTGATCTTGAAGGCCCCGCACGACATTCTCGTCCTCGAAGAACAAGACCGTGCCGTAGCCGGCTTTGAAGCCCGCCATGCGCTGCTCGGTCTGATCAAAGCCTTCGCCGCCGCCGGTCACGACGCGAAGCGTCTCCAGCGTCAGATCCCACAGCTTGTCGGATTGCTCGTTGAACAGCACCAGTACACGGGAGCTTTGGGAATTGAAAGCCGATGGCGTATGGTTGACGGCTTCTTCAATAATGGATTGCACTTTTTCTTCGGAGACCACTTTTTCCTTGCTGATGGCATAAAGAGAACGACGACCTTTTACCGCTGCGAAAAATTGTTCGGAAGACATGTGGTTTAACCTCCAATAAAGTGGGTTTATTTTAGTTACTTAAGTAACGCACTTTTTTAGTGTAACTGATGAATCGGGCTTTTTCAAGTGTCGATGCCAAAACGTGTCAAATGATTTTGCAAGCCTTCCGCCTGCAATACCCGGATTTGTACAGGACCAAACAAATCCATATGAGGATAGCGCTCCCTGCGGTGAATATACCGAGGGTCAAGCCCATGCTTGCGGCACCATGACTCCAGCTTGACGATGTCGCTGCAGCCGGCTTTTGTCACGGTTTTCACGCCGGGGAACCGTTCGTCGATCCAATAATGGGTCAAGAAAGCGAGTTCTCCCCGCGCAACGGCCGTCTTCCAGCTCTGCAGCTCTTCCCTCCGGATCCCGAAGGCCACCTTCAGTTCCCTTCGGCCGCCGGCTGGCCGTCAATGATCGTCTTGACCCGTCCGACTTGGCCGTCGGCCAGCCGCACCTTGATCCCATGCGGATGCGCAGGCGATTTGGTCAGCAGATCCTTCACGATGCCCCGGGTCAGCTTGCCGCTTCTCTGGTCTTGCTTGAGCACGATATCTACGGTCATGCCCGGCCGGATAGACGCACGGTTGCTTCCGTTCATCCTCCATCATCCTTTCCTTTGCAGGCTCATAATATGCCTTTGTCCGTCACAGACTATCATACCCGGAGCCGGCGGGCAAAAAAACGGCGTGGAATGCCCCGGAAATTCACCCGATGCCGTGTGCATCCGCACGCGCTTGCTGGTATACTGGTAAGGATACAGCGAAGCCGGCAGGCGCCGGCGCACAATCAGGAAATGAGGAACCCCATTCATGTCATCATCATTCACCGCCCTCGGCATCAGGACCGAGCTTGCCGGACGCCTGGCGCAGGAAGGCATCTCGGAGCCGACTCCGGTGCAGGAGACCGCAATTCCCGTCCTTCTCCAAGGAAAGGACGTTATCGTACAAGCTCAGACCGGCACAGGCAAAACGCTTGCATTTGCTCTGCCTGCCCTTCAGCAGATCAATCCGGGCAAAACATATACGCAGGCTTTGATTCTCACGCCGACGCGAGAGCTTGCCATACAGATCACGGGCGAGCTGGCCAAGCTGGCCCCTGTGCTCGGCATTACGGTACTGGCCGCATACGGCGGGCAAGACGTCGAATCCCAGATTCGGAAGCTCAAGAATGCCGCCCCGCATGTCGTCGTGGCGACTCCGGGCAGGCTGCTCGACCATTTGCGCCGGGAGACGGTCACGCTGAGCTCCATCCGCATGCTCGTGCTCGACGAGGCCGACCAGATGCTCCACATGGGCTTCCTGTCCGAAGTGGAGGCCATTATCGACCAATGCTCCATCAAGCGCCAGACGATGCTGTTCTCGGCCACCATGCCGGATGCCGTCAAGCAGCTGGCTGCCCGCTACATGGACGTGCCCCAGGATATCCGCATCAAGAGCGCGGCCGTGACGCTCGACGCCATCGAGCAGCGTGTCGTCATCACGACGGACCGCAACAAGCAGCCGCTCCTGCTCCGCTTGCTCGAGACGGAGAATCCTTATCTTGCGGTCGTCTTCTGCCGCACGAAGCTGCGCGCCAAGAAGCTTACCGAAGCGCTGCAGGAAGCCGGCGTTCCCGCCGACGAGCTGCACGGCGATCTGACGCAGGCCAAGCGCGAAGCCGTCATGAAGCGGTTCCGCTCCGCAAGGCTGCAGGTGCTCGTCGCGACGGACGTAGCGGCGCGCGGTCTCGACGTCGAAGGCGTCACCCACGTGTTTAACTATGACGCCCCTGCCGACGGCGACACCTATATCCATCGGATCGGTCGGACAGGCCGTGCCGGAGAATCCGGCAAAGCGATCACGCTCGCGACTGCCCGCGACCGTGCGAGCCTGGAGGCGGTGGAGCAAAAAATCCGCGCTTCCATCAAGCGCATCCAAGGTTCGGAGTACGGCATCGGGCTCGAAGCCGGCACCGAGCGCTTTGATGCCGAGCCACGCTCCCCTCGCACGGGCGGACGCAGCTCCGGCGGACGCAAGGCTCCAGCAGGCGGACGCGGCTCCAGCCGCCCAGGCTCCCGCGATAGCGGCGGGGGACGCTCCGCAGGCCGTTCCAGCGCTGGAGGCGGTCGCTCCGGTTCGCGCACGGAAGCCGCTCCATCCGAGCGCGCAGGCCGCTTCGCAGCCAAGCCGGCAGGCCGGCCTGGCGCCGGCGCCGCCTCCACGTCAGGAGCCAAGCCGGCTCGCAGCTGGACCGACGAGTCCGCTTCATCCGCCCGCCCATCGGCCCGCGGACGCGGTCCGGCTCAAGGAAGGTCTGCCGGAGCATCCGGACGGCCGGCATTCCCTGGCCATGGCTTCAATCCGGAGGGCAGCGGCGATTCCGGCACCGGCCGCGGCAATCGCCGCGGTGCTGCCGGCGCAGGACGCGGAGCTTCCGGCGCAGGGCGCGGCTCCTCCAGCGGTACCCGCGGCTCCTCCGGCAGCTCGGGCTCCGCACGCCGCGGCGGCAAGCCGGGCAGTTCCGGCCCAGGCCGGCGCGGCGGACGCTGATTCCCCTTCTCCAAGCGGGCTCCTGCCCATTTATTCCCTCATCCGGGCGAATGTCTAGTCACAATCCGCCCGGCGGGCATAGGTTATCGTACAGAGCAGCATCGCTGCCGGAACCGCAGAGGAGGGAACCACATGTCAGGTGCAGGTTATGGCCCGGGCGTTGGCGCAGGTTACACAAGCACGGCTATCATTCTGGTTTTGTTCATCCTGCTCGTCATCGTATCCCAAGTTTTCTTGGTATAGATCAAGCTGCTGCGCAGTCGCCCCATCCAATCAAAAAGAACCGCCCTCCTATTTTGGAGTGGCGGTTCTTTTTGATTGGATGCCAGGACAAGCGGCTTCACGGCTGCCATGATCAGGAATGGACGCCGGTTCCTTCCGGCCTCAAGGCCGAGGAACCTGCCGCTGTCTCCAGGCGGACGCCGGCTGCTCTCATCTTGACCACGATCTTGCGCAGGCTCTCGACGGATAGATGGAATTTCTTCTCCAGGTCCGCCAAGGTCAGGCCACGCAGGTAATGCCGGTAAATGTCTTCGTTGCGTCGCTGAATCATCTTGCGGGAGCCGCTGAGCTCTCCCCATGCAGCGCGCCTTTCCTGCTGCTTCGGAATGTAAATCAATTCCCCGTTGATGTATTTCTGCAGCTCCTGCAGCAAACTAGGGGGAAGCACGTCTTTTCCATTTTTGTAATTCAAGGTTCCCTACCTCCTCAATTGCGTAACCCTTGACGACCAAACGACGACTAGCGGCAAGAATGCCTTTTTGCCTTACAGCAACGGAAATCATGTTCATGATTTTCATATTTGCTGCGCCTCCTTTCAAAATGTTGACTGTTGCTGTCGCAACAGTTCTGTTTAATGGTATTCGCTGTCTGCTTGCGTAATCCTTCCTTGCCGAAAAAATAACGAGGGAGGCCTGGTTAGGGCCTCCCTTTTTGGCATGGTCTCCGCCTTAGGCGGAGACCACCTCGTATGCCTGATCCATTTGTATCAGCCTCCTTCCAGTAGAGGATGTGTCGGTCCGACAACCTCATTTACTCATATCCTGAAGCCGCATACAAGTTTCAACACAGCTATAATCAATCTTTACCGTCCTCATTGGATGAAGCGTTTCTCAGCCCTTCAAGCTCGGCCGCGGTAAGCTCGCGATATTCTCCCGGGCCAAGAGTGCCGTCAAGCACGAGGGAGCCCATGGATATGCGCTGCAAATAGGTGACCTTCCGCCCTGTGGATAAAAACATACGCTTCACCTGATGAAACTTGCCCTCGTGGATCGTCAGCCGGACCCGGGTCGTCACGCCGGTGCTCCCGCCCGCCTCCGGCTCGGCTATGCCTTCGATGGCCAGCTCTGCCGGCAGGGTCGTATACCCGTCTTCAAGCGTAACTCCCTTGGCGAACTGCTCCCGGTCGTTCTCGCCTACGGGCGTGTCGCCTTCCACAAGCGCATAGTACGTTTTCGGCACATGCTTGCGCGGGGACAGCAGGTCATGCGCAAGCTGTCCGTCGTTCGTCAGCAGCAGCAGCCCTTCGGTATCCTTGTCCAGCCTTCCGACCGGAAACGGCTCCAGCACACGGTCCCGGGGGTCCAGCAGATCGATCACCGTCCGGTCCCGGGAATCCTCTGTCGCCGATATGACTCCAGGCGGCTTGTTCATCACGAGATAGATCTTGTCCCGGTACTCCACAAGCTCTCCATCGTACCGGACCTGCTCGGCGCCGGGATCCACGATGCGGCCGCTGTCCTTCTCGACCGAGCCGTCCACGGTCACGATCCCTGTCCTGACGATTCTTCGGATTTCGGCTCTGGAGCCGTATCCCATCGATGAGAGCAGCTTGTCGAGTCGAATTCTTTTGACCATCAGCCATCATTCCTTTCGATTGCATCTATTCCTCGAGGGTTTCTCTGAATTCGGGTGAAAATGCCAAAAGCGGGACAACATCGTCCCGCTTTGCCGTGCGTCGAGGCTTGCCCGTATCCGGCAAGCGCAGATGAACTATCCATCGGCAAGAAGCCGGGACCGTTTTTAATCGGTTGGGCTTCCGCCCTTTCTCGCCTTGTGGAGAGAGTACTGGATCTCCTGCGCGAGCTGCTTGAGCTCGAACGTGTCTCCCTGCTCCCACAGCTCGTTGAATTTGAGCTGGAACTGCACCGCTTCGCGCACCCGCCTGTAGAAATACAGGTCCTGGATATCGCTGAGCACTTTGTTGACGATATTGGAGCCTTCCTCGAAGCCGATCTGCGCTTCCAGAATTTCATGCCGGATGCTCGACATCTCCGTGTCGAGGTTGAACGCCGCTTCGGATGCCTTGCGCAGCCTCAGCTTCACTTCCTCCGGCAGGCTTTGCTTGTACTTGTAGTTGAGCGAATGCTCGATCGTCGCCCAGAAATTCATCGCCAGCGTTCGGATCTGAATCTCGGCAAGCACTTTCTTGAAGCCGATCGCCGTCTGCACCGGATACTCGACGATCATGTGATAGCTGCGGTAGCCGCTGTCCTTGAAGTTGGTGACGTAATCCTTCTCGTAGACCAGCTTCAGGTCCTGCCTGGAGCGGATGATTGCAGCGACCCGCAGGATGTCGTCGACGAACTGGCACATGATGCGGATGCCTGCGATGTCCTCGATGCCCGTCTCCAGCTGGTCCATCGGCACGTTCAAGCGGCGGGCTTTATCCAGGATGCTGGATATTTTCTTCACCCTGCCGGTCACGAATTCGATGGGCGCATAGGATTCCCGGGCTTTGAGCTCGGTCCGCAGCGTTTTGAATTTCACTTTCATTTCCTCTACCGCTTGTTCATAAGGCTGCAGAAATTGGTTCCAATCCCGGCCGTCCATCCGTCCGCCTCCTGTCTTGTCAGTGATGATCGGCGCCGATAGCCTCGCGCAGATGGGAGTGCCCATCGCGGAGCAGCAGCTCCCTGAGACCTGACGCGATTTCTTTCACGATCCCCGGACCCTTGTAGATCATCGAGGTGTAAATCTCCACGAGCGATGCGCCCGCTCTGATTTTGGCATACGCATCCTCCGCCGTGAAGATGCCGCCGGATCCGATGATCGGCAGCTTCCCGCCGGTCTGCTTGTAGATGGCGGCCACAACTTCCGTCGATCTCTCGCGCAGCGGACGGCCGCTCATGCCTCCGGCCTGCGAGGCGTTGGCATGGGTGAGTCCGTCGCGGGACAGCGTCGTATTCGTGGCGATGATGCCCTCCACTCCGCTCGCAGCGATCGTATCGACCGAGAACGCAAGCTGCTCCGGCGTCATGTCCGGCGCCAGCTTGACCAGCACCGGCTTCGGCGCCGATCCATGCTTGGCCGCCTGCATGGCCATCTCTTCCTTCACGGCCTGGAGAAGCGTCTTCAGCTCGTCTCCAAGCTGAAGCGCCCTGAGGTCCGGCGTATTGGGAGAACTGATATTGACGACGAATAGATCGCCGTATGCAAACAGCTCCTTGACGCAGCGCCGGTAATCCTCATGGGCGAGCTCGTTCGGAGTCGCCTTGTTTTTGCCGATGTTCACGAATACGGGAATCGGCCTGGCGTTGAGGCTGCCGAGCCTCCCGGCCATGGCGGCGGCACCGTCGTTGTTGAAGCCCATCCGGTTGATCAGCGCTTCGTCGGCCGGAAGCCGGAACAGCCTCGGCAGCTCGTTGCCAGGCTGGGGGAGCGGCGTCACGGTGCCGACTTCCATGAACCCGAAGCCGACGCTGGAGAAGCCTTCCACGGACTTTGCGTTTTTGTCCAGTCCCGCGGCCAGGCCTACAGGATGCGCGAAGGAGAGCCCCAGAAGATCCATGCTGAGCTCGGGATATCCCGGCACGCCGTACATGCCGCGCAATAAGGCGGTCATGCCCGGCACACGGGAAGCTTGATGAAGGCCGTCAATGACCAGATGATGCGCTTTTTCCGGATCAAGCCGAAAAAAAAACGGCTTGGCAAAGTATTGGTACAGCAAGAAGTCCACTCCGTTTCCGTTCAAGCAAAACGGCTTCGCCGTCCTGTGTGGCGGCGGACGTTTGCGTAGGTATGTAGAGATGTCGGCCGTACGGATTCAGTCCTGCACGGCAAAAAAGGCTCTGCCTTTCAGTTTATCTTGTTCAGCAGCAAAAGAAAAGGGCGCCGGTCGTTCGGGGAGCGCTTGCATTAATTCTGCGGGTTCTTTTTCTTTTTTTCTCCACCAGAAAAATCCTCCCGTATGGAGACATCCGCTGAATCGGCCTTGCCGAATGGATGAAGGGCTTGCCCATTTCTCCGGCAAGCGATTACAATAACCGTACAAGCACTGCCATCATCCTTCAGGAGAGGTCGATAAGCATGAGCACAGCCAAACGCAAGCCTCCGACTAGAAAGGCTCCGGCGAGCGAGCAGCCGAACCGCAAGGCCATCATTGTCGCCGCCTCCATCTTCGCCGTTTTCGCCATCGTCATGATCCTGCTTCTGATCTTCAGCTGATCGGCGCTGATCGTCAGCCGATCAGCCTTTGATTTTCAGCCGATCAGCCCAAGCCCTACAGCCAGTCGTATACCTTGTCCGGATTTTCTTCCCGGGAACTCGGCCGCACCTTGTAGCGGCCTTTTTCGCGTTCAGCTTCCCCTTGCTGCTGGAGGAAAGCCAGCTTGCCGTCGCCGATCGCCACTTCCGTTCCGAGCGGCACAAGATCGTACAGCTCCTCCAGATCAGCCTTCGTCATGCGGATGCAGCCGAGCGATCGATCGGTTCCGATCGAGTCGGGCTCGTCCGTGCCATGAATGGCATACCGAGTGTCCGAGAGCGTCATGCCCCTGCTTCCGAACGGACCTTTGGAGCTTCCGTTCGGGTTGCGCACCTTCTCCGATATGGCGAAGCTGCCGCGCGGAGTCTTGCCGCCGCCGACGCCTACCGGATAGGCGCGGACAACGACGGCGCCGCTCATGAGCGCAAGCTGTCTCGAATGGGGGTCGACGACGATCTTCAGCGTCGCCGTCATCGCCTCCTGCAGGACGCCTTCCTTGCCGGAAGCCTTTCCGGCCGCCGGCTGCGCCGCTCCGCCAGCGCCTCCGCTCGCCGGAGCGCCCGCCCCGACTTGGCGAGCCTGCCGCAGCCACTCGGGAAAATGCTCCTCCGCCTCGTCAGGGAGTCCGGGGAGGATGTTGTGCGGATAATCCCCTGCAAGCTGTTCGGCTGAGACCGGCCATTTCCCGTTGAGCCGCTTGAATTGCCTGATGCCGCTGATCGTCGACCAGGCCTGCTCCTGAAAAATAGTCTCCTCCCGGATCCGGCGGTCCGCCGCCTCCGACAAGCCGCTTTCGCATGCGCAGTCCTCAATGCCGGCCGTTTGCACGGCGTAAGATCCCTTGCCGTCGGAGCGCGAAGCTTCCAGCACTCCCTTGGCCCCCGCCTGCCACCGGTAGTAGCCTCCGGATCGTGACAGCGTGAACGCCGCTGAGGATGGAAGGGCGTCATCGCTTTCCAGAGCCCCGATCGCTGCCGCAGCGGCAGTTCCCGTCTGATCGCTGTCCACCCAGACAACGGTTCGCCTCATGCCGTCCTTGGATGCCGCTGATGCCGCAGGCAGCGCTTCTCCAGCCTTGCTTCCTTCAGGCAGGCTGACGGTCTGGGACAGCTGCGTCGGCACGCCCGGGGCGGCCGCTGCGGATGCCAGCATGAACGCGGCGAGGATTGCGAGCGCAATCCTTGCCGCTCCCTTTTTGCGCCTCCTGTCCCGATCCCAGGTTTCGAGCATGGCATGCAGCGGTCCCGAACCGAGCGTCAACGGATGGGCTTCGTTTTCGAACGCTTCGTACACGCTGCCGGACTTGAGGTAGCAATAATTGGCTTTCGCATCCATTCCCTGCCTTCCGTAGGCTTTGCCGAGAAAGAACCATGCAAGCCTGTTGCCTGGATGCGACTTGACGTATGCCTTCAGCTCCTCGATTCCGGTACCGCCGCCCTCATTAGGCTCTGCGCTTCCACCGCTGTCCATCCCGCCGCCCCCTTCCCGTTCCTATTCAACCTATATCGGCTGCCGAAGACCATATTGTTCGGCGTCCGAAACAAAAAAACCTGCTCCCGGCAGTCGGGAGCAGGCATGATAAGTTCATGAAAAATTTACATATTGAACGGTTCGTCCGCGATTTGAATGGAATCCGTCGGGCAGCCGTCCGCAGCGTCCTGCAGATCTTCGTACAGATTCTCAGGAATCGCCTTCGTGCCGGTGTTGCCGTCCTTGTCGTAGATCGTCTCGGCCAGTCCCTCATCATCATAATCGTAGATATCCGGGGCCGTTGCGCCGCAAGCTCCGCATGCGATGCAGGTGTCTTTGTCAACCCAAGTATATTTAGACATGGTATTCCCTCCTCTATGTGTCATGCATCATCAGCATTCCCTTGACCAGGCAAGTGTATGATTCCCTGTCGTAAGTCTGACTTTACACATCAATTTATAACAAAATCATCATCAATTTGCAAGGATGTACCCCTAATCCGGCGGTTGCGGATGAGCGTCGAAGGGTCGTCGCCGAGCATGCCGGCTGTCAGCACGGCACCCTCTCCATATTTATCCCGCATGGCGTCCATCGCCTTGGTCAATGCCTCCCGGCGCGGCTCGCTTTCGTAATCGAACAGATCGAGCTGCACCGCGGCCGTTTCCTTGGGATGCAGGCTGTGAAGGGTGATGCCGAGCAGGCGGATCGGCACGACTTCCTTCCAATGCTCATCGAACAGCTTGCAGGCTTCGCGGTGGATGACGCCCGCATCCTCGATCGGCTTATCGAGCGCGCGGGAGCGTGTGAGCGTCGTCATATCCGGGAAGCGGACGGTGATCTGCACGCCTCCCGCGAGGAATCCCTTCCGTCTCATCCTGCGGGCGGTCTGATCGGCCAGGTTGAGCAGCACCCGGTGCACGTCTTCCCGCCGCGTCACATTCTCAGGAAGCGTCGTCGTATGGCCGACAGACTTGCTCGCTTCCCTCGTCTCCCGCACCGGCGAGCGGTCGATTCCGTTGGCCGCTTCCTTCATATGGGCGCCGTATACGCCGAACTGGGAAGTCAGCAGCGATTCGTCGGCTGCCGCAAGGTCGCCGATCGTCGCGATGTTCAGCTTCCGCAGCTTGTCGGCGGTTTTTCGGCCGACGCCGAACAACGCGTCGCAGGGTTTGTGCCAAAGAAGTCTCGGAACATCGCGTATGCGCAAAATCGTCAATCCGGACGGCTTCTTCATATCGGATGCCATTTTAGCGAGAAGCTTGTTCGGCCCGATGCCGACCGAGCAGGGAATCGACCATTCCATCCGAATTCTTTCCTGGATGGATTGGGCGATTTCGACGGGACTGCCGAACATGCCTGAGCCCGTAATATCCAGATAACATTCATCGATGGATACGGTCTCCATCAGAGGGGTGTAAGCGGACGCGATCTCCATAAACCCTCGGGAGTAGCGTCTGTAGAGGTTGAAATCAGGCTGGATGAGCACAAGCTCCGGACATCGCTTCAGGCCTTCCCGGACCGTCATCCCGGTGCGAACGCCTTTCGCGCGCGCGGGGTAGGAGCAGGTGACGATGACTCCCTTGCGAAGCTCGACGCTGCCGGCTACGGCCGTAGGCTTGCCCGCGTACCGCTCGGGCTCTTCGGCTTCATGGACCGAGCAGTAAAAAGCGTTCATGTCCAAATGCAAAATGATCCGGCCTTTTTTCGCGCCGCCGGTCTCTTTCTTGCCCATCCTTCCTCCTCCTCCCCATTGTTCATCCAGCATACCCCTGCCTGCCGTCATGGTCAACAAACGGGGGCATTGCAGGCTTCTGCCCTTCATCCGCCTGGAATCTGCTTTATGCCCATATGAACCTATCGGAGGCCGAAAAGCCTCTTCTCGCCGCCAAATTCGGTTCTTTTCATCCTGACGCCAGCCAAAAGAGCGAAAATTATGCATCTTCACTTCTATCCTGACATGGCAAGGTGATATAATAGAGCATTATAGAGTCGAATGCTTTCACACATTGCTGGGTTAAGACATTAAAGGGGGCACTTCCGGTATGAACCAAGCCATCTCCATCTTTGACACCACCCTGCGCGACGGGACCCAGGGGGAAGGCATCAGCCTGTCCGCCGACGACAAGCTCAAAATCGCCCGCAAGCTGGACGAGCTGGGGGTTCATTATATCGAAGGCGGCAATCCTGGAAGCAACAGCAAGGACATCGAGTTTTTCCAGCGGGTGCAAAAACTCGGGCTTCGCGCGAAAATCACGGCGTTCGGAAGCACGCGCCGCAAAAATGCCGTCGCCGCTCAGGATGCCGGCTTGCTTCGGATCGCTGAATCAGGCGTTCAGGCCGCGACTCTCGTCGGGAAATCCTGGGATTTCCACGTCCACACCGCGCTTGGCACGACGCTGGAGGAGAATCTCTCCATGATCCATGATTCCATCGCCTTCCTGAAGCAGAGAGGTCTTGAAGCCATCTTCGACGCGGAGCATTTCTTCGACGGCTACAAGAACAACCCGGAGTACGCCCTTGCCGTCCTGAGGACGGCCCAGGAAGCCGGAGCAGACTGGCTCGTCATGTGCGACACCAACGGCGGCACGCTTCCAGGAGAAGTCGGCGGCATCGTCTCCCGCATCGCCTCGGAGCTGAGAGCCCCGCTCGGCATCCACACCCATAACGACTGCGAGCTGGCCGTGGCCAATACGCTGGCCGCCGTACAGGCAGGGGCGCTCCAGGTTCAGGGCACGATCAATGGTTACGGCGAGCGCTGCGGCAACGCCAATCTATGCAGCATCATTCCGAATCTGCAGCTCAAGCTCGGCTACGCCTGCATCGAAGAAGCGAATCTGAAGCTGCTGACTCCTACGGCGCGTTATATCAGCGAGATCGCCAACGTCAGCATGCCTGTAGGGCAGCCTTATGTCGGCAATGCCGCCTTTGCCCACAAGGGAGGCATCCACGTCTCTGCGATTCTGAAGGACTCCAAGACGTACGAGCATATCTCTCCCGAGCTCGTCGGCAACAAGCAGCGCATTCTCGTCTCGGAGCTCGCCGGCCAAAGCAACGTCATCTCCAAAGCCCAGGAGATGGGATTGGATGTCAGCGCGAACAACGAGAAAACGAAATCCATCATCGACCGGATCAAGGATCTGGAGCATCAGGGCTATCAGTTCGAAGGCGCGGAGGCGAGCATGGAGCTGCTGCTTCGCGATGCTTTCGGCGGCCTGGACGAAATTTTCACGGTCGATTCCTTCAAGATTCTGCTGGAAAAAACAGCCCACGGGATGGTCACCGAAGCCATCGTGAAGCTGCGGGTCGGCAGCGAGTCCGTCTACACCGCCGCCGAGGGCAACGGTCCAGTCAACGCGCTCGACAATGCGCTCCGCAAGGCTCTGCTGCCGTTCTTCCCGCGCATCAACGACATTCATCTCGCCGACTACAAGGTCCGCGTGCTCGACGAGAAGGACACGACCGCAGCCAAGGTCCGCGTCCTGATCGAATCCAGCGACTTCACGAGCAGCTGGAATACGGTCGGCGTATCCGGCAACGTCATTGAAGCAAGCTGGGAAGCCCTGCTGGACAGCCTGCGCTACGCTCTTCTCGGCATGACCAAGGTCGAGCCGGCCGTCGGCGAAGACCATTCGCCCCGCCAAGGCGTCATCAACCACTGAGTTTGGCCTGAATACCGGCCGCTCTTTCCACCTCTTGCAGCAGACAGCAAAAGCCCGGCCATCTGGCCGGGCTTTTGCTGTGCAATCCCTCCAATCCTTTCTTGCCGCCAAATGCCTTCCTGCCCGCTGACCGGCGCGTTCATGAGAACAGCCTTTAGAACGTCAGGAGGCTCCTCCGCCTGCAACCAGGCCGGACAGCTTCTTCTCCCATTCCTCGCGGGGGATGACGCCCGGTATCCGCTCCAGCACTTTGCCGTCCGGACCGATCAGCAGCGAAGTCGGAAAATTGTTTACTTTGTACAGTTTGGCGACCTCTCCATCGCGGTCCATCGGAATCGGGAAGGTCAGCTTCTTCTCGTCGACGAACTTGCGCGCGTCGCGTTCACGGTCGTAGCTGGTCGCATTGATGCCGTAGAAATCGATTCTGTCGCCGTATTTTTCATACAAGGCTTGAAGATCCGGCGCTTCCATGTCGCAAGGACCGCACCAGGAAGCCCAGAAATTAATCAAAACCGGCTTGTCCCGCGGTCCGCCGACGGAATAAGGACGCTCGTCCAAACCCGGCAGCGTGAATGCGGGAGCCTCATAACCGGCCTTCGGCTTGGAAGCCGGTTCGCCCGAGGTCGTCAGAGAGGCGAGTGAACCGCTCTTCCACATCCAGCCTCCGAGCAAAGCCGCGGCGCAAGCCAATACGATGATGATGCCTGTCCGTTTCATAGCGCGACCTACCTTCATTCTCTGTTAGACATTAGTACCGTCATGTTATCATGAATGGACTTGGCGCTCAACTTGGCGCATGAGCCAGCGACACACGAACCGAGAGGTGATCATTATGTCCTCCATCGCGCGGATTACGCCGGATGCCCTTGAAGCCATGCTTCGGAGCTGCCTGGCTTCTCCACTTGAAGAATGCTGCGGCATCGCCGCGTGCCGGCTGGACGATCCTCTGCGGATCGTAACGGCCGTCCTGCCCGTACCGAACGGCCATGCCGACTCCGGGACCCGCTACGCCTTCGGACCGGAGCAATGGGTTGCGCTCTTCTATCGCCTGCGCCGGGAAGGATTGGATGCTGCCGGCATCTATCATTCCCATCCGCGCACTCCCGCATTCCCGTCCGACCTGGACAGGTCCCATCCCATGTGGACTCGTTCCGACGCGGACGAGCCCTCCGGCATCGCCGGAGGGCTCGTCATGTGGATCGTTTCGCTGATGGATAGAGACCGGCCGGAGATCGCGGCGTTCAGGCCGTCCCGAGCTGGACTCCGCAAGCTAGTGCTGGCTGAGGTACGCGTATAAATCGCCGAGCGTCTTGATGTTCCGGGAGCGGATTCTGTCCAGGTATTTGAGCCATAGCTGGGCCTGCATCCTGCAGTCCTCGAGCGCGTGATGCCGCTGGGTGACCGGAATGCCTTCCTCTTCCAGCAGCTCGTCGAGCCCGTAGGCTTCCCTGCCGGGGTTCAGCCACTTGGCGACCATCATCGTATCCAGCACCCGATGCGACAGGTTCACCTTCGAGGTCCGCCAGAGAGCGGCATTGAGGAACTGCTTGTCATGGCCGCTTCCATGCGCGATGAGCAGCCTTCTGCCGCAAAATTCCATGAAGCTGTGCAGGACATCGAGGAGATCCGGAGCCTCTTCGACCATTCCGCTCGTGATGCCGGTCAGCTCGGTAATGTGGAGAGGAACCTTTCGTTTCGGATTGACCAGGCTGTAGAAGAACTTATCCTCCTGCACAGCCCCGCCCTTGAGCAGCAAAGCCCCGAAGCTGATGATTTCGTCTCCGTTATAAGGGTAGAAGCCCGTCGTCTCCAAATCGAAAACGATCGTCTCCATCTCCTCGAAAGGAGTATCGAGCATAGCCTGCTTGCGCAGATCCTTGTTCATCGAACGCATGAAAGCCATCTGCTGCGCATTCTGCGCGCCGAGCATGGAGGCGATGGCCGGCGTAACGCCGCCCATCTTGTACAGCTGCCACATCCGGTTCACGCCTTTGGTTTCCTTCATTCCAACCTCCCTCCGCTCTTGTCAAAGCCTGCCCATCGTGTGCCTGTACACACGCCGCTGCAGCTTTTTCCCGAGCTTGAGGCCGCTTTTCAGTTCTTCAGCCATTTCTTTGCTCAGCTTCCGGGCAGACAGCTTCCCGTTCGTGGAGAACTGTCCTCCCTCGAGCTTTTCCGTCGTCATCATGCGAAGCCTCATGAACAAGCGGAACGTCTGCATCCACTCCCTGGCGTCTTCGGCGGTGACGACGCCCGCCTGCTCCAGAAGCCGGATCCGTCCGAGGGTGGAAGTCTCGCGAAGATTGGCTTCAATGGCGAGCATCCTTACGGCGTTCACCATCGGAATATAAGCCCCGTACTTGATATCCAGACTGCCCGCATCCGCTCCGTACTGCTCCTTGAGCAGCTGGCCGAACACGTTGAGCAGCACCTTGTGCTTCATCGTATTGTCCAGCATCCTTCTCACGATCAGCGGTGAACTGAGGATATCTCCGTAGAAATGGCTCATCATGTCGGCATGGAGCTCGGCGCTGCCGTACACGCAGCGGCTGTCCGCGACGATCAGCAGGTACCGGACCGCTTCCCATGCGGGCTCCCTGAACCATTCCCCCAGCCGAG
The DNA here is from genome assembly GCF_004000905.1 of Paenibacillus humicus NBRC 102415. Classification (GTDB taxonomy): domain Bacteria; phylum Bacillota; class Bacilli; order Paenibacillales; family Paenibacillaceae; genus Paenibacillus_O; species Paenibacillus_O humicus. The sequence continues at coordinate 86,760 of NZ_BIMD01000014.1, forward strand.
CCTTCCATACCGAGGCGGAGCTGCACCAGTCCGGATTGCTGCTCAGCACATTGCCCTCGCACAGAGGGTATCCCGCCATCAACAGCAACTGGACCGTCTCTTTTCCCAATAGCTCGAAATAGTCCCTGCAATGAACGGCATCCGCCTCGTTTTGCGGATCCGCGTAGATCATCCCGCTATCCTGATCGCTGAGCAGGGTCTGCTCCATCCTGCCCCCGCTGCCGAACAAAAGATACGCAAAAGGCACGGGGGGATTGCCTTTCCCGAGCCGTGCCAGTTCCTTTTGCGCGAGCCAGATGCAGCGCCTGACCATGGCATCATGCACATCGTTGAGCTCGCCGTAGAATGGTTCCGTTTGTTGCTGAGGCAGCCGGCTGATCATGATATCATGGACAGATTCGCGGATTCGGCGCAAGCCTGCGGCATTGTCCGCATTGCTTATGCTTTGCAGCAGCTGCTGCCATCCCAAATCCGTCATTCGGCTCTCTCCCCTCTTGCTATCAGCATACCATGAAGCCGGGGATCAAGCTTGGATATTCTGGCTTGCTTTCTTCAGCTGCTCCGGATAGCCGTAGTTGCCGTGCTCGCTGAGATCAAGGCCGGCGATCTCCTGCTCTTCCGTAACCCGAAGTCCCATGACGAACTTCATGATGCCGAGGAGCACGAAGCTGACGACGAGAACGTAAGCGCCGCAGATGACGACCGATTCAAGCTGAACCCACAGCTGATGCCAGGAACCGGTGTCGATGAGGCCTCCGCGGCCTACCGCGACTTTGTCTGCCAGCTCCTGCGTGGCGAAAATGCCGTTGGCGAGCGTGCCCCAGATGCCGGCGGCGCCGTGAACGGACATCGCGAAGATCGGATCGTCGACTTTGATCTTCTCGAAGAAACGGGCGCTGAAGAAGACGAGGACGCCGGCGACGAGGCCGATCACGACAGCGGCCCAAGGATCGACAAAGGCACAGGAAGCGGTGATGGCGACGAGGCCCGCGAGAGCTCCGTTCAGCGTCGTGCCGATGTCGGCCTTGCCCATGACCGCCCAGGAGATGAGCAGGGCTGCGACAGCGCCGCCAGCCGCTCCGAGCTGGGTGTTGAACGCGACGTAACCGAAGAATCCGTCGCCGATAGCAACCGTGCTGCCGGCGTTGAAGCCGAACCAGCCGACCCAGAGGATCAAGACGGACAAAGCCGTGAACACTTGGTTATGGCCGAGAATTTCGTTGGCCGAGCCGTCTTTGTTGAATTTGCCGATGCGAGGCTTCAGCAGCACGGTGCCCGCGAATGCGGCCAACGCGCCCGTCAAGTGGACGACGGTCGAGCCGGCGAAGTCCTGCGCGCCGTCCTTGGCAAGGAAGCCGCCGCCCCAGATCCAGTGGGAGATAACGGGATAGATGAGGGCTGTGAACAGGACCGTGAAGATCAAGTAGACGGAGAGCTTGGCGCGTTCCGCGAAGCCGCCCCATGCGATGGAAAGCGATACAGCCGCGAACGCAAGCTGGAACATGAAGAAGATTGTCGTTGGAAGGCCGTTGTCAACGGAGGCTTTGGCCGGGTTCAAGAAGAAGTCTCCCCATCCTATGAACGAGTTGCCTTCGCCGCCGAATGCGATGCCGTACCCTACGGCCCAGTAGATCAGGGAACAAAGGCCTACGGTAAAGATCGTCTTGCCGGCGACATGCCCGGCATTCTTCATGCGGGTCGACCCGGTTTCCAGAAGGATGAATCCGCCTTGCATGAGCAAGACTAGGATGGCGGCCAGCATGACCCAGAGGGCGTTAAGTCCCATGTTGAGCGTTCCGGCGGAAGGATCTTCCGCGAATGCCATTGCCGGGAACAGGACCAGCAAGGCAACGAGAGATATCAAGCTTTTTTTGACCACAACGACCACTCCCTAATGTAATGTTCTCTAACACGTTTTGAAAGACTTAATGCCATTATAGTCAGAAGTACCTGCTTTGACAATATACAATCCAATAAAAACGCAAAGGATATCCGACATTCCCTTATCTAATCGTAACGAATGTTAAGTTTTTTAACCGGTTTGGCCTCCGATCCAAGCCATCCGTCTTGGGCCTTTCGTAATTCATGAAGCCTGTCGGGTTCTTTTCGCGTCGTCTCCATGGACCGCGATTGGATGGTCGGCCGGTCATGTCAGGTTACCTGCAATCGCTTCCATTAAAATATGGGCCGTTTGGAGTCCGTTTGTTTGACGGCATCGTTCGTTAGCGATTATCATAGTTTTTAATAGAGAGCGTTAGGGTTTATAAGGATGGTGGAGGAGAATGAACGAGAACCTGCTGAAAATCGGAGAATTGTCCCGCCAGGCCAGCGTCAGCGCGCGGACAATCGATTATTATACGAAGCTGGGCCTGATCAGCCCCGAGACGCGTTCCGAGGGGAATTATCGGCTCTACAGCATTGAAACCTTGGAACGGCTGAAGCGTATAGAACAAATGAAGAAAGACAAATATACGTTGGATGAAATCAAGCAGGCGCTGGACAGCTGGAACAAAGTCTCGTCCGTGTCCCAAGTCACGCAGAAGCTGAGTGATCTGCAGCTTCATCTCAGCCAGCTCGAGCGTGAAGTGAAAGAGCTTGAGCCCGTTATCCAGAATCTCAAGCCCAAGCAGGCCAACCAGGCTTTCAACCGGCTGATTCCGCAGACGGCCGCCTGCATCGAGGCGCTGATGCTGATTCTGAACAAAGGCAATTTCATGTAGGCCAACGCAAACCATGCAGCATGGAGGGATACTATGTTTTTTCATCCGATGGACTTCTTGATTCTGATCGCCTTCGGCCTCTCGATCTGGGCTCAGTTCCGGGTCAAGGGCACATTCAACCGCTGGGCTGAAGTTCCTGCCATGAGCGGCATGACAGGCTACGAGGCCGCCAGGCGCATGCTGGATGCCAACGGCCTCCACGATGTGCCGATCGAACCGGTCCCAGGACGCCTCAGCGACCACTACGACCCGATTCATCGCGTCGTCAGGCTGTCGGAGCCGGTGTACTACGAAAGCTCCATATCGGCCATCTCCGTCGCCTGCCACGAAGTCGGCCATGCCATTCAGCACAAGCAGAGCTACCCGATGCTGGTTCTGCGCCACCGGATCTTCCCGGTCGTGAACTTCGCTTCCGGCATCGCGCCGTTTCTGTTGATCGCAGGCTTCCTGTTCTCCGCCACGGGCCTTATCGGCGCCGGCATCGTATTCTTCTCGGTAGCGGTCGCATTCCAGCTGATCACGCTGCCCGTCGAGTTCAATGCCAGCAGCCGCGCGCGCGAGCTGATGGTATCCGAAGGATTCATCAGCAACGAAGAAGAGCGCGGCGTCGCCAAGGTCCTCAACGCAGCCGCGCTCACGTATGTGGCTGCAGCGCTGATTTCCTTGCTGGAGCTTGTGAAGTACATCATGATCTTCACCTCCTCGAACCGCGAGTAGCCTTCATCGGCATGCGAAAAGGCGTCCCAGATATTCTGGGACGCCTTTTGTGTCTGCTCATGCCCATCAGGGAGCTTCCGCATGCCATGCTCCCCTGCTACCGCCGATAGCGGTCCTTGCGGTATCTTTCCCTCTTGTCCATCAGTCCGTACAGGAGGAAGCCGCCGATTGCCCCGCCTACATGCGCCCACAGATCGACGCCGACATTGATGACGGAATAGACGACCCCGGACAGCAGAATGATGTACACCGTCTGCTCGGAGCTTTTGTCCATCATTCCCTTGCGCAGCAGCGCGATGAACAGGTAGGCCCCGTACACGCCGTAGATTGCCCCGGAAGCGCCCAGCGACAGCTGGGTGCCCGTTACGATGACCGCGCCGATCAGGTTGCCTGCAACGCCGCTGAGCAGGTACAGGATCAGGTACCTGACCGAACCGAGCAGCTTCTCCAGCGGAGGGGCGAACACGAGCAGGGCGAACATGTTGAACAGCAGATGCTGCAGTCCCCCGTGGACGAACATCGACGTCACATAGCGCCACGGCTCTTCAAGACCGTAAGGGTCCAGCGGGCTTTGAAAAAATAAAAAACGGCTGGTCAGCGTTCCGGTGTTTAACCCTCCGCTTGCCATCTGGGCGATGTACATGAGGATATTGAGCGCGATCAGCACCGATGTGACCGGATAGGCCTTCAAGTAGCCCCGGAAGCTTTCGTAGCGCAGGAATATCATTAAGGCGTCTCCTCCTTAGCCGATTGGACAACACGGTTAGCGAACGATTATAATGGTCTAGCATTTCCTATCCCAAGCATTGTTGAAGGAGGAATTCCCCATGGCACAAGAACGTCAAGCGGCTTTCAAAGGAAATCCGATCACGCTCGTTGGTCCTGAGCTCAAAAAGGGCGATAAAGCGCCGGACTTTTCCCTGAACAAATCTCTCGTCGAAAATGTATCCCTCGCCGATTATGCCGGCAAGATCAAGCTTATCAGCGTCGTTCCTTCCATCGATACGGGCGTATGCGACGCCCAGACCCGCCGCTTCAACGAAGAAGCCGCCAAGCTCGGCAGCAACGTGGCCGTGCTGACCGTCAGCGCCGATCTTCCCTTCGCCCAAGCCCGCTGGTGCGGAGCGGCAGGCATCGATCAAGTGACCCTGCTGTCCGATTACAAAGGCAACGAGTTCGGGCAAGCTTACGGCGTCCTGATCAAGGAATTCGCTCTCGACATGCGCTCGATCTTCGTCCTGGACGCCGACAACACGATCCAATACGTCGAGGTTCTTGGCGAAATGACCGAGCATCCGAACTACGAAGCAGCCGTCGAAGCGGTTCGCGCCTTACAATAGGCCGCTTCCGCGATAGAGAAAAGCGAGCAAGGATGAACTCCTTCGCTCGCTTTTTTTATATTCAAGCCTGAGTCGTCTTGAAGGCGGACAGCTTCTTGTCGAGCGTACGGTAAATGTCCAGGATAATGCGGTAATTGGCTCCCAGATCCCCAAGGGATCCGCGGGAAGCCGAATAAATATCCACCGCCGATGTTACCGGTCCGACCCCGATGACCGACACCGTGATATCCATCGTCCTGCCTGTAACCGTTCTCTTTTCAAGCACGATCTCCCCGACGGATTGCACGTCATGAAGAACTTTGTATCCTTGCATCTTCTTGAGCGTGGACAATACTTCTTCCCAGGCTTTGTCCTTCGATAGCTTGTAATAATGGGATTTGAGCTGCGGATCCTTGGCCTTGTCGCCTGTTTGTTCGAAGCTGCGGAGCAGTCCGATAAACGTACGTTTCAGCAAGTGATGGTCTCCCCCTCCGGCATCTATATGTATACCCCTGCAAAAAAAAGGCCCTGACAGCAGTCAGAGTCATGGAAGAACTCTAAAATTATAGTCCCGCAGTGCCGTCTGGCTTGCTTGTTTCTGAACCCGCTCTCGCAGGTGGGTGTCCTCAGGAAGGGTTTTGAGATCCTCCATAAAATGAAGGCATGTCAGCCGCCCGCCGATGTTGAACTCCCGTGAAACAGCCATTGGTTCAAAACACGTTAAGCCATAACGAGCACCGCAGGATGTATAGCTATTATAAGCTTTGTCGAAACAAAAGTAAAATCGCCGAGGCTTAAAAAGGCCGTTATTTCTTGGTATCCTCGCTCAGCTCGGCTTCCAGGGCATCTTCTTCGGCTTCCTTGTTCCTCGCTTCCGTCTGAGCCTGGATTTTCTGGTACGTCAGGTAAAAGTTCCAGAATGCGAAATAAGCGATGATGCTGCCCATGAAAAATGGAATCAGCCATGTCAGCTTTGTGGAAAAGCTGATATAGATGATAAATCCGCTTACAATTGCCGTCGAGAACGAGCGGAGCGGCCTTCCGATCGTGATGAGCAGCGCGTTCTTGAGCAGCTGGAACGTCTTCATATGGTAGTGGACGACCATGGAGAAGAAGTTGAACAGCGAGATCCCGAGCAGCAGAATCAGGCCCAGAAAGACATAGGACACCAGCTGAAGGCTCGAATTGCCTTGGAAATACTTGAAATCCACAATCATGATGCCCAATACGAGCGCATACACGATTCCGCCGATCATGCTTTGAAGATAATTTTCTTTGTAATGGCGGAAGTAGGTCCGGAAGAGCGGAACGTCAAGATCCCCCATCACCCATTTGCGGGCGACTCCAAACATGGCGGATGTAGCCGGGAATAGCGTGAAAGGAGCTACGGCCAATCCCATGACCAGCCACCAGTAGAACATGCTCATCGCATTTTCTTCCAGGCCGGTCGACAAAAATGCCGTGAATACAAAAAACGCGAAAGGCAGCGAACATACGATCCAGAGAATATTCGTCACCGCAAGCCTCATGATCCATTCCGAGATGCGGTAGAACCCTCCCATAATTCCTCTCATTTCCATAAGCGGACCCCCTAGAAGCAAGCTTGAACATCTGCTTTTCCATTATAACTCAGCCGAGCCCATAAGCCCAACTTTTTGACAGGAGGGCTAACGTCCTTCCCATGGCAGCCGTACCGGAATAATTTGTATCATCTTCACCCCATCAACCATACAGGAGGTGCTTCACATGGGCGCAGCTTACGGAGGATTCGGAGGCGGATACGGCGGTTGCGGCGGTTACGGCTTCGGCGGTTACGGCATCGGCGCGATTCTCGTCCTGTTCATTCTGCTTGTCATCATCTCTCGCGCATTCTGGTACTAATCCGCAGCGGGCTGCCGCTGCGGACTACGGGAATCCTTGCCTTCAAGCAGGGACCGCTGCCGGCATCCATCACGGAGTGGAATCAGGGCAAACATGGGGCATCGAAATGAGTAGATGAAATAAAAACGAACGTCCGCAGCCTTGTTGGCCGCGGGCGTTCGCTTATGAAAGTCGAATTGAAAAAGCCGGGAAATCCGCATTGGGATTTCCCGGCTTTGGTTTTGAAAATCAGCCTTCCGTCGGCCGGCGCGTTTCGCTGCTGCTGCGGTTTTCGTAGCTGCGGCCTTCATAACCGCGGCCGCCTTCCGTTCTTGGCTTGTAGCCGTCACGGCTGCTGCTGCGGTTGCCGCCGTAGCTGCTGCCGCCGCCGCTGCCGTAGCTGCTGCGTCCGCGAGGACCGCTGCCGCCGGAGCTTCCGCTGCCGCTGCGGTTGCCGCCGCCATAACCGCTGCCGGAGAACCGGCGGCCGTTGGAGCGAACATCCGGTCGACGCTTTTTGGCGCGGATCGGATCTTCAGGCGTAAGCTCGACGTTGACATCCTTCTTCTCGCCTGTGATCAGCTTGATCGCCGAGGCGAGCAGATTGACGGAATCGTACTGCTCCAGAAGCTGGATCGCAATGCCTTTGTATTCCTGGAAGCTTTCGCTTTGCGCGATTTCAAGGATACGCTCGGCTGTAATGCGCTGCTTGCCTTCGATTGCCTCTGCCAGGCTGGGCACAGGCTTCTTCGTGATGCGCTGGCGGGTAACCTTCTCGATGAAGTGAAGGTGATCCGTCTCGCGCGGCGTCACGAAGCTCCATGCCGTTCCTTCCTTGCCTGCACGGCCGGTACGGCCGATCCGGTGAACGTAGCTCTCCGGATCCTGCGGAAGGTCGAAGTTGATGACATGCGTTACGCCCGATACGTCGAGACCGCGTGCCGCAACGTCCGTCGCCACGAGGACATCGATGCTGCCGTCGCGGAACTTGCGCATGACGTTGTCGCGCTGGTTCTGGGACAGGTCGCCGTGCAGTCCGTCCGCGGAGTAGCCGCGCTTTTGGAGAGCTTCGCTCAGCTCGTCTACCCGGCGCTTCGTGCGTCCGAAAATGATGGCGAGCTCAGGGCTTTCCATATCGAGCAGGCGGCTCAAGGCGTCGAATTTCTGGCGCTCGTGAACTTCGATGTAAGCCTGGGCGATCAGCGGAGCGCTGACTTGTTTCGGAATAACGGAAACATGCTCCGGATTTTTGAGGAATTGCTGGGCAAGACGCTGGATGTTCGGAGGCATCGTCGCGGAGAAGAGCATCGTCTGGCGTTCTTCCGGCACGAGGCTCAAAATCGACGTGATGTCTTCCATGAAGCCCATGTCCAGCATTTCATCCGCTTCGTCGAGAACGACGGTCTGGACATCGTCCAGCTTGATCGTCTTGCGGTTGATATGGTCAAGAAGACGTCCTGGAGTACCGATAATGATTTGCGGGCGCTTCTTCAGAGCGCGGATCTGGCGTCCGATTTCCTGACCGCCGTAGATCGGAAGGGAACGGGTTCCCTTGAAGCGGGAAAGCTTGCCGATTTCTTCGGCAACCTGGATGGCCAGCTCGCGGGTCGGCGTCATGATCAGGGCCACGATGCGTTCTTCGCTGGATGGAATCTTGTTGATCAGCGGAATACCGAACGCCGCCGTCTTGCCTGTACCGGTCTGTGCTTGGCCAATCATATCGCTGCCGCTCATCGCGATCGGAATGGACTTGTCTTGAATAGGCGTGGATTCCTCGAACCCAAGCTCTGTAATTGCCTGCAACACCTTAGGGTCGAGGCCAAATTCAGCAAATGTTTTCAAATCTTATCCAAACTCCTTCTCTTTGTAAAGCTCGCTTCAAAAATATCCTGTTTAGTATAGCACAAAGACATGCATGAATACCAGCCGCATGCAAAGCCATACTAGGGTGGACATGTCAAATAGCTTTCCGCTTCGCTCCCCAGGCTATACAATGCCATTCCGATCGGAGGTCCTCATGAAACCAATGCGTGCCGCTTTGTCCTGGCTTTCCGTCACAGCGGGTTCGCTGATGATCGCCGTCGCGTTCAATCTGCTGCTCATCCCCCACCAGCTGCTGAGCGGCGGCATTTCCGGGATCTCCATGATGATCGGTTATCTGACGAACAGCAATATCGGCTGGCTGTATCTGGTGCTCAACATTCCGGTGCTGATCTGGGGATGGTTCACGCTCGGCAAGCGGTTCGTCGGCTGGAGCGCCTATTCCGTCGCTGCGGCCTCCCTATTCATGCAGCTGATTCCCGTCGACATGCTGGCCCGGGATATTTTGCTCGGATCGGTATTCGGCGGCATCGTCCTCGGCTTCGGAACCGGACTTTGCCTGCGGGCCGGGGGCTCCTCCGGGGGATTCGACGTCATCGCCTCCATCGTCAGCCGCACCCGCGATCTTCCCGTCGGCATGCTGATTTTTCTTCTCAACGGCCTTGTGATCGTCATTCTCGCCGCGTTCACCCGCAGCGCCGAAATTGCTTTATATTCGCTCATTTCGATTTTTACCGCCGGGAAAATCGTGGATATCATTCATATCCGCCATCTCAAAGTCACCGTGTTCATCATTACCAAGCGCACGGAGGACATGCTCCAGCAGATGCTTGCGCGGCCCCGGGGAGTCACCGTCATCCGCACGAGGGGAGCATTCACCTCCGAGGAAAACGACATGCTGATGACCGTCACGACACGCTACGAGCTGGACGAGCTGAAGCGGATGGTGCGCAAGCTCGATCCCAAGGCTTTCGTCAATATCGTGGAGACGGTCGGCATTCTCGGCGATTTCAGGCGCAATGCGAATTGAACGGATGCTCTGGGCAGCAGCGGATTTCTCTCCGCTTCCCTTTGAATGGCGGCCTTGAGATGGTATACTGACCCTATCCCGTAGTTCATGTTTCATGCCCAGCGTTCTGCCCTGAACACATCGATGAGAAAGGGTGATGCAAGGTGGATATGGAAACGGTCAAACTTTCGAGGATTGTGGAAAAATTGGCGCCTGAGCTTCATTCCTTCCTCACGGAGCATGAGCTTGGCCTCAAAATCGTCCTGCGGGACGGATTTTCGGTTCTGGAACCGGCCGATGCAATGGAAATCGTCCAGCAAAGCATTTGTGAATACCAGAAACAAACGCTTTTGCATTAAATGCCCGGCCCTGCCCGCAGGCTTCGTCTCCCAAGGCGAAAGCCCGGGGAACTAGGAACATCCCGTTCCGAATGCGCCTGGCTGCCCGCCTCTCCTCGAGGCGGGTTTTTTGGTTGTCCGCATTTACAAATGCATCCCTTTTCCACTTATCGGTTGCATAAAGACATCATTCGCCCTTATTCAACAACTTGCATGAAATTTCTTGTGTCAGCCATACCCATTCTGTTTTATAATCTCAAGAGAAGAGTACATAGGGAGAGAATAGAATGGAAATGGTTTACTCGACGCTGCTGCTCCTCATGCAGCTCCTCTCCGGAGGAACCGGCCAGCAGGCAGACGCATCCCATGGGATGATGGCCACCTACCTCAACGCCGCCGCAGGCAAGGAAGTCATGGCCGTTCCGGCCAAAGAAGTGCAGGCGCCGGATGCCGGCGGAGGCGACTACGTCAAAAAGGATCCGCAGCCGGACGCTCCCGCCGTCAAAGGCATCTACGTGACCGCGCACAGCGCGGGCGGAGCCCGGCTTCCGAAGCTGCTGAGCCTTCTGGACAAAACGGATCTCAACAGCATGGTCGTCGACATCAAGGACGACAACGGCTACTTGACGTATCCGACGGACAACGCCGAGCTGCTCAAGCTCGGCACCGCCAAGAAATACATCAAGGACATGCCTTCCCTGATGTCCCAGCTCAAGGAGCATGACGTCTATCCGATCGCCCGGATCGTCGTGTTCAAGGATACCGTGCTCGCCGAGAAGCATCATGAGCTGAGCTACGTCCGGCCGGACGGCACGCTTTGGAAAAACGGCAAAGGCGATGCCTTCGTCAATCCTTACTCCAAGGAAGTATGGGATTACAACATCGCGGTCGCCAAGGAAGCCGCCAAGCTCGGCTTCAAGGAGATCCAGTTCGATTACGTCCGCTTCCCTGAAGGCTTCGAGAAGAAAGCCGACACGCTCAAGTATGAGAAGACCGACATCAGCCGCGTCGACGCGGTCGCCGGATTCGTCAAGTACGCCAGAGAGCAGCTGGCCCCTCTCAACGTCAGGGTATCGGTCGACATCTTCGGTTACGCCGCCTCTGTTCCGGCAGCGGAAGGCATCGGCCAGGATTTCGTGAAGATTTCCAAGTATGTCGACGTAATCAGCCCGATGGTCTATCCAAGCCATTATTCCACCGGCTGGTTCGGCGCCTCCAACCCCGACACGAGTCCTTACCAGGTCATCAAGGGCTCGATGGTGGACACGCACAAAAAGCTCGATCCGATCGGCAGCTACAAGCCCGTCATCCGGCCATGGATCCAGGACTTCACCGCCAGCTGGCTCGGCAAGGGCCATTATATCAAGTACGGCAAAACCGAAGTGGAAGCCCAGATCAAGGCGCTGCACGATACGGGCGTCGAGGAATACCTGCTCTGGAATGCAGGCAACAGCTATACCGAAAGCGCCAATTTCAAATAACCGCACTCATTCCCAACGATTCGGAGGAAGCGGCGATGACTTCGCTTCCACCCGCAAAAAAAGGTCAGCAGCCTCCATGAGGCTGCTGACCTTTTTCATTCCGCATTCCGCGCCGCTATCCCTCGATCACATAGCCGTTGCCCGGCTCCGTCCTTTTCTTCTCCACGATTGCGATGGAGGTCATCTCGGGAACCTTCAGGAAATGCCGCTGCACATGGCTCTCCACGTAGGAAAACGCCTTTTCGTCTGTCGCGGCGAGCACGATCAGATGCGCCTGCCCTTGTTCAAGCTGAATCTCGATCTTATACAGGAACATAGATGATTCCTCCTTGAGAGATGTCGTCGTTAGGGGCCTACTCAGCGCCCGGCTGCCAGAAAGCCCTGCCGCTGCGGCTTAGGGCCGCAGGACAGGGCTTGGTTCTTTGAACGGCAACACTTGTTATTGGGACAAGCGGAGAGCCAGGTTGTACAGCTCCATGTTGAACGGCTTCTTCGTGTTGACGACAAGGTCGATGTCGGTCGCGGTCAGCTCGCCTTTGATGATGCCGCAGGACTTGGCCGAATGGCCTTCCATAAGCTGGCGTACGGCAAAATCGCCAAGCTGGCTCGCAAGGATGCGGTCGTTGTGGGTCGGCGCCCCGCCGCGCTGAATATGGCCGAGCACGGTCGTGCGCGGCTCGATGCCGCAGCAGTCCGTAATATGCTGGGCGACGTTCTCGCCTTTGCCCGCGCCTTCGGCGACGACGATGATGCTGTGGCGCTTGCCGTGCTTGAAGTTGTCCTGCATCCGGCGGGACACCTCGTCCAGATCGTACTCCACCTCGGGCACGATGATCGTCTCCGCTCCGCTCGCCAGACCGGCATAGAGAGCGATATCGCCGCAATGGCGGCCCATGACTTCGACGATGGACGAGCGCTCATGCGAGGTCATCGTGTCGCGCAGCTTGTTGATGGCGTCCACGACGATGCTGACGGCCGTGTCGAATCCGATGGTGAAATCGGTATATGCGATATCGTTGTCGATCGTGCCCGGCAATGCCATCGTCTTGATGCCGAGCTTGCTCAGCTTGTTCGCACCTTGGTAGGAGCCGTCCCCGCCGATGACGATTAGTCCGTCGATGCCCCGCTCGCGCAGTACGTCAGCCCCCTTTTGCTGGCCTTCCGGCGTCAGGAACTCCTTGCAGCGGGCTGTCTGCAGCACCGTGCCTCCGCGCTGGATGATATCGCCGACGCTTCGCAGGTCCATGGGACGGATGTCATCGTTGATCAAGCCTTGGTAGCCTCTCTGGACGCCATATACATCCAGTCCGTAATACAGGGCGCTGCGCACCACGGCGCGCACGGCAGCGTTCATTCCCTGGGAATCCCCGCCGCTGGTCAGAACAGCAATCGATTTAACAGCTGACATGTGTAAATCCTCCAATGACGCATATTTATTTGAAAAATGGCTTACAGCTTCGTTATTAGGCGCGGATGCGGCGGATGACCACGCTGTTCATGAAGAAGAACAAGCGGGTCAGCGGGCTGCGCCTCATCAGCTTGCGTGATACGCTGCGGACATCCTGCTGGCCGCTGACCTTGGGGTCGGACAAATAAAGAGCCAGAAGCCCTTCAACGATCATCCGGTGGAAGCCGGGCTCCGGCAGCCTGCGGATATCCTCGCGGGCCCGCCGGACGATCTCTCCGATCCGCTGGGCGGCCTCGGCCGTTCCGCTATAGTAGTTGCAGAAGTTGAGGTCTCCGCCCTCGCGATCCTCCTCCTGGTCGATCAAGTAGTCCAGAAGAATATGAAGCCCGCATACATGGGGGAAGTAAGCCCTTCTGACCTCTGCCGCTCTCTCCGGCGTCAGAGCCGGATCCAGAGCGGCGGCGAACAGCGTGAACATGCCGAGGGTCGAGCCCGTCGCCGCGGCGAATTCGTTCCACCGGAGCTCGGGGTACTCCCGTCGGTGCAGCTCCCACCACGCCAGCAGCTTCTCCTCCCGCAAATCCTTGGCGATATGCTTGTACACCTGCAGATCGCCGTAGAGGCCGACCAGCCGGGATACTTCCGGCTGCGCGGCGGCATAGCCGGGCAGCATGGCCGCCTGGCGCTGGCAGGTGCGCACCAGATGATGCAAATAGCCGCCGTCGTCGCGCTCCGCCCGCAGCGCGTAATAATCCGTCAGCTCCGCGTCGGGATCGACGGCATCCAGCATGGAGCGGTGCAGCAGCCGAAAATCGTCGGCATCCAGCGATGTGCTTCGGTCGCATAAGTTGTCCAGATAGTCGCTGATCGTCTGCAGCGCGACGATCAGCGGTATGAGGACCTTGCGGGAAGCCGGATCCGCGATTGCGTATACGGAGCCTCCCTGGCAATGGAACCTCTTTTCCTTCATGCTGCTCAGAGCCTGCGTCCGGAGCTCGGGATCGGGTATGCGCTCGGCGCGCTGCCTGAGGCTCTCGAGCTCCGCCGAGACGTCCGGAAGCGCGTATTTGTACACCCGGTACATCAGGCGCAATGGCTCTGCCGGCGCTTTGCCGGCTGTCAATGTTCGTTCGCTCATGTATGGCGCCTCCCGAATTTGCTTAGGAATGGCGCCGCAGTTCAATCTCCTGATTGACGCGGTACCAGATATGCAGATCGTTGATCCGGCTTGCAAGCTCGGCGATCTCGCTGTTCAGGATGCAGGAATGGCTGAAGTCATCCTCGTCCTGGAGCATCTCCTGCTTGTCCCGGATCCTGTCCTCGAAAGCCTTGACCAGATCCGGTATGCGGCCGCGGATCAGCTCCCACTGCTCGATGATGAACAGCTGTTCGCCGGCCTCGTATTCCTCCCACCGCCTGTCCAGCGACGGAAGCGGGATTCCGAGCCGGCTGTCCGTACGGAAATAACGATTCCCCATGGTAAACCTCCAAAATAACTTTACCATCCCGAAACCCTAAAATCCAGTGCCGAAGCCGAAAACAATGTCGCCTTGCCGACCGTCCATGCTATACTTTCAAGAGTTCTTGCAGACGGAATAATGACATCGACAGGAGTGAAGCTTGGCACATGTCCGACATGACCGCCTCCCGAACGTTGATGGCGCCCGGAGCAGCAGCCCGGGAAGCCTGGAAACTTCGGGCGTTCTGCTTTTCCATCTATGCTACCCAGGCTGTCCTTGTCTCCTATTTCCCGCTCTACTTCATCGACAAGGGCTTTTCGAGCCAGCAAATCGGCTTCATTTATTCCTCGGGTCCGATGCTGTCGATTGCAGCCAATCTTGTCGCAGGGGCGCTGAGCGACAAATACCGCACGATCCGCCGCATTCTTCTCGCCCTGCTGTTCGGGCAGCTCGCTTTCGCCGCCCTGCTTCTTCCGCTCAGCGCCTTCGGTCCGGTGGCGCTTGTCATGGCCGCCTTCTATCTGTGCCAGACTCCCGTCAACCCGCTCTCGGACAGCCTGCTTCTGATGTCGGCTCCCCATACGGGACGCCCTTATGCGCTTATCCGCATATTCGGCTCGCTCGGCTTCTGCATGGCCGCCTATGCCATCGGATTGGTGCTGAAGCTCACCGGAACGGGAGCGACCGTATCGATCGCGCTGATTACGACGGCGGTGTCGCTCGTAATCGCATGGCAGCTGAGAGACTATCGCGGAGCGAGCGGCAAAATGGACTTCTCCGGCCTCGTCAAGCTTGTCCGCAGGCCGGACATCATCGCCTTCTTCTCCATCGTGCTCGTCCTTTCCGTCGCCCACCGGATGAACGACGGCTTCCTCGCGCTCGCCATGCGCGAGCGCGGCGCGAGCGATGCGCTTGTCGGGGCGGCATGGTCGCTGTCCTCGCTGAGCGAAATTCCCGTCCTGTTCCTGCTTGGACGGTACGGCAGCCGGTTCAAGGAGCTTCCGTTGCTTGCCATCGCAGCCGCTATGTACGCCGTGCGCTTTTTCCTCAACGCCCGTATCGAGGATCCGTCGCTGTTCCTGCTGACGCAGCTGATGCACAGCGTATCGTTCGGCATCTTTTTCTCGACGGCCATCCGTTATGTCGCGACGGTCATTCCCGATCAATACCGCGCTTCCGGAATGGCGCTGTATGCCGTCGTATGGACGGGAATCGCCGGCGTAATCAGCGGCCTCGCCGGGGGCTACTGGTTCCAGCATCTGGGCAGCGCGCCGTTTTTCTACATCGCCTCCGGCCTAGCCTTGACGGCATCGGCCAGCATCCTCGCCATCCATGCTTGTTCCCGGAACTAAAAAAAGGCGCAAAAAAACAAGGCCCCCTTGAGGGGGCCTTGTTCTGCTCTATTAGAAGCAAACCCGCCTAAGCGGATCTTATAAACCTACAGTTTAACGACGTTAGCAGCTTGAGGACCGCGGTTGCCGTCCGTAATGTCGAATTCTACAGCTTGACCTTCGTCCAGCGACTTGAAGCCGTCGGTTTGGATAGCAGAGAAGTGAACGAATACGTCTTCACCGTTCTCGACTTGAATGAAACCGTAGCCTTTTTCTGCGTTGAACCACTTAACTGTTCCTTTCAAATGAACAACCTCCTAAAATGACGCCGCCTTGGAGAGCGGCGAATAAGCCCATTATACACACCAGCCATGCCGATTGCAACGAGCCGGAACGGTTAAATCCATTTTTTACCGTACCGGAATCGAGATCTGCAAAAACCGGTCGGAGCCTGGGATGAACGGCAGTCGGGACGGCATAAGCTCCGTGATTCCGCCTGCAGCCGCAACCGCTTCCATCAATAGTTCCAGATCCGCATTCGGCTCCCATCGCAGAGACAGCAGCGGGTAGACCAGAACCCGGCCTCCTGGCGCGCAGATGCGCATCATTTCGAGGAGCGAACGGCGGTGGAATTCATAGCCGAACGACTCCGCATATAAAAACAGGAAGTGGCTGCAGACGACAAGCGCGAACCGCCCGTCCGCCGCCGGAAGCTCCGGCAGGCTTGCCGCGACGTAGCGGTACTCCGCTCCGGGCAGCGCCCGATCTGCGGCCGACCGCCCGAGCGCCGCCATCCTGCCCGACCGGTGCCGGTCGAGATCGCCGTAATAGCTCCAGTCGAACTGATTCTTCAGCCGCTCCAGCTTGGCCGTCGACGCGTCGATCTCCGCAAGCGCAGCTTCATGCCACTGAGGGACAGCGGTTCCATACGTAGGATCGAATGCCGCTGCCCGATAGCCGCGCGCAGCCGCATCCGCGGTGAACGACGAGGCTCCGCCCGCGACATCCGCGATCTCGCCGGCAGCCAGGTCCTCCCCGGACAGCCCGAACATGGCCATGTACTCCTCGAGGCTCCGGCAAGTGACGGCGACTCCCTGCTGCTCGTAAGGCTTCATTCCCATTCCCAAGCTCATTCTGCTTCTCCTCCGCTCTTCTTCTCCGGCGCTCTCTCGGCACCGGCAGAATCTCCATATTCTGGAGATGGTTAGATCCTAACCGATCCGGCGGTTGATTTCCAGCCTTTTTTAACGCTATGATGAAGGGATAACAAATAACGGGAGGACAAAAGCCACGTGATTAAGAAGCATCAGATCTATAAACGCGACAAATACAACATGCTCAATGTGGAGGTCCACGGAAAAACGCTCATCGCCAGGGAAATATCGGACCAGTGGGGCGAAGAATGCTTTACGTTCGTATCCCGTCCCGAAATGATGCACTGGGCGGAGAACAGGTTCCGTGCAAGCGACTTCGTCGGACGAGAGGAAGAGCGCACCGCCATCCTGGAAGCGCTCCGCGAAGTCTGACCGTTCCGAACATCCGGCAGGAAAACGGCGCTCCGCACCGAATGGGATAACCGAGCGGTTGCGCGTTGTCTATTGTCCTGCCCCTATGCAAGGCCGCGCCGGCTTCCCCGCCCATGCAGGCAGCCGTCAGCAATCCGCAATGGAGGCAACCCTTAGCGATGGATACGACTTCCGCTGCCATTTTCATTCTTTCCGCTTTCGTCCTGGGGGCCGTCATCCTCATGAGCCGGAACCAGATCCCCGAGCGGCTGCGCAAGCCGCTCGCCTTGACCGCCATCGTGCTCGTGGCATTCGCTTTCCTCGTCGTTGTCATGACCTTGTTCAGCCTGGGGACATAACGAGGGGAAAGACATGCCATACTAGGCAGACTATGCCTGGTTTGGAGGTCATATCATGAAATGGATTCCGCTGCTCCTGTCCCTCAGCCTGCTGCCTGGAAGTCCCCAGCGGATTTCCGAACAGAGCGAAGCGGTCCTGTCCCGATCCGGAGCCGGCGGGGCGTTCCCGCCCCCCGCTCAGGCCCTATCCAAGACCCCGACAAGGAGGCCGACTATGAGCCAAGTACCGAAACGTTCCGAGACCGCGCCAGAATTCCGCTGGAAGCTGGAAGACATTTTCGCCGACCAGAAAGCCTGGGACAAGGAATATCAGGAAGCCAAGACCAAGCTTAAATCCGTCGCTTCCTATCAGGGCACGCTCGGCGACGCCGCCAAGCTCAAAGCTTGCTTCGAGCTGGAAGACGATCTGGGCTACCATGTGGAGCGTCTGTACGTGTATGCCAACATGAAGCATCACGAGGATACGGCCGAGCCCGAATTCCAGGCCCTGTCCGAAAAATCGCAGCGCCTGAGCGTCGAAGCCGGAGAAGCTCTCAGCTTCATTACGCCCGAGGTGCTCGCCCTTCCCGACGACAAGCTCGATGCCTACATCGCCGATCCTGAGCTCGCTCCTTTCCGCCATACGCTGGAGGAGATGAAGCGCCAGAAAGCCCATGTCCTCTCCAAGAATGAAGAATCGCTGCTGGCCCAGGTCGGCAACATCAGCTCTTCGCCGCAGACGATCTTCAGCATGCTGAACAATGCCGATCTGAAGTTCCCCAAGGTCAAGAACGAGAAGGGCGAGGAAGTCGAGCTCTCCCACGGCCGCTACATCGAGTTTCTCGAGAGCCGCAACCGCCAGGTCCGCGAGGACGCGTTCAAGACGATGTACGCTACATACGGCAAGCTCAAAAACACGCTGGCCTCGACGCTCAGCTCGAATGTGACCAAGAACGTCTTTTATGCCAAGGCGCGCAAATATCCTTCCGTCCTCGAGATGTCTCTCTATGGAGACAACATTCCGAAGACGGTCTATACGAACCTGATCGACACGGTGCACAAGTCGCTTCCGCTCATGTACCGCTACATGGAGCTTCGCAAAAAGCTGCTCGGCGTCGATGAGCTGCATATGTACGATCTGTTCGCCCCGCTCGTGGACGAGTTCGACATGAAGATCACGTTCGACGAGGCCAAGAAAATCACAGCGGAGAGCTTGAAGCCGCTGGGCGAAGACTATGGCAAGGCGCTTCGGGAAGGCTACTCCAACAGCTGGATCGACGTCTATGAGAACGAAGGCAAGCGCAGCGGCGCATACAGCTGGGGAGCCTACGGAACGCATCCGTACGTGCTGCTGAACCACAAGGACAACCTCAACAGCATGTTCACGCTGACGCACGAGATGGGCCATGCCCTCCACTCGTACTATTCCGACGGCAACCAGAAGTACCGCGACGCGCAGTACACCATCTTCCTCGCCGAAGTGGCGTCCACGCTGAACGAAGCGCTGCTGATGGACTACCTGCTGAACAAATCCACGGATCCGAAGGAGAAGATGTACCTCCTGACCTATTACGCGGACCAGTTCCGCACGACCGTGTTCCGCCAGACGATGTTCGCGGAGTTCGAGAAGATCATCCACGAGAAGGCCGAAGCGGGCGAATCGCTGACGCCGCAGGAGCTGTCCAAGATCTACTACGACCTCAACGCCCTCTACTACGGCAAAGGCATGGTCGTGGATCAGGACATCGAGATGGAGTGGGCGCGCATCCCGCATTTCTACAACAGCTTCTACGTGTACAAATATGCGACCGGCTTCTCCGCCGCCACCAGCTTCGCCAAGCAGATTCTGGAGGAAGGACAGCCGGCGGTGGACCGCTACCTCGGCTTCCTGAAGAGCGGCGGCAGCGACTTCTCGATCAACATTCTCAAGAAGGCCGGCGTCGACATGAGCTCGCCGGAGCCGATCGAGCAGGCGATGAGCGTGTTCGAGAGCGTCATCAGCCAGCTCGAGGAATTGACGGCTTCGGCCAAATAAGCTTTCATTCCAAAAAGCGTCCGTACAGGCAGCTCAAGCTGCTTGAACGGACGCTTTTTTCATGGGAAATGGCAAGTGTCAGCAAAGTTGTTTTAATTGGAAAACTTCACGGCCAGCCAAGGCTGCTGAAGGAAAGAAGAGCCGAATGGAAGCAGCGCTTTCATTCGGCTCTTCTTTGGATTGAAAAAACCCTCCCGCCATTTCTCCGTCTTCGAGGCTAGAGCAGCTCCCCGAGCAAGGCAGCCAGCGCCCCGGCCATCAAGGAAGACAGCAGGTTGACCGCGTCGTTCGTCATCCAGCCAAAGCCGCGGATGCGCTCGGAAGCGGCGCCGCAATGGACGGCGCGCTCCGTCTCGCTGCCGCAGACCCGGCAGCGGTACATGGCCTGCACGGTCGCACCGAGCCATGAATCGGCGAACGCGCCGGCCAGGCCCGCAGCGGCGCCGGCGAGCAGCAGCGCCAATGCGGGAG
>NZ_BIMD01000015.1 GCF_004000905.1 Paenibacillus humicus NBRC 102415
ACAACTATCCATATATCCCGCCCTCGCGAGGCGTCCCGACCACCAGCCGTTACCTTCCCTCGCACCGCACCATGCCGCCAACCATCCGCACCTCCCTTGCACTGCTGCGCAGCCGTTGCAGCCCAGTCAGCCTTGGCATCCAAACTACTGAGACTACGACCTGGCCTGGAACTCGCCGATCGTCTCCCCGAGCAGCGTGACTCCATGCTCCAGCCGGGCTTCGCCCGATCCTGCTTCGCAGCTGATCGTTACGACGGCGCGCGGCCGCCCGCGTCCCTGAATGCTGCCGCCGGAAAAGCCGATTCCTTTCAGGCGGGCCGCTTTCGCCAGCGCCGCAAGCCCTAGCCCTTCCGGCAGCAGCAGCGACAGCTCGCCGGCTCGCGCAGCCCTTCGCCAGCCGACCGATGGCGGCATCGTCGTGCGGAGCACCGCCTCCAGACGCTGCAGCGCCGCATCCCAACCGGCAGCAGCCTCATCGATGCGATCGGACAGCGAGCCGATCTCCAGCAGCTCCTCCATGATGCGGCCGCCCAACAAGCCGGCCGTCCCCGCAGCCCGCTGCAATCCCGCCAGACGGCGGATGATCTGCGGCTCGGCTGCGATCCACGCCGTCTCCAAATTCGGCATTCCAGTCGTGAGCGAGCCGATCGCGGCAATCTCGGTTCGATCCGGTCCGGCTCCAATTGCAAGCTTCGGTCCGTCGGCTCCGAGCAGCCGCAAAGCTTCCGCGCTATCCGTCCAAGCCTCTCCTTGGGCCGCTCCCCACCGGCAGTCGGGCAGCCGGACGACAGCGAGCCGGCAGCCGCCCGGCACGGTCAAGGCAGCCGCTGCGTCCCGGGCCTCAGCGCCTTCAGACGTCTCCCACCCGGCTTGCTCCCAATAGAGCATGCGCACCGCTTCCAGCCGTAAGACGCTCTTGTCCCTGAAGCTTCCGACATCGCCGAAGCTCTCCGCATCCAGACCATGCAGCCGCATCAGCTCCAGCGCCTTCGGCTCGGCTGGCACCGCTCCCGCCGCATCTCCCGTCCACTGCTTGTCTCTGAGCAGCAGATCCAGCGCCGCAAGCGGCGTCGGCACGGAAAGGCACTCCCAGGAATCCGGGATCGACTTGCCGGCCAGCTTCCGCAGCGTCTCCGGCAGCCGCTCGTTCCCGCGCCGAGGCTCCAGCGCCCGCTTCATCGCCTGCTCGACCTCCTCCCTGCCGAACAAATGAAACCGCTCGGCGCCTGGTTCGCTCAAGTTCAGCATGATTTCCTGTCCAGACATGGCCATCCCTCCTGGCGGACGGCAGAGATGCCGGCCTATATCTATGTTCGCATTCATGCCGAGCAAGAAAATCGATGCGCTCCTGCGCCTCATGCCCCTACTCGAGCTTTCGCCATCTCGATCCGCTAGAGGCCCAGACAGTCCGTCCAACGTCTGCTTACGCTTCCATGCAAAAAAGCGCCCCTGAAGCATATATGCTCCAGAGACGCTTTTCAGAACGGTCTTACTTCTTGTTCATGCTGTTCCATTTGTCTTGAATGTTTTGCATCAGCTGATTTTGGTCGACTTTCTTGGCGACATAAGCCTGCATTTCGGAACCGACTTCCTGCGGGAAGCCTTCAGGCATTTGGCTGAAGAACCAGCCGGAGGACTTGCCTTCTTTGTTGTAGGCAACGATGTCGTTGGCGATGGCGCCGAGCACTTTGCTGTCGGTGACTTCGATGGATTTCAGAGCCGGAATGAATTTGAATTCGTTCACGATATATTTCTTGCCCGTCTCGGACGTTGCCAGCCAGTTCAGGAATTCCTTCGCGGCCTCTTTATTTTTGGAGTTTTTGTTGATAGCCCAGTTGTTAGGCACGCCGACGAAAATGTTGCCGCTCTTCTCGCTGTCGTCGATAGGCATCGGCAGCAGGCCGATGTTCATGTTCGGCGTAATGCCGTCGATTTGCACCTGCGTCCAGTTGCCTTGCTGCATCATGGCCGTCTTGCCGCTTGCGAACAGTGTCACTTGCGTGTTGTAGTCCGTCGTCAGCGGGTTTTTGTTGCTGTATTTCAATGTGAGGTCGAACAGCTTGAACCAGTTTTGGAACACAGGGTTGCCGACAAGTCCGCCTTTGCCTTCGTTCACGCTATTGACGAATGCCGTAGGGTCATCCTGGTTGGCCAAGCCTACGTTGAACAGATGGTTGCCCAGCACCCACCACTCCTGGTAGCCGTCGGAGAACGGCGTGATTCCTGCAGCTTCCAGCTTTTTGCACGCTTCTTCGAGCTCGGAGAGCGTCTTCGGCGGAGTCGTGATGCCTGCTTTTGCGAACAGGTCCTTATTGTAAATGAAGCCGTAGCCTTCTACGCCGACCGGCATTCCGTACAGCTTGCCGTCCCGGGAAATCTGATCCTTGGCCGAATCGATGATATCGCCCGCCCAAGGCTGGTCGGACAGATCCTCCAGCTTGTCGATCCATGTCGTCAGCTCCGAGTTGCCCGCGTTGTTGAAAATGTCGGGCTCCTGGCCGGCGGCGAACTTCGCCTTCAGGCCTGCGCTGTAGTCTGCGCCTCCGCCCATTGTCTCGACATTGAGCGTGACGTTGGGATGCTCTTTCTCGTAATCGGCCTTGAGCCGGTTCATCGCGTCGGCGATTTCGACCTTGAATTGGAAAATATTCAGCGTCACTTTTTTGCCGCTGTCGCCGCCGCTTGCATTCGTATTGGAAGCCGCGTTTGTCGCAGGGCTCGTGTTCTGGTCTGCGGAGCTGCCGCTGTTGCCGCCCGATGTGCTGCAACCAGCCATTACGCTAAGCGCGAGACCCGCGGACATGACGGTAAGCAATCCCTTTTTCATAGGAAATTCCTCCTTGGTATGTTGACCCTCTTTTTACAATTGAAGTGTTTACTTGTTCTTGCAAATGAAGTATACCCTTTGACGTGCAAGCGTTACCACAGAAAATGTTGAACAAAAAGGTGTAGAATATTGACTTCCGGGAGGACTGTCAATATTCTACACCTTTTTGTCGAAATCGGCTGTCGAAACAAGAGTAAAGATAGATCGGTTACCTTTGTCGAACGAAAGAAACGCCCACCTCCTGCGGCCGTCTTGATCCCTCTGCACGCACACGTTTGCGCACGAGGCGGCAGCCCGTCTCCGCCAGCCCTGCCGCCAGGCCATGAAAAACCCCGGCAGCCGCTGGCTGCCGGGGAAGCTCACTCTGCTGGATCAAGCCGCTTACTTCTTGATCATGTCGTTCCATTTCTTCTGGATGTTTTTCAGCAGCTGCGCCTTGTCGGATTTGCCTGCCACATAGGCCTGCATTTCCGCGCCGACCTCCTGAGGCACGCCTTCCGGCATTTGGTTGAAGTACCAGCCGTTCGTCTTGCCTTCCTTGCTGTACTTCATGATGTCCGTCGCAATCGGTCCGAGAATCGATTCGTCGGTCACTTCAACGTTTTTCAGAGCCGGGATGAACTTGAACTCGTTGACCGTGTATTTCTTGCCGGTCTCGGACGTAGCCAGCCAGTTCAGGAATTCCTTGGCGGCTTCCTTGTTCTTGGAGTTCTTGTTCACGACCCAGTAGTTAGGCACGCCGACGAAAATGTTGCCGCTCTTCTCGCTGTCGTCGATAGGCATCGGCAGCAGGCCGATGTTCATGTTCGGCGTAATGCCGTCGATTTGCACCTGCGTCCAGTTGCCTTGCTGCATCATCGCTGCTTTGCCGCTGGCGAACAGCGTTACTTGCGTATTGTAGTCGGTTGTGAGCGGGTTTTTGTTGCTGTTCTGAATCGTCAGGTCGAGCAGGTTGAACCAGTTCTGGAACACCTTGTTGCCTTCGATTCCGCCTTTGCCTTCGTTCATCGTCTTCACGAACGCGGCTGGATCCTCCTGATCGGCCAGACCTACGTTGAACGTATGGTTGCCGAGAACCCACCATTCCTGATAGCCGTTGGAGAAAGGCGTGATGCCGGCGGCTTTAAGCTTTTCCACTGCTGCTTTGAGCTGCGTCATCGTAGCCGGAGGCTCCGTGATGCCGGCTTTGGCGAACAGATCCTTGTTGTAGATGAAGCCGTAGCCTTCGATGCCCATCGGAAGGCCGTAGTTTTTGCCGTCGCGGGTAATGGCTTCCTTCGCCGTCTCGACGACATCGCCCTGCCAAGGCTGGTCCGAGAGATCCTCCAGCTTGTCGACCCACGTGTTCAGGTCGGAGTTGCCGCCGTTATTGAAGATGTCGGGTTCTTGGCCGGAAGCGAATTTCGCTTTCAGGCCCGCGCCGTAATCGGCTCCGCCGCCCATCGTTTCGAGGTTCAGCTTGACGTTCGGATGCTCTTTTTCGTAATCGGCTTTCATGCGGTTCATCGCATCGGCGATCTCAACCTTGAATTGGAAAATATTCAGCGTTACTTGCTCTCCGCTAGCGCCGGAGCCGGTATTGGCATTGGCGTTTCCTTCCGTGTTGCCGCCGTTGTTCGTCGTGCTGCAGCCTGCCAGAATCGAAATAGCCAGGCCTGCAGAGACGGCCGTAAGCAATCCTTTTTTCAACATTGCTTTTTTACCCCCTTGAAATCGTGCTCCACGATAGTATGTCCAACTGGTTGCATTTAACGCTTATATTGGAGCTTTTTAAGTATAAAACAAACTGCGCAAACGTTCCCACAGAACATATTGCGAATATAGGGGGAATATATTGATCCCTCATCGGCAAATCAATATATTCATAGAAATAAATCGAAATAGAAAAGAAGCTGACGAACGCACGGAGGCGATCGCCAGCTTCTTTTTCGGAATTTTCGTTGATCAGCCTTTTACCGATCCGGCCGTAATGCCGGAAATGATATGACGCTGAAGCGTCAGGAAGAAAATCAGGATCGGCAGGATGCCCATGACCAGACCGGCAAGAGCCAGATCCCACTGCTTCGTGTATTGGCCGAAGAAGCTGTACGTGGACAGAGGAATCGTCCGCTGGCCTTCGCCGAGAATCAGGTTCGGCAGCAGGAAGTCGTTCCAGATCCAGAGGCTGTTCAGGATGATGATCGTCGCCGTCATCGGCTTGAGGAGCGGGAAGACGATTCTCCAGAACACCCCGTAAGGCGAGCAGCCGTCCACGGTCGCCGATTCCTCGATCTCCGCCGGAATCGACTTCACGAAGCCGTGGTAAAGGAAGATCGTGAGCGATGAGCCGAAGCCCATGTAGCAGACCCACAAGCCTGGAAGGCTTCTCGTCAGGTGGAACCAGCTGGCCGTCTTGACGAGCGGAATCATGATCGATTGGAACGGAATGACCATCGCTGCGACGAAGATCATGAACAGGAAGTTGTTGTACTTCGTCGGGCGGCGCACCATCCGGTAAGCGGCCATCGAGCAGATGACCGTTAGTCCGACGATGCTTGTCAGCGTAATGACGAGCGAGTTCGCGAACGAAGCCGGGAATTTCATGATCTCCCATGCTCTCGTGAAGTTGTCGAACGTCGCAGGACTCGGCAAGGCAGCGGAGTCGAGCAGGATATCGCCGTACTTCTTCAGCGAGTTGCTTACCAGGAAGTAGAACGGCACCAGGAATACCAGCGCGACCAGGAGAGCGATAATTTCCAGCACGAACGTGCTGGTCCGGTATCGGGACGTTTCCATTAAGCCTGCACCTCCCGGCGTTTAGTCAGGTACACCTGGAGCGAGGTCAGCAGCGCGACGACGATGAAGAATACGAGCGCCTTCGCCGTGCCGTAACCGAAGTTGTTGTTCTGGAACGCCTCGTTGTAGATGTTGAGCGCGACGGATTGCGTCGAGTTGTACGGTCCGCCCTTGGTCAGCGACAGGATGATGTCGAAGGACTTGAACGACCACGACAGCGCAAGGAACAGCGCGATCGTAACGGCAGGCATGATCAGCGGCACCGTGATATGGCGCAGGCGCTGCCAGGCGGTCGCTCCGTCGATGGAAGCCGCTTCAATCAGATCGCGGGGCACATTGATGAGCGCGGAAATGTAGATGACCATCAAGTAGCCCGCCGTGCTCCAGATCGTCACGATGACGATGCCCCAGAACGCGGTCGGCTCGTCGCCGAGCCAAGGCAGGTTGAAGAACGCCCAGCCCGTTTTGTCGCCTACGGCCGTAAAGCCTTTTACAAAAATGAACTGCCAGATGAAGCCGAGCAGCAGGCCGCCGATGACGTTCGGCATGAAGAAAATCGTCCGAAGCACGTTGCGGGACTTGACCGGCTGCGTCAGCAGCAGCGCCAGAACGAAGCCGACCAGGTTCGACAAGATGACGGCTGCGATCGTGAATTTCACGGTGAACTTGAAGGAGTTGATGAATGTCTGGTCATGGAACAGCCTGGAGAAGTTGTCGAATCCGACAAAATTATAGCCTCCTACCCCATTCCAGTCCGTAATGGAGTAAAACATGCCCATGAAGAAGGGAAGTGCGACGATTATCGCGAACGCAAGTGTCGCAGGGCCCGTGAATACGATCTGCTGCAGCCACTGGCTCGACCATCCTTTGCTTTTCATCCCGTTTCTCCCCTTTCTCTAGAAGGAATCATAGTAAGTCTTTCCACTGCCAAGCGCCCTTATCCGGACAGCTTGTCGATTTTCCTCAAGTATACGCTTTCGCTTTCACGGCTCCCACAGAGGATGATGACGCAATAGGGGTAAAATATTGATGCCGCCATTGGGGACCGCTATAATACGATAAGGGCGTAGTTAAATAGGCCCATAAAGGAGCATCGAGAGCTTGAAATTCTACTGGATCAAGCGAAGCATCCGAACCAAGCTGGCCGTTTTCCTGCTGCTGGCGATCGCGGTTCCGATGCTGGCATCGCTCATCATCACCAATACACGGACAGCGGATTTCGTCGCCAACGACACGGTTCGGCAGAACTCGAGCCTCCTTTATCAGGGCAAGACGAATCTGGCCAACTATTTTCAGTCTTTTTTCCAAACATCTCTCGCTCCTTACTCGGACACTACCCTGTACAGGACGCTTGAAACAGGACGCAGCGATTACCTGGTCGACAATCAGATCTTCGTCAGCCTGCAGCTCATGTCCTCGTCGGTCAAGGAGATTTATCAGGTCTACCTCCACTCGGGCCGAGCGGAACGCGGGTATCTCTTCTCCCGCGGCCAGTACAAGAGGACGGATCAGATCGTAACTGCGCCGGGGACAACGCTGCCTGCCGACATCTCTTACACGATAAAGCCTCTTCATATGAGCAGCAGCTACGGAATCAACTCCACGCCGCTCATCCTGTCCCGGCCCGTCATCACCTTGATCCGCCCGGTCTATCAAATTCCGAGCAGCAAGCAGATGGGAACGCTTGCGCTGGACATCACAACCGAAGTCATCGATTCCATCTGCGCCCAGCTGTACAGCGCCGGCGGCGGCGAGGAGGTGTTCCTGCTCGCGCACGACGGAACCATCATCTATGGCCCCGGCCAATACGGCAAGGGCCTGAAGCTGAAGGAGCCATGGGCCGAACCGATCCTGAAGCTGGCCTCCGCCGGGGAGAGCGGCAACGTGGAGCTGAAGGACTCCCACTCCAAAAGCGTGTTCATTTATGAATCGCTTGAAGCCGGCGATCATGATTGGGTGCTCGTCAAACGCATCCCTCCTTCCGTCCTGCATGGAGCGACCCGTCAGATTACGCAGGCCAATACATGGGTGCTGCTCGGCTCCCTGCTTCTCGTGACGCTGACGGCGCTGTTCGTTTCCTTCTGGATCACCAGGCCGATCAAGCAGCTTACGGGCTACGTCAACCAGATCCAGTCCGGCCGCCTCGAGACCGATATCCATTTGCGCCAGTCGGATGAGATCGGACAGCTGGCCAGGCGCTTCCGGATGATGATGGAGACGATCAACAATCTCGTCCTTCGCGAATATCGGCTCGAGCTGGCGAACAAGACGAATCAGCTCAAGGCGCTCCAGGCACAGGTTCATCCTCATTTCCTGTACAATGCCCTGCAATCGATCGGCACGACGGCGCTGCAGCGCGGAGTCCCTGATCTGTACAAGCTGATCATGCAGCTCGGCAAAATGATGCGCTACTCGATGAATACGGCGGAGGAGTTTGTCTCTATTTCCCAGGAAATCGATCATACCCGGTCTTACCTGGAGCTGCAGCGGCACCGGTTCGGCGACAAGCTGACCTACGAGATTGCCGGCGATCCCGACGCGCAGCAGGCTTCCGTGCCGCGGATGATTATCCAGCCAGTGGTGGAGAATATTTTCAAGCATGCTTTCGATCCCGCCGGAGGCATGGTCCATGTCTCGATCAGCACGACGCTGAAGGACAACTGGATCACCATCGAAATCGCCGACAACGGTCCCGGAATGAATGAAGGCAAGCTGGCCTCCGTCAGGCAGCGGATCAGCCGGGACGGCGAGATCGGAGACGAGTCGGGCAGCCATATCGGACTGGCCAACGTCGCTGCGAGGCTGAGGCTCCACTCCGGCGGAAGAGCCCGCATGGAGCTCGAATCCGGAGCGGCGCCGCTTGGCGGGCTGATGGTCGCGCTGGTCATTCCGGCCGCGGATTGAACAGCGGGCTTCCGCGTTGCCCCTTTATATAGAGACAGGAGAGAATATCATCATGAATATATTGATCGTCGACGACGAAACCCATGCCCGGGAAGCCGTCAAGCTGCTTGTGGAATGGAAGGAGCTTGGCGTTGACCTCATTCTTGAAGCCGACAACGGCGAAGCGGCCAAGCTGCTCGTCGCCGAGCATATGCCCGCGCTTGTCCTGACGGACGTGCATATGCCCATCACGAACGGGCTGCGCTTCATGGAATGGCTGAGCGACCATTATCCCCAGACGAAGATCATCGCCATAAGCGGCTACAACGACTTCGATTATGTACGCAAAACGATGAAGTACGGCGGAATCGACTATATTCTCAAGCCGATCGATCCAGATCAGCTGATGGAAGCTTCCAGGCGCGCGATCGGATCCTGGTGCCAGGAAACGAAGGAAAGGCAGCGCCAAGTCGAGAGCGGAATCGCCATGAACCAGTACAAGCCCGTCTACTGGAGCCACTTGTTCGGCAAGCTGGCCTCGGTGTCGAACGAATCCGAGCCGGCTGCCGCGCAGCTCCGCTCCGAATTCCAGGGCTTTCCGCAGCAAGGGGCTTTCCAGACGGCCGTCTTCAGCCTGTTTCCGGTTCAGGAGAAGCTGCTCAAGCGGTTTCGCGGCGACAAGGAGCTGCTCGAATTCGCCATCATCAACGTATTCAACGATCTGATGCGCAGCGAATGGCAGTGCGGATATGCTTTCCGGTCCCCCAATGCGGCCGATGAAGTGATTGCCCTGTTCTGGGAAGGTCATGATTTCATCGCGGACAGGACGGCCAGGCTTCTCGAAGCCGTGCGAATGACGCTTAAGGCCGATTTGTATGCGGGCATCGGCAGGCTCGTGCCGGAAGCCGAGCAGACCGGATTGTCCGTCCAATCCGCCAGACAGACGCTTCAGCGCCGCAATCTCCTTGCCGCCGGCGTGAGGATTTCCCATGCGGGAACCGTGCAGCCTTCCAACGCTCCGCATTTGACCGATCTGGAGGAGCCGCTCCGCCTCGCTCTGCGGATCCGCAATCCCGCGGAAGCGACCGCCGCCTTGACGGAATGGTTCGGCAAAGTCCGCCGCTCCGGCATCGTCGCGCCTGGAGACCTCGCCCTATGGGAACGGCAGAGCGAAATGGTGTCTACCCGCCTGCTTAAGGAATTCCTGCCGGAAGATGCCGAAGACGAGCAGGCCAAGTCCCGTACAGCTCCCCTGCCGTTCCGTTTCGCCGAAGACGGACGGCTGCTGCTCGACGAGACGGAGAAGGAGTTTCGGCTGCTGCTGCTGGACTGGATGGAAAGCCTGCTCAAAAGAGTCCGCCAGGACCGCAGCATCATCGCCGAGATGATCTCGTATATCGACGGCCATTTGGAGGAAGACTTGTCCTTGCAGACGCTGGCTTCCCGCTTCTTTCTCAGCCGCGAGCATGTAAGCCGCCGCTTCCGCCAGGAAACGGGGCAGACGCTCAGCGATTATGTGGAGAAGCTGCGGATGGACAAGGCCGGCCGGCTGCTGCTGGGATCTTCCCTCAAGATTGCGGAGATCTCGAGCCAAGTCGGATACTCCGACGAGAAATATTTCAGCAAGGTATTCAAGAAGCATTCGGGCTGCTCTCCAGGTCAATACCGCAAAGAGGATTGACACAGGTTGTTCACAAATAGAACCGTTTTCTTTTTCCAGCAGGTTGGGTATAATGAAATCAATTCGTTCGGAGGTGCTACATATGTCCGTTCCATTCATCGTGGTTCTTGTCGTGTCCCTGCTGTTCCTGACGGCCATGTTCACAGCCGCCTACAACGACGACAAAACCAAGGGACTATAATCCCATCCGATGACGCTGATCGTCAGACAAGCCCCGGCATGTTATCATGCCGGGGCTTATTCGTCGTTTCCGTTCAGTGGCCGAGTACGGGATGGGGAATGTAAGGCTCCTCGAGCAGGGCCGTCTCCTCCGGCGTCAGCTTCAGCTGCAGCGCTGCGACGGCGTCCTCCAGATGATGCGGCTTGGTCGCTCCGATGATCGGCGCCGTCACGGCGGATTTGCCGAGCACCCACGCCAGCGCAGCCTGCGCCCGCGGCACGCTGCGCGACGCCGCGACTTGCCCGACCCTCTCGACGATGACCCGGTCCGAATTCTCCGAGGAGGCATACAGCCGCGGAATGAGCAGGTCGCTTTCAAAGCGATCGCTGGATTGGTCCCAGCCGCGGGTGAGGCGTCCCCGGGCCAGCGGGCTCCAGGGGATGACGCCGACGCCAAGCTCCTCGCACAGAGGCAGCATCTCGCGTTCTTCTTCCCGGTAGAGCAGGTTCAGGTGGTTCTGCATGCTGACGAACTTCGTCCATCCTCCCCGCTCCGCCGCATGCTGGGCTTGCAGGAACTGCCAGGCATACATGGATGAAGCGCCGATGTACCGCGCTTTCCCCGCTTTCACGACATCATGGAGTGCTTCCATCGTTTCTTCGATCGGGGTTCCCGGATCCCAGCGGTGAATCTGGTACAGGTCGACATAGTCGGTGCCCAGCCTGCGCAGGCTGTTGTCGATCTCCGACAGGATCGCCTTGCGGGACAAGCCGCCGCCATTCGGGCCTGGTCGCGTGGGGAAATACACTTTGGTCGCGATCACGACATCGTCTCGGCGCGCAAGATCCTTGAGGGCTCTGCCTACGATCTCTTCGCTCGTGCCGTCGGAATAGCTGTTGGCGGTGTCAAAAAAATTGATGCCGAGCTCAAGCGCTCTCCGGATGAACGGCCGGCTTGCCTGCTCGTCCAGCGTCCATGGGTGGGAGCCTCGATCCGGAATTCCATAACTCATGCATCCCAGACATAACCGGGATACTTCCAGTCCGGTCTTGCCCAGCCTCGTATATTCCATTTGCATTTGGACCTTCCTCCTGTCGCTCCGGCCTGTAAGCAGGCTGCCGGAATGTCCCTATCATACTGAATATTCAGGAAATTTCAACCATTATTCATCCTTCCTCCGGCACCCAATGAACGAACGGCTAGACCGCAAAAACAAAAAAAGCCCCGGAGCATGGCCTTATGGCCTTGCTTCCGAAGCTGCCTGCACCAGATCGGCCCCGATATCGGGCTTCTCTGCCATCATTTCACGATCAGCGGCGCAGATGCTGCATCTGGCCCATGCATTCCGAGCACAAATAACGTTCCTTAAAATCAGTCACTTGCTCCATCGATCCGCAGAAGACGCAGCGCGGACGATATCGCTCCAAAATGATGTGATCCCCTTGAACGAGGATTTCCACAGGATCTCCTTCGTTCATCTGGTAACGCTTGCGCAGGGATTTGGGCAGCACTATGCGGCCCAATTGGTCGACCTTTCGTACGACTCCAGCCGGTTTCATCGGTTGTATCCGCTCCTTATGTCTGAATTATCTAGTCACAACCAACCCTTCGGCTTGCAAATCATGCAACAGGGCGTATGGATGTCCTTTTCTCCTACCATTCTCCATGGGAGGAAGCAAATCCTTCCTCTGTTCATAGTTGCTTAATATTCTCCAACTTTTGGACAGAACGCCAAATATTCAAGCCATGCCGGGAAAGTCCGATTGCCTGAGCGCCTCGAACAGGACGATCGCCGCAGAATTGGACAGATTGAGCGAACGGACGCTGCCTGTCATCGGCATGCGGATCGCCGTATCCAGGTTGGCTGCGACAAGCTCGGGAGGCAGGCCTTTGGTTTCCTTTCCCAATACGAGCAAGTCTCCGTCCCGATAGTCCATCTGATCGTAGCGTTTGGATGCCTTGGTGCTGGCGTAGAAAAACCTGCCTTCCGGAAAAGCATCCTTCACTTCCTGAAAGGAATCGTAATAATGGACCTGGACGGCATGCCAATAGTCCAGGCCGGCTCTCTTGAGCGTCCGGTCGTCGGTATTGAAGCCGAGCGGGCGGACAAGATGCAGATGCGCTCCGGTGGCCGCGCAGGTTCTGGCGATATTGCCGGTGTTGGCCGGAATCTCCGGCTCCACCAGGACGATATGATAAGACATGGTTTGCGACTTCCTTTCGGTCAAACTTCTGGGTGGACTTTACATTCCTTTTACGCAGCCTTAATTCCTATCTGAAGCTCGGGCAGTATACTGGGGTCAAGATCTGGTAAAAGGAGCCGAACAAGGTGACGAAGAAAAAAGTGCTGGTCGTTGACGATGAACCATCCATCTCGATGCTGCTAGAATTCAATCTCAACCTTGCAGGTTATGAAGTGCGGTCCGTCCACGACGGAATGGCTGTATTCGACATGCTGAAGCCTTTCCGCCCGGACCTCATCGTGCTCGACCTGATGCTTCCCAAAATGGACGGCATCGAGGTATGCCGGGAATTGCGCCGGCGCGGCAATGCCGTTCCGATCGTCATGCTTACCGCCATGCAGGATGTATCCGACCGCATCGCGGGATTGGACAACGGCGCGGACGATTATATGACCAAACCGTTCAGCCCCCAGGAGCTCGTCTCCCGGATCGGCGCGATTTTCAGACGAATGCAAGGTTATCCCGGCATCCATGCCGAAGTCAGCTACGAAGTCGGACCGCTGCAGGTTGATCTCGCCAAGCGCGAGGTCCATCTGAACGGCGAGCAGGTTGAGCTTACGCCCAAGGAGTTCGAGCTGCTCGTCTTCCTCTGCCGCCATCGCGGCAAGGTGCTGAGCCGGCAGCAGCTCCTGCAGGGGGTATGGGATTACCACTTCCTCGGCGATACTCGGATCGTCGACGTCCATATCAGCCATCTCCGGGACAAGATTGAACAAAGCGCCCGGTCTCCCGAGTATATTATGACGGTCCGCAATGTTGGATACAAGCTTACCGGCCCTTCCCCCAAGGACCAGACAGCGGCAATGGCCTGAATTCGCCCTTCATGAATTTCCTTCATGAATTTATTTCATGAATTTCCTTCATGGATCTCCTTCATCCACCGACTGCCGTTAGTTAACGCAAGAGCCCTTGCCTCAAGAGGCAAGGGCTCTTCCTATGTCCGCTCTGCTCAGCCGTTCTTCCTCTGGAACTCCGTCATGAACTCGGCGAGCGCCTTGCAGCTCTCCAGCGGCACGGCGTTGTAGGCGGAGGCGCGCAGGCCGCCGACGTCTCTGTGGCCCTTAAGCCCGACGAATCCTTCCGCCTCCGACTGGCGGACAAATTCCTTGTCCAGCTCATCGGACTGCAGGCGGAACGTGATGTTCATCAGCGATCGGCTGCCGGTGTCGGCCACGCCGCTGTAGAACCCGCCGCTCTGATCGATGGCATCGTAGATGAGAGCGGCTTTGTCCCTGTTCGTCTGCTCGACGGCGGCCAGGCCGCCCTTGCCCTTGAGCCATTTGAGCACAAGCCCGATCATATAGACCGCGAAGGATGGCGGTGTGTTGTAGAGGGATTTGGACTTGGCATGCGTATCGTAGCGGAACATCGTCGGCAGCGCCGCAGGACTGCCGGCGATCAGATCGTTGCGGGCGATGACGATCGTCGCGCCGGATGGCCCCAGGTTTTTCTGGGCGCCGGCGTAGATCATGCCGAAGCGGCTCATGTCGAGCGGTCTCGACATGATGTCGCTGGACATGTCAGCGATGAGCGGAACCTCCCCCGTATCTGGGAAAAACGGAAGCTGGGTGCCCTCGATCGTTTCATTGGAAGTCAGATGCAGATAAGCGGCGTTGTCAGGCAGGACAATCTCTTCCAGACTCGGCATGCGGGTGAACCTGGAGCCCTCCGAGGTGGCGGCGATCGCCGTCTCGCCGATCAGCTTCGCTTCCTTGATCGCTTTTTTGGCCCAGCTGCCGCTGTTCACGTACGCTCCGACCAATCCCTGCTGAAGGAAGTTGAGCGGCACCATCGCGAACTGCGTGCTTGCGCCGCCTTGAAGCAGCATGACGCTGTAGGAATCCGGAATTTGGAGAAGCTCCCGCAGCAGCTGCTCCGCCTCGTCGTTGACGCCCTCGAACAGCTTGCTTCGATGCGACATTTCCATCAAGGACATGCCGGCACCCTTGTAATCGACAAATTCCTCCTGCGCCTGCTGAAGCACTTCAAGCGGCAATGCCGCAGGTCCTGCGTTGAAATTGTAAGCCCTCTTCGTCATGTTCCTTGCACCCCTGTCTCTGTCGCTGGAAAGATACACTCCAATAAAGTTATGGCTATCTTAACAAGATTACCTCTCTCGTTCAAGTGATAATTTCACGAACGCTGCATGATGAAGCATGTAAGATCATTCGTCTTTGAGCAAAAAAAGAAGCTCCCGATAAGGGAGCTTCTGATCTTGAAAGGGATAAGTCCGGATTAGCAGTCGAAATAGAGGCCGTACTCATGCGGATGGACGCGGATAGCGACAGCTTTGGCTTCCTGACGCTTGAAGGCGACATAGTTGTCGATGAAGTCCTGGCTGAAGACGCCGTTTTCGGTAAGGAACCCGGAATCGGCTTCCAGCGCATCCAGAGCTTCTTCCAGGGATCCTGGAACGCTGCGAATTTCTTTTTTGTCTTCGTCGGACAGCTCGTAGATGTTCTTGTCGTAAGGACCGAATCCGAGTGCGGTCGGATCGATTTTGCGCTTCACGCCGTCCAGTCCTGCAAGCAGCATCGCCGCGAAGGACAGGTACGGGTTCGCCGTGGAATCCGGCGTACGGAACTCGATGCGGCAGCCCTTAGGCGTAACGGCTGCAACCGGAATACGGACGGCAGCGGAACGGTTGCCCTTGGAGAATACCAGGTTGACCGGCGCTTCATAGCCTGGAACGAGGCGTTTGAAGGAGTTCGTGCTCGGGTTGGTCAGCGCGATCAGCGCCGGAGCGTGATGCAGAATGCCGCCGATGTAATGCAGCGCCATTTCGCTCAGGTTGCCGTAGCCGCCTTTTTCGTAGAACAGCGGCGAATCGCCGTTGAAGATCGATTGGTGGACGTGCATGCCGCTGCCGTTGTCTCCGAAGAGCGGTTTCGGCATGAACGTAGCCACTTTGCCGTACTGGCGGGCTGTGTTGTGCACGATGTATTTGTAGAGCAGGAGATTGTCGGCCGTCTTGGTCAGCGTATCGAAGCGGAAGTTGATCTCCGCTTGGCCGGCCGTAGCCACCTCATGGTGATGGCGCTCGACGCGGAGTCCCGCTTCCTGCATCAGGCGGACCATCTCGCTGCGGAGGTCTTGCTGGGAATCGACAGGGGCAACCGGCACGTAGCCGCCTTTGACGCCTACTTTGAACGCCAGGTTGCCGCCCTCTTCCTTGCGGTTCGTGTTCCAGGCCGCTTCTTCGGAATCGACGAAGTAGGAGGAAGAGTTCATCGAGCTTTCGTAACGCACGTCGTCAAAGACGAAGAACTCGGACTCAGGGGCAAAAAATGCTGTCGTGCCGACGCCGGAGGATTGGAGGAATTCCTCTGCCTTCTGGGCGATGCTCCGCGGGTCGCGGTCGTAGCGTTCGCCATCCGGTGTGAAGATATTGCACATAACGTTCAAAGTCGGGTGATCGGTGAATGGATCCAGGAACACCGAACCGGTATCCGGCATCATGACCATGTCAGATTCTTCGATGCCGCGGAAGCCAGGGATCGAGGAACCGTCAAATGCGACGCCGTTCACGAACGTGTCACCGTCAACTTCCGTCGCAGGAAGAGTGATGTGGTGAGCACGGCCGGAAAGATCCACGAACCGGAAATCGACAAACTGGATGTTATTTTCTTTGATTTTGTCCAATACGCTTTGAACTGACATGTAAAATTTCCTCCATTTCCGAACGTTAGCATTAGATAAGACCGAGATTGTTCAACTTTGGCTCTAAACCTTGAAGTAATTATAAAACCGTTGCTTTAAAGCGTCAATAGGTATGTCAGGTATTTTTGGAACAAGTGTAAGCAATACTCACAACATTTATACAATATTCACATTCTGCGGACGCTCTCAACGCAAACATCCGTAATCCCTTGACGTAAAAGGGTTTACGGATGTATTACGAACAATATCGATATTAGCAGCAGCTGTCGAAATTCAGCGTCGTGAATATTTATGCGGAAGCGCTTTCTTTATCTCTCCTCCCGGAAGCCGTTTCTACTTCTGCCAGACCGCAAATTGCTCCGCTTCCGCCTTGCTCGTGTCAAAATTCTTGCCGACGATCGGCGCGAGCTTCTCCAAATCCTTGAGCAGGCGGGCGAATTGATCCGGGAACAGCGACTGGACGCCGTCTCCCGTCATGGAATTGTCGGGATCCGTATGCATTTCAATGATGAGCCCGTTGGCGCCGGCTGCGACGGAAGCTTTGGCCATCGGCTCCACCAGCTCGCGGCGTCCCGTTCCATGGCTCGGATCCGAGATGACCGGCAGATGGCTGAGCCCTTGCAGCACCGGAATCGCCGACAGATCGAGCGTATTGCGGGTGTATGTCTCGAACGTGCGGATTCCCCGCTCGCAAAGCATCACATTGGGATTGCCCCCTGCCAGGATGTATTCCGCCGCGTTGAGGAATTCATCGTATGTGGAGCTGAAGCCGCGCTTGAGCAGCACCGGCGTCCGGATCGTGCCGAGCTTGCGCAGAAGATCGAAGTTCTGCATGTTGCGGGTGCCGACCTGCAGAATATCGGCATGCTCCGCGCAGATGTCGACGTATTCAGGAGTCATCACTTCCGTAATCGTGAGGAGGCCGTGGCGCCGTCCCGCATCCGCCATCATCTCCAGTCCTTCCACGCCGACGCCCTGGAAGCTGTACGGGCCGGTTCGCGGCTTGAAGGCGCCGCCGCGCAGCACTTGGCCGCCGGCCGCCTTGACGAGACGGGCGATCTCGTCGATCTGCTCCGGAGTCTCAACGGCGCAAGGACCGCCCATGATGACAAGATTGCTGCCGCCGATCTTGACTCCCTTGATGTCGATGATCGTATCGTCGGGGTGGAAGTCGCGGCTGGCCAGCTTGTAGGACTTGGAGATCTTGATGACATTCTCCACGCCCTTCATCTGGCGCAGATGCTCCGCCAGGGCCGGCTCCGCCTTGCCGATAATGCCGATGACGGTCCGGCCGATGCCGCGGGAGACATGGGCCTGCACGCCCGCACGCTCGATATGGGATACGATTTCCTGTATGCGCTCTTCGTTAATGGATGATTGGGTAATGACGATCACAATAAACACGCTCCGTTCCGCTTTCGTGCTTGTTCGCTTTTAAGCTTTTATGCTTTTATTCAATAAAGTAACTATACAAGGTTGCTCCGCCTACGTCAAGGTCCGTTTCCACAAGATATGCTCCCCGAGATGCTTTGATGCATAAAAAGGCCGGCCGATATCGACCGGCCAGCCTATTTCCTATCATTCCCATGAATCGAAGATAGGACGAACTCAAGATATGGAGCCGGTGTCGCAGCTTTCATCCTTCATGTTGGCGCAGAAGCGCAGCTCTGCTCTTGAGCGGCCGTCAGCGGCCCGTTGAGCTTCTCCGGCTCATTCCGACAGCCGGCGCACCCGGGTGGGAGAAGGCTTCGGGCCTCCTGGGTCCGGATGCTCCTCCGCCGCCTTCGCCGAAGACCGGGCGAGCTCTTGCTTCCCGCAGAATATAGAGCGGCCGCCCCTTGGCCTCCTCATAGATCCGCCCCACATACTCGCCGAGAACGCCAAGCATGGCAAGCACGAAGCCGTTGAACAGGAGCATGACCGCCATCATCGACGCCCAGCCCTTCATCGTGCCGGAGGTGAACAACGCCTGCCATAGAACGACGAGCAGATAGAAGAATCCCGTCGCCGACAGCAGCGCTCCCGCGTAACCCGCAATCTTCAGCGGCTTGGTCGAGAAGGAAGTAATCCCGTCCAGGCACAGCTTCACCATCCGCTTCAGCGGATATTTCGTCTCCCCGGCGAATCTCTCGTCGCGCTCGTACTCCAGCGCAGTCTGGCGGAAGCCGACCCAGCTGACAAGCCCTCGGACGAAGCGGCTGCTCTCGTGCAGGCGCTTCATCTGCTCCAGCACCTGGCGGTCCATCAGTCGGAAATCTCCGGTGTCGACCGGAATCGATATATCCGTCGATGCCCGCAGAACACGGTAGAACAGACTGGCGGACCACTTTTTGAACGCGGTCTCTCCGCTTCTGCTGACGCGCTTGGCATACACGACGTCGTAGCCTTCCCGCCACTTCTCCAGCATCGGGACAATCAGCTCGGGCGGATCCTGCAGATCCGCATCGATGATGACGACCGCCTCTCCGGCGGCATGGTCCATGCCGGCCGTGATCGCGATCTGATGGCCGAAGTTGCGCGAGAAATCAAGCAGCCGCACGGCGGAATCCTTGCGGGACCAATCCTCGATCATCGCCCCGGAAAGGTCGCGGCTGCCGTCGTTGACGAAGATCAGCTCGTAGCGGCAGCCGATGCCCTCCATCACGCTTTTCAGACGAAGATAGGTTTCCGGCAGCACCTCTTCTTCGTTGTACACGGGGATGACAACCGATACTTGAACCTGGCTCATGTTCCATGCCTCCCTAATCCAGAGTCACTTCGTATAGAACGGCGCTTCCGCGTCCAGGTCCGGCGCTGCCGGATGTCTCTCCCTCCGGACTTGCCGCCGGGGAACCGCCGTACTCGCTTGCGTCTACGGCCTTGCCATGCTCTTCGATCCAGGCATTGAGGTCGCTGCCGCCATCACGGCCGCCTGCTCCGCCCGATCCTCCGACGAGGAAATACTTCAGTTTGCCCGACTTCACCAGCTGCTCCAGCTTGGCGGAGTCATAGACCGGATCCGAGTTCTGGAAGCCGTGCAGGATGACGACCTTCTGCTTGGCCTCCACGATATAAGGAGCGGCTGTCCCGTAATCGGACACGGCGAGCAAATAATCGGTCGTCTGGTTTTGCTTCAAATAAGCGAGCAGCCCTTCGTTCAAGCTCTCGCTTCCTCCCATGCCGCCGGCTCCTCCCGGCATGCCCTGGAAGCCCCCGGCTTGACCCGGGAATCCTCCTCCGGCTCCTTGGAAGCCGGAGAAGCCCTCGCTCCCGCCGTCTCCCGCCGAACCGGGCTGGCCTTGCAAGCCTCCTTGCATTCCCCGCTGCCCGGAGGCATTCGGCCGTCCGCCTCGCTCCGATGCATTCGGCCATCCGCCCTGTCCTCCGTTCATCGCTTCCCATTGCCCGCCGGTCCTGGAGCCGGCTGCGGCAAATCCGCCCCTTCCGCCTCCCATGCCGTTCTGGCCGTCGGGGCCGGCTGCGGGGATCATCGAGTTCTGGCCGTACACGATCGGAGTCGCCGACCAGTAGGCGGGACCGATCAGCAGCACCGCGGCAGCCGCGGCGGCGGTCCATCGGACCGCAGCGCTGTTGTCGCGCGAATTCAGGACGGCGAGGATGAGCGCGGCGAGCAGTCCAAGCCCCGCGACGGCGAGCGACCAGCCTACGCCGATCGTGCTCTCGTAAGGACGCAGGATGTACCATTGGAACATCGAGGTCGCCGCGACGGCACCCGGCAGCAGATAGATCTGCCAGCCTCTTCCTTGTCGGTATTTCGCCCACATCTCGCTCCAGCCCGCCCCGAACAAAGCCGCTGCCGGAGGAGCGAGCATGATGAGGTAATAGGAGTGGAAGAAGCCGGCGATGCTGAAAAATCCGCCGACGGGAATAAGCCAGGCCAGCCAGAACAGCGTTTCCTTGTGCTTTTCCGTCATGGATTTCCGTCTCCATGTAGAGAGCAGCGCGACTGCCGCGATCAGGGCAAACGGCAGCAGCCAGCTCGCTTGGCCGGAGAGAGCCTGCTGGAACAAGCGGAGCGGCCCCTTCTCCCCGGTGCCGAACATGCCGCCAGCCCGGCCTCCATTGCCGCCGAAGCCTCCGGGAATGCCCGCCGCTCCTCCGGCCCGCTCGAAACGGCCGGAGCCGTCCCGCTGGCTTTGTCCGTCCGCGCCGTTGCGATCGCTTTGAGGCGGGCCGTCCTGTCCGGTCACTCCGGTTCCGTTTGGCGCTTGTCCGTCCTGCCCGGCGCCGCCTTCATTTCCCGGCAGCATTCCACCCTGGCCCTGGCTGCCTTCAGGCAGCGCGCCGTCCGGAGCCATTGCTCCCGGGAATCCTCCGGCTCCGCCCTGGCCTCCGGGGCTGCGGTCTCCCGTCAGCCGCGAAACGCCGTTGTAGCCGAAAGCGAGCTGCAGCACCGAATTGTCTGTGCTGCTCCCTATATAGGGCCGCTTGTCGGCCGGCACGGAATCTACGATTGCCGCCCAGGATACGGATACGGCCAGCATGAGAACCGTCGCTCCAGCCAGCACCGTCAGCTTCTTTTTCCAAGGGAAGCGTACCGCCAGCAGATAGAGCAGATAAAAAGCCGGCAGGACCATGTACGCCTGGAGCATCTTCATGTTGAATGCCGCTCCGATCAGGGCGAAGGAAGCCAGCAGGCTGCCCGTCCGCTGCCCTCGTACTCCTCGCAGCAGAAACCAAGCCGCCAGCAGGAGCGTGAAGACGAGCATCGCGTCGATATTGTTCGTTCTCGCCACCGCGACGCCGACCGGCGCGAGCGCCATCCCGAAGGCTGCGATGCGCGCGGCGGCGAGTCCGAAGGAAGGCTTCACGAGCAGGTAGACGAGCAGCACCGAGCCGATTCCAGCCAGCGCTTGCGGCAAAATGACGCTCCAGCCATGCAAGCCGAATACATACGCGAACGCCGTCTGGATCCAGAAGGCAAGCGGGGGTTTGTCCACCGTCACCGAGCCGGCGGAGTCCAGCGAGCCGTAGAAGAAGTTATGCCAGCTCTGCAGCATGCTGCCTACCGCAGTCGTGTAATACGTATTGGCGTAGGTTTCCTTCCCTATCCCGTACAGGTTCAAAAAAGCGGACGCCAGCATGGCGGCGGCCAGCACCAGATCCAGCCGCCTGCCGGATCCTGCCCTCTCCCTGATCTTCATCTCTATCTCCACTCCTCTATCGGGTCATGGGCTCATTGTAAGTCGCCAAAATGAACCTTAAATGAACGACCTTCCCGATCGTAGAAATAGAACGAAACTGGGCGGACAGAAAAAAGCGCTTCTTCTATGTAATAGAAGAAACGCTTGAAATCTGCCGTATGGGGTAATGAATCATTCCGATACCGTACGGGTCGGCGGGAGAACCCGGCGCAGCCTGCGCTTCTCCTTGCGCCGCGCCGCATAATACCGCAGCAGGGCACGGACGGGGAAGAACAGCAGGGCGCCCAGCCAAATGCCGTCGATGACGCCGCCTACAATCAGCTTGAAGTTGAGAAGCAGGAACCGGTTGACCTCCGCCCCGACAAACGGAATGTCGAACACGAGATGTGTCGGGAGCACCCATCCGCCGACCTTGTTGTGGAGATAAGCGAACGGCAGATAGATGACCTTCCCGATGACGAATCCGATCAGAGCCCCCGCGAGGCTGCCGCGCAGCATATAGATCAGAGGGAAGATCAGGAAAAATGCCAGCCCGTACGTGGGCAGCGTGAACATTTCACAGAACAAGCCGATCGAGAAGCCCATCGCCACGAAGGACGGACCGCCAGGAGCCCTCAGCAGCTGTATGAATTTGTACCGGATCCAGCGTCCGATCCGAGCAGACATCGGCCTCGGTTTGGATTTTGCTATATTGCCAGCCATCTTCCTACCCTCTTTATGCGCCCGACTTGGTCTTGATCTTGGGAAGCAGCTTCTTCATGTCGACCGTACGCTTCAATTCCCAGGTGGAAGCATCCTTCTCGTCGTAACGTTCCAGAAAATCGACGACCTCGCGCGTAAGCGGCGTCGGCGTGGAAGCGCCGGATGTCACCGATACGCGCTGCTTGCCTTGCAGCCATTCCAGCTTGAGCTCCGACAAGTCGGCGATCCGATAAGCCGGCACCCCGGATATCTCCTCCGATACCTGGGCAAGACGGTTGGAGTTGTTGCTCCGCGGATCGCCGACGACGATCGTCAGCTCGGCCTGCCCGGCCTGATCGGCCACCGCCTCCTGGCGAACCTGCGTAGCCAGGCAAATCTCGTTGTGGATCTCGGCCGCAGGGTACTTCTCCAGCAGCTTCGCGATGAGATGCCGGATATCCCACTGGGACATCGTCGTCTGATTCGTGATGAGAATCCGGTCTCCGGGTACATCCAGCACCTCGATGTCCGCTTCTCTCTCGATGAGATGCACGAAATCGGGAGCGACCCCGACCGCGCCTTCCGGCTCCGGATGGCCCTTTTTGCCGATATAGATGATATGGTAGCCCTCTGCGGTCTTCTCGGAGATGAGATCATGCGTCTTCGTCACGTCCGGACAGGTCGCATCGACGACCGTCAGCCCCTTCTCCTTGGCGCGGCGCCGCACCTCCGGCGACACTCCGTGCGCGGTGAAGATGACCGTCCCCTTCTCCACCTGCTCGAGAATTTCCAAGCGGTTCTCCCCGTCGAGCGTAATGATGCCTTCTTCCTTGAATGCCTCCGTCACATGGCCGTTGTGAACGATCATGCCCAGAATGTATATAGGACGCGGCAGATCCAGGTTGCGAGCCGTCTGAAGAGCCAGCACCATGGCATCCACGACGCCGTAGCAATAGCCGCGCGGCGAAATCTTGACCACTTCCATCGAAATACCTGCTTTCCCGGCCGGCTTGAACTATCCGGTACGGCCGCACTGTATTCATTATACTCTATTCGACATGCACAGAAAAGGCGATAGGCAGCCAAACCGTAAACGTCGTTCCCGCTCCCGGAATCGTCCGCACCTCGACGGAGCCTTCATGCTCGTCGATGATCCACTTCGCGATGGACAGTCCGAGCCCGGTGCCGCTTGTAATTCCGCGCGATTCGTCTGCGCGGTAGAACCGCTCGAAGATATGGGGAACCTGCTCGGGCTCCATGCCGAGGCCGGTATCCTGGATAATGATGCCTGCCTGGGCGCCGCTGACGACGGCCCTCAGCATGACGCTGCCTTCCGGCGTGTACTTGAACGCGTTCTCGATGAAGATGAAGAGCAGCTGGCGCAAATAATCCTCGTTGCCGAGGACGCCGACTCCCTCCAGGGAAGAAAGATCCCCCGGCTTCCAGCTTGCCGTGCGCGGCAGCATGGAAGCGCGCCGCACGACATCCTCGACGACCGCAGTCAGCTCCACCGGCTTCTTCTCCATGACGAAGCCCGCGTCGGCCCGCGCCAGGGCGAGCAGATCGTTGACGAGCCGGCTCATCCGCCGCGCCTCGTCCCCGATATCCCTCATCGCCTCGCGGGACATTTCCTGGCGCATCGCTTCATGCTCGGAAACCTCGGGGATGCGGTTCGTACCGTCTTCGAGAGCCGGCTTCCAGATTTTTTCGAGCAGATCGATATTGCCGCGGATCGTCGTCAGCGGCGTACGCAGCTCATGGGAGGCGTCGGAGACGAATCGGCGCTGCGCGTCGTAAGCTTCGTCCAGCTCGTTGTAGGCCAGCTCCATGCGTCCTAACATCCCGTTCAGCGTATCGGTCAGCTTGCCAAGCTCGTCGTTCGGACCATTCCAGGCGATGCGCATGCTGAGGTCGGAGCCCTTCTCGATCTGCTCCGCAGCCTGGATGACGATCTCGATCGGGCGCAGCGACTGGCGGGCCATCAGCATCCCGACGGTGAAAGCGACGACGAGGCCGATCAGCGAGGTGAAGACGAGAATCGTGCGGAGCTGCTGCAGCGAATTGTCCTGGACATTAATAAGATACCCCACTTGCAGCAGTCCCACGACCTTGGAGCTCATGTCCACAATCGGCCACTGGTAGACGTAAAAGGGATAGCCATTGACATTGGTTTTGGCGAACCGGGCTTTTTCGGCAACAAGCGCAGGATCCTTCTCAAAGGGAAAAAGAAGATGGTACTGTTCCATTTCCGCAGAAAGCCTGTAGGTTCCCGCACGGTAATCAACAATTTGGATGTAGGACTTTTCCTGCTGCAGAGAGGAAGGCTTCACCCGCAGCTGCCCGGGATCCAAGATGCTGTATTGCTGAATCTGGTTGCTCAAATCCTTCCCTTGGGCTTCCAGCTTGTTCTTCACGTCGGAAT
This sequence comes from Paenibacillus humicus NBRC 102415, assembly GCF_004000905.1. Lineage (GTDB taxonomy): Bacteria > Bacillota > Bacilli > Paenibacillales > Paenibacillaceae > Paenibacillus_O > Paenibacillus_O humicus. Next base: position 24,477 of record NZ_BIMD01000015.1, read on the forward strand.
AGGCCTTATAGCTCTGGAAAGCATAAACCGTCCCCCCCATGACGATGAGGATGACGGCAAGAATCGCGCTGTAGGTAAGCGTAAGCTTGAATCGGATGGACACTTCTAGCTCACTCCTCCGCGGAGGACGTAACCGGTGCCCCGTACCGTCTGGATCAGGCGGCTGTCCGTACCGGCATCCTCGGTTTTCTGCCGCAGCATGGCGATATAGACTTCCAGCACGTTCGACTCCCCGCTGTAATCGTAGCCCCAGATCTTGTCCATGATGGAGTCGCGGGTAAGGACTCGCTTCGGATTCTGCATGAACAGGTGGAGCAGGTCGAATTCCTTGGCGGTCAGCTCGATGCGGCGTCCGCCGCGCATCGCTTCGCGGGAATCCAGGTCGAGAATGAGATTTTCGAAGGACAGCCGGTTGCCCGGCTCCTCCAGCTTGTCCGGCTTGCGGCGCAGCAGCGCGCGCACCCGCGCGAGCAGCTCCTCGAGCGCGAACGGCTTCACCAGATAATCGTCCGCGCCGAGATCGAGCCCCTTCACGCGGTCATGGATATCGTCCTTGGCGGTCAGCATCAGGATCGGCACGGCGCTGCCGCCTTCCCTGACGCGCCTGCATACTTCCCAGCCGTCCACCTGCGGCATCATGACATCAAGGATCAGCAGCTGCGGATCGGCTCCGAGCAGCGCCTTCAGCCCTTCCAGCCCGTTGCCGGCCGTCGTGACCTCGTATCCCTCGAACGCCAGGCTGCGGCGCAGCATGGATGTAATCTTCTCGTCATCGTCTACCACCACGATATGCGGTCTCATGGCCCAGCTCCCCTCGCTTGCTCGTTGATTCTATCCTACCTCAGCCGGCGGCGAATTGAAAACCGCAGCCGGTCCGTCCCGCTTCCCCGGCGGGGCGGACATAACAGGAGCGCAGGCGTGACTACGCCTGCGCTCCGGAACAACCGGACATTCGCCGTACGGTTATTCGACGTTGTACTTGCTCTTGTCGCCGATCTCGATCGTGATGTCCATCTTCTTGCCGTTGCGGATGACGTTCATCGTCACCTTGTCGCCGACTTTTTTCTTCTGGATGACCGCGATCAGATCTTCCTTCGTTTTGTACTTCGTTCCGTCCATGCCGGTGATGACGTCATACTGCTGCAGGCCCGCCTTGTAGGCCGGAGCATTGAACGTCGTTTCCCGGACGATGGAGCCTTCCGTGCTGCTGAGGCCGAGCTCCTGCTTCATCTGGTCCGTGATGTCAGCCAGCGTCGCGCCGATGAACGGGCTTGGAGCCGAGCTTTGGCCGGCCTTCAGCTGATCCACGACTTCCTTGATCGTGCTCGTCGGAATCGCGAAGCCGATGCCCTGCGAGTCCGCGCTGATGGCGGTATTGATGCCGATGACTTCGCCGTTCATGTTGATCAGCGGACCGCCGGAGTTGCCGGGGTTGATGGAGGCGTCCGTCTGCAGCAGATGCTGGTAGTTCCGAGCGGTGCCGCCGGATTCCGAAGCGACCTGGATCGTACGCTCGCGGGCGCTGAGCACGCCTACCGTAACGGAATGATCGAAGCCGTTCGGGTTGCCGATAGCGACGAGCCAGTCGCCGATGCTGCTGGCTTCGGAGTCGCCGAGCGGCAGCGTCGGGAAGTCCTTGCCGTCCTGCGGCTCTACCTTGAGCACGGCGAGATCGAGATCCTTGCGGGCTCCGAGCAGCTTCGCTTCCAGCTCCTTGGTCGTGCCCTGCACCTTGACCTTGATCTGCTGCGCGCCGTCGATGACGTGCTGGTTCGTCAGAATATAGCCGTCCTTCTCGAAGAAGAATCCGGAGCCGAGCCCCGTCTCCTGCAGCTCTCCGCCCTGCTGGCCGCGGCTGCTGCCGCCTCCTCCGAACTGGTCGCCGAAGAACTGGCGGAAGAACGGATCGCTGTCGAGGCCGCCGCCGTAAGAGCTGCTGGCGTTGCTGTAGGTCGTGATCAGGACGACCGCCGGCGAAGCTTTTTCCGATATTTGCGAGATGTTCATCGGACGGGTCGTGTCGGCCGCCGTGGAAACCTTGCTGGCAGCCGCCGTGTTGTCTCCTTGGCCCGATACGACGCCCGAAGAGGTCAGCGCCTGTCCCTTCGTGAACCAGTCGTTCTCATCCGACGCCCACATCAGTCCGCCGACAGCGATTACGCCGGCGAGGAAGGAAACCGCCGCGGTGCGGAAGCCTCCTCCGCGCCGCTTGCCGCCGCTTCCGCCGCCGGTCTGCCATTCGCCCTTGCCTGCATGGGCGGCCGGTACGAACGGGCGCAGCTGGCGGGGAGGCGTCACGACGACCTCGCGCGAATGACCCTCCTGCGGGCGCTCCTCGGAAGCGCCGTAGCTCCCGGAAGGCTGCCCTTCCCGGCGCGGTTCCTGCCGATCCGGCTGTCCTTGGCGGAAGGGGCCGTAAGAATAGTAGTACGAGGAGCCTTCCTGGCGCTCGCCGCCGGAGTTGTCCGGCGAATCCTGTTTTGCGCGCTCCTCGTTTTTCTTGTTCTCTTCGTCCCAGAATCCGTCGAACCGGCCGTTGCCATTGCGATTGTCTTCCATCGAAAATTCCTCCTCGATTCTATGAAATGAGCTCCCTCATCCTCCCCGCGGGAGGCGCCGGACTGCCTGCGGAAGTGGCTTGCCCGCGGCCATGCACGTCCGTGGAACCAGCGTGGAATGGTTATGTGTCTATCTTGCACAATCTACCTTAAAAGAAACTGAAAAAGGGCATAAGACAAAATAAAAAACCTTTGATTCCGCCGGAACGGGTCAAAGGCCTTGCCCAAAAGATAGATTCAGCGGGGAACGTTGAGCTGCTCCTCGGTGTCGCCAAGCACCTGCCTGGCTTTCTCCACCCATTCCGGGGCGACGTCGGCATCCGGGTCGACGGGAGCCTGGAACTGGTCGAACAGCGCGCCTACCGTGCGCATCTTCGCTTCCGGATCGTTGCCTTCCCGGTACAGATGGCGAAGCACGTACGGAGTGGTCAGCTTGATAGAGGCGTCGTTGTCCTCGGTCTGGTCGTCCACGTTGCCGCGCAGCACGTCGAACGGCAAGCGCAGCCATACCTTGTTCTTTTCGTCCAGATTCAAGTCGAAGGATCCGTTGCCGTAATCCCAATTACCTCCCAGCACGAAGCCCTGCTTATCCAGCACGCGCTTGATCTGTACGAAGTCATGCTCGGTCGATTCCAATGGGGATGCGATCTCAATCATGGATATCTCTCCTTGTCAGCTTCGATATGGTCAGCATTCCCTGCCGGATCGGGCGTTATGTGCCGGAAAACGGCCGGACGGCCGCGTTTTCGTCCCGAACCCTTCCGCATGCCGTGCTTCCGTCCGAATCCAACCGCTGGCCGATCAGGATTTGACCCATCCTTTGCGATGGGCATAGACCGCCAGCTGCGTCCGGTCCTCGACCTCGCATTTCATCAGCAGGTTGCTTACATGTGTCTTAACCGTTTTGATGCTGATATGAAGCTCTTCGGCGATTTCCTTGTTGGCCTGGCCTTCCGCGACGAGAAGCAGCACTTCCTTCTCCCGCTCCGTCAATCCCTCGTCGACGATCTGCGCGGAGCGCTGGCGAAGCCCGCGGGTGAGCGCCTGCGAGACATCCGCCGTCATGACGGGCATGCCCCGCAGCGCGCCGCTGAGCGCATAGATGAGCTCCTCGGAGCTGACGGTCTTGAGCACGTAGCTGACCGCTCCGGCCTCGACGGCCGCGACGACTTTCTCATCCTCCAGGAAGCTGGTCAGAAGCACGACTTTTACGGATGGAAAATTCTCCGTGATGCGGCGCGTCGCCTCTACGCCGTCTATGCCCGGCATCATCAAGTCCATCAGGACGAGATGAGGAAGCTCCTCCATTCCGTCCAGCAGGCGCAGCGCTTCCTCGCCGCTGCCCGCTTCCGCGACCACCTCGAATTTGGGCTCCAGCATCAAATAAGTCCTCAAGCCAGTACGGACCATGTCATGGTCGTCCACGATCATGATCCGGCAGCATTCGGTTCCCGTCATTGTTCTCCCCGCTCCTCTGTTCCGTATTTCGGCAGCGACACGCGGATCCGCGTGCCTCCTCCCGGCTTGCTGATAATGGCCGCATCGCCGCCCAGCTGCATCGCTCGCTCCTGCATCGTCGAGAGGCCGTAGGAGCCCGGGCGGACCTGGTCCGCCCGGAAGCCCTGGCCGTCGTCCTGCAGCACCAAGGTCAGGCTGCTCGGCGTATCCGACAACGACAGCGTGACGCTGCCGGCCCCCGCGTGCTTCACGACGTTGGCCATCGCTTCCTGGACGATCAGGAACAGCTGATGCTCCTTGGCCTCGGAAACCGCTTCCTCCACCCTCCAGTCGAGGACGCCTTGCAGCCCGTTCTGCCTGCAGTAATCCGGGAACCAGCGCGCCAGCGCATCCTCGAGCGAGCGGCCCTCCAGCTCCAGCGGCCGCAGCTGCGCGATAAAACCTCTCATCTGCTTCTGAGCGTGGGAGGACATCGTGATGAGCTGTTTCATGACTTCGCCGGCCCGCTCGGGACTGATCTCGAGCAGCTTGGGCAGGGAAGAGGCCGACATATGAATGGCGAACAGCTGCTGGCTGACGGTATCATGCAGGTCCCGCGCCAGCCGCTTGCGCTCCTCCAGAACGGCTTCTTCATTAGAAGCCGCCAGCTGCAGCACGCGGATCTCGTTCTGCCGCTGCATGACCTGGAGCTTCCTTTCCAGCGTTTCGGCCATGAGGTTGAACTCGTGGTAAGCTCCCGCCAGCGAATATCCTTCCCCCTCCGGCAGACGAGCCGCCAGATTGCCGCTCGCAGCCTGCTTGAGCGCCAGATGCACGGCGTCGATGCGGTTCTGCTGACGCTTGCCGATCCAATATCCGAGGCCGATGCTCACAATCAGGCACAGAAGCGTCCCCGTCAGCCACAGCTGTCCGGGAGACGCTTCGTGCATCCATCCATGCTTGATCCAGTACATGACACACCATGGCACGACCGTGCTGAGCACGAAGAACGATATCAGCTCCAGCCTGCCGCTTCTAAGCAGCTTTACGACCATGTCCCGACCTCACCCAACCTTCGTCACCCGGACATCTCCGATAAATGTGCTGCACACCAGCTTGATCTTGCGTTCCGATTCGCGGAAGCTCGGGCTCTGCGTATCCGAATGCTGGAACATCCCGCCTTCCTTGCGTCCAAGCACCTTGGAATCGCCGATGAAGGCGCTGGATACGACCTGGATGCCGACATCCGAATCGGCGGGAAGGAATACTTTCACATCTCCGATGAAAGAGCTGATCGTAATTTTCGTCTCTCCCATCGGAATGTTCGCGCGAGTCAGATCCAGCACGGTGTCTCCGATGAAATGGGAGATGTTGAGCGGAACGAGATCCCAGTAATCATGGCCCAGATGGATATCCCCGATGAAGTTGGAGCGTGTCTGGGCGTTGGGATCGGTGTTCCACCATTCCGTTCGGCCATGATTGTGCCTGCTGCGTCCATGCCCGTGATGGCGCCGGTGCGCATTCCGGTATTCGCGCCTCGCCTGTTTGAATTCATGCTTGGCCCGCTTCCAGTCCATCGGCTGGCCCGGCTCGGGCGTCCACGCGGATTCCCGCTCATCGTATCTGCCTCCGGCATTGCCGGCCGAGGGCTGAGCGCCGCCGTATGCCGACTGTCCTTTCTTCCCGTCCTTTCCGCCATCTCCCGGCCTTCCGGGTCCTGCTTCCGGATGCAGCGGGTCCGGATGCAGCGGAGGAGCCGGGGGAACGGGGCCTTGATAGGAAGTATACGAGGTCCATTCCCCGTCGTCTTCCGGTTCTTCAGGACGCTGCCGCCGGCCGCCGCGCGAGAAAACCATCCTCAGTCCGAACACGATGGCCACGACCGGGAGCAGAAACTGCGCCGCGTCGCCGAACGACCAATACGAAAATCCCATGTTGCGCCCCAGCATCACGAGTCCGAACAGCACCATCGCCGCGCCGGCCCAGAGCGATCCTCCCGAGAACAGCGTGGACAGCCCCATTAAGAGCGGAACAAGCGGCCAATACCGGCTGATGAACCCTCCGATGTCCAGATGCTGGAAGCCGAGCAATCCCATCTGGTGCAGGATGAACAAGCCGCCGACTGCCGTTATGGCCAGTCCTCCGAGGACTCGGCATATATGGGTTTGTTTCATGCGATCGACATCTCCTTGCCGTTGTCATCTGCTTTCGTGTCCTCATTATAACGTGCCGAACTGCATGGAGGTAGAGTCTGACGGTTGATTCCCTTCTCCGTCTGCAGACGGAGGCAAGCACTAAATAAAGGAAACAAAAATAGCCGCTGCCGCGAGCGAAGAGGCGGCAAGCGGCAGCGGAAACAAGGACGGCATTCAAAAACGGCTTTTAATCTAACATGCATATAACATTTATTTCATTCCTAAATGGAAAGAATCTGGATTCACCGTATTCATATCCGCGGAATTGCAGCGATTTAATTACGTAAAGCGTCAAATCAGTGGGGCAAGCTTGCTGTTCGAAATCAAAAAATGACTATTCAATGTCGAATGATTATGTTATGTTTATTAACACGAGATCAGCTTGCGAAAGGAGTCTGCTTCAATGAAACTCCCCCATTTGGACGATATCGATCAACAGATTGTACAGCTGCTCCTAGAGAACGGAAGGATGCCCTACGCCAAGATCGGGGAAACGCTGAGCCTCTCTCGCGTCGCCATCCAGAAGAGAGTCGAATCCCTGCTGGAGAGCGGCGTGCTTGAGCATTTCACGGTCCGCGTCAACGTGGCCAAGCTTGGCCGTACGGTATCCGCCTTCTTCGAGGTCCAGGTCGAGCCGCGCTGCGTCGACACCGTCGGACAGCAGCTGTCGGAGGAGATGCAGGTCGTCAACATCTATCAGATGACCGGCTCCAGCACGCTGCATGTCCACGCCCTGCTGCGGGACGAGAATGAGCTCGAGAAGTTTTTGTACGACAAGCTTTACGTTCTGGAAGGGGTTGTCAATGTTCAGACCCAGCTCATGATCCGCAAGTTCAAATCCGCCAGCGGCCTTGACGTATAAGGCCGGCCGGCGGTTTTTTCATAGCTTGATTTTCTTCGGCTCCTGCACGCCGCCCGCTTTCACCGTTTCATTCAGCCGGTTCAGCATGCGCTGGTCGAGCTTGCCGGAGCCATATCGGATCACCTGCACCGTGACCTGTTTCTTTCCCCACTCCTTGTAGACCTGGCGGGTCGTGTCGAAGTAAAGGTCGATCCGCTTGCCTTTGATCTTGGAGCCGGTGTCCGCTACGACCCCATAGCCGTATCCGGGTATGAAGAGCAGCGTCCCTATCGGAAGCACCTTCGTGTCCGCGGCGATCGTCGACACCTGCCCCCGCTTGACCTTGACGCCTGAACGGGTAATGCCGTAAAGCGGATGTCCGGGCCTTTTGCCGGTCGATTCGATTCCGGCCGTATAACCTGTCGCCAGCACCGAGATGCTCTTGACCGGGGCAAGCCCGTCCTGCTGCGGCTGCTCCGGCGCGGACGAGGCGGCGTCCGGCATCCCAGGCGGTGCGACAGCCGGCAGCGGCGGAGAAGCCGGCTTGTCCGCCGCCTTCGGATCGGGCCGACGTACGCCGGCCCGCTTGGGAACGGGACGTTTTTCAGCATCGGTTCTCTGCTCCAGCTTGCGGAGAGCGGCATCGGACTCCGAATCGGCTATGACCGTCACGCGGCCGGAGTCGAGGACGAGGGCGACAATCGCGGCAACAACGAGAAGATAGATGGATTTTCGGTACAACAAAAAGCCTGTGGGCATAGTCAGTAATCTCCCCTTTAAACGGAGGTTACCCACTGCCCGCAGGCCTTATTCAGTTTTTGTCGAATTTCGCTTCAACTAAACGGTTTTTTTGGCGATCTCCTCTGCCAGCTCCGCTGCAAGCTCGGTTACCGGCTTCGCTCCGATGTCCCCTTCTCCGCGCTTGCGCACCGAGACGGTTCCGGCTCCGGCTTCATTCTCGCCGACGATCAGCATGTAAGGAATCTTCTCGAGCTGCGCCTCGCGGATCTTGTAGCCGAGCTTCTCGTTGCGCAGGTCGCTCTCTGCGCGGATGCCTGCCGCAAGCAGCTGCTCCTCGACTTGGCGGGCGTAGCCTTCGTACACCTGGGATACCGGAATGACGCGTGCTTGCTGAGGGCTCAGCCATAGCGGCAGGGCGCCGGCGAAATTCTCCAGCAGGAAAGCGGTCATGCGCTCCATCGTGCTGATGATGCCGCGGTGGATGACGACCGGACGGTGCTTCTTGCCGTCCTCGCCCACGTACTCAAGCTCAAAGCGTTCCGGAAGCAGGAAGTCGAGCTGAGCGGTAGAGAGCGTCTCCTCCTTGCCGAGAGCCGTCTTGATCTGCACGTCGAGCTTCGGACCGTAAAACGCCGCTTCTCCCTCCGCCTCGAAGAACGGCAAGCCGAGCTCCTCGACGACCTCGCGCAGCATGCGCTGGGACATTTCCCACATCTCGTCGTTCTGGAAGTACTTCTCCGTATCCTGCGGATCCCGGTAGCTGAGACGGAAGCGGTATTCCTTGATGCCGAAGTCTTCGTATACCTTGCGGATCAGGTTGACGACACGCGCGAATTCTTCCTTGATCTGATCGGGACGGCAGAAAATATGCGCGTCGTTCAAAGTCATGGCCCGAACGCGATGCAGTCCCGTCAAGGCGCCGGACATTTCGTAGCGGTGCATCGTGCCGAGCTCCGCTACGCGGATCGGCAGATCGCGGTAGCTGCGCATGTCGCTCTTGAACACCATCATATGATGAGGACAGTTCATCGGACGCAGCACGAGCTCCTCGTTGTCCATGACCATCTTGGGGAACATGTCCTCGCTGTAGTGCTCCCAATGCCCGCTCGTTTTGTACAGCTCGACATTGGCCAGCACCGGCGTATAGACATGCTGGTAACCGAGCTTTTCTTCGAGGTCGACGATGTAGCGCTCCAGCGTGCGGCGCACGCGGGCGCCGTTAGGCAGCCAGATCGGCAAGCCTTGGCCGACTTCCTTGGAGAACGTGAACATCTTCAGCTCGCGGCCGAGCTTGCGGTGGTCGCGCTTCTTGGCTTCCTCGAGCAGATGGAGATGCTCGTCCAGCTGCGCCTTCTTCGGAAATGCGGTGCCGTAGATCCGCTGCAGCATCTTGTTCTTGGAATCGCCGCGCCAGTAGGCTCCGGCAACGCTCAGCAGCTTGAACGCCTTGATCTTGCCCGTGGACGGCAAATGCGGCCCGCGGCACAGATCGAAGAACTCGCCCTGGTCGTAGATGGTGATGACCGAGCCTTCCGGAAGATCGCGGATCAGCTCCAGCTTGAGCGGGTCCTCCATCTTCTCGAACGTCGCCAGAGCCTCTTCGCGGCTGACTTCGCGGCGGCGGATCGGAATATCTTCCTTGATGATCCGCTCCATCTCCTTCTCGATCTTTTCCAGATCCTCAGGGGTAATGGATTGCTCCAGATCGATATCGTAATAGAAGCCGTCCTCGATGACGGGACCGATGCCCAGCTTGACCGTCTTTTCTCCATAGATTCGCTTGATCGCTTGAGCCATCAGATGGGCTGTGCTGTGACGGTATACCTCTAGTCCGTCCGCCGAATCGAGCGTGACGATTTCGACCAGCGATCCGTCCTTGATCTCCGTGTTCAGATCCACGACTTTTCCGTCCAGCTTGCCCGCCACCGCGTTTTTCCGCAGTCCGGAGCTGATGGATCCCGCTACGTCCTCGATCGTCGCTCCCGGCTCGTAAGCACGGACCGCGCCGTCGGGAAGCTTGATTTCAATTGCCATTGTCATGCCGCCTCCTGAGTTATAAATAGGATCATAAGGACGCAAAAAAGCACTGCGTCCCGCAAAGGGACGAGTGCTGTACGTTCAGACCCGTGGTTCCACCCTAATTCAACGCCGAGGCGTTCTCTGGGATCCTATAACGGGGATTAGGCCGGCATCACTTACTTTCCGGACGTGCCGGGTTCCATCATGCAGCTTCGAAGGGGTACGGCCGCTTGCGCCTGCGTTAGGAATTTTCAGCCCGGGATTCCTATCTCTGGGACGCGCGTCAAACGCCGCATGTCTTCATCAATGCTTTGACCACATTATATAGAAGCGGGACGTTGCCCGTCAAGGCTCTCCGGCGCCCAAAGCCTGGGAGTTCCCGCCGATTCCGCAATCGCGGCAGCCCGGACATACTTCGGCGCGCTGCTCGAAAATGGCCTGGATCGTACGGATGACCTGATGATCCGGAGTCGGGGTATGGATGCGGATCGAGGCCGGCGCCGCCGTAATCAGGCTGCTCAGGACCATATCCTCCACATTGAGCTCGGCATCCACCAGCTCGGCGATGGCGCGGTCCTCGGAGCGGGTGTCCAGCGGCAGGAAATCCGCGTCCAGAAGCTGGATTTCCTGTCCGTCATCCTGGACGACATGGACCAGCTTGCGGCGGCTCGGCTGCACCGCCACGAAATATTTGAGCAGGGAAATGAATTCCTGATACTGCTTATCCATGACGTATTCCTCGACCGCATACTCCGCCGCTTCCCGCAGCTCCTGCCAATAGCCCTGCAGCCTGAACGTCACGAACCCCTGGAGGTTGAGGCGCGTATTCTCCGCAAGGAAGCCTTCCAGCTCGGCGGCCACTCTGGCCTCCCGCTGCCCGCGGCTGCCCGCCTCTCCTCCAGCGAGCGGTTGCGGCTCCTCGATCTGCCACTGCTCCCCGGACAGGACCAGCCTGCAGCACTGCTCTATAGTAGCGATCTCTTCATCGCCGGTATAATGAAATTGCTTGCGGATGATCGTGCGGATGAGCACCGGCTCGTAACGCTCGACGATGTAGCCCGACAGCCTGGCTGCGGCCTGCGCATAGACAAGCCCTCCGTGCTCGGAGAGAGAGAATCCGGGCAGCCGGGCCGTGCAGATCAGCCTGCGGCCGGACGCTCCCGGCGTCCAGTCCCACAATCGCTCCGCATCTTCCGCCAAGCCGGAGCTTGCCCCGTTCAGCTCGCGGCACAAGGCCTCGCCGCGGTCTTCTTCCTCCGCGATGAGATCCACTACAAGCAGCTCCATGCGCGCTCAACCCCTTTCCTTCCCTTTAGTATATGCCGGGCATGGTCGGATATTCGGCGGGAAGGAGGGCAAAAGGCCTGGAATAAGCATTTTCCGAAGGAGGAAAAAGGTGGTTCTGCGGACATTTTCTATTCATAATGAGGATTGGATTGGCGATCTTTTCATGGTATATTGATTAACGTGTAACCAAGCTTGCATGCTGGAGTGACTCTATTTGGACGATCAATTGCTGGACTTCACCCGAGCGCGCTGGAACCGGATGCTGATGAACGGATTCTGGTGCCTGCTCGGTCTAATGATCTTATTCGAATTCTTGTATCTGGCCTTCATCACTCCGCTTGCTTCGGGAATCTTCTTCAAGAAATACATTCTGCTTCCAACCGTGCTCCATCTTTCCGTGCTGGTCGGGGCAGAGTTTGCTATCCGCTATTTGTCTGAGAGACTGCGCGATTATTCGCTGCTGGTCGCTTCCGCTCTCATGACCTTCATCATCGTTGAAATCAATATCGAAGTGAACTATATCGTCATTGCGCTATTTCTGCCCGTGCTGGTATCCATTTTTTATTTCTCCTCCAAAAAACTCGTTTTTGCCGACGTCCTTTGCCTGCTGTCCCTGTTCTGCCTCTACTTCTTCAACGACAACCTCGATATCTCCCTGGTCGGCATGCTTTCCATTACGGCCATGATGGGGGCATTCAGCCTTGTGGCCTGGGGGGTCATTACGAGAGGCAAGGAAATGCGCCAGTATTACATCCATACATCGCGCTTCAACCAGGAGCTGATGGTCAAGAATACGATCATGGACAAGCTGGCCAAGACGGACGCGCTTACGGAACTGTACAACCATATTACGTTTCATGAATACCTCGACAAGCTGATCGACCACCATGATGTCAGCGGAATGCCGCTGCAGCTTGCCTTGATCGACATCGATAATTTCAAGAGCGTCAACGATCAGTTCGGCCATCGGGCCGGCGATCTCGTCCTGAAGAAAGTATCGGAGATCGTCCGCGCCCAGGCCGGCATGAACGATTTCGTCGCCCGTTACGGCGGCGAGGAGCTTGCCGTCATCTTTACGGACCGGGCCGCAGAGAAGTCCCTTCATATTTTGGAGGCGATGCAGACCAAGATTTCTTCGGCCGTATACGACAAGCTTGGTACCCGCCGCATTACGGTGAGCATCGGTTTCTCCTCTTATGCGGACGAAGGCAAGGAGAATTTCTTTGCCCGAACCGACAAAGCCCTCTATGCCGCCAAATCCTCCGGCAAAAACCGCATCATCATCGCGGAAGAAGCCGAAGTGGCTCAAGCAAGCTTTTCTTGAATGACCCTACAGCCCTGTTGCCGCCCGAAAGGCGGCATGGGGCTGTTTTTTCAGCTTGAAAAAAGGATGCCTGGCGGCAGCCCCAAGTTCATCCGTTCCCGAGGCTCCTCCTCTTGGCAGCTCCGAATCCGCGCCCATACCAAAAAAGACGCCGGTCACCTGAGAACCGCTCCGAGCGATTCACCGGGACTAGCGTCTGAATCAACCAATTAGTTCTGCATGACGAAGTCGCGTTCAGCGTGCTCCCCGTCGTGGAAGACACGAAGAATGTCGTAGCGCGTATTGCGCTGAGCAGGAATCTTGCCCGCCTCCCGGATATACTGGAGAATGAGCTCGATGTTGACCTTGTGGGTCGTGCCCGCCGCGGACACGACGTTCTCCTCCAGCATCGTGCTGCCGAAGTCGTTGACTCCGTACGAGAGCGACTGCTTGCCGATCTCCGGCCCCATCGTCACCCAGCTCGCCTGCATGTTCGGGATGTTGTCCAGCATGATCCGGTTGATGGCCACCATTTTGAGGTATTCTTCCGGCTTGGATTTCTCCCGCTTGAGGTTCGTATTGTCCGGCTGGAACGGCCACGTAATGAAGGCCAGGAAGCCGGGAGAAGGATATCCGAGCGCCTTGCACTCGTCCTGCGCTTCGCGGACGCGAAGCATATGCAGGGCCCGCTCCTCCATCGATTCCCCGAATCCGTACACCATCGTCGCCGTCGTGTTCATGCCGTTGCGCCAAGCCGCCTTCATCGTATCCATCCAGTCGGTCCAGGAGCCCTTCAGGCGGCTGATCTTGCGGCGGGTGCGGTCGTCCAGAATCTCGCCGCCGCCGCCCGGCAAGGAATCGAGTCCCGCCTCATGCAGTTTCAGCAGCGTCTCGTCCAGCGACAAGCCGGAGAGCACCTTCATCTTCTGGATTTCCGCCGGCGAGAAGCTGTGCATGGTCACTTCAGGGAAACGGTCCTTGATCTTGCGCAGAATATCGAGATAGTACTGGAAAGGCAGATCGGGGTTGACCCCTCCCTGCATCAGAATCTCGTCGCCGCCGACATCGACCGTCTCCTGGATTTTCTGCAGGATCGTCTCGTCCGGCAGCACATAGCCTTCCTTCGAGCCCGGAGGGCGGTAGAAGGCGCAGAAACGGCAGTATACGTCGCAAATATTGGTGTAATTGATGTTGCGTCCGATGTTGAACGTCACGATCGGCTCGGGATGCCTGCGCACCATGAGCTCATTTGCGACTCGTCCCATTTTCTCGATTTCGTCCGATTCCAGAAGCACGATGCAGTCCTCGAGACTGATTCTCTCTCCCTGCAGCGCCTTATCCAGCACGCGGTCCACTTGTTGCATCCGGCAGCCTCCTCTATGCAAGCCAGGTCGTTCCCGGCCGTAATTGTTCCCGATTTCACAAAGTACGTTCCTATTTTCACAACCTAATCCTAACATGAACTAGGCCCCATCGTCACTCTCCAAAAAGACGATGAATCTCCAGCTACGGTGAGAAGAAGAAGCTAAAAACCGGCTTGCAGCCTCAAGAACGCTCCACATCGCCTCTCAAGGGCGTTTTGGACCGTTCCCAAATCGGCCCGGCTGTGCCAATAAAGCTCAGAGTCCACTTCTTATCTGCATACCGATTTATTGAGAAGCCGTAAAAAGAGCACCGCCGAAAGCGGCGGTGCCGAAGCTCCGGTCAAGCTTCCCGAAGCGCTTCTTCGAGATCCTCGATCAAGTCGTCGATATGCTCCAGCCCGACCGAATAGCGCAGCAGGCCGTCGCCGATGCCCCGCTGCGCCCGCACCTCGGGAGGCATGGCCGCATGCGACATCATCGCCGGATAAGAGAGAATGCTCTCCACGCCGCCAAGGCTGACGGCGACGATCGGCAGACGCACCTTGCTGAGCACTTCCTTGGCCCTCGCCGCGCTGCCGGTGTCGAACGACACGACCGCTCCATAGCCGAGCGACTGGCGCTCATGGACTTGGCGGCCCGGATGATCCGGCAGCCCCGGATAATACACGCGGCCGACGCCCGGATGCCGGGACAGCCAGTCCGCCAGTCTCCGCGCGCTGTTCTCGCTCTGGTCCATCCGCGCCTGCAGCGTCTTCATGCCCCGCATGAGCAGCCAGGCCTCCTGCGGAGCCAGAACCGCGCCAAGGCCGTTCTGGAGGGCGTAGAGGCGCTTGCCGAGCTCCTCGTCGGACGTCACCGCGAGGCCCGCCAGCACGTCGCTGTGGCCGCCCAGGAACTTCGTGGCGCTGTGCAGCACGATATCGACGCCAAGCTCCAGCGGGCGCTGGTGGTATGGGCTCATGAAGGTGTTGTCCACCATCGTCAGCAAACCGTGTTCCTTCGCCCATGACGCCACGGCGGCGATATCCGTAATCTTGAGCGTCGGATTGGACGGAGTTTCCATGAAGACGACGCGGGTATTCGGCTTCAGCGCCGCCTTCACCGCGCCCAGATCCGTCATGTCCACGAACGTCGTCTCGATGTTCATTCGGCTGAGAACCGTCGTCAGGAAGCGATAGGTGCCTCCATAGACGTCTTCCGTCACGATGGCATGATCTCCCGCCGACAGCAGCAGGAAGGCGGTCGAGATGGCCGCCATGCCGGAGGCGAAGGCGAAGCCGCGGGCGCCTCCCTCCAGCAGCGCGATCGCTTCCTCGACGGCCGCGCGGGTCGGATTGCCCGAGCGGCTGTAGTCATGCCTGGGCGGGTTGTAGATGTCGTGGTGATGGAACGTCGACGCCTGCACGATGGGCGTGCTGGAGGCGCCCGTGAACTCGTCCACCT
This sequence comes from Paenibacillus humicus NBRC 102415, assembly GCF_004000905.1. Classification (GTDB taxonomy): domain Bacteria; phylum Bacillota; class Bacilli; order Paenibacillales; family Paenibacillaceae; genus Paenibacillus_O; species Paenibacillus_O humicus. The sequence goes on from NZ_BIMD01000015.1 coordinate 39,665, forward strand.
CGGAGCCGAAGTGGATCAGCTTCGTGGCAAAGCGCCGCTTGTCCGCGGCGCGCCCGTTCTCCGACTGCTTGCCCTGTCCGCTCATGCCTGCACACCGCCTTCGATCTCGGTCCGCGCGGCTTCCAGAGCCTGCCCGAGATCATCGATGAGATCATCCGCATGCTCGATGCCGACCGAGAAGCGCAGCAGCCGGTCGTCCACGCCTACCGCGCGGCGGATCTCCTCCGGAATGTCCGCATGCGTCTGGACGGCCGGGTACGTCATCAGCGACTCGACGCCGCCGAGGCTTTCGGCGAAGGCGATGAGCCTGATATGGCGCAAAATCGGCTCGACGTAGCGGGCATCCTTGACTTTGAAGGAGAAAATGCCCGTGTTGCCGGAGGACTGCCGGTTCTGGATCTCATGGCCGGGGTGATCCTTGAGGCCCGGATAGAACACTTCCGCGACAGCGGGATGCCCTTGAAGATATTCCGCCAGCCGCGTGGCGTTGTATTGATGGCGCTCCATGCGCAGGGCGAGCGTCTTCATGCCTCTCATCAGCAGCCAGGAATCCTGGGGCCCGAGCACCGCCCCGATGGAGTTGTGCAGAATGCCCATTTCCTTCGACAGCTCCTCGCCCTTGGTGACGATGAGTCCGGCGAGGACGTCGTTGTGTCCGCCCAGATACTTGGTCGCGCTGTGGATGACGATATCCGCGCCGAGCTCCAGCGGGCGCTGGAAGAACGGCGTCAGCAGCGTATTGTCCACGATCGTCAGCAGGCCCTTGTCCTTGGCCCAGCCGCATACCGCCTTGATGTCCGTCACCATCATGAGCGGATTGGTAGGCGTCTCGATCAGCACCGCCTTCGTCTCCGGACGGCGCAGCTTCTCCATCCCCTCGATATCGTTCGTATCGATGTAGGAGGTTGTGACGCCGAAGCGGGACATGATCCGCTCCAGCAGCCTGTAGGTGCCGCCATACAGGTCGAGGGAGACGATGAGATGATCCCCTTGGCTGAACATGGCGAAGATCGTCTGCAGGGCGGCCATGCCGGAGCTGCAGGCGAACGCGGCGTCGCCGGATTCGAGCTCTGCGGCGGCTTCCTCCAGGACGCTGCGGGTCGGGCTCTTGGTGCGGGCGTAGTCGAATCCGGTGCTCTGGCCGAGGCGCGGGTGCCGGTAGGCGGTCGCTTGGTAGATGGGATAGCTGATCGATCCGGTGACCGGCTCTTCGATGGATCCGATTTGGGCAAGGCGGCTTTCGATCTTCATGGGCTGCTGGCTCCTTCGCTTCAATAAAGTAGGATGAATGGGTTCGAACGGCCGGATTCCGGACTTATATATGGGCTCCGAGATCAAACGGCGTCTGCTGGTAGACGTAGTAGTTCAGCCAGTTGGAGTACAGCAGGTTGGCATGCGCCCTCCAGGTGGACAGAGGCTTGCGGGACGGATCGTCGCCGGGATAATAGTTGACCGGCAGGGCGATCTCCATGCCTTTGGCGACGTCGCGGTCGTATTCGTACTTGAGCGTCTCCGGATCGTATTCGGAATGGCCGGTGACGAAAATCTGGCGCCCGTCCTTGGAAGCGACGAGGTATACGCCGGCATCCGGCGATTCCGACAGGATGTCGAGATCGGCTATGCCCTCGATATCCTCGCGGCGGACCTCCGTGTGGCGCGACTGCGGCACGAAGAACAGCTCGTCGAAGCCGCGCAGCAGGTTGACGCCGCGCTTCTCCACCGTGTGCGGAAACACGCCGAAGATCTTCCGGTCCAGATCGTACTTGGGCACGCCGTAATGATGGTACAGGCCGGCCTGGGAGGCCCAACAGATATGGAATGTCGAAGTCACGTGGCTGCGGCTCCAGTCCATGATGTCCTTGAGCTCTTCCCAGTAGTTCACATCCTCGAATGCCATCTGCTCCACCGGAGCGCCGGTGATGACCATGCCGTCGAAATAGAGATGGGCGATCTCGTCGAACGTCTTGTAGAACGATTGCAGATGGTCCGACGACGTATTCTTGGACGTATGCGTGCGCGGATGCAGCAGGACGGCCTCCACCTGCAGCGGCGTATTGCCGATGAGGCGGAGCAGCTGCGTCTCCGTCGTTTCCTTGTTCGGCATCAGGTTGAGGATTGCGATCCGCAGCGGGCGGATATCCTGATGGTAGGCGACGCTTTCGTCCATGACGAATATATTCTCTTCCGCCAGAACCTCCTTGGCGGGCAAATGGTCGGGTACTTTGATCGGCATGCCTGTCACTCCTTTTTCATGAATTGGACGGTATCGCAGGGGTCGGGGCCACAGGCGCCGCTGCATGCAAAAAGACCCCTTCTCGCGCTTGAGAAAGGGTCGCAGGGTCGTATCGACGGAAACACATGCGCCTCTCTCATCTCCCAGACACGCCGCTGCCGCACGCGCATCCGCAAGAATTAGCACCGTGCGTTCGCACGCCGGTTGCCGGGCTTCATCGGGCTGGTCCCTCCGCCTACTCTTGATAAGAAAGTATCGATATTCAATTTGGCCATTCGGCTTCTGTACCTACAATACTGGATACCTGGGCGGGCCGTCAAGAAGCGAATTGCATCCAGCAGCGCCGCTCGAAAATATTTCCCATTGCTAAAACCGGCAGAAACGGATAAAATCAACGAAGTTTTGTCCGCTTGCACCCGTACGGCGGCTATAGCTGCCAGGCAAGCGGAATGTCGCGGCGACAAGGGCGGAATGGAGCCTGTCTGCCGTTTTCCTTCACGAACAAATCGAGAAAAAGGGGCGTCATGAATTTGAAGCGTGAAATCGGAGTATTGGAAAGGCCGCCGCTCGGCCCGGGCCTTCTCCTCAGCCTGCAGCATCTGTTCGCCATGTTCGGATCAACCGTGCTTGTGCCCAACCTGCTCGGTGTAAACCCGGCGATCTGCCTGCTCATGAACGGCATCGGCACCTTGTTCTACATCCTCCTGACCAAAGGCCGCATCCCGGCTTACCTCGGCTCCAGCTTCGCCTTCATCGGACCGGCAATGGGGGTCATCACCGCCAATGCTTCCGGCGGAGGCTACGCGGCAGCGCTCGGCGGCTTCATCGTAGCGGGCATCGTCTTTTCGATCGTCGCCCTCATCGTGCAGGCGGCGGGCACGGGATGGATCCATGTCGTCTTTCCGCCGGCGGCGATGGGCGCCATTGTCGCCGTCATCGGGCTTGAGCTCGTACCCGTCGCCGCGCGCATGGCCGGCTGGATCGCCCCGGACGCGGCGACGGCGGCCTCTTGGACTCCCGATACGAAAGTCATCGCCCTATCCGTCATCACGCTTCTCGTCACCGTCCTCGGCTCCGTCCTCTTCCGCGGCTTCCTGAAGATCATTCCGATTCTGATCGGCATCGTCACCGGTTATGTCGTCGCTTATTGCATGGGAATGACGGGCGAAGCGGCCAAAAAAATCGCAGCAGCCGACTGGTTCCAGCTTCCGCATGTGACGACTCCGGTGCTGGACTGGAACGCGATCGCCATCATCCTGCCGGCTGCCTTCGTCGTCATCGCCGAGCATGTCGGCCATCTCGTCGTCACCGGCAACATCGTGAAGAAGGACCTGTCCAAGGATCCCGGCCTGCACCGCTCGCTGCTCGGCAACGGCCTCAGCACGATCGTATCGGGCTTCGTCGGAGCGACGCCGAACACGACCTACGGCGAGAACATCGGCGTGCTCGCCATCACCCGCGTCTACAGCACCTTTGTCATCGGCGGCGCGGCAGCCATCGCCATCCTGCTCTCCTTCCTCGGCAAGTTCTCGGAGCTCATCGCCAACATTCCGCCGGCGGTCATGGGCGGCGTCTCCCTGCTGCTGTTCGGAGTCATCGCGGCTTCCGGACTGCGCATCCTGATCGAGGAGAAGGTCGATTACAGCCGGCCGTCGAACCTGTTCCTGACGACAGTCGTGCTTGTGACCGGCCTCAGCGGCGTGACGCTCAAGTTCGGCGACTTCTCCATCTCCGGCATGGCTTTAGCAACCGTCGTAGCGGTCGTGTTCAGCCTGCTGTTCAAGCTGTTCGAAGTGACCGGCCTCTCCAACGAAAAGGATGGGGCGGAAGGGCACTAATCGTATCTTTTTCAAGGATGGAAAGAGTTTCCGCGGCTGTTTATCAGCCTTGGAAGCTCTTTTTTTGCTTTCCGGCCGAGGCGGCTTTTCCGCCGCCATCTCCGATTTCCATCTGATTAATCGACCGATTTAGCCGGTATCCCGCCCCTTGCTGGGCGCCTTAAAATGTAAGTGCTTACATTTTAAATCGGACAAGGGAGGTCTATCGTGTTCAAATCCATCTGCATCACCCTGCTCGCAGCCGCTCTATCGCTGCCTGCCCAATTGCCGGCCGCCGCCGCGGCTGCGGATGAGGCTCCTCAAGCCTCGAGCGAAGCCTACAGCTGGGGACGGGCTGCTGTCGTCGGCGGAGGGTTCATTCCCGGCATCGTCTACAGCAAGGCCGAGCAGGGGCTTGCCTACGTCCGGACGGACATGGGCGGCGCCTACCGGCGGGACGCCTCCACGGGCGGCGTCTGGAAGCAGCTGCTGGAGGGAGTCGGCATGGAGGAATGGAATCTGCTTGGCGTGGAAAGCATCGCTCCCGACCCGTCCGATCCGGACCGGGTCTATGCCGCACTAGGCACTTATACCAATGACTGGACCGACATGAACGGCTATATCTACCGCTCCTCCGACCGGGGGGACAGCTGGCAGCGGACGGAGCTTCCCTTCAAGCTGGGAGGCAATATGCCGGGCCGCTCCATGGGCGAGCGGCTGGCCGTCGATCCCAACGACGGGAACATCCTGTACCTCGGCGCGCGCAGCGGCTACGGGCTGTGGAAAAGCACCGATGCCGGAGCCACCTGGAGCCGGGTATCATCCTTCACCGCCATCGGCTCGGCTGCCGACGATTATATGAAGGATCCCATCGGCGTCGTCTGGGTGACCTTCGACCCTTCGTCCGGAACGAAGGGGAGCGCGACCCCGGTCATCTATGCAGGGACGGCCGACCGGGACGCCGGCATCTATCGCAGCCGGGATGCCGGAGCGACATGGGAAGCCGTGCCGGGCCAGCCCGGCCAGGGCTTTCTGCCGCATCACGGCGTCCTCTCGTCCGACGGCCGGCTCTACGTGACCTACGCCAAGGATATCGGTCCTTATAACGGCGGCGAAGGCTCGGTATGGGTTCTCGATACGGGTTCCGGACAATGGAGCGACATCAGCCCGGAAGGCGCCGGAAGCACCTCCAGCCCGTACGGCGGCCTCGCCGTCGACGCCAGCCGTCCCGGCACCGTCATGGTTGCGACGATGAACAAATGGTGGCCGGACGAGCAGATCTACCGCAGCCTCGACGGAGGCCGGACATGGAAGCCGTTCTGGACGTACGGGAATTACCCGGAGCGGAACAACAGCTATGAGCTGGACTACTCCCTTTCCCCTTGGCTGGATTGGGGGGTGAAGGACAAGCCCTTGCCCGAAACTTCGCCCAAGCTGGGCTGGATGATCGGCAGCCTGGAGATCGATCCGTTCGACTCCGGCTCGATTCTGTACGGAACGGGAGCGACGCTGTACGGCGCTGCCGACGTGACCGCGCTCGACCAGCCTCTTACGGCGGGAGGCAGCGTCTACGGGCCCGTGCATCTGTCCGTCCAGGCGGGCGGCATCGAGGAGACATCCGTACTGGGGCTCATCAGCCCGCCGGCAGGAGCTCCTCTGCTCAGCGCGATGGGCGATATCGGAGGCTTCCGCCATGCCGATCTGTCCAAAGCCCCCGAGATGATTACAAATCCTTATATCGGAACAAGCACGGATCTGGACTATGCCGAGCTTGACCCCGATTTCATCGTGCGGGTCGGCAATGTTTCCGGTTCGGATCTCGGCATCGGGGTATCCCGCGACAACGGCGCCACCTGGAAGCCCGGGACGAATCCATGGGGCAGCGGCTTTTCCGTGAACGGCGGTTATGTGGCGGCTTCCGCCGACGGACGCTCCATCCTCTGGAGTCCGGAAGGGCAGCCTGTCAGCCGGTCCTCCGATGACGGACAGACCTGGCAGCCGTCGACGGGCATTCCGGCCGGCGCAGCCGTCAGCTCCGACCGCGTCGATCCGGACAAGTTCTACGGCTTCAGCGATGGCTTCTTCTACACGAGCACCGATGGCGGAGCGTCCTTCCGGCAGGAGGCGAGCGGGCTTCCGAAGCGGATCACCAGCAAATTCAAGGCCGTTCCGGGTGTTGAAGGCGATATTTGGCTTGCCGCGGCAGCGGACAATAAAAATCCCGGGGACGCCTTCGGCCTGTACCGCTCCACGGATTCCGGAGCCAGCTTCCGGCAGGTTCAAGGCGTCGGGGAGTCGGCTTCGATCGGCTTCGGCAAAGCCGCTCCCGGACAGCCTTACATGACGGTGTACAGTTATGCGAAGATCGGCGGCCAATGGGGCATCTACCGCTCCGATGACGCAGGCGGCCGCTGGACGCGGATCAATGACGACGCCCATCAGTTCGGCGCCGCCAACCGGACGATTACCGGGGATCCGAGGGTGTACGGCCGCGTATATGTCGGAACCAACGGCCTCGGCATCGTGGTCGGGGAAAGGCAGGCCGGGGAGCCGAATCCGGGCACGCAGCCTTCGCCAAGCGTTGATCCGACTCCGAGTACGGAACCTTCGCCGAGCGCCGATCCGACTCCGAGTACGGAACCTTCGCCAAGCGCCGATCCGACTCCGAGTACGGAGCCTACTGCGACGCCGGCTCCCGGACCGGCTTGGACGCCGAATCCGACTCCGGGCGCTTCGCCTGCCCCATCGGCGGTTCCTGCGCCGTCATCGGCTCCCGCGCCTTCCGCTTCTCCACCGGGCGGATCGGCCGGCAGCGGCCGCCCGTTCACCGATCTTGCGGATGCGCCTTGGGCTGCCGCCGACATCAGCAGGCTCGCCGCGCTGGATATCGTCCGCGGCTCCCTTGCCGGCGCCTTCGAGCCGAACCGCGCCGTGACGCGTGCCGAGTTTGCAGTCCTGCTGCACCGCGCCCTGAAGCTTCCCGAAGCATCGGCATCCGCCGCGGGCAAGGCGCCGTTCAAGGATGTTCCCGCAGACTCCTGGTACAGCCAGGCCGTTGCCGCTGCCGCCGAAGCAGGCCTGATCTCGGGCACCGGCGGCGGAGCCTTCGAGCCGTCCAGGGCGCTGACCCGACAGGAACTCGCCGTCATGGCGATGCGTGCTCTGCTGCTGCTCGGCACGTTCGAGGAACCGGACGCAGCAGAGACCGCTTCCCTTCTGGGCGCATACAAGGACGGCGGCAAAACCGCCCCTTATGCCCGGATCTCCCTCGCCGGCCTGCTGCAAGCGAGCATTCTGTCCGGGCTTCCGGACAGAATGCTCGCCCCGGCGCAGCCTGCCACGCGCGCGCAAGCGGCCGTCCTGCTGCTGCGGCTACTCGGCAGCTAAGCCGATCTCCGCCGTCCCAATTCCATGAACGCAGCCGGAATTTCCGCCTCTTGGCGGGGTTCCGGTTTTTTGGCTGCGCTTCTATTTTCCATGCGGTGCAGTTTCCGTACATCCTTTTGCGGCACAGGCGATCGGCATTCCATTCGGCATGGGGCGGCCAGCCCTCCGTCCTTCCCGATCTGCCTTGGGCATCGGCTTTCTGCTCAAGGGGTTCCCGCTGCTTTCTTTCCAGGTTTCCCTGCTTGCCGGCGAGCGCTCCGGAACCCCCTTCCCCCCTTCCGCATACACTGCACGAACAAGCCGGCGGAGAGAGCGGCTGCAGCCGATTTTTCCCGTCTGAATTTCCTTGAGTCCATCCTGTCCTAAAGAGTATACTAGACAAGACTTTCATACTGCCCCGAGGGGAACAAGGAGTGAAACGCCATGGAAGGCGAAGGGCCTACGCCAGCCTCTAGCAACGAACAGCAAACCCAACACCAAGAAGACGACAAGTCGGACCCCGCCTTGCGTGGACGTTGATCTTCCTGCCCTGCAGGCTCTTCTCCGCCCGCCGCCAACGGCTGCGGCATCCGGCTCCTGCTCGTTCTTCCGCGAGAGGAGAATAAGCCATGAAAATCCGCATGGTCAACAACGGGGTGTTCGCCCCCGTCGAAGATTTGCAAGCAACGCTTGCGCCGCCCCTTGAGGGCTTCTACTGGATCGACGCGGACGTCGAGGATCTTGCCGTCCTCCAGCCGCTGTTCGGCCTCCACGACCTGGCCGTCGAGGACTGTCTGAGCGAGGAGGAGCAGCGCCCGAAGATCGAGCTGTACGAAGGCCATTATTTTATCGTTATCAACAGCATCAGGTTCGATGACGAGGAGATCTTCCTCCGGGCGCTCAACATGTTTCTCGGCAGACATTACATCATCACCGTCACGAAGCAGAAGATCAACGAGCTGCGTTCCCTGAAGCCGATTCTGTGGGAGCAGGACGTCAACCGTCCCGACCGCTTCCTGTACCATCTCGTCGACCTTGTCGTGGACAATTACTTCCTCGTCGGCGACCGGATCGAGGCGCGCATCGAGAGCCTCGAGGAAGACATTCTCATGCATACGAAAAAATCGCATCTCGGCGAGATCATCGGCCTGCGCAGCGAAATTCTCTGGCTCAAGAAGGTGCTCGGCCCTCAACGCGACGTCATCGCCACGCTGAACAAAAAGGATCTGCGCCTGATCGACGACCAGCTGCAGAAGTACTTCAGCGACATCTACGAGAATGCGGTCAAGATCACCGAGACGTTCGATACGTACCGCGACCTCATGGCGAACTTGCGCGAGGCTTACCAGTCCAGCCTGTCCAGCCGCGCCAACGAGATCATGCGCGTGTTCACGGCGCTGACGACGATCTTCATGCCGCTGACGTTCATTACCGGCATCTACGGCATGAACTTCGCCCATCTGCCGGGAGAGCATTTCTATTACGGCTTCTACCTCATCATGGGCTTCATGCTTATGCTGGGCGGCGGCATGCTGTTCCTGTTCCGCAAGAAAGAGTGGCTGTGATGAGAGCGGCCGGTCCCCGAAGACGAAGCAAACCCCTTGCATGAGAGCTGCTTAAGTGCAGCCGTGCAAGGGGTTTGCTGTTTTCGGGAATGATGAGCAAGGAGCGCCGGACGGCCGCTTCCGCACGGAGCTAGGCTCCGAAGCCGCTGCCTCCTGCAGCCGCGCCTGGAAGCTCCGCTTGTTCCGCTTGAAGCGCTCCCTTGACGAAGTCGACCAGCGACAGCAGGACCATTCCGATCAGGAAGAAAGCCGCAACCGACAATATCGCCGTCCGGCTCGAGCCTGTCAGCGTGCCGACAATCGAAAAGACGAGCGGGCCGAGCATGGAGGTGAACTTGCTGGAAAGGGCGAGGAATCCGAACCATTCGCCGGATCTGCCTGCCGGTAGAAGTCCCGCATACAGCGAGCGCGCGGCCGACTGGCTGCCGCCCTGGACAAGGCCGACCATGAACGCCAGGATGTAGAAATGCAGCTGGTTCGTCATGAAATAGCCAAGCACGACGATGACCAGATACACAGCCAGGGAGTACATCAGCATCCGCTTGGCGCCGAATCGGGATACAAGCCGCCCGAACAGCAGCGTCGCCGGCAGGCCCGTGAACTGGGTAATCAGCAGAGCCAGGATGAGATCGCTCGATTCGATGCCGATGCTGGAGCCGTAGATCGTCGCCATGACGATGACCGTGCTGATGCCGTCGTTGAAAAACCAGAAGGCGATCATGTATTTGAGCAGCTCGGGGTACCTCTTCAGCGAGCGCAGCGTTTCGCCCAGACGCCGCATGGATTGCCAGGCCGTCCGGCCTACCCTCCTCAGCGCCGGTCCCGACATCCGCTCCGGACGAGGCTCCTTCCAGTTCAGGAAAAGGGGCAGCGAGAACAGCAGCCACCAGATGCCGACCGTCACGAACGAAGCTTTGGTGGCGGCCGTCGAATCGGCGAAGCCGAACCACTCGGGCTTCTGGATCATGAGGATATTGACGGCGAGCAGCAGCCCTCCACCCGCATATCCCATCGCATAACCTTGAGCGCTTACCTTGTGCCGGTCATTTTCCGGGATGCCGTCGCGCAGAAGAGCGTCATAGAAGGTGCCGCCGGTCGTGAAGCCGATGATGCCGAGAACGAGCAGGCAGGAGGCGAGGAACCAGTCTCCTTCTCCGGCAAAAGCCATCAGCGAGCTCGGAACGGCTCCCAGCAGGGTGAACGCGATCAGGAACCGCAGCTTTGAGCCGAGCAGGTCGGCCGCAGCTCCCGCGAGCGGCGACAGCAGCGCGACGAACAGCATGGCGATGCTCTGGGTGTTGGCCCAGTAGACGGAAGCCAGCGAGCCTTCAAGGCCTTTTCCCGCGACCTTGTCGTAATATACCGGCATGACGGCCGCAATCATCGTCGTAGCAAACGCGGAGTTGGCCCAATCGTACAAGATCCAGCCCCTGACAGCCTTTTTGTCCATAAGGAATGCAATCCTCCTCCGATTCGGCTCCGGGCAGGCGGCCGTATGCAACAGCTTCGCCGTCCGGAAACCTTTTCCTGCTGAAGGAGCAAGCGCTGGAGGTCAACTTATTGTAAATTTCCGGAAGCTTTACCCGCCCTGCTCTCTTCTATATACTAAGAAGAAATGATAAAAAACTCTTATCAAAAGGAGGGAAACCTCTGAATATCAGCCAGCTCGAAACGCTGCTCACCATCTCCAAGACGATGAGCTTCCGCAAGGCCGGGGAGCAGCTCAACCTGACCCAGCCGGCCGTATCGGCCCAGATCAAGAGCCTGGAGGAGGAATTCAAGACGGTGCTGGTAGACCGCAACCAGCCTGTGACTTTGACGGACCGGGGACAGGTGTTCCTTGACCATGCCGTGCGCATCCTGTCCATCGTCGAAGAGCTGAAGCAGAAGCTGTCCGACCTGAACCATATCCCGCAAGGCCATATCGTGCTCGGGACGACGAGCTCCATCGCCATCCAGATTCTGCCGCGGGTGCTGTCCTACTTCCAGAACCAGTTCCCTCTGATCAAGACGACGATCCATTCGATGCCGTCCTCCCAGGTCATGGCCAGCGTGGAGAAAGGCAGCGTGGATCTTGGGATCACTTATCTATCCGAAAAGAACCCGAATCTGCAGACGTCGGCTCTTTACTATGATACTTTCGAGCTTGTCGTATCCCCCGCGCATCCGCTGGCCGAGCTCAAGCATGCCTCCATCGACAAGTTGAAGGACATTCCGCTGATCATGCTGTCTCCCGATACGCTCGGCAGGCGCTTCGTCGACCGCATCTTCTCCAAGAACGGCATCATTCCCAATATCGTGATGGAGCTGTCCAGCAGCGAGGAGGTCAAGCGGATGGTCGAGATCAACCTGGGAGCCGCGATCGTCTCCAACCTGTCCATCGCCAACGAGCTCCGGGCGGGCACGCTGCGGATGATCCGGGTGACGGAGCTGGAGGTCACCCATCCGATCGGCGTCGTCTACAAGTCGGGAAGATATTTGAACTCCGCCATGCAGCAGTTCCTGAGCGATCTCAAGGGCATGCCCGAAGCGCAGTTCATCAGCAGCGAGTAGTCCAATAGATTTGCTTTGAATCCGATATGAGCTTGAGGAGGAAACGATCACATGAAATTCGATCTGCACACCCATCACAGCCGCTGCGGCCATGCCGAAGGAAGCATCGAGGACTATATCCGCGCCGCGATCGACGCCGGAATCGGCGCGATCGGCATCTCCGACCATTCCCCCTACTTCGGCAGCGAAGAAGACCATCCCGAGCCGGGCATTGCGATGGCCCGCAGCTCTCTGCCGGGCTACGTCGAGGAAGTGCTGGCCCTGAAGGCCAAATACGAAGGCAGGATCGAAGTGCTGCTGGGCATGGAGTCGGATTTCTTTCCGGAGCATGCCGATACATACCGCAAGGCTTACGAAGCCTATCCGTTCGACTATATCATCGGCTCGGTCCATTTCACGTCAGGCAAAAGCATCTTCAACAAAACCCGCTGGAAGGGATTGTCGCAATCGGCGCAGGCCGAGCAGAAGCGCGAGTATTATGAGCTGATCCGCCAATCGGCCGTCAGCGGCATGTTCCAGGTGCTCGGCCATATCGACGCGATGAAGGGATATTATCCCGCCTTCTCCGGCATCCCGGCTTCCGAGAGCATCGACTTGGCTCTGCAGGCTATCGCCGGAAGCGGGGCGTCGATCGAGATCAACACCTCCGGCAAAACGAAAACGGTCGGCGGCTGGTACCCGTCCAACGAAATTCTGGAAAGAGCTCATTACTTCGGCGTCACATGCAGCTTCGGCTCGGATTCCCATGTGCCCTCGCGGGTCGGAGACGACTTCGAGGAAGTCCGCGCCCTGCTGAAATCGATCGGTTTCCGGGAATGGTTCTTCTATCGGCAGAAGCAGCCCGTGGCGGTGCCTCTTTGATCAGCTGACGCTTCTCCGCAAGCGTTCCCAACAATGTTCAACGGATCAGGCATTCCCGCAGCCTTCAACGGACCAGGCATTCCGCAGCCTTCAACGAATCGAACATGCCAAGAGCCATGGAAGGATTCAAGCTTTTATGTTCAGCTTTGATCTGTCTTATCAATCTGTCTGTTTTCGAGCCCTTAGGGGCTCTATTTTTTTATTGGACAAGCCTTGAAAAATCTTTTTCTGGAAAGGATTGCAAAAACTAATACAATTAGTTATAGTAAAACTAAAGGTATTAGTTTTAGTAAAGAGGAGGATTTCCACGATGAGCTTCATTGTGTTCATGCTCTTGTTTACGGTCGGAATGGGTTGGGCGGATGCCCGGATAAGACGTGCTTCTATTCAAGAAAAGGGGTGAGGAAATATGTTCGCCGGACATTTCGGATTAGCCGCAGCCGTTAAAGCCAAAACTCCTCAGGTTCCTCTTTGGACGCTCATGCTGGGCACGCAGCTGCTCGACGTGCTTTTCGTTCCCTTCCTTCTGACGGGCAAGGAAACGTTGGAGGCTGTCCCAGGCGCCGATGGTTACGGCGGCTTCATTATTCATGCGGATTATACGCACTCGCTGGTCGGCACCTTGCTCCTTGCTCTGATTGTCGGATGGCTCGCTTCCCTGAAATGGGGCCGCAGGGGCGGCTGGACGATCGGCGCCGTCGTCTTGAGCCACTGGGTGCTTGACCTCGCCATGCACCGCGCAGACATGCCGATTTTTCCCGGAAATGCTAGAGACCTGCCGCTCCTCGGTCTCGGATTGTGGCAATGGCCGTCGATAAGCATGGCCGCCGAGCTTGCACTGGTGACTGTCGGCGCCATCCTGTATGTGCGCTCTCTGCCCGCTGCCGGCAACGCATCGATAATCCGCAGCCGCAAACTGTGGACCGGCGCGGCCATGTGCGCTCTGCTCCTGCTCTCGCTTGCGTCGGATACGCTCGGGTGGGGCTGACGGGAGCAGCCTCAATGCGGTCGGCATCAAAGCCCGTATGATTCAGCCGGCTCCGCATGGTAGACTGTAATTGCCAGTCCATGCCGCCCCTCCCTTCAAGAGGGCAAAAAAAAGTGGACCTCCCATAAGGAAGGTCCCAAGTATATTTATTAAAAGGGGGTCATGTCACTATCTTAACCCCTGATTGTAATAGCGGCGTGACAGGAATATTTCATTTGTGTAACAGATTCCGTTTCCCACTCCCATACAGGCAGCAAAGGAGCACCGACCCTCATGACAGCCCCTGCAATATGGCTTCTGATCTCGATCGGCAGCGCGGCCGTATTCGGCTTCGCCGGCTGGTGGATGAAAGTATCCCAAATGCGCGGAGGGAGCAGCACCTCCCTCCTACTGGGATTGTACGCGACAGGAACGGCCGGCTTTCTCTTCCAATGCGTGGCGGACGGAAGCTGGACGGACGCGCTCGGCTGGAAAGCCTGGGTCGCAGGAGCGGTTGTCGGAGCCGGCTCAGCCTGGGGCAACGTCGTTTTCATGCAGGCGCTGCGCTACGGCCCGGCCAGTCTCACCTCGCCGATTACGAACCTCAACATCGTCCTTGTCGTGGCGATGTCGGTATGGATCTACGGAGAGCCGCTTGGAGGCTGGGAAGCGGCCGGAATCGTCCTGCTGCTGGCAGCGGCAGTGCTGATTGCCGTGCGCCGCTCGGAGCCGCTCTCGATCGGAGACCGGCGCTGGTTCCTGTATACGGGGGCGGCCGTCGTTCTGTTCACCTTCCGCAACGGAGGCTTGAAGGTGACGAGCGAGCTCGGCCTGCCCTCCTCCTCCGTTCTCTTGACCGGCTACTTCCTTTCGCTGCTCTGGTTTGCGGCAGCCGCCCTCAAGGAGCGCTCCGGCCGGAAGACCGGCAGCGCAGCTCCGCAATTCTCTGCCGATGGATGGAGCATCGGCCTCCGTCTCGGCCTGCTTGCGGGATTGTTCTCCTATGGGGGGCTCCAGCTCTATGCCTGGGCGCTCGAGACCGGCAAAGCCGGCATAGCCGCTCCCATCTTTGCGACAAACAGCCTTGTCGTGGCGGCCGGCTCGATCCTGCTGTACCGGGAACGCCTGACAAGGCTGCAATGGCTCGCCTTTGCCTGCCTCCTGGCAGGCCTCTTCGTGATCAAGCTATAAGGCAGACGGCAACTAATGCCGCCCTGCGCATCTTCAGCTTTTGGGACGGCAAGCGGCCGAGAACGAGCCGAGCCACTTTTTCCACCAAGCCTTGATCCGGTAAGAAGCGGTAAGCTTCATGACCGATCCCCAGCCGTCGTATTTGCCGCCGCCCGCCCCGATCATCCGGTACAGCTCGTCGACCCGTCCGTTGACGGTCTCCAGCCTGACATCCTCGAAGCGGCTGATGACGAGAGGGTACGGGTATTCGGGCTCCGGCTCCCCGCTCTTGCCTTCTTCGATCCGGTACCCCATCGTTTCCAGCTTCATCCGCATCAGCTTGCGGCCGTCATGATCGCGGAAGAGCAGCCAATGATACACATTGCGCGGCCTCCGGATATCATCCCCCCGGTTCAGCAGCGCGTACACCATTTGGGCATTGTGGATGAACAGCTCCTCGAGCGTGTCCGGCAGCAAATACCGGTAAAACTCCCAGTCGGAATCCGGCTTGACGTAATGCATCAGCCTGCTGCCGCTTCTTGACGACAACAGCTTCTGCAGCGGCTCCAGCGACGCTCCGCTCTCCATGTAATAATAATATTCAAGCCTTCTCGGCGTATTGATGCGTCCGATATAGACGGAATTCCCTCCCGCTTGCACGGCCTCTTCCAGCTCATGCTCCATCCTCTCCAGCTCGGATATCATGCTTTCCTTGTTCTTATGCCGGCTGCGGATGGAGTAGAGGTTGATTGTGATCGACAACAGCTGGTTCAAGCCCGGCGGGTGCGCATCCTGTTTCCAGGCGCAATTGACAAGGATCCTCATCAATTCCTTGTCCTCGGATTGGCGTTCGAAAAAGCCCCAGTCGTCTGCCATCGCCGCACCTCGCTTTCTGACGGTTCACCCCCGTCAAATGTCTGTCTATTATACAGGACCGCTTCGGTCCGGCAAATCGTTTTTTTGTCCGTTCTAGTCCAAAGACGCAGCGGAGCTGGAAAAGTTGCGGGGTTCATCCGGCATTTCAGGACAAAAAAGCCTCTTCCTGCCAGCGCCAGCGTAACCGGCTGCCGGACAAGAAGAGGCCATTCGGATGATGATCAGCTCAAGATGGCGTCGATGGAATAGGCTCCTGCGCCGGTGAATGCGACAGCCAGCGCGATCGCGATGAGAATGAGATTGTACTCGTAGCCGTTGGACGTCGCCCAGATGCCGTTCGCTCCGTGAACCTTCGCGATCGCGACAAGCATCGGGATAATGATCAGCGCCGCGGCGATCCACACCCATAGACCAAGCGCCAGCAGCAGCCCTCCCAGCAGCTCCGAGAGCCCCGCCAGCACCGCCATCAGCACGCCGGGCTTGGCGCCGAGCGACTCCAGCCAGCCTGCCGTCCCCTTGATTCCGTAGCCTCCGAACCAGCCGAACAGCTTCTGCGTGCCATGCGCCGCGAACAGCAGCCCCGCTACAACCCTTAAGATAAGAATGCCCGTATCGAACATATTGAACCCCGCCTCTTCATAGAATGTATTCGTCTGTTGCTTGACTGGACTTATCATAAAACATTAACTAACTTTAGTCAAGTTAATATATTAAATTAATTAGTTCAGGGACAGTCGCTTACATTTCCTTAGTTTATATGGTACAATGGGTGCACAAGAAGGAGTGATAAGAATGGACTACTCCACCATGTGTCCCAAGTACGAAGCCGCTATCGAGCTGCTTGGGAAAAAGTGGACGGGCCTTATCATCCGGGTGCTGCTCGGCGGGCCCAAGCGGTTTAAGGAAATCAAGGAACAAATTCCGGAGATGAGCGACAAGATGCTGACCGATCGGATGAAGGAACTCGAACAGGCGCAAATCGTGAACCGCAAGGTTTATCCGGAGATGCCTGTACGGATTGAATATGAGCTGACCGACAAGGGACATCATCTGCAGCCTGTCATCGAGTCCATTCAGGACTGGGGAGAGCATTGGATGTAGCGTTCCGAGCCATCTGGCCGCCCGACGGGCGGCTTTTTTGCTGTTTCGGGCTCCATCCCCATCTCCTCTAGTTCCGCTCGATGGTGGAAATCCGTACCTGCGGGAGCTTATACTAGAATGGACATCAATAGCGGACAGTGAGGGTGAGGCATGGATACGATCAAGCAGGCATACCGGGACTTGGGACTGCCCGACAACGCTTCCAAGGAAGAAGTCGAGAAAAAATACTCCTTGCTGCTGCGCAGGGCCCGCAGCCAGCAAGGCCGCGGCGGGGACGGCGAAGCGGCAGGATCTCCGAGCCTCGAGACGATCAATGCGGCGTACCGGACGATCCTGGAGCACGAGGAAACGGCGGCGCGGGAAGAGTACAACAAGAAGGCGTACGGAAAATACAAGGGAATGGCGGGATCCGCGCAAAAGGTGGACCACTTCTTCAGCTATTATAAGTTTCACTTGCTGGGCGCGATCGTGCTGATCGCCGCCGTCGTGTACGGCATCAACGCTTACCTGAACCATAAGGAGGAGCAGGCCGAGCTGGCCAAGCTTCCTCCGGCCGCCCTGGCTCTCTCCTATTTCGGCGAATTCGGCTCGCCAGCCGGAAGCGACGTGACGACAGCCGAGCAGCAGCTTGTGAGCCGGTTCCCGGATTGGAAGCGAGTGATCGTCCATCTCACCTACGTACCGGCCGATCCCATGTCCGGGCAGGACATGGCCATGGTCCAGAAGAGCGTTCTCGATCTCATCACGAACAAGGACGACGTCTACTTGATGGATCGCGCCAGCTTCGACAAGCTGGCTTCCCAGAACGCCCTTCTCCCTCTGGAGACCCATAAGGATGCGCTCGGCTCCGAATACAACGACGCCCATGCCTTGAGCGCGGCTGCACAGGATACTCCGAACGAGCAGCATGTGTACGGCCTCGATGTCACGGACAGCCCTCTCGTCAAAAGCATGGGCCTGGAGGGCGGCCGCTTCATAGCCGGCATCCGCAGCGATACGACCAGGCTGGACAATTCCTTGCAGTTCATCCGGGCTGCCTTGTCGGATACTTCCGCTCCTTAGCCCTTCCTCCAACACCTGCAAATCCGATTGCGGGATCAGCCAAGCGGCCCTTCCTCTACAGGAAAGGGCCGCTTGTTTCATCTTTTGAACCGATCGGGTATGCATGGTTGACAGCTTCATTTAAATTGCATACAATCTAATTAGAGTGAGAAGATGGATGGAGGCGATACCGATGTCTATTTATGATATTGAAGTCGAGACGGCGCGCGGCGCCAAGGAGACGCTGGAGCGGTACAGAGGCCAAGTGATGCTGATCGTCAATACGGCGACCAAGTGCGGCCTGGCGCCTCAGTTCGACGGGCTGGAGAAGCTTCATCAGACATACGGGGACAAGGGCCTGGCCGTTCTCGGCTTTCCATGCGGACAGTTCGCCAACCAGGAACCCGGCGACAACGGCCAGATCCAGGAAGCATGCAAGATCAACTTCGGCGTCACGTTTCCGCTGTTCGCCAAAGTCGACGTCAACGGGAGCGGCGCCCATCCTCTCTTCCGTTATCTGACCGAGAACGCCAGAGGCTTCCTCGGCTCCAAGGCGATCAAGTGGAATTTCACCAAGTTCCTGGTCGACCAGGAAGGCCGCATCGTCAAGCGCTTCGCGCCGACCGACAAGCCGGAGAAGATCGAGAGCCATATCGCCAAGCTTCTCGGTGCGCCGGCTCCCGTATAAGCGCCTCTGCCCAGAACCTAGCATGAGCCGGATGGAAATACGCGGCTCCGCGCATGAACGAAAAACCCGCAGGAACAGAACCGGTACCGGCAAGCTCCGGAACCAGGCCGGCGACGAAAAGCTTTAAAGCAAACCGACCCGCTCTTGACCAGACAGGAAAGAACAAAAAGACCCCGTACCGGCGACCGGTACGGGGTCTTTCGTATTGCGGGGCGATTACACGCCCAGGAAGTTTTTGAACAGCTGCACCGTCGTGTCGCGGTTGATCGCGGCGATCGACGTCGTAAGCGGAATGCCCTTCGGACAGGACCGCACGCAGTTCTGCGAGTTGCCGCAGCCTTCGATGCCGCCGTCGTCCATCAGCGTCTCCAGACGCTCGGCTTTGTTCATCTCGCCCGTAGGATGGGCGTTGAACAGGCGAACCTGGGAAATCGCCGCCGGTCCGATGAAGCTGGAACGGTCGTTGACGTTCGGGCAAGCCTCGAGGCAGACGCCGCAAGTCATGCACTTGGACAGCTCGTAAGCCCATTGGCGCTTCGTCTCGGCCATCCGTGGTCCCGGACCGAGATCGTAGGTGCCGTCGATCGGAATCCATGCCTTGACGCGCTTGAGGGCATTGAACATGCGCTCGCGGTTGATGACGAGGTCGCGCACGACCGGGAACGTGCTCATCGGAGCGACGCGTACCGGCTGCTCCAGCTTGTCGACCAAGGCGCTGCACGCCTGGCGCGGCTTGCCGTTGATGACCATGGAGCAGGCTCCGCATACTTCCTCGAGGCAGTTCGACTCCCAGCATACCGGAGTCGTGGACGCGCCGTCGGCTTTTACCGGGTTGCGCTGGATTTCCATCAGGGCGCTGATGACGTTCATGTTCGGGCGGTACGGAACCTCAAACTCTTCGGTATAAGGAGCCGCATCCGGCGAATCTTGACGGGTAATAATGAACTTGACCATTTTACCGGTCTTGGTAGCTGTTTCGGTTGCCATTGTCGTTCTCCCTCCTCCTTAGTGCTTGTTGCTCGAGTAGTCGCGCTTGCGCGGCGTAATGAGCGAAGTGTCGACTTCCTCGTACGAAATTTCCGGGCCTTCCGGCGTGAATTTCGCGATGGTCGTCTTCAGGAACTTCTCGTCGTCCCGTTCCGGGAACTCCGGCTTGTAGTGCGCGCCGCGGCTCTCGTCGCGGAGCAGCGCGCCCTTGGTCATCGCCTCGGACAGCTCCAGCATGTTCCACAGCTGGCGGGTGAAGGCGACGCCGGCGTTGTTCCAGCGGGCCGTATCGTTGATGTTGATGTTGGTGTAGCGCTGCTTGAGCTCCTTGATCTTCTGGATCGTCTGCTCCAGACGGTCGTTGTAGCGGACGACGGTCATGTTGTTCGTCATCCACTCGCCGAGCTCCTTGGCCAGCACGTAGGCGTTCTCCGTGCCGTCCATCTTGAGGATGGACTCGTACTTGTCCGTGCGCAGCTTCACTTCGCGGTCGAAGATGCTGGAAGACACGTCTTCCGCGGACTTTTTAAGTCCTTTGATATATTCCACAGCCTTAGGTCCCGTCACCATGCCGCCGAAAATGGCGGACAGCAGGGAGTTCGCGCCGAGACGGTTCGCTCCATGGTACTGGTACTCGCATTCGCCGCAGGCGAACAGGCCCGGGATGTTGGTCATCTGGTTGTAGTCGACCCACATGCCGCCCATCGAATAGTGGACCGCCGGGAAGATCTTCATCGGCAGCTTGCGCGGATCGTCGCCGACGAACTTCTCGTAGATCTCGATGATGCCGCCGAGCTTGACGTCGAGCTCCTTGGGATCCTTATGGGAAAGATCGAGGTAGACCATGTTCTCGCCGTTGATGCCGAGCTTCTGGTCGACGCATACGGAGAAGATCTCGCGGGTCGCGATGTCGCGCGGCACGAGGTTGCCGTAAGCCGGGTATTTCTCCTCGAGGAAGTACCAAGGCTTGCCGTCCTTGTACGTCCAGATGCGTCCGCCTTCGCCGCGCGCCGATTCGGACATGAGACGGTTTTTGTCGTCGCCCGGAATGGCCGTCGGGTGGATCTGGATCATCTCGCCGTTGGCGTAGTGGACGCCTTGCTGGTACACCGCGCTGGCTGCCGTGCCCGTATTGATGACCGAGTTGGTCGTCTTGCCGAAAATGATGCCGGGGCCGCCTGTCGCCAGAATGACCGCGTCGGCGCGGAAGGAATGGACCTCCATCGTGCGCAGGTCCTGGCCGGTGATGCCGCGGCAGACGCCGTCCTCGTCCACGACCGCTCCCATGAACTCGAAATGCTCATGCTTGCTGACGAGGCCGGCGGCCTCCCAGCGGCGTACTTGCTCGTCCAGCGCGTACAGCAGCTGCTGGCCCGTCGTCGCGCCGGCGAACGCCGTGCGGTGGTACTGCGTGCCGCCGAAGCGGCGGAAGTCCAGCAGGCCTTCCGGCGTGCGGCTGAACATGACGCCCATCCGGTCCATCAGGTGGATGATGCCGGGGGCCGCTTCGCACATCGCCTTGACAGGCGGCTGGTTGGCGAGGAAGTCGCCTCCGTAGACGGTATCGTCGAAGTGCTCCCATGGGGAGTCCCCTTCGCCCTTTGTATTGACGGCGCCGTTGATGCCGCCCTGCGCGCACACGGAGTGGGAGCGCTTGACCGGCACGAGCGAGAACAGGTTGACGTGCACGCCCGCCTCGGCCGCCTTGATTGTAGCCATCAGGCCGGCGAGTCCGCCGCCGACGACGATAATGTTGTTTTTAGCCATGACTTTGAGGTCCTCCTTGTCTATCGTATTAACCGATCCAGGTACGTACGGCGGATGCCGATTCGGCGAAGTCGCTGCCCGTGAAGGCCACGATGGAAAGCAGGAACAGGGCCGATACAATCACGAACACGCCCATCCAGATATAGGCGGAAACGCGCTGCGCGCGAGGGCCGACCGTAATGCCCCAGCTGACGAGGAACGACCACATGCCGTTCGCGAAGTGGAAGACAGCGGAAAGGACACCGATCGCATACAGCACGATGTAGACCGGATTCGTGAAGATCTCGTGCATCCGGGCGCCGAGCTCCTCATGCGTCAGGTTGCCGAGGGCGACCTGGAAGCGGGTCTCGAAGACATGCCAGATGACGAAGATGAACGTGATCACGCCGGTGATGCGCTGCGCCGTGAACGCCCAGTTGCGTCCGTACTTGAAGCGGGAGTTGTTCCAGTTCGATTGGTAGGCGACATACAAGCCGTATACTCCATGGAAGAGAAGCGGCAGGAATATGCCGAAGATCTCCAGGAAGAGAACAAGGGGCAGTCCGTTCAGGAAGCTGACGCTGTCGTTGAAGCCCTCAGGCCCGTCTTCGAACGCCGAGTAGTTGGTGATGGCATGCTCAACGAGGAACAGGCCGAGCGGAATCACCCCGAGCAGCGAGTGAATCTTGCGCGTTAAGTACGAGTTACCATTCATAAATAAAGCGTTCTCCTTTCCAGCCGTTTGATTTCAGTCATCATACGTCGAATTTTGTGCAAACCTTATCCATTTTACAGCCCGTGCATGGGAGCGTCAACAAATCCCGACGGCTTTCCCCTGCTTTTTCCGGTCACAGTTTAGCCACAGTCTCCATCGTACTCTTTTTTTCCTTATAAAGATATTGTTTATTCCTTATACAATGTTATAACCTATATGCATAAGAGACGACGCCATAAGCCCGAGCTCCCCCGGCGAAGCTGCCGGCATGGGCAGGATAAGATTGGCTGTCTCGCTCGACCATTCTCTTCCTAAGGAACGGAGGCTGCAGGAAATGCTCAACGAAGATCTCAACGTATTCGCCGCCGTGGTCGAGCAGTCCAGCATGAACAAAGCCTCGGCGCTGCTCAACCTTTCCCAGCCGGCGCTGTCGCGGAAGATCGCCAAGCTCGAGCAGGAGCTCGGAGCGCAGCTGTTCCGCCGCGTCGGACGGAGGCTGGAGCTGACGCGCATCGGCGAGCTGACCTACGACTACGCGCTCCAGGCCCGCCAGCTGCACCGCAAATATATGAGCACCTTGAGCGAGTTCAAGCATACTCACCGCTCCAGCCTGACGATCGGGGCCAGCCTGACGACGCTGCAGACGACGCTGCCGGACCTCATCCAGGCGCTGACCGCCAGCCATCCCGAGATCGACATCAAGGCCGTCACCGGCAAGACCCATGAGATCGTATCGTTCGTCCGGGACAAAAAAATCGATCTCGGCCTCGTGGCATCCGTCATCGACGACCCGCAGCTGCACTGCGTCCCGCTGTTCGACGACCATCTGGAGCTGGTGCTTCCCCGCTGCCATCTGCTCACCGAGAACGGAAAGCTGGCGATCCGGACGCTCAGCGGGCTGCCGATGATCCTCTTCTCCAAAGGAACCTGGTACCGGAACCTGACCGACGAGCTGTTCGACACCCACAGGCTGCATCCCGATGTCAAAATGGAAATCGACTCGTTCGAAGCCATCCTGCGGCTGCTCCATACATGCGGAGCCGCGACGCTGCTGCCGCACTCCTATATCCGGCAGCAGATGCTGGCGGACAACGACCTTATGGTCGTCCCTGTGCTGGAGCTGGAGCAGACCAAGCGGACCACCTCGCTCATCCATGGCGACCCGGCCCGGCTGGAGCCTGTCGTCAGAGACTGGATCCGCGAGGCGGCCGCGAACTACTTCCGCCGCTCGGCGTCGCCGGCAGCAAGCTTGAAGGCCATGCAGCAGAAAGCCGTTGAAACCAAACAGGCAGGAGTCCGCGTCGACTGACGCGCCTCCTGCCTTTCTTTCTATGCGCTATGCCTGGACTGGAGCTGCCGCCGCTGCGCCGGCAGGCCCGCCCCGTACTTCCACGGCTGGTGTCAGCCGCGGCTCACCGCATTTTCAAACTGCTCGATTCCTTCATTCGTTCCGATGACGACCATGACATCCTTCTCTTCCAGGATGGAATCCGCCTGGGGAGCGATGATGATGCCCTTGGGCTTGTTGATCGCCACGATGCTGCAGCCGTAACGCTGGCGGCTGTCGATCTCGGAAAGCGCCTTGCCGTTGAGGCAGCCCGGAACAGCCAGCTCCGCGACGGCGTATTCGGACGACAGCTCGATATAGTCGAGCAGATTGGGCGACACGAGCTGATGGGCGACCCTGATTCCCATATCCCGCTCCGGATAGATGACCCTGTCGACGCCAAGCTTGTCCAGCACCCGGCCGTGCAGCTCCGATACCGCCTTCACGACGACCTTCCCGACTCCGGAATCCTTGACCAGTATCGCCGCCATGATGCTCGACTGGATGTCTCCCCCGATGGCCACGATGCAGCAGTCGAAGTTGCGGATGCCGATCGCGCGCAGCGCGTCCTCGTCCGTCGCGTCGGCGCATAGCGTATGGGTGAGCAGGGCGCTCATATCGTCCACCAGCTCCTCGCTGCGGTCGATGCCGAGCACCTCATAGCCGAGCTGCATGAGCTCCTTGGCCAGGCTGGAGCCGAATCGGCCCAGTCCGATGACGCAGTACTGCTCTCCTTTTGAACCCTTTCCCATTGTGTCTCTTTATTTCCTTTCCTATCCGATAATAATCTTGCCTTCTGGATTTTTATATAATTCCTTGCCTTGCTTCGGTCTCAGCGCGTAGGCCATCGTCAGCGGCCCAAGCCTGCCGGCGAACATCGTCAGGCTCAGCAGAAGCTTGCTGACATCCTTGAGGCTGGTTGTAATTCCCGTGCTGAGCCCGACGGTGCCGAAGGCCGATACCGTCTCGAACAGAATCCGCAGGAAATCGCGGTCCTCGACGGTGCAGAGCACCATCGTCACGACGAGCACGAGCGCAAGCGACAGCATCGTGATCGTCAGGGCCTTCATGATGCGCTCCTTGGCCAGACGGTAGCGGAACAGGACGATGTCCTCCCTGCCGCGGATCATCGCGCCCATCGCGGCGACGAGCGTCATGAACGTCGTCGTCTTGATGCCGCCGCCCGTCGAGCCCGGCGATGCCCCGATGAACATGAGGATGATCATGAAGAACAGGCTCGCCTGGCGCATCGCGCCGATGTCGAGCGTGTTGGCTCCCGCCGTACGCGTCGTGACGGATTGGAAGAAGGCCGAGAGCACCTTGCCTCCGAAGCCGAGCGGCTCCATCGTTTTGGCGTTGGAATATTCGAAGATGAAGATGACGACAGCTCCGATGACGATCAGGCTGCCCGTGGCCAGCAGAACCACTTTGGAATGGAGGGAGAACCTGCGGTTGTTCCTCCACTCCATCAGATCGGACAGCACGATGAAGCCGAGGCCACCGGTAACGATCAGCGCCATTGTCACGATATTGACGAGCGGATCCGATACATAGCCGGTGAGGCTCCGGTAGTCGCCGAAGATGTCGAAGCCGGCGTTGTTGAACATGGATACGCCGTGGAAGATGCCGAAGTAAACGGCGCGGCCGATCGGCATGTCCGCTGCGAAGCGGACCGCGTACAGCAGCGCTCCCGCCGCTTCGATGACGAGGGAATACAGCAGAACCTTGCGGATCAGCCGGACGATTCCCTCCATGGAGCTCTGGTTCATCGCTTCCTGCAGCAGCAGCCGGTCCTTGAGCGAGATGCGCTTGCGCAGCACGAGGGCGAACAGCGTCGCCATCGTCATGAAGCCGAGCCCTCCGACCTGAATCAGCAGCAGAATGATGATTTGGCCTGCAATCGAGTAATGAGTGCCGGTATCCACGACGACGAGGCCTGTGACGCAGGCCGCCGAGGTGGCGGTGAACAGCGCGTCGATCCATCTCGTGCCCTCTCCGCCGGCCGTGGCGAACGGCTGCATCAGCAGCAGCGAGCCGATGGCGATCATGACGGCGAATCCGGCGACGAGAATGCGCGGAGGCGACAATTTGAAAGCTTGCTTGAATACGGAAGACCATGATTGCATGCCGGCGACTCTCCTTTTGCCTCCATATCCCTGCCGTTCGCGAAGTCCCGGCATCATCGCATGCCGCTTCGAAAGCACAAAAAAAGCACTGGAAACCCAAGTGCCTGTGCGCCCTGCGAGTCCGGTCAAGCAGCCTCCGAGGTTAGCTGTCGGATTCGGGCATGACGGCTGCCCTATCCGCTCCCGACAGGCTGCCGCCTGCGCCGGAACGGAATTCACCCCAAGCTGCTCCAGGCAGCTATATGGTTCCCCCGTATTCTTTTGGAAATTCGGCTGTTCTATATGGTCGGATTTGATTATATAGGATAGAGGACGGGTTACCAATGTCCCAATCCAAGCTTGCTGGGCGATATGGGGCGGAAAAGAGTGCTGGGACAAGCGCAGCAAGGCGCAATCCTGCCCTTGCTCTTTCTTTTGCGCGAAATCTCGATCTCTCCCTGCCTCGGCATGGATAATTTGAAAGCCGCTGTGGTAAGGTTATAAAAGCTCGCCCTGCAGTCAGGCATCGTCAGGAGGACAATCATGAACAGCTCCGAGTTGGAGAAAAGCTATCGAAAGTACTTTTGGACGGGAATCATTGGAGCCGCCATCTTCCTGATTTTGCAAATCATCCCTTCCTTCGCGGGAGGGCTGTCGGGAGAGGAAGCTTCCGGCAAGCCTGTTCCCAAGGCCGACGCTCAGCAGGCAGCGATGGCTTTCGCCCGGCAGCTGACCGGCTCCGAGCCTCTCACCGCCCATACGGTCCACCAATCCGACCGGGACATCACCGGTTACCTCAGCAAAGAAAAGCTCGCCAAAAAATTCGATGAGGGTCCCGGCAAGATCGTTCCGACCGATACGTGGCAGGTGTCCCTCTCCCTGCCCGAAGGGCAGATGTTCGTCGAGGTCGGCATGTCCAGCGGCCGGGTGATCGGCTGGAAGCAGGTGTTCAAGCCCTCTGCCGGCGAATCCTCGGACGTCCTTGCCCCGAGCGCGGAACAGCTCGACCGTCTCGCCGCCAAGCAAGCCGCCGAGCTCGGCTACGGCAAGCTGGAGAGGGTTGGAGAATCGGCGGGCTACAAGACGGTGTATGCCGTGCAGGGAGGACAGATCGGCCAGGCCCGCCTCACCATCGAGGCCGCTCCGCCATCCGCCGCCGCAGCGGAGTCTGGCGGCAAGACCGTCCTGGCGGAATTCACGCCGCGTTATGAAGTGCCCAAGGATTACCTCGCCTACACGGCGGATCAGGACCGGATCGCCTCCAGCCTGTCGCTGCTGGGCAATCTGCTGCCGAGCGGAATCCTGTTCATTCTCGCCGTCATTTATTCCGTCCTCATGAGGAAGTACAGCTCCTTCCGCCGCGGCTGGGCGATCAGCCTCGTGTTCCTCGGCTTCTATGCCGTCAACAACGTGAACATGCTCGACGGCCTCCGTGCCATGTATGGAGCGCGGCCCAACGCCGAGACCGTCGTCCAGGTCCAGCTCGTCATCACGATGGGCCTCACCTTCCTGCTCGCCCTATCCGCCTACTTCTCCCTCGTCGCCGGGGACGGGTTATGGCGCGCGCAGGGCAGGCGGCTGTGGCTGACCTCCCGCGAGTCCCGCTTCGGAGAGACCGCATGGAGCAGCATGAAGCTCGCCTATGTGCTCGGCTTCATCCTTCTCGGCCTGCAGACCGTTATCCTGGTCGGCCTGTCGGCATTTACCGGAGCCTGGTCGACAAGCGACGTGACCCAGTCGCCCTACAACCTCGCCGCTCCGCTGCTGATGCCGCTGCTGGCGTGGTGCGCGGCCATCCAGGAGGAGGCCGTATACCGGCTGTTCGGCATCGGCCTCCTGATGAAATGGCTGAAAAACCCGTTCGCCGCCTGTCTCATCCCTACGATCATCTGGGCGCTCGGGCATGTGACCTATCCGATCTACCCGTCTACGACGAGGCTGATCGAGCTGACGATTCTCGGCCTTCTGTTCGGATACATCTTCCTCCGGTTCGGATTTTTCACGGCGGTATTCGCCCATGCCATCATGGACTCCGTGCTGATGTCGATCTCGCTCTTCCTGATCGGCGGAGCCGGCAATATCGTTGCTGGCGTCGTCTACATCGCCGCGCCTGCCGGCGTGGCCTGGGCGATGAAATGGTACGGCTCGCGGCGGAGCAGCAGCATTCCGCTGGCGCCCGGTTAAGCTCCAGTCATCAGCGCTTCAGAACAAAAGCAGAGAATCTCCGGATTCTCTGCTTTTTGCTTTGGGCTCACACCCGGTTGACGGCGTACAGAACGAGGGACAGGAGCAGAACCGGCACGCCGACTCCGGCCGACAAGAGAGACAGGAAGAGCTTGACCCGCTCCTGCTTTCTCAATCCCAGCTTCAGGACGGAATAGATCGTGATTCCGATCAAGCCGCCTGTCGAGTTGAGGATCACATCGTCGATATCCGCCGCCCCTACGGCCAGAATATACTGACCGGCCTCCACGCCTGCGCTGAGCAGCGCGACCGCTGCAAGCCTGGGCCATATCGATCCGGACTTGCCGATCAGCATGGCATAGATCCCGGCGGGAACAAAGAGCAAGATATTGCCCCATATGTTGACGTCCACCGCATTCCTGCGCATGCCGCCGTCGGCGTTCATGTATTCCTGAATCGTATGGAATGGGATCAGATTGAAGCTTCTCAAGCCGTCCCCCTCCCTCAGGAAGAGCAGCTCCGCCATCAGCAGCACGTACACCGCCGCCATGCTCCATAACAGAATCGGAACGTAGTTTTTGTTCATGAATTCCCTCCATGCTCGCCGAAGCCTTTTTCCAGCTTCACCATGATAGCATGACGTCATCCAGCGGATGAACTGGACCTTTGTCCGGCCTTTTCCGGGACCTCCGTTCGGGACTCTGCCGGCATGTCAGGCGGGGCAGTCAAGAAGAAGCCGTCAAAAAAGCCTGCTCGGCCAGCCTCCGCCGATCGCGGCGCTGCTGCCAAGCAGGCTTCATTCCGTGTCTTGCCGGTCTCGCGGCAGGGGAACGCTACTCTTCCTTGAGCGCCGCCACGATCCGCTCCGCCAGAGCGGAGCCGATGCCGAGCGGCTTGAACTCCTCGGCGGTCGCTTCGCGGATCTTCTTGAGGGAGCCGAAATGCTTCAGCAGCTGCTTGCGCCGCTTCTCCCCGATGCCGGGAATGGAATCCAGCGTCGATTGAACCATCGACTTGCCCCGCTGCTCTCGGTGAAACGTGATCGCGAAGCGGTGGACCTCGTCCTGGATGCGCTGCAGCAGATAGAATTCCTGGCTGTCGCGCGGCAGCATGACCGGCTCCGGCGGATCGCCGACCATAAGCTGCGCCGTCTTGTGCTTGGCATCCTTCACGAGTCCGCATACCGGCACCTGAAGGCCGAGCTCGTTCTCGAGGATGTCGACCGCCGCGCTGATCTGCCCCTTGCCGCCGTCCACCACGATAAGATCGGGAAGCTCCAGCCCTTCCTTGAGCACCCTCTCGTACCGCCGGCGGATGACCTCGCGCATCGTCTCGTAATCATCGGGCCCTTGGACGGTCCTGACCTTGTACTTGCGATACTCCTTCTTGTCCGGCTTGCCGTCGATGAAGACGACCATGGCCGATACCGGATTCGTTCCCTGGATATTGGAGTTGTCGAACGCCTCGATGCGCCGGATCGTCGTCAAGCCGATGGAAGCTGCCAAGCCCGAAGCGGCTTTGACGCTGCGTTCCTCATCGCGCTCGATCAGCTTGAATTTCTCGTCGAGCGTCACCTTTGCGTTGCCCTCCGCCATGCCGACGACTTCGCGCTTGCGCCCCCGCTGCGGCATGTGGACCTTGATCTTGAGCCAGCTCTGAAGAGAAGTGCGGATCTCCTCCGCATGGGATCCCGCGGCAGCCTCGCCGCCGTCGTCCGCTGCGACCTCTGCAATCTTCGCAGATGATGCCGCCGCTTCAGATTCTTCCATCTCCACTTCAGACGCAGATGCCGCCGCTGCGGCGGCTTGATTTTCGCGGCCGGCGGACGGCCCGGAGTCTGCCGTTTCTTCCGGCGCACCGGCATGAAGCTCGCCCGGCGGCACCGGCAGCAGAATTTCCTTCGGCAGAGCCGGGTTGTCGCTGTAGTACTGGGTGACGAACGTCATGAAGTCGTCATATGCCTCGCCGTAATAAGGGAAGGTCGTCGTATGGCGCTCGATCAGCTTGCCGCTGCGCATATACAGAATCTGCACGCACATCCACCCCTTGTCGGTGGCATAGCCGAACACGTCGCGGTCGAGCGCGTCGGCGAGCGTGATCTTCTGCTTTTCCATGACGGCATCGATCGCCGTGATCTGATCGCGGTATTCCTTGGCGCGCTCGAACTCCATCGATTCCGCAGCCTCCAGCATTTTGCGCTGCAGCTCCGCCTTGACCTCGTCCTGGCCGCCGTTCAGGAAGCGGGCGATCTCCTGCACCATGGAGTCGTACGTCGCCTGCTCCACCGGGAATTCGCAAGGGGCGAGGCACTGGCCGAGATGGTAGTACAGGCACACTTTGTCGGGCAGCGTGTTGCATTTGCGAAGCGGATACAGGCGGTCCAGCAGTTTCTTGGTCTGCTGCGCCGCATAGGCGTTCGGATACGGACCGAAATATTTGCCCTTGTCCTTCACGATCCGCCGGGTAACCTCCAGCTTCGGATGCTTCTCATTCGTAATCTTGATATAAGGAAAGGACTTGTCATCCTTCAAAAGCACGTTGTACCGGGGGTGATACTGCTTGATCAGGTTGCACTCCAGAATGAGCGCTTCCATGTTGCTTGCCGTGACGATATATTCAAAATCCCGGATTTCCGAGACGAGACGCTGCGTCTTGCCGTTATGGGTTCCGTTGAAATAGGAACGGACACGATTTTTCAGCACTTTGGCCTTGCCGACATAGATGATGGTGCCTTCGCCGTTCTTCATCAGATAACAGCCCGGCTGGTCGGGAAGGAGCGCTAGCTTCCCCTTGATGGGATCCATGGACAATCCACCTTTCGCGGCTCGGCCCCGCTGGCCTTTTGCCGTATTCTCTATTGTAGCACAGGGAGCCGACACCCGTCAGCCGCGGCCGGATCCCGCTTTCGGCAGCGGTTCCAAAAGCCAAATTTCACCTTTACATAACTCCGCCAGGTTGGGTATACTATTACAAGCTGATGCGATAACGTCTTGTCCGGATACATAACGGCCTCCGGGCCGGGACGGCGATACCTGAGTCTTGAAGCGAGGAGGGCGAACAATGGAAAGCGTCAATGTAAGAGATCCGCGCGAGCATCTGAACGAGGAACCGCGTGACGACCTGATGGATCTTATGGTCGGATTCGGCGGCATGCTTGGCTTTATGACCGTTGCCTATATTATCATGGTGGTTGTCAAATACATTATTTCCTAGGCATCCGTTCCACCCACACATCCAATTCAACCCTCCGGCTCCGGCCAGGAGGGTATTCATTTTTATCGGCCTATTTACTCTTTGGTCGTCGAGACCGACTCAGCAGTACCATCTCATCGCGCACGCTCCAGGAGCTGCAAGCATGATGCCGAGCCTCAACAGCTCTGTGCCCCAGCTCGCCATGGCCGCAGGCGCCGGCATGGAGGATCTGGAATGGGATGACGCCAACTGAATCCAGATCGGGCACTTGATTTGCCGCGCATGACTCCAGGCGCAAGGCCGGCCGGCAGAACCAAAAAGGACGGGATAGGGGCAACCCCTATCCCGTCCTTTTATCCCTGCTCGGCTTGCATTGAATTCATCCCTGTGCCGCGGCGGCACCCTGCTGCCGAAGGGCGGCGGCATCGAACCGCTTGCGCTCCGTACGGTCGATCTGCACGATGCGTCCGTCATGAACTGTAATGACCACCGCTCCGTACTCCAGCCCGTTGACCTGGTCGGCGATGCGCTCCAGCCAGGCTTCATCCAATTCCACAGGTTTCGCCATCCGTTATCCCTCCAGTGTTTCTTTATTCCGCTGCGCGGTTTTCCATTCCACGAGACTTTTCGCGCCAAGCGTAACAAGCGCCAGCATCATCAGCAGCGAAGCCACGGCAAAGGATGCCGAGAACTGATACTCGTTGTACAGTATTTCCACATGCAGAGGCAGGGTGTTCGTTTCTCCGCGGATATGTCCCGATACGACCGATACGGCGCCGAACTCTCCCATGGCCCTCGCGTTGCAGAGCACGATGCCGTACAGAAGGGCCCATTTGATGTTGGGAAGCGTAACGTTCCAGAAGATTCGTAATCCCTTCGCCCCAAGCGTGGCGGCTGCTTCCTCCTCCTGCGTGCCCTGGGCCTGCATAAGGGGAATCAGCTCTCGGGCTACAAAAGGAAAGGTCACGAACATCGTCGCGAGCACGATGCCTGGAGTCGCAAATACGATTTGCAGATTATGCTCATCCAGCCATGGGCCGAGATAACCCTGGGCGCCGAAGAGCAGCAGGAAAATGAAGCCCGCGATGACGGGCGACACCGAGAACGGCAGGTCGATCAGCGTCACGAGCAGGTTTTTGCCGCGGAAGCTGAACTTGGTTACGAGCCAGGCGGCAGCCACGCCGAAGACGGCGTTCAAGGGTACCGCGATGACGGCTACGAGCAGCGTCAGCTTGAGGGCAGACACGGCGTCGGGATCAGTCAAGGCGCTGATATACACATCCCAGCCCCGCTTCATTCCTTCAATGAAGACGGTGAGCAAAGGCAGCAGGACGATCAGCGCAAGAAAGACGAAGGCGATGCCGATGAGCAGCCATTTGACGGCACGCGGCTCGCTTACGGGCTTCGCCCGGACAACGGCCTTGGCGGACAATCGGGAAGTTACGGTACCGGCCACAGGGCAATCCTCCTATCGCGACAGCGCGCGCCTGCCGGCCCGCCACTGGATGTAATTGATGAGAAGCAGCATGGCGAACGAGATGACGAGCAGCACAAGAGCGATCGCCGTCGCCTGCTCCAGCTCGAACGACTCCAGCTTCGTCATGATCAGCAGCGGAGTAATCTCCGTGCGCATCGGCATGTTGCCGGAGATGAAGACGACGGAGCCGTATTCGCCGATGCCCCGGGCGAACGCAAGCGCGAAGCCGGTCAGGAGCGCCGGCGTCAGCTCCGGCAGCACGATGCGCAGAATCGTGCGCCATCTTCCGGCTCCAAGCATGACGGCCGCCTCCTCGACCTCTGCGTCCAGATCCTCCAATACGGGCTGGACAGTCCGGACGATGAAGGGCAAACCAATGAAGATCAAGGCGATCGTAATGCCGAGCGGCGTGAAGGCCACCTTGATGCCAAGCGGCTCCAGCCATTTTCCGACCCAGCCGTTAGGCGCGTAGATGGCCGTCAGGGCGATGCCGGCGACTGCGGTCGGAAGCGCGAACGGCAGGTCGACGAGGCTGTCCAGGAACTTGCGGCCCGGAAACGAATAGCGTACCAGCACCCATGCGACGATGAAGCCGAACACGACGTTGATGACCGCCGCCGCCAGCGAAGTCAGCAGGCTGATGCGGTAGGAAGCCATGACGCGGGGAGCGGTCACCGTCGACCAGAACTCTCCCCAGCTGAGCTCCGCCGTCTTGAGCAGAACGCAAGACAGCGGAATCAGCACGATGATGCAAAGGTAGAACACGGTGATGCCCATCGACAATCCGAATCCGGGTAAAATGCTCCGAGTGCGGGAACCTTTCATGTGAAGTCAGCTCCTGTATCGTCCAGAACCTTTTACTTGGATCCCGGCGTGTAAATTTCGTCAAACGTTCCGCCGTCGGCGAAATGCTTCTTCTGCGCTTCGGCCCAGCCGCCGAAGTCCTTGTCGATCTGGAGCAGGTCAAGCTCCTTGAATTTGTCCTTGTACTGCTCCGCGATACTCTTGTTGATCGGACGGTAGAAATTGTCGGCGGCGATCTTCTGGCCTTCGTCGCTGTACAGATACTTCAGATATTCCTCGGCGACCTCGCGGGTGCCCTTCTGGTCCACGACCTTGTCGACGACGGCTACCGGAGGCTCCGCCAGCACGCTGATCGAAGGATAGACGATCTCGAATTTGTCCCCTAGCTCCTTCTGGGAAAGGAAAGCCTCGTTCTCCCACGCAAGCAGGACATCGCCGATGCCGCGCTCCGTGAACGTCGTCGTCGCGCCGCGCGCGCCGGAGTCGAGCACCGGAACGTTCTTGAACAGCTGCTTCATGAAATCCTTCGTTTTGGCTTCGTCGCCGCCGTCCTGCTTGGAGGCGTAGCCCCATGCCGCCAAATAGTTCCAGCGGGCGCCGCCGGATGTTTTCGGATTCGGCGTAATGACCTCCACGCCCGGCTTCACGAGATCGTTCCAGTCCTTGATGCCCTTCGGATTGCCCTTGCGGACGAGGAAGACGATCGTGGACGTGTATGGAGCGCTGTTGTCCTCGTACTTCGAGCTCCAATCCTTGTTGATCAGTCCTTTTTCGGCGATGGCGTCGATATCGTAGCCGAGCGCCAAAGTGACGACATCGGCCTTGAGGCCGCCGATGACGGAGAGCGACTGCTTGCCGGAGCCGCCATGCGACTGCTTCACCGTTACTTCCTGGCCTGTCTTGTCTTTCCAGTATTTCGCGAATGCCGCATTATACGCCACATACAGCTCGCGGGTAGGATCGTAGGATACGTTGAGCAGCTCGACAGGCCCTTTAGGCTCTGCCTTGGCGCCGCCGTCATTGGCTGCGGCGTTGGCCGCGCCTCCGGCATTGCCGGACGCTGCATTTCCATTCTTGCTGTTGTTGCCGGAGCCGCAGGCGGTAAGGGTGAAGGCGAGAGAAGCCGAGAGCAACAGGAGAGGCAGCGTGCGAAGCTTTTTCTTTGTCATGGACGAGCACCCCTTCATGGAAGATAAGTCCGCCTGTTCCGGTGGTCCGGTAACAAGTGAGATAATTCCTAGTTGTTTAGTTGGTTTATGGATCAAATAATACCAGCCTATTCCCATTGGTGTCAACGGATTTTTCAATAACCCTTATAGCGTCCATAACTGCCGCTGATACCGTTCCCATGCGGTGCTCATGTTGATCCGCGTTCCGGAAAGTCTAGACGCCTCGAAGGCATCTCTCCCGGATGCGGGCAGGTTCATATTCATCCCCATGGCGCCGCTTGAATGGAAAAGGGCAGCTGCGATTAGCCCTCAGCTGCCCTTGCCTTTGCCGCCATTCATGTCGTTCCCGCCAGTCCAGCTCTCCGCCGGTTGCGGGCTCAACCCGTTTTCACATGCTCTGTTCTGCTGCTTACCTCAAGTATTTTCCCGTGATCGACTGCTCCGCCCGGACGATCTGCGCCGGCGTGCCCTCGAACACGATCCGGCCGCCTTTGCTGCCTCCGTCCGGTCCCATATCGATGATCCAATCCGCTTGGCTGATCACCTCGAGGTTGTGCTCGATGACGATGACGGTGTTGCCGGCATCCACGAGACGGTTCATGATCTCCAGCAGATGACCGATATCGGACATATGAAGGCCGGTCGTCGGCTCGTCCATCACGTAGATGCTGCCCTGCTTGTGCAGCTTGCTTGCGAGCTTGATGCGCTGGCATTCTCCGCCAGAGAGCGTGCTGAGCGGCTGGCCGAGCGTAACATAGTTCAGCCCTACATCGCTCATCGCCTGGAGCTTGCGCGCAACTTCTTTTAGCTTAAAGAAATCCAATGCCTGCTCCACCGTCATCTCCAGAACTTCTGCGATCGACTTGCCGTTCAGCTTGTACGTGAGCACCTCTTCCTTGAACCTTCTGCCTCCGCAGACTTCGCAGGGCAGCTTCACGCTGTCGAGGTAGCCGAGGTCGGTGTACACGACTCCCAGCCCTTGGCAGTTCTCGCAGGCCCCCTTGGAGTTGAAGCTGAACAAGCTCGGGCTCACCTTGTTCGCGGAAGCGAACGCCTTGCGCACATCGTCCATGATGCCTGTGTAGGTCGCGGGATTCGAGCGCGTCGACACCCCTATCGCCGATTGGTCGATGACGATCGCATCCGGATGCTGGCCGAGGAACACTTCGTTGATCAGCGTGCTCTTGCCCGAGCCGGCGACACCCGCAACGACGGTCAGCACCCCGGCTGGAATATCCACGCTCAAGCTCCGCAGGTTGTGCAGCGTGGCTTCCTTGATGTGAAGCTTGCCGGTCGGCTGCCTGCAATCGCTCTTCAGCTGGAGCGGGCGCTTCATATGGGTGCCTGTCAGCGTGCCGGACTCCAGCAGCTGTTGAAAGCTTCCTTCATACACGATGGAGCCGCCGCGGCTGCCGGCATAAGGCCCGACGTCGACAATATGATCCGCCACCTTGATGACATCGGGATCATGCTCGACGACCAGCACGGTATTGCCCTTGTCGCGAAGCTTCTGAAGCAGCCCGTTCAGCCGGTGCACATCACGGGGATGCAAGCCGACGCTGGGCTCATCGAAGATGTAGGTGACATCCACCAGGCTGCCGCTCAGATGCTTCACCATCTTGACGCGCTGCGACTCGCCGCCGGACAGCGTATCCGTCTCCCGGTCCAGCGTCAAATAGTCGAGCCCGATATCGACCAGATGCTGCAGCCGATCCGACAGCGACTTGATTACCGGCGCGGCGGCCGGATCGTCGATCTCCCGAATGACGGCGATGAGACGGCCGACCTCGATGGAAGACAGCTCCGCGATGTTGTATCCATTGATTCGGCAGTTGAGCGCGGCCCGGCTGAGCCTCGCGCCGTGGCAGCTGGAACAGGCGCCCTCGGTGATGTAAGGCGCGACAGTCTGCTGGGTGCGCTCCGACTTCGTCTTCACATCCTGCTTGATGTATTTGTTCGTGAACTTCTCGATGACGCCTTCCACCGTAATGTTCGTCGCCTTGCCCGCAAAATCCATCTTCACTTTCCTGGCTTTGCCGTACAGCAGCTGCTCCAGGTCCTCATCGTTATATTCGCTCAGCTTCTTGTCGGTATCGAAGGGCCGCGACTGGACGATCATATTCCAATCCCAGCTGTTCACCGCATAGCCGGGAAGCATGACGGCCCCTTCATTCAGCGACTTCGACATGTCCACCGCCTTGCTCAGGTCGACGCACAGGCTGCGGCCGAGCCCGTTGCACTCGGGACACATGCCTTGCGGGTCATTGAAGGAGAACATGTTCGCTTTTCCAACATAGGGCTGTCCCACGCGGGAGAATAGAAGGCGGAGAATGGGAGAGATATCGGTGATCGTGCCCATCGTGGAATGGGAGCCGCCGCCCAGCCGCTTCTGATCCACGATGACGGCCATGCTGAGGTTCTCGATCGCGTCTGCGTCCGGCTGCGGAAAACGCGGCAGGAAGCTGCGGACGAACATGCTGAAGTTTTCATTCAGCAGACGCTGGGATTCTGCGGCGATGGTATCGAAAACGATCGAGGACTTGCCGGATCCGGATACTCCGGTGAAGATCGTAATCTTCCGCTTGGGAATGCGCAAGGATACGCCCTTGAGATTGTTTTCCCTCGCACCCGAGATGACGATGTACTCCTGATTCGATTCGCTCATGGCTTGACGCCTCCCGATTTTTCTATTCTTTCCTTCCGGCATTTCCGGATGAATTCATGCGTACAAAAAAGAAACGGCAAGAGCTTGTCCGATGATCCGAACAGACCTAAACCGGCTGCAGGTTGCATGCAGCCGGTTTAGGTCTGTTTCGGGTTGAGCAGGTTCCCCTGTCGAACCCCATCGTACAGCATTCAGGACGGGTAAGCTCCCGCCATACGGAATGAAATTGCCTATAGCGCCAACACCTTCTCAAGCTCCCCGCACCATTTGCTCCAGCCGTATTTAGCGCCTTCGAGTCCTTGGGCATTTGTGAATCCGACTTGTTCGAGATGCAGGTTGACCTTTCCGTCCCCCAAATCCTGCAGCGTCCACGTAACCGTGTGCTTCTCTGCGCCGCTTGCCCAGGTATAGGACAGCTTGTCGGGCTCTTCCACGACAAGCACTTCGCCATCGATGATTCCATCCCACCATTCGGACGGCTGGGTGCGGAACTGGAAACGGTGTCCTACGACGGGCTTGAAATCATTTTCCATCGGCTGGCCGTTGTGAATATCGACGACCCACTTGGCAAGCTTGCCGGAATCGGTTATGGCGGACCAAAGCTTCTCGATCGACGCCGTATACTGGAAATCCAAGGATAAGGTTAAACTCATTCTTCTTCCTCCTCTAATAGTCGACTCAGGCGCGACATATTCGCGCTCCAGAACTTGCTGTAGAAAGCGACCCAATCTTGAATTTCTCTTAGCGGAGCGGCATGCAGCCTGAACCGCGTTTCCCTGCCGACCTTGCGGTCGCGCACGAGTCCAGCTTCCTTTAAAATGCTCAAATGCTTGGATACGGCTGTGCGGCCCATCTCGAACTGAGCCGTCAATTCATGAAGCGGCATCTCATCCGCCTCTGCCAGCAGACGGATCAGCCTACGCCTGGTCGGGTCCGCAATCGCGTCATATACATCCCGCAGCGGGCTGTTCTCGCTCACAACACCCTCTCCTACGTATTCAATTGAACCGATAACCGGACACCAATTGGTGACATTTCAATCATAAGACACCATTAGGTGTCTCGTCAATAAAAGAGGTTGTACTTCTCGGGTGAGAACGGTCCATTCTTTCGGCAGCCGTCAATGAGTGCTGGAAAATTAAACACCTGTGAACAGAAGGCTGATGTCCTCATTGCCGTTTTTCGTCTTCCATCCGTTGAAGGCTGCCGCATCGGTTATGCCCGGTTTGAACGTGAGAACATAGACCTGGCCCGGCGTCATATCCTTGGACAGCTTCAGCGTCACCTCGGTGACAACCGCGCCCGTGTTGTTCAATTCGTCATGGGAGATGCCGACAGCATCTCCTCCCTGTTCCTTCATCACGAAATATGGCTCGTTCACGTTTTTCACCGGTTCGCTGAATACGACCTTAATCGTCGTTCGGTTCAAGACAATCACCTGTTTCGCATAAGGAGCCTCGTTGGCGGCTATGGTTCCCGCGAACGCGGATTCGTTCGCGCCGTCCCGCGAGATGAGCGACGACACGCCTGTTACCCTCGCCGTGTATACGTGGCCAGGATCGAACAAGCTCGGATTCGAATCGGTTCCCGTGCGGAATTGGACCGCAACGATCCTTTTCGTTCCCGGCTTGCGGACGACATATTTGCTCCAGCCGGACATCGAGACGTTGGCACCGTTATCCTTGAGAATCGTTGCTGCTAAGGAACCGACGTCTGCGTCCTTGATATCTCTGTCGAACGCGATCTCCAGGGTGTTCTCGTTAACCGCGGCTATGCTCTGAAGCTTCACCGGCAGGATCGGATTGGAGATGCCCCCGAAC
Source organism: Paenibacillus humicus NBRC 102415 (assembly GCF_004000905.1). Lineage (GTDB taxonomy): Bacteria > Bacillota > Bacilli > Paenibacillales > Paenibacillaceae > Paenibacillus_O > Paenibacillus_O humicus. The sequence continues at coordinate 78,094 of NZ_BIMD01000015.1, forward strand.
AGAAGGCCGGATTTTTTATCCATCATGTTGCCAGCCAGGTCGGGAATGCCGGATACGGCAAGGCTGTACACGGTCTTGTCATGTTGGGCCGATGTCCGAAGCGTGACGGTGCGCCCCTCGTTGTCCAGACTCGCTGATACGATCGCCAAGCCGTCGATGCTGTACCGTCCGGTCTGCACGGCAATGTCCCGATTCACCTTCTCGCTGAATTTGACGGTCAAAGAAGCATCCGCATTCACCTTAAATTCCGAATCGATGATCGCCGGCTTTGTCGTGTCGTCGTTGCCTACGATAGACAAATCCGATCGCGTGTCCATGACGTTGCCGGCGAGATCCTTGACGTTCTTGACGGTCAGCCAGTACCGAGTGTTGTCCGACTGATCCGACGTGGAGAACGTGACCTGCCTCTTGTCCGAAGAGAGCTGCAGCGTCGTTATCTTCAATCCGCCGGAGAACAAGTAGTTCGCGGGACTCGTTGCCGTCTTGGTGTCAACTTGCTCTGAGAACGTCAGGACATAGCTGCGGGCTGTTGACCGGTCGAACGCAGTTATCGTCGGCTTCACCATGTCCGATCTCGCCGAAGTGTACGCCCACGCCTTGCTCTCGATGGTTAAGGTATGCTTGCGGTTTTCGATTTGGTAGCCTGTTGTAAGCAATACCGACATCCCGTCTCCTCCGACCGTCGCGAGAAGGATCGGCACGACGTTGCCGAGATCGTCCCTCAGGGAGAATTGTCCGATATCCGCCGAGTCGGCCTTCGCCTTCAGATTCACCCGCACCGACTGGACGCTCAGTCCTTCGACCGACTTCACGTCGAGCGCACTGGCCCAGCCCGCATAGACCGCGTAGACAGCCTCCACGAGCACACCTCGCGTAGCGTTGACCGTGTAGTCGTTCCTCGGGGCGATCCAGCCTTTGTTAAGAGAGGTTCCGACCGCATCCTTCGCCCAGGCCGATGCTTTGCCAACGAATCCGGACTTCGGATCGGCAGGGATGCTGTTGACCTTCAGCAGCACGACAGCCAGCTCTTCGACCTTCACCGCGGCGGTCGGCTCGAATCGATTATTTCCTTTGCCGACCATGATGCCTGCGCTTCGCACCGCTTGGACCGCTGTGAACGACCAGCGTGTCTTCAGAACATCCGCGAAGCCGACTGTGGAACTGGAATGAGGCAATTCGAGAAGCTTATAGAGCACGGAAGCAAACTGTTCGCGGGACATGGGTTCGTTCAGGCGAGACGATCCGTCCTCGAAACCGGTCATAATACCTTGCCGCTTCAGCACTTGGAACTTCTCCTCCGTCGTCAGCGTCGCCGCTCCCGCGGCTGGGACGGCTAATCCAAGCAGCAACGATAACGCGAGCAATGCCAGAGCGATTTTCCTCATCTTTGCAGTCCTCCTAAGGGTTTTCTGCCGGAACCGCGGAAGAAGAAAAAACCGCATCGCGGATGCGGGCCAGCGAATGTACCCTCTTTAACGGCACTATGGAGGAAATGTTTCTGTCGAAGGCGGTCTCATCCAAAACAAGTCACGTTTCGAGCAAACTTCCGGTAATTCGCCGCGGGCTTGTTCCGGCAAAGCGTCATGGGCAAGCTGGTTAGAATCGGTCAAGCAGGGGAAGAAAACGAAAAAAAGCCCCGATGCGAGACGGAAGTCTCGATCGGGACGTTATGGCTTGAGATGTTCAGGTTTCCGCTCCCGGATTAGCTCCCCGGGATCCGCGCTTGTTGCTTCCCTTGACCATGATGACCTCCACGAACGGGCGGATCCTGTCCATGATCCGGCGGCCCTTGTGGTATTCCTCCCCGTCCTTGCTCGTGAAGCTGAAATGCTGCTCCAAATCGTCGAGAGCGTGGTTCGAGGTATAGAAGGTCGGCTTGCGCTCCATCCGGTAGTTCAGAATCGAGCCCATGACATGATCCCGAACCCACGGGCTCAGGTTCTCGGCGCCGATGTCGTCGAAGATCAGAATATCGGCTTCCTTCATCAGATCGATCGTCTCCTTGAGACGGCCCGGCTCGCCGAACATCGCCTTGAGATCCTCGACGAAATCCGGCATGTAGACAATGACGCCCGAGTAGCCGAGCTTCGCCAGCTCTCCCATCATATAGCCCATCAGGAACGTCTTGCCCGTTCCGAACTGGCCGGTCAAGTACAGTCCGTCCGTCTGTAGGCCCTGCTCTTTGGTCCGGTCGATATATTGAAGAATCTGCTTGACCGCCGGCAGGCGGGCCGAGTCCTTCCTCGCGATGTCTTCGAAGGAATACGCTTTGGCCAGCACCTTGTCGCTGACGTAGAAGCTGCGGATGCGGCTGCGGATCAGCTCCTCGTTGCGGCGGGCGATGAACTTGCGGCAGGCTGTCTTCCGGTCGATCAGGCGGGTTTCGCCGCTGGAGCCGTCCGCGGACAGCAGCGTATAATGGCCCTGGAAGTCGTTGGGGCATTCGTCCAGTCCCGGGCAGGCCGAGCAGTTGCGATGCTCCTTGACGTATTGATAGACCAGATTGGAATTGCGCCGCACCACGCCTTCGTCAATATCGGGATGCTGCTCCCGCAGCTTGCGGACGCCCGGATCGTCCAGCAGCTCCTGCAGCTGCTTTTGGGCCCGGGCCCGAATCTGGGCTCCTCCCGGCATCGTCTTGAGCAAATCCTTCAGGGATTCCATAGCTGCCTCCTCCTTTCTTTCTCATGCTGGCCGTTTATCCAAAAAGCCCGATGGGCTCAAATTCTACTTGCCGTCCAGCTTGCGCGCAAGCTGCAAAATCTCTTCCAGCTCCTCCGGCGATACCTCCGGAGCGGCGGCGTCATCCCCCACGACCGGCAGCACCGGCTTGCGCGACGCTCCCGTCCGGCGGTAGCCGCCTCTGCCGCCGGCAGCCGGGGCGCTCCGCGGCTGGGAAGCAGCCTGCCCCCTGCCCGGTGCGCCGGCCTGCTGGGCTTCGCGGGAGCGCTCCACTTCAATCTGCTCCCTCACATAACCGACCGCCTTCTCGAATTCGTCCACCTGCTGCACGAGCATATTGGAGGCGACCGCTTCAATGAACGTTTTCGTGACGCGCGACGATCCCTTCATCCCGAAGACATAATGGACGAGCACGTTGATGACCGGTCCCGGCAGCTTGTAGTGAAGGTCGATCCGCTCGAATTGCCGCTCGATCCAGTCCGGCACGGCGCCGGGGAAAAACCGGCGCAGGAAGCGGGTATGCGGCTCGTTGCGCATCAGCATGTTGTACTGCTGAATGTCGCATCGTCCGGACAGCTGCGACGGAACCGGCAAATAATGCTCCGCGAGCACGCCGTGCTCCGGCTGCTCGGCTTCCGTCTCCTCCTGCATCCGAGAAGTCTGGCGCGCCCGGTCGCTCTCGCGCTTGCGGTCCTGCCGGTACATCTGGGCGGCCTTGAGCTGCAAGTCGTCGAGCTGCAGCTCCCCGCGTCCGTCGAATACATCCTCTTCGTCCAGCAGCCTGCTGAGGTCGGCAGCCCCGAGACCGTATTTGTATGCGACGTAATTCAGTTGGGCCATCCGGTCCTGATCCCCCCGCAGCCTCTCCACGTAAGGGCGGTTCGCCGATCCCCGCGGAAAGCGGTAGATAAGGTCGCCATACTGGATTCCGGCACTCGGCTGCTCCGGCTGGACCGGAGCCTTGCGGACCGGCGACGTTTCCTCGAGAGCCTGCTCCAGCTCCAGATCGACGGCGGCGTTCAGACGAAACAGCTCGTAGAACGGCATCGAAATGTTCTCCTTGACCAGCTCATGCTGGGCGAGCTCGTCCGGCTCCCGCTGGAACAGCGACTCCTGGAGGCTTACGACGCCGTACTTGCCGACCTTGTCCCGCAGCAGCATGCTCAGATGCTGGTTCTGGAAAAACTCGGCCGGCGACAGCGGCGCTGTCAGCTCGTATTCGTACATGACGTCCTCCTGGCCCGGCAGGAACAGCCGGCAGGTCGTCAGCAAGCCGAGCGCCTCCAGAACGGAAGCGCATGCGGCCAGCTCCCGGCGGCCGGCATCGTTCATGTCGAGGCCTAGACCGAGGAACAGCTTGCGCTGGCTGTCGAGAGAGGAATACCCGCTGTAGCCCTCCGCGACCTGATAATAAAGGAACTGATAGAGGGAAGCGGCTGCCGCTCCCGTCATCGGCTGGTAGATAAGCGTCAGCATCCGCTGGTCGAGCGGACTTAGCGAGAAGCTCCGGTACACACAGAACCGGTGATGTTCGGTGAATTGCAGCCGGCTGTCTATGCGCATCGTTTCTTCCACCCCTTCTTTCTTCGTCCTACTAGTGTATCATAGAATCGAGCCTATCCGACACCATTCGGGAAGCCGGTCCAGCCTTCTTGCCCGACCATTTTATGGCGCCGCCCTCATCGGCCGGCCCCATGCGGAGCCGAGCCGGGATCTCCTTGGGCGGGAGAGAAAAAAAAGACATGGCAGCGCCCGCAGCCTATGGAACGAGCAGGCCGCGAAAGCGCCGCATGTCGGCCGCTTTCCTTTTTGAAACTCCGGCAAAAGCCTAGAACATCTTGAAGCCGCCGATGCGGAGCTTGCGGATGGCATACCCGCTTACATAGGCTCCGACAAGGGCGCCGATGACCGGCATCCAATCGATGAACGTGAACTCTCCTATATTATCGGCCACCGAGACGCTGTGGTCCCAGGTGGACCATATGTAGATCGGCACCAGTACGATCAGGAACAGATAAATCGGAAACCAGGTTGTCTTCATGAGCATGTTCAGGATGAATCCGATTCCAAACATCATCACAAAAAAGAGCACCGTCGCAATTATAATTTGAAGCATGCCGCCTATCATCCTTCCGTTCTCGCATACCAAACGCGGTTCCTTCTAAGTTTATGCCAAGCCTGCCCGCAAGTCAATTTGCAGCTTCCCGCTCCGGTTGCTCTGCTTGAGGCGATTCGATACAATGGGAGACATGGCAGGAGGGGTGCAGGCATGCCCTTCTTATGGAAGGAGAAACAACGGAAATGAGTGACGCAGCACAAACGCTGGAGGGCTGGTACGTTCTCCATGATTTCCGCACGATCGACTGGCAGGCCTGGAAAGCGGCCGGCGCCGGAGACCGCGCTTCCGCGCTGGACTCCATCCAATCCATGCTGGCCGGGTGGACACGCGACGAGCAGGACCGCAAGGGCAGCACGGCGTTCTATTCCGTCGTCGGCCAGAAAGCCGACTTCGTCATCATGCATCTTCGCGAGACGCTTGAGGAGCTCAGCGAACTGGAGACGAGCTTCAACAAGAGTCCGCTCGGCGACTATACGAAGCCCGCTTACTCCTATGTCAGCATCGTGGAGCTCAGCAACTACATGAGCAAGCCGGGCGAGGATCCGATGCAGAACCCGGACATCGTGGCCCGCCTCAAGCCGACGCTTCCGAAAGCCCGCCACATCTGCTTCTATCCGATGAACAAGCGCCGCGACGGCGGCGACAACTGGTATATGCTCGGCATGGACGAGCGGCGCGCGATGATGCGCAGCCACGGCATGATCGGCCGCCAGTACGCCGGCAAGGTCAAGCAGATCATCAGCGGCTCCGTCGGCTTCGACAACTGGGAATGGGGCGTGACGCTGTTCGCGGAGGACGCCCTCCAGTTCAAGAAGCTCGTCTACGAGATGCGGTTCGACGAGGTGAGCGCTCGCTACGGCGACTTCGGCGAGTTTTTCATCGGCAATCTGCTCGACGGCGCCAAGCTGGAGCAGCTGCTGTCCGTTTGATGCCCTGACCGGGATATCCCGGTCGAGGCAGGCTCTGCGCAGCAGGCGCATGGCAGCAGAAGTAAAGCCGCAGGCGGAAGGGTTTTCCCCTTTCAGCCTGCGGCTTTTTCGCTTCAATCCTCGTCTTCGTCATCCTCGAGACCGGCCTCGGCGGCCAGCCTCTTGGCATTCAGATATTCCTCGGTGTCCCGGTCGCGCTGCCGGCCCTTCTCCTTGAGCCGCTCGATGCCCGGCTCGATGAGCCTGTCCACTTCCTTCTGGACGGTATAGGCCAAGTCGTGGCGGTTCTGGGACTCCAGATAGGAGCCCACTTCCATCAGCGCGTTGTACCGGTCAAGCTCGTCTCTCGTCAGCAGGCCGCGCACCTGCACGCTGCAGTGGCGCATTAGAAGAACTTCCCTTTGCGCAGGACGAGCGGGATTCCCCCGATGATGAACAGGTAGCGCAGGTCGATCATCTTCTTCAGCCAGGCGGCCTTGCGGCCCTGGTATTTCTTGCCGAAGGCGACGCCGATGCCCTCGCCTTTGCCGAGCGAGGCGACCGTGCCCTTGTTGCTGAAGGCGAATGTCTTCAGCGGCTGGCTGCGGATCGCCGCGACCAGGTTGTGGGCGCAGGTGACGCCCTGCTGCATGGCGATCTGGGCGGTCGGCGGATACGGACGGCCCTCTTCGTTGAACATCAGGGAATTGTCCCCGATGATGTAGATGTTCTCCTGGTTCGGAGCCCGCAGGTAGTCGTCGACCTTGACGCGGCCGCGCATCGTCTCGAAGCCGGCCTCGTCGATCAGCCGGTTGCCGCGGATGCCCCCGGTCCAGATGACGGTCTTGGAGCGGATCTCCTCGCCGTCGCCGACGATGACGCCGTCGGGCGAGCATTCCTTGATCGCGGTCCCGATGCGGAAGATGACGCCTTTCTTGGCCAGCACGTCCATGCCGTACTTCACCAGCTCCGGATCGAAGCCCGGCAGCGCGGACGGCGCCGCCTCGATGTTGTAGAGCTTCACGAGCGAGCGGTCCACGTCGAACGCGCGGCATAGCTGCGGGATGCGGTCGGCCAGCTCGCCGACGAACTCGATGCCGGTGAAGCCCGCTCCCCCGACGACGAACGTCAGGTAATCGGTGCGATGCGGCTCCCGCTTGTACCTCGCGAACTGGTACTCGATATGCTCGCGGATGAGGCGGACCGAGTTGATGCTGCGGATGTTCATCGCATGCTCGGCGAGGCCCGGGATGCCGAACGTTTCCGGCTCTCCGCCGAGGCCGATGACCAGATAGTCGTAGGACAGCGTTCCGTCCTCCAGAATGACCTTCTTGTCCTGCGTCCGGATCTGCACGACCGTGGACTTCACGAAGTCGATCTTGAATTCATCGATCAGCTTGGAAATATTGACGCGGGCATTCTCGGGATTGTCCGTTCCCGCTGCCGGCATATGCAAATGGGTCGTAATATAATGGTAGTCGTGCTTGTTGACAAGCGTGACGTCCGCTTCGTTGTAGTTCAGCTGCTTCTGGAGCTTCAGCGCGGTCAGAATGCCTCCGTAGCCTGCTCCCAGTATGACGATCTTCGGTATATTGCTCATATGGCGTTCCCTTCCAATCCATCTCTTGACATCCTGCTATCTAATGATCCAAATATACTCCTGCCATGATATCAAAATAAGGATTGGCACATCAAGGTCATTTCCTACGAAAATAATTAGAAGAACGTACAATTGCGCCGTTTCCCTTGGACGCCCGGGCAGGCGTATAATGATCCTGTAGCCCATGTTCTGGAGGTGCGGAAATGACAGGATTGGAATCCAATGCGGAACCGGTCGACATCGCCATTATCGGCGGCGGGCCGGCAGGCATGTTCGCCGCCTTTTACGGCGGCATGCGCCAGGCATCCGTCAAGATCATTGAAAGCATGCCGCAGTTGGGCGGCCAGCTCGCCGCCCTGTATCCCGAGAAGCACATCTACGATGTCGCCGGCTTTCCCAAGGTTACCGCCCAGGAGCTCGTCGATTCGCTGCGGCGGCAGCTGGATCATTTCGCGCCGGAAGTGTGCCTGGAGGAGAAGGTAACCTCTCTCGTCAAGCACGGGGAGCGGCTGTTCGAGATTCGTACCGACAAAGCTGTCCACTGGGCCCGCGCCGTCATCGTCACGGCAGGCGTCGGCGCCTTCGAGCCCCGCCGGCTCGAGCTGCCGGAGGCGGCGCTGTACGAGAAGAAGAACCTGCATTACTTCGTCAGCGATCTGCATCAGTTCAAGGGCCAAAAGGTGCTGATCAGCGGCGGCGGCGATTCCGCCGTCGACTGGGCGCTCATGCTCGAGCCGATCGCCGAAAGCGTCACCCTGATCCATAGAAGGGATAAATTCCGCGCTCATGAGCACAGCGTAGCCAAGCTGCAGGAATCCACCGTCCGGGTGCTTGTCCCGACCGAGATCGCCAAGCTGGAGGGCGAGGTCTACATTGAGCGGGTCACTCTGCGCCATGTGAAGACCGGCGAGGAGACCGTGCTGGATACGGATACGGTCATCGTCAACTTCGGCTTCGTATCGTCTCTCGGCCCGATCGCCGAGTGGGGCCTCGATATCGAGGGAGGCAGCATCGTCGTCGACACCCGGATGGAGACGAGCGTGCCCGGTATCTTCGCTGCCGGCGACATCACGACTTATCCGGGCAAGCTGAAGCTGATCGCGGTCGGTTTCGGCGAAGCGCCGACGGCCGTCAACAACGCCAAAGTCTATATCGATCCTTCCGCCAAGCTCTCGCCTGGACATAGCAGCAATCTCAAGCTGTAGGCCATAACGGAAGAAGATCCTCGAATCAGACCCGTTAGAACCGAAAAAATAAGGGTATCCTACCTCGACATGCGCCATGCTTCCGATTGAGCGGCAGCAAACGATGTCTTGGGAGGGTACCCTATTTTATGTGTCCCGTATGCAATGGAATCCGGCTTCTCTATGCGGCATGCCCGCACTGCGCAGGACCGGCCGAAGACTGCGGTCCCGCGGCGGATTATGCAGGCCCGTATTCGCCGTACTCGCCAGTACAGACCGACGATCTGTCCGGCGGATTGGAACAGGCTTGTTATCATATGGTGTATTGTCCCGCCTGCTCCAGCAGCTGCGGAGTCAGCGTCCGCATTGAGCTGTGATCGTCCATCCCTGATTTCCATCCGGATGGCCGTGGAACAACAAGCGCGGCCAAGAAGTCATCAAGCGCCTAAAAGTATGGATTCGGGACTCAGTTGTCTGCGCTTCAGCTCACCCTTCAAAAGCTTGATGAAATCGTAATCCAGATTGAACTGGACCGCGCTGAAGTAAGTCTCGATCAGCAGCTCATCAGACAACAACTCCATATTTCAGCCTCCTTTCGAATTGAATTTCTATTTCTTCCCAATCTTAGCATGGGCTGTTTTCAAGGAACAAGCGTTCCGTTATCCACATGGAACGGTGTACAAGATGTGCACAAATTGTGGGTATTTGGAAAATCTTGAGGAAACTCTTCATGCTTACTGTGGACAGAGTTATACACAACCGGAGGGGAGGGAAATTCAATAAAAAAGTTTGATGAATACTTTATTTCCGATAAAGATTTTGCAGGCTCCAGCAAGGTTGAGCGGGAGATGGGGAGGGTAATGATAATGCTCGGCTGCATGCCTATTTAGGACGGGTGTTGACCTCGAAAATCCATATCTTCCCGCTTTTGTCGAGGCCGTAATCAAAGCCGAGCTGGCCGATGCCGGGAAAGCGGGCTTCCAGCGCCGACGCTGAAATTCGGGTCAGGCTGCGCATTTCCTGCTTTTTGCTCCTCACCAGCTTCGAGGACAGCGAGCGGCTTATTCCTTGGGCCGCCGTCAGCTGGCTGCCGCCCCGGCACAGATTCGTGACGAACAATCCCGGCCTGGCGACGCGCCCGACCATCGAGCGGAATTCCCAGCGGCTTCCGTTTTTCACGTATTTGACCCGATAGTCGATCGGCCTTCCTCCAACTGTCGCCAGTTGGATGCCTTTCTGGATCATGTAGGCGCGCCCCTTCTGCAGCGGCTTCAGAGCCCTGTGGAGGGATGGGACCGACGAGGCCGAGCGGGTCCTCGAGCTGTGCGTATAGCTGTATCCGCTTCCGCTGCGCTCGATCTTGATGACTCCGATTCCCCCGGTCCCGCGAACCGGCTTGATGACGACCATCCCGTGCTGCTCCAGCATGCTCTTCAGATTGGCTTCCGTGTAAGGCCGGGTCGGGGGAATATGGGGAGCGATGGACGGATGGGAGAGAAGCGCGGCGGTTTTGGCCATCTTGCTCGAGAGCATGCGTCCGCCGCCCTTCCCCGCATGAAGCGGCAGCGACAGCGCCTTCTGCACATAGGCCAGCTCATCCTCGGCATTCGCCGTCTCGGGGACTGCCTCTCCTTGAACGGGAGCGTCCTGGGCAGCCGCAACGGCAGCCGCAGGCACTTCATCCGCCGGGAAGGCCGAATCTGCTGCGAATTCTTCCATTTGGATCGGTTCTCCTTTCCTCTTTCTCTTCTATTCTATGCTTTCAGGCGTTCGTTCTCTTGGATGATTGTCCGAGGCTTATGGCCTCTATTGCCCGCTGCAGCCTTCCAGGCAGACGCCGGGGAAGGATGAGAGCCTGAGACAGCCTCGACCTGGACTTAAGTCCGGGATCTGATTTCCCTCCGGCAGGAGGACAGCAGGCCGCAGCCTTGGTATAGTGGAAAAAAACGGCCATCAACCGCGTTCTGCAGGTGGCCTACAGCCGAAAGGGTGGAATCATGACTCGCCAAGCAAAAGCCGTCCTCGGAGCGGCGCTCATCCTCCTCGGGGTCTATATGATGCTGCAGCAAGGCCGCAGCGTCGGTCCCGGATTCATCTTCGGCCATTTCTGGCCAAGCCTGTTCGTGATCCCGCTCGGCATCTTCTTCCATTGGATGTACTTCTCCTTGCTCGGACGCCGCGCTCCTGGACTTCTCATTCCCGGCGGGATTTTGCTGGCGGCCGGCCTCGTCTGCCAGTTCGCCATGCTGCTGGACAACTGGGGCTCGATCTGGCCCGGCTTCATCCTGGCCGTTCCGTTCGGCCTGTGGGAATTCTATTGGTTCGGAAACCGGAACCGCTGGCTGCTTATCCCGATCAATATCCTGCTCGTGATCGGCCTGCTGTTCAGCGCCGTCTTCTCGATCAGCGCGCTGCTCAGCGGCTTCGCCTCCGTATTCCCGTTCCTTGCTTTGCTGTTCATTATCGGCGGCTCGTTCCTGCTGCTCTCGCGAAGCCGCGCTTGAGAAAAGCCGAATCCAAAAAAAGCGGACCTCCGGAACTTTTTCCGGGGGTCCGCTCTTTTTGACGAGTTTATGGCTCCATTGCCCCTCGCACGATTCCTGCTGCCCGTACGGGATCACTCGCCCTTCTATTGATTCTTGCGAAGGCGTGCAAGGCCTATCAGCCCTTCCCTTCCCGATCAATAGACTATCGGGTTCAGCTTGCAGGCAGCTTCAGAATGCTTCTCGTGTATGCCGTGCAGGAGATCAGGAAATACACGCCCTGGAGCAGAATGTAGATGCCCATGATGATCAGGCCGTACATCCAGACCGGCGTTCCGATCAGCGTCCCCAAGGCGAACATCGCGAATACGCTGTGGACGATGCCGAGCAGGCAGGGCGCAAGGTACAGGATGCCGACTTGAGCCGCTACCGTGCGGCGCAGCTCGCCGGCGGTGAGGCCGATTTTGCGCAGCGCCTGGAACTGGCTCTGATCCTCCTGCAGCTCGGTGAACTGCTTGAAGTAAAGCAGGCTGCCAGCAGCGACGAAGAACAGGACGCTGATGAAGAGGCCGACGAAAATGGTCAGGCCGATCGACTGCTTCATGTCGCGGTAGCTCTCGACCCTGTAGCTCTGGACAAAGCTCTTCTGCTCTTTGGCGAGCGCCTTTTCGAAAGTTTGGACGGCAGGCAGCGCACGCTCCCAATCGCTAAGCTCGAAGCCGTACGCACGCAGGCGCTCCGCCGATGGAGCCCCGTCCTTCCATGCTTGCAGCGTGGAATCGGGAACGACCAGCAGATAGGTCGCGTCATTTACGGGGCTGAAGACGCTGCCGTACACGAGCTTCTGCAGCTTCAGCTCGAAGCTCGCTCCGCCAGCCTTGCCCGAGACGGTTTCGTTCGGCTTCGTTTTGCTTCCCTTCATTTCCTTATAAGGAAAGCTGATGACGGCCTCGCCCTCGGCAGGATTGACCGCATCGAGCCCGGCCCGCTTGGCCAGCAGGTTGTAGTCGGAAGCCGACACCGCCATCGCCTTGCGGGAATCTTCGGGCTTCCAGCCCGCCGCCGCCGAAGTTAGCCCCTTCGCCACGACGCCCTGGAGCTCCGCCTGCTCGGCGATGCGGCCTCCTCCGTCTTCGAGCAGCTTGCGGGCCTGCGCCGGGTCCATGACCGGATGGCCGTCGCCGCGCTCCACATATCCGACCGTGAACGGAGTATGCTCCAGGATCTGATCGCGCTGCAGCTTCTGGAACACATACACCGTGCTGGCCGCGCTCATGACGACCGCGCTCAGAATCGTGACGACGAACAGCACCCGAGCGTTGTCCTTGATCCGGTAAGACATCTGGGAGATGACGAGCATGTTCGTGCGCTTGTAGAAAATGCCCTTGCTCCGCTTGAGCCGATTCAGCACGGCCACGCTCAGCTGCGTGTAAAGGAAATACGTTCCGAGCGTCGTCAGTCCGATGACCGGAAGCGCGAAAATCAGAAAGTTCATCGGCGTCATCCAGCAGGCCAGCCCATAACCCGCCACGAGGGATGCCGCAGCGAGAATGGACAGCCAGGGCGATGCGGCAGGCGCTTTTTTGGGACGCCTCGCACCGCCGAGCAGCTCGACGATCTGCTGCCTCCCTACGGTCATCGCCGTAATGAGGGCGATCGCGAGGAACAGCAGCAGGAAGCCTCCGCCGGTGAGCAGCACCGCCTGGCCGGGAATGGCGAAGCGGATCGGCACATCGCTCTGCAGCAGCACCTCCAGCGCCATCAGGAACAGCTTGCTGAGCAGGATGCCCAGACCGAGTCCCGCCCCGATGGAGAGCACCGCGATGGCCATGCTTTCGTAGACGACCATCTTGCGGAGCTGGCCTCGTGTCGTGCCGAACAGCGACAGCAGGCCGAACTCCTTCTTCCTCGTCTTGAGGAAGGCCGAGCTGGAGTACAGGACGAAGAAGAACGAGAAGATGACGATCAGATATTCGCAGAATTTCATCATCGGCTTGACCTCGTTGGCATGGACGATATGGCCGCTGGCCACATCGGGATGCATGAGGAAGGAGGCGTACAAATAGAAAATCATGACGGAGAACACGCTGCTGAGGAAAAAAGCGGCGTAGGAGCGCCAGCTGCCCCGGATGTTGTTAAGCGCGAGCGAACGGAACGTCATCGAAATTCCCTCCCAACACGCTGAGCGAGTCCAGAATCTGCTGGAAGAACGCCTGCCGGTTGTCCCCGCGGCGGATCTCCGAGAAGAAGCGGCCGTCCTTGATGAAAATGATCCGCTGGCAGTAGCTGGCGCTGAACGGGTCATGCGTCACCATGAGCACGGTCGCGCCGAGCCGTTCATTGAGGTCCTTCAGCGACTCCATGACGTCCTTGGCCGACTTGGAATCGAGATTGCCCGTCAGCTCGTCGGCCAGCAGCAGCGACGGCTGGTGGATGATGGCGCGCGCGATGGCGGCGCGCTGCTTCTGGCCGCCCGATACTTCGTAAGGGCGCTTCGCCAATATCGGAGCGATGCCGAGCAGAGCCGCCACCGGCTCCAGCGCCGCTTCGATCTTGGACGGGGATGCGCCGTCGAGCACGAGCGGCAGCGCGATGTTCTCCTTCAGGCTGAGCGTGTCGAGCAGGTTGAAATCCTGGAACACGAATCCGAGCTCGCGGCGCCGGAACAGCGCCAGCTTGCGTTCGGACAGGCCGGCCGGATTGATGCCGCGCACCTGGATCGTGCCGGATGTCGGCTTGTCGATCGTCGACAGCAGATTGAGCAGGGTCGTCTTGCCGCTGCCCGACGGGCCCATGATGCCGACGAATTCTCCGGCGCCGACGTTGAGATCGATGCTTTCCAGCGCTTTATAGCTGACCTCGCCTTTGGTGCTGTAGATTTTGCCCAGCGAGTTGACTTCCAGAATGTTCATGTCGTTTGGATCCTCCCGATTCTATCTTGTTTCTCTGTCTGGCTTGGTTCCAAGTATAGCCGGGAGGCCGCGGCCGGCCCATTGATTCAGCTTACAGCCCGCCTTACAACATTGTCACCTGACTTGGAGATCCTTATGGATGGCTTTCCCGTGGAAAGACAGTGTCGCGGTCGTCCCCTCTCCCGCCGCGGATTCCAGCTCCAGGCCGACGCCCATGCGCGAGGCGACCTCCCGGGCCAGATAGAGGCCCATGCCCGTCGACTCCTCCGTCTTGCGTCCGTTCTCTCCGGTGAAGAACGGATCGAACACTCGGGGAATATCCTGCGCCGGAATGCCGATGCCTTCATCCCGGACGGAGATGCTTGTCCCTCCGCCGGTCTGGCTGACGATCGCGATGGCCAGCTGTTTGCTGCCGGGCTTGGGACGAGAATATTTCACGGCATTGGCCACCAGCTGCCCAAGCAGGAAATGAAGCCATTTCTCATCGGTCTCTACCCAGCCCTCCCCCGTTATGCGGGGATAGACGCCGGCGGCGATGATGAGCCTCTTGTGCGCGTTGACCGCCGTGCGGGCGGCCTCGTGAAGAGAGACGCGCCTTGGATGGAAGTCCATCGCGAACTCGTCCAGGCGGGCGGTGTGCATCATCTGCTCGAGGCCGCGGGCCAGCTTGTCCGTTTCCTCCCGGAGGCTGGCCGAGGCATCCTGAAGCTCCTGGCCGACAAGGCCCGGCTTGCTGGCCGCGTTCTGCGCGATCAGATCGATGACGGATACCGGCGTCTTCATATGGTGCACCCATTGGAACACGAAATGCCGGTGCAGCTCCCGCTCGCGGTTATGCTGCTCGAGCCGGTCCTGGCTCTGATGGCCGAGCACCGAGATCAGCTCGGCCGTTTTTTTCTGTTCGGCCGTTACCGGCGACAGCAGCGGCTTCCAGCCGGCCGGCTGCCCGGTCATGCGGAGCAGCTGCTTCAGGTAAGCCCTCTGGCGCAAGTAGCCGAGCATCAATCCGGCAACCGTCATGCAGAGCGACAAGAGCAGGAAATAGCCCAGAACCGCCCAATCGACGCCGGCGGAAGACATCACCCTTTCCAGGTACCAGATCGCCGCTCCGGTCAGAAGGGAGGAAGCCACGACGGAAAGGCTGAACAGCTGCCCGCGCAAATAAAGCAGCAGAGCCGAGTGCCGCTTCATGCCCGGCTCTCCGGCGCCGAAGAACGGCCGCCCCCTTCTTCGGCCAGTTGAGCTTCATTCAGCCTGTAGCCCTGGCCGCGCACCGTTTCCAGCACGCCTCTTAGTCCGATCTCCTCCAGCTTGCGCCGGAGCCGGGTCACATTGACCGTGAGCGTATTGTCATCGACAAAGCTCGTGTCGTCCCACAGGCTTTCAAGCAGGTTGTCCCGGGAAACGATCCGGCCCCCCGACTCAAGCAGGCTTTGCGCGAGCAGCCGCTCGTTTTTGGTCAGCTCGACGGAGCCTCCCCGCCATTCCAGCAGGCTGCGGCTCGCATCCAGGCGGAGAGCTCCCATGGCGACGGCTTGATCGGCAGCGTGGGATGCAGAACCCGCAGTGGACGCGTACTCACCGTAAGCGCGGCGCAGCGCGCTTTTGATTTTGGCCATGAGCAGATCCAGATGGATCGGCTTCGTAATATAGTCGTCCCCGCCGTTTTCAATCGCCATCACCTGATCCATCTCGCCCGATCGAGCGGAGATGAACAGGACGGGAGCTTTGGAATGCTGGCGGAACTGGCGGCACCAGTAGAAGCCGTCGAAATACGGCAGATTGATGTCCATCAGCACCAGATGAGGCGCATGCTCGCGGAAATCCTCGTTCAGCTCCTTGAACCTGGCCGCCCGCTGCGGCTGGAAGCCGTAGCGCTCCAGCGCCCCCGCCAGCTGCTCGGCGATCTTGTCATCGTCCTCGACGATCGTGATTCGGTACATAGAATTCCCCTCCATATAAGGAAAGTTTACCACAAAGGGGAAAAACCATGAGCCGGGCTTAGGTCGGGAGAAACCTCCACTAGCGATTGACCCTTGCCCCCTGGTGATTTAAGATCATTTTGCATCCGAATCGTGTTCAGGCCTTCTTTCCGCCCAAGTTGTTGAAAACGCTTTTATGTTCATATTATGCCGATAAAAGGAGGCCATCCATGAATTACGACGTCATCGTGGTCGGAGCCGGGCTCGCTGGACTCACGGCCATATGCGAGCTGGCCGCAGCCGGCAAGAAGGTGCTGCTTGTCGATCAAGAGCCGGAAGCGTCGCTGGGCGGTCAAGCCTGGTGGTCGTTCGGAGGGCTGTTTCTGGTCGATTCTCCGGAGCAGCGGAGGATGGGCATCAAGGACTCCCGCGAGCTCGCCTGGCAGGACTGGCTCGGGTCCGCCGGCTTCGACCGTGCGGAGGACGAAGACCGCTGGGGCCGCCGATGGGCGGAAGCCTACGTCGACTTCGCCGCCGGAGAGAAGCGGGCATGGCTGCGCTCCCTCGGCATCTCCTTCTTTCCCGTTGTCGGCTGGGCCGAGCGCGGCGGTTATCTGGCTGAAGGCCACGGCAACTCCGTGCCGAGGTTCCATATCGTCTGGGGCACCGGACCTGGCATCGTGAAGCCGTTCGAGGCCCGCGTCCGGGCTGCAATAGACTCGGGGCTCGTCGACTATCGTCCCCGCCACCGGGTCGACGGCTTCATCACGCAAGGCGCCTCCATCGCCGGGGTGCATGGCGTCGTGCTCGAGCCCAGCCGTGCAGGACGCGGCGAAGCAAGCTCGCGGGAGCCGGTCGGCGAGTTCGAATTCCATGCCTCAGCCGTGCTCGTGGCCAGCGGAGGCATTGGAGCAAACCACGAGCTGGTCCGGCAAAACTGGCCGGAGCGGCTCGGACGGCCGCCCGCGACGATGCTGTCCGGCGTCCCGGCCCATGTCGACGGACGGATGCTCGGCATCGCGGAGCAAGCCGGCGGCCGCATCGTCAACCGGGACCGGATGTGGCATTATACCGAGGGCATCCGCAACTGGAGCCCTGTCTGGGACCGCCATGGCATCCGGATTCTGCCCGGCCCTTCCTCGATATGGCTGGATGCCGAAGGCAGGCGTTTTCCCGCTCCGAACTTTCCCGGCTTCGATACGCTGGGCACGCTGAAGGCCATCCAGGATACAGGTTATGATTACTCCTGGTTCATTCTCACCCGTAAGGTCATCGGCAAGGAATTCGCCCTCTCCGGCTCGGAGCAGAATCCGGACCTGACGGGCAAGAGCATCCGTGGCGTCCTGGGACGGGCCTTCTCTTCCGTACCAGGTCCGGTCCAGGCGTTCCTGGACCGCGGCGAGGACTTCGTCACGGCCGGCAGCGCAGCCGAGCTGGCTGCAGGCATGAACCGGATCGCCGGCAGCTCCCTTATCCAAGCGGCCGAGCTGGAGCGGCAGCTGCTGACCAGAGACCGCGAAATGGACAACAAATTCTCCAAAGACCTGCAGATCGTAGCTCTCCGCGGAGCGAGAAGCTATCTCGGCGACAAGCTCATCCGCACCGCGGCTCCCCATAAATTCCTCGACCCGGCCCATGGTCCTCTCATCGCCGTCCGGCTGCGGATCGTCAGCCGCAAGACGCTGGGAGGCCTCCAGACGGATCTTTCCGGGCGGGTGCTCGGCACCGAGGGAGCTCCCGTTCCCGGCCTGTACGCAGCGGGCGAAGCGGCCGGCTTCGGAGGCGGCGGCGTGCACGGCTACCGCGCGCTGGAGGGCACCTTCCTCGGCGGCTGCCTGTTCACCGGACGTCAGGCGGGGCGGGCGCTCTCCGAGCAGCTCCATTAACAGAGCCGCAGCTCCAGATCAAGCTGGCGCACGGATTTCAGCTGACAGTGCTCTGGCTTGGCATTTCCCGTTATCCTCTTGAATATAAAAATGCCCCGGCGATCGAAGTCGACGCCGGGGCTTCCCATTCGTCCTCCTGAAAGCAGAAAGCCCCGGCTGTCGAGTCCGACACCGGGCTTCCCTATGCTTCCGGACAACCTGCAAATCCGCCCAGGCTGCTGTGCTCTTGCACGCAGACGGCCTCGAGCCGGATGCCTCAGCCTCATTCATTGAACGTCAATTGAACGTCCGCTCTTAGCCGCGGCTGACGAAGAAAGGCAGCTGCTCGATGCCTGCCAGACGCAAGTAGACGAACAGCTGGCCTTTATGGTGGATCTCGTGGTCCTTCGCATTCTGAAGCAGGACATGACCCGGCATCGCATTTCCAAAGAAATCGATCTGCCGCTCCAATTGCTCCCCGCCGATCGAGCGAAGCAGCTCCTCCGCCCGCTCGGTCGTGGAAGCGACAAAAGCCCGGAGCTCATCGGCCGTATGGACCGAAGCCGGCTTGCCTCCCGGCATGTAGGCGCCGTTTGCAACCGTCGCGGCAAACATGACCATCGAGCCGGCGATGTGGACGACGAGCTCGGACAATGACATGGCCTTCTCCCAAGGCTTCATGCCCAGCTGCTCATCTGTTACCTGTTCCAGCATTTGAGGCAAAACGTTGCGGTGGCTGCGCCACTCGGCGATAAATCCATTGATGTCAGTCATCTCATGGTTCTCCTTTGGTGGATGGGATGGGCCGATAGGTATAACGGCATCCCTCATTATATCGGACAGCAGGGGGCATTTCATCTTGGAGCCAGACAGAGCGGCACCGGCTCTGCATCTTGACATCCTGCAAGGGAACAATTAAACTGAAGATAAATGACTGACATTCATTCATATGCGAAAAGGATCGTGCTTCCCATGGATAAACGACAGCTGATTATCAATGCCGCCATTGCGGTCTTGCAGGAGAAGGGCATGGAAAAAACCAAAATCTCCGACATCGTGAAAGAGGCGGGAATCGCCCAAGGCACCTTCTATCTGTATTTCCCTTCAAAGCTGTCCGTCATGCCGGCGATCGCGGAAGTCATGGTCCAGAACATTCTCGTCCGGCTGCATGCGATCGATGACGGCGGCAGCGCCAGAGAGCAGCTGGACGGCATGGTCGAAGCGATCTTCGAGGTCACCGAGCAGCATCGGGATTTGTCCGCGCTGATCTACTCCGGCATCACCCAGACGGAGCATGTCCGGGAATGGGAAGCGATCTACGACCCGATTTACAAGTGGATCAACGGAAGGCTGGTCCAGTTCCAGGAACGCGGCGAAATACGCCCGTCCATCGCGACCGCTTACGCAGCCAAGCTGGTGCTCGGGCTTATCGAAACCGCCGCCGAGCAGAATTATTTGTACGCCGCTTCGGACAGCGCAGTCGTGGAGGAGCATGTCGCGGAGCTTAAAGCGTTTCTTGTCGCCGGGCTTGGATTGAAATGACGGCTGTCCGTCTTTTTACAGCTAATTATGACTGACGTTCATTCATAAGGTGATTTTATTCATTAGCAGGACTTCATTTCATAGGACGATTCATTCGTTTTAACCTTTTTTCGTTTAACCGTTTCATTCCTATATGATTTCCTTCATCTCGAAAGGTGTGTCTCTCATGCATGCGCAACAAAAGAACAAACCCGCCAAACCGCAATTAGGCTGGCTGTTCGTCGGACTGACCTGCCTTATGGAATGGATCTGGGTGTATGGCTTCCATACCGCGAATCTCCCTTGGCACTTCGTCCTGATCGCCGTTCTCATCGTCATCGACTTCTACTTCCTTTATCGGGCCTGCCAGTCCATCCCTACCGGCACCGTCTACGCCCTGTTCGCGGCAGCGGGAACCATCGGCACCGCTCTGATGGACGCCACCCTGTTCGGGGGCACCTTCAGCATCGCCAAAAGCCTGTTCATGATTCTGCTGCTGATCGGGATCGTCATGCTGAAGCTGGCGGACGGCAAAAGCGCCGATTCCTCGCCTAACAGCTGAAATAAACCGG
Organism: Paenibacillus humicus NBRC 102415; assembly: GCF_004000905.1. GTDB lineage: Bacteria > Bacillota > Bacilli > Paenibacillales > Paenibacillaceae > Paenibacillus_O > Paenibacillus_O humicus. Next base: position 97,862 of record NZ_BIMD01000015.1, read on the forward strand.
CAAGCAGCCAATGGCCGGTTCAACCAATTTAGAAAGACAACATGGAGGTTATCATCATGGGTTGGATCTTTGTTTTCTCCGCAGCGGTCTGCGAAGTGACCGGAGTCGTAGGACTCAGCCGCTTCTCCAGGCGCAAAAGCTGGCTGAACGCCCTGCTGTTCGCCGGCGGCTTCGCGGCGTCGTTCATCCTGCTTTACGCTTCGTTCCAATATCTCCAGCTTAGCATTGCCTACACGGTATGGATCGGTCTCGGAACCTCTCTTGCCGTCGTGACGAACATGATCTTTTTCGGCGAATCGAAAAGCAGGATGCGGATGCTCAGCCTGCTGCTGATCGTAATCGGCGTGAGCGGACTGAAGGCCGTATCTTGAAACCGATTGAAAAAACCGGGAACGAGAGGACTCGTTCCGGGGGCTCCAATTGTTCTCGAGACCGTGCTGGTCTGATTACTTACCATCAAGGTTGAACATCCTATTTTTATTCGACTTCGGAGTTGCGGGACTCAAAGCTTGAATGCGATTTTATGAAGCTTTCGAGATTTTAAAAGCGAACTCCCATGTTGCAGTATTTCCGGAATAGCGGCCACGATTCTCGACGACGGTCACTTTCATTTTTTTCGTCACGGTGCCCTTGATAGCGGACAACTTGATTGTTGAGCTTCCTTTTCCGATGTCAGGAATCTTGTCCTGTTCCTCGACGTCCACTTCCAGCTTGATGGTTTCGCTGCCCTTTACTGTCAGCGTGACCGAATGGCCCTCCTCAATCTCCTTGCTGCCAGCCCGTGCTTCATACCGCCACTCGTTGCCGACATGATTGTTCTCGACCAGCTTCGCGCTTACGAAGGTGACTTTGACGCTTGTGGCTTTGGGGGCCGCCAATAGCGGTTGGGCGGTAAAAGCAACCAGGAGCAGCAGAGCAAGCAGAGCATTTATTCCTTTTCTCTTCAAGCGCATCTTCCTTTCCCTTTTGCCTAAAGAGTATACAGCATATATATGAATGATATAAATATATCCATTAATGGATTCTTGGAAAGAACAATAAAATATTCTACGCCGGAGGATTTCCTTTTTCGGAATCTAACTTGCAGCTATAAGCTCATCTTCGGGTTGGAACTTTTCGCTGTTTCCTGTTCAACACAAAAAAACCTTCCGAACGTTGTATGTCAACATACAACGTTCGGAAGGTCGGATTTACAACCCATAACTGCCGTATTGCCGGTTGATCATAATCAATTCGACGATTGTGTATTTTCTAATCCCAATTCACAGCCCTTGTATTTCGGTTGTAAGAATTCCGAATTGGACCCTAAGGTAAACTCCCGACTCTGCGCCGCCTTAAAACCTTCTCAGAGGCGCTGGCCTCAGCACTCGTCCGGCTTCGGCTTGCCGGCGTCGCTCGCCGTGCGGAAGCTTGATCCGCAGCCGCAGGTAACGGTGGCGTTGGGGTTGTGGATCGTGAAGCTATCGTTAAGCCTGCGCAAGGTTAAAACCCCGTCAGATCAACGTTTTATAGCGCGTCCGTGGATTGCGGACATGCCGTATGGATTGCGGTGTCCTCGGTAAAGGATACGTTAATAGCCGCTGATACTATTGTATCCAATTGAACGCGTATCCGCAATCCAGCGGACAAACACCCCGATATATTTTTGTTGCGTGGAAACTCCGAGGGGCTGTCAAGGGGGTTCGAGGGGGCCGCCATGGGGGGTCGACGCTTTACCGTACTAAATCGTCCTGACGTTTATGCACCCGACTGCATACGCGAGGATTGATGATATGTGATCCGCAATCCCTCCAGCATACGGATAATCCGCGCCACTACGCCATTCCTGCGACATAGGCGCCAGTGTACGATTATGTATGATTATGCAACGCGAGAAAACCGCACCGTTACGCCATCCGCTTTATCGCGATGAAGTCCGGACGGACGGCGGTTATGCAGGCGTTTATGCAGCGTGAAATCGGAAGTATTCGGTAGACCCCCCTGAGTTTTCGGACCCCTTCGCATCCCGCGCCTCGTGCAGACTTTTCGCGTAATAGTCGTAAGAACTCGTAATTTCCGATCCCCTTACGTTCGCACTGGCGGAATCCTTGCGTAACCCTTCGTATGTATTCGTATGTAACCGTTCGTTACCTTGCCCTGCGCTATATAAACGAAAGAAAACGCAGGCTCCGGATGAGCACGCGTTAGATAATCGTAGGATTAACGAATTAGCTAGCGTGGTAACACCGGAACCTGCGCGTTAAGGTTACGCCTCTCTTTTTCTCAGCGCATCTAATCGCGCTTTCAATCCTTCGATATCAACCGAATCCTGTTCGCTAATCTTGCGCTCGATACGGACCTGATCGACGATCATATCGTTAGCCTGCATGAGCAGCTTCGCGGCCGCTGCGGATTTGAGCGTAACCGCGCTATCTACCATAGCCGCCATTACTTCGGGCATCCGGTTCATCGTATGACGGACCATCTCGCGCCTGAGCTCCTGTTGAAACTCGTCATCGCGGCGCCATTGCCATAAACATTTACGCGATACTCCCGCCTCGGCTGCGACCTCCTCCAGCGTCTTACCGCCGTTCTTTACTTGCGCGAGCCATTCGATAGCTACGTATTGTTCCGGCTTCAATGCCATATGCTCGTTCCCCCTTCGTTTAATCTCTTACAGGAGTTTTCCCGTTCATAACATCTACGTACTGCTGATCCTCAGCGCCGCCTTTTTTCTTTTTC